>JAFSVF010000009.1 GCA_017450205.1 Bacilli bacterium | reverse complement strand
TTTCATTTCTTAATTCATCCGAATAGTGATTAAAAATTTGTCCTTTTCTCGCCATTAGAAAACACCTCCTTTCGGAAGTGTATTCTAACATAACTAACAATGTGTTTTTTTTATAATGTCTACTCTAAGGGGTTCATTTCACTATGTATTCTTTTTTATTTATATTCCATATATCCGCCTTCACCTGCGTGCGCTTTTGTATGATAACTATAATTAGAATTATAACCTGGTAATTTTGTATCTAAATGGAACATTAATTTATCATTTTATTTTGATTTTAAAAAATAACTTAAACATATAAAATCACTCAATTCTAAAACTATTATAGTAAAAAAAGAGTTATAAATATAACTCTTATTTGTTTTTCTTTTTTAATTCAGCAAGGATAGCTTCAAGTAATTCTTCTTGTCTATTTGCTTGTGCTTCTTCTTTTTTCTCTTCTTCAGCTTCTTCTTTTTCTTCCTTTTTGTCTCTGATTGAAAGAAGTTTATTCATAACTTTTAACATCATGAATAATACAAAAGCAATGATAACAAAATTGATTACAGCAGTAACAAAATTACCCCAAAGTATTTCTTGTCCACCATAAATCTTAATTGTTCCACCAACTTCAACTCCACCAATACCATTAATAAGTGGATTAATAAAGTCTTTAGTAAATTCAGTAATTAATGATGAGAATGCACTACCAATAATAACACCGATAGCCATATCAACAACATTACCTCTTAAAATAAATTCTTTGAATTCTCCAATAAATCCTTTACCTTTTCCAGCTAGTGCTTTTGATTTTTCTAATGCGCGTTTTTTTAAATCTTCTTTTTTCATTTTGATCCTACTCACTTTCTAATACAGCTTTGATTCTTCTTACACCTGAAGATGATGATTCTTCCTTCTTAATTCTGAAGTGTCCTAATTCTTTAGTATTTTTAACATGAGGACCTCCACATAATTCTTTAGAAACATTATCTCCAATTGTATAAACAGTTACAACATCAGGGTATCTTTCAATGAACATACATTCAGCACCACTTGCAATTGCATCTTCTTTCTTCATTTCATCTACTCTAACATCTAAACCTGCTTGAATCCATTCATTAACTAAGTTTTCTACTTCTTTTTTTTCTTCTTCAGTCATCTTATGATCACATGGGAAATCGAATCTTAGTCTTTCTTCAGTAATATTTGAACCTAATTGATGTACTGAAGGTCCAATTACCTTTTTAAGTGCAGCATTTAATAAATGAGTTGCAGTATGATATCTTGTTTCAATTTCACTGTTACCAGCTAAACCACCTTTAAATTTACCTTGAGATTGTGATCTAGATAATTCTTGATGTTCTTTAAATTTAACTTTAAATCCTTCTACATCTACACTTAAGTTTCTTTCTTTAGCAACTTCTTCAGTTAACTCAATAGGAAAACCAAATGTATCATATAAATGGAAAGCATCTGTAGCATCAATTTCTGTTTTAATTGAAGCAATTTTCTCAAATTCTTTTAGTCCTTTTTCTAGAGTTCTATTAAATTTAACTTTTTCATTTTTAAGAACTTCTAAAACAATATTTCTATTTTGTTTAATTTCTGAATAATATTCTTCATATTCATCCATTATCTTATTGGCAATTCTCTCTTCCCAATTAGAATTAATTTCAATATTTAAACTCTTAGCATATCTAATTGCTCTTCTAATTAGTCTTCTTAAAATATATCCTTGATCAGTATTACTTGGTTTAATTCCAGCAGGGTCTGCTGAAATAAATACAGCACTTCTAATATGGTCTCCAATAATTCTCATAGCTTTTTCGTTATTTTCATAAGTAAGTCCAGTAATATTTTCAATTTCTTCCATAACAGGAGTCCAAATAGATGATTGATAGTTATCATTCTTACCTTCAAGAATAGCAGTTGTTCTTTCAACACCCATACCAGTATCTACATTCTTTTTAGGAAGTTCAGTAAATGTACCATCTTCATGTTTTTCATATTGCATGAATACATCATTCCAAATTTCAACCCATCTATTATCTTCAGTATCAAACTTTTCAGGAATTGGGTCATTACTTCTCCAATAGAACATTTCAGAATCAGGTCCACATGGTCCAGTTTCACCAGCTATCCAGAAGTTATCATCTTTAGTAGGAACAATTCTTTCTTCAGGTATTCCTAAACTTCTCCAAATATCATGAGCTTCATTATCAAATGGAATTGAATCGTTACCAGCAAATACAGTAACAGCAAGTCTTTCAACTGGAATATTAAGCACTTCAGTTAAGAATTCAAAACTCCATGTAATAGCTTCTTTTTTAAAATAATCTCCTAAAGACCAATTACCTAACATTTCAAAGAATGTATGATGATAAGTATCTCCTATATTTTCAAGGTCATTAGTTCTTACACATTTTTGATAATCAGTAAGTCTAGTTCCATAAGGATGATGAGCACCCATTAAAAATGGAATTAATGGTTGCATACCAGCAGTATTAAATAATACTGAAGGATCATTTTCAGGAACTACTGGAGCAGAAGGAATTTGTTTATGTCCTTTACTTACAAAGAAATCTATATATAATTTCTTTAAATTTACTTTATTTTCTAGTTTTTCCATAATCTTTTTCACACTCTCTTCGATTGTATCATTTGTAGTATCAATATATATTTGACTACTATTTCTTATTAAAGGTGCGATACTTCTAGTAGTATCTTTTAAATCTCTTTTAATAATGTTATCTTTAATTTCTTCAAAGTCAGGAGATAATCCCATTTCTATTTCTTGATCATATCTTCTTTTAGCTCTAACTAAAACATCACAGTCTACATAGAACTTATAATCAGCATCAGGGAATAATACAGTAGTAGTATCTCTACCATCAATAATAATATTTTTATTATTAGTAAGGTTTCTTACATGAGAATTAACCACATTACGTATTTCCTCAACTGGAGTTAACTTAGGTAACATTTCATTAATCTTTTCTGTTCTAATTAATGTAGTAACATCTTCTCCATTAAGAATATATTTATTATCCTTAACTTCAAGCTTCATGTTCTTTCCTAATTCAACTGCAGCATCTATATCGCTTGGATTAACATTATTTTTTTGCACCAAATAAGTTATCGCCCTATAGTATACACCAGAATCAACATAAAAGTAACCCGTAATTTTAGTTAATTCCTTACAAATTGTACCTTTTCCAGACCCACTAGGTCCATCTATTGCTATTACTTTATATTTTCCCATAATATCACCACTTATATTCTAACATAAATTAAATCTACATAACCAAGATTTAGGTTCTGTATCTTTATTTCCAATCATAACTTCTTTTGTTCCAAATACTAAATATCCACTTTGTGTTTCAATACCTAAAACTAAGGGTGTTTCATCTTCATCATACAAACCATAACTTTCACCATATCCAGTTAAAAGAGTAAAGTTATCATATGATAATTCTTTTTTTAATCTAACTAAATAATACTCACTTCTAGTATCTTCTTCTCTAGAACCACTATAAGGTAAATAAGATTGATCAATATCAAACTTTTTAACGTTGGTATACATATAATTTTTTCTATCATAGCCATCTCTTAGAGTTATTATATCTACATATTCTACTTTGTTAATAGATTGATCAAATTTAAAGAAGGTATCATTTTGATTTGAATATTTTTCTTCTATAACATCAAAAGACTCTATTTTATCTTTAGTTACTACACTAAAATTAATAACATTTTGACCACTAGTTTTAATTAAATATATTATTGAATTATTACCAAAGCTATTTAACATATTTTTAATATTTTCTTTATTAATATCTCTTTCATATATAATAATATCTACTATATCAAGTGAATTACTACTTAATAATTCATTAAAGTTTAAATCACTTGGTAAAGTATCAATATAATCTATATAGTAATTATAATTAACTTCATAAGGTACATAAGAAAGCTTTGGTTTATGAATAATAAAGTCTTGTGCTTGCATAGTATTAATTAAATAAGCTTTATAATCACTATAAATACTATCATAATTAGAATCATTACCAATATGCTTATTTTCAACACACATAACATTAATACCAGATTTAAATCTTGCAAGAACAATATGTTTTTCTTTATCTAAATAAGTAATACCTTGTAATTTAGGCTTTTCATTAAATGTTTTTAAATAATAATCTTCTAACATAGGTTGTGTAACCTTTTCTAAATCTGTTTTTATCATTTCACCAAAAACAAGTAATCCAACTGTAGAAATACAAATAACGAAAACAAATACTAAGGCAGCTTTTATTGTTATTTTTCTTGCTTCTTTTTTCTCTTCAATTTCACGTTTCTTTTCTTTTTCAGTTTTATATTTTTCTAATTCTTCAAATTCATCATTATTCATTAATTCATCAAAGAATTCTTTTACTTCTAGTAATCTTCTTTTACTTTTAGGCATGTCTTTATATTTTTCTTCTTTTTCTTTTTTTAATCTTTTTTCCTCTTCTTTGTATTCTTTTTCTACTTCTTTATACAAAGCCATTTGTTGTTTAATAATCATTTTATCTCTTTTTTTAAAAAGAATATCTTTTTTAATTTTTTTACTTAAGTTGTTAAAAAATTCTTTTAATTTATTAAACACACCCATATTATTCACCTTACTTAATTATAATAAAAATATAATTTATTTTAAATTAAGATTATCTATTTTTTCTAAAAACTTTTTACTATGTATATATATACCAGTATATCTATCATAATACATACTTATAATTCTATTAATGAATTCTATTAACTCATCACTTATTTTAAGTTCTGTAATACTTTTAATTTCTACTAATGAATAATTTCTTAACATCTTTATTACTTTCATATCATATATAATTTCATTAGTATAACAATTCTTACAAATAAGTCCTCCTTCATCAGGATCAATTGTAACTATATCTTTTCTACTTCCACATTTAACACATTCATTTAAATTAAGAGGTACTCCAAGAAAATCTAATAATTTTAATTCTAATATATTAGTCATTACTTTAGGATTTAATCCACTTTCAATCTTTAAAACTGTACTATTAAATAAATCAAATATTTTCTTATTATTATTTTGTTTTACAACTTGACTAGTAAGTTCAGTAATATAAGAAAAATAACTAAACTTAGTTAAATCTTTTTTTATATTACTGAATTCATTAATAATAGTACCTTCTTTTAAAGTAGACATACCCTTTTCTTTATAATATATTACAAATTCACCATATATTAGTTTTTGACTTACAAGTCTTAAACTAGATTTAACATTCTTACATCCTTTAGAAATAATAGCTACTATTCCATCTTCAGTAAGTACATTAAGTATTCTAGAAGAATCTTGATAATCTGTAGTATGTATAACATATCCCTTTATTTGTTTTAACATAAACCCTCCAAAAATAAAAGGAGAATAAAATTATTCCCCTAAACCTAAGTTATCTATTAAGAATGAATCTTTATTTCTCCAATTTTTAATTGTTTTAACATATAACTCTAAGTAACAAGGTTTCTTATACATTTTTTCAATATCTCTTCTTGCTTGAGTACCAATTTCTTTTAACATACTACCTTGTTTACCAATAATAATTTTCTTAAGAGAATCTCTTGATACAATAATATCAACTTGTGCTTCGATAAGTGATGATTTTTCATTATAGTTTTGAAGTACGCATGTAATTGAATGAGGTACTTCATCATTAGTTAAATTAAGTATTTTTTCTCTAACCAATTCAGTAACCATAAATTTAGGATCATTACTACTTGTAACATCATCATCATAATATTTAACCAAATCACTTAAATAATTTTTAGTAATATTAATAAGTTCATCAATATTTACATGTTTAAGAGCACTTACAGGAATGATTTCTTGGAAATCATAAAGATCTTTATATTTAAGAATAGCTTTAAATATACCTTCTTTAGTAAGTTTATCTATTTTATTTAATACTAGTATTACTGGTGTATTTGTTTTCTTTAAAGTTTCAAGAATCATCTTATCACCTTTACCTAAACCACCAGCAGCATCTACAACAAAAAGAATTGCATCTATATCATCAAGTGAATCATATGATTCTTTATTAAGTTTTTTCCCTAATTTATCAGTTGCTCTTGCAATACCAGGTGTATCTACAAATACTATTTGAAAATCATCACCATGATATACACCTTGAATTGTATTTCTAGTAGTACCTGCAACATTAGATACAATTGCTATCTTTTCATTAACAATTGCATTTATTAAAGTACTCTTACCAGTATTAGGTCTACCTACAATACTAACAAATCCACTTCTCATAATAACACTCCCTTATTATTTTTCGTATTTAATTATATCACGAAATGATATTTAAATCATTCAATATTTCATCTTGTAATCCAAATTGGATTTTTTCTTCTTCAACTGATCTTGTATGATCATATCCAAGTAAATGAAGAAGACCATGACAAACTAGAAAAGATAATTCCCTTTTTTCAGAATGTCCATATTCCTTAGCTTGTGCTTTCATTTTAGGAATACTTACAAATATATCTCCAAGTATTCTAATATCTCCTTTTATATTATCGTTATCTTCTAAAGCAAAAGATAATACATCAGTAGTTCTATCAATTCCTCTAGTATCTCTATTCATTTCATGCATTTTCTCATCATCAATAAATATAACTGAAAGATAAGCACCATCTGCCTTCTCATGTTTAAGTGTAGCTTTAATAACATCATCTAAATAAGAATAATCAAAATCTACACCATATTCATCATAAATTTCATAATTCATTATAATTCCCCCTTTAGGATTATTTTATATATCCAAAGACTTATAAGTCCAATAAATACTATAAATATAAGTACCTTTATCATTTTTGTTAATATAGAATCTTCTTTTAAAACTGCTCTTACAATTAAGAATGCAATATATCCAAATAAACCACCAATAAAGTTTAATATAATATCATCTATATCAAAACTTCTTCCAATATACATTTGAATTGTTTCGATACCTGCACTTGTAAGAAGTGTAAAAAGTAAAGAAACAAATACATTCTTATGTTTAGTAGTCATATAAATAACATCTGATATCAAATAACCAAATGGTATAAATAAAAGTATATTACCTACTACATTTCTTATAAATAAAGCACTTTTAAAATTATATCTTAAAATTTCTTTAAAAGGTACAAAATTATTAGAATAAGAAGAATAATCTGTAGTAGTTACAAGTTGGAATAATACAAATAAATATATTATATACATAAGTATTTTAAAATCATTAAATACATTTATTTTTTCATGATTATAAGAAGCTATTACAACTCTTAAAAGAATAGCTATAATAGAAAACAAAATAACCATAGGTATTACACCATAAACTATTTCTAATGCTTTTGGTGGAAACATTTACATCACCTATAAAGATTATACTATTATTTTTATCTTTTTAAAATAAAAGAAGTGAATAAATCCACTTCTTAGTTTAATTTAGATTTAACAATTACAGATGCTTTTCCCATATCAATTTGTGAAGCATATTTAGCAGTTAATTCTTTCATTACTCTACCCATATCTTTAATTGATTCAGCACCAATTTCTTTAATTATTTCATCGATATGTTTATTTAATTCTTCTTCGCTCATCTCTTCAGGAAGATATACTGATAATATTTCTACTTCCTTCTTTAAATCTTCAACTGCATCCATCTTTCCATACTTAGTATATTCTTCGATAGATCCATTTCTTTTTTTAACTTCTCTTTTTATAACTGCAAGTACCTCATCATCAGTTAATCCTGAACCATTACCTCCAAGATTAATTTCTTCGTTCATTAAAGCACTTTTAAGCATTTTTATTACGCTTAATTTAAATTTATCTCCAGACTTCATTGCTTCAATTAAATCTTTTTTAATTTGTTCGTACATAATTATGCCTTCTTTCTTGAGTAATATTATACTCTTGCAAAAGAAAAAAGGAAATTATTTTTCCTTCTTTTCTTGTTTCAATAATTGAATAATTAAACCTAAACCTAGCAATAATGATAAGAATGTAACAAGTCCACCAATTACAGGCACTCTCTTAATTAATTGTAAGATAAGTAATCCAACTAAGTATCTTAAGTAATCATTCTTAATAGATTTTAATAACTTATCACTTAAGTAAATAGTTACAATTGGAGTAGAAATTATAATACCAATAATATAAGCTAGTAACAAAATTATACCAATAAGTGATGCAAATCCTGTAAATAGTGCAATAATAGATACAACTGGAACAACTATTAAAGTACATAATCCAATTCCAATACGACTAAATACAAATGATGCATCAATATCTTCTTTATTAAGTTTTTTAACTATTCCTTTGAAGCATGCAATTATAATAACTCCAATTAAAGCAAGATTAACATATCCTTTAATAAATGCTACAACTATAACAAATAACAAAGCAGTAAAAGAATTACCTTTAGAGAACTTACTATCTTTTTCAGAATCTTTATACTTATTAATAGTTTCAATAGTTGTGTCACCCATTGTTTCAAGTTTAGCTGATTCATTAATC
This sequence comes from Bacilli bacterium, assembly GCA_017450205.1. Classification (GTDB taxonomy): domain Bacteria; phylum Bacillota_I; class Bacilli_A; order RF39; family UBA660; genus UBA6985. The sequence continues at coordinate 163,389 of JAFSVF010000009.1, read as the reverse complement.
TCTAAAACACCAGTAATAGAACCATTAACTATAACTTTTTCAGCAGCAACAGTAACATTTTCAAATTCACCATTTAAAACTACTTTTTCAGCAGCTAAATATAACTTATCAATAGTTGAATCACTAATAGTAATATTTTGCCCAGCTATATAATAAGTTCTTCCTAAAACATTATTAAATTCAAGATCTTTACCAGCGATAAAAGCATCATTACTATGAAAATCATGAATCTTTAAAGATTGTCCAGCATAGAAGCTATAATCAGTAACTCCACTAATATTAAGTTCATTACCAGCAACAAAATGTGAGCCATATATAGTGCCAGTAGATTTAATAGTATTACCAATCATAAACGCTGATGCATCAATATCTTTAGTAACATTTAAATCATCATCTACATAAAATGCTTGATCAGTAATATTTTCTTCATTAGGAGAAATCAATGGTGCAATATCTTCTGCAGAACCACAGTTAGTACCAGCTTCTCCTAAACAATTCGTTTCACCCTCGGCTAAAACATTAAAGTTAAAAGCAAATAAAGCTACTAAAACTAATAATAACATATAAATTCTTTTCATTAATCATCTATCCTTTCTAAGGATAATTTTACAATAAAAAAAAGGATATTACTATCCTCTTCTATTTCTCTTACGAGAATTTTTAATATTTTCTTTCTTTTCCTCACGTCTTACAACGCCTGGTTTTGAATATTCTTTATGTTTCTTTAATTCAGAAGGAACTCCGCTCTTAGCAAATTTCATTTTCCATCTTCTAATTGCTCCGTTAACGTCTCCGTTTTTAACTTCAACTCTTGTGCTTGCCATTATACTTCCCTCCTTCCAATAACCAATAGTATTATATTACATAAAAACCCCTTTTGCAAGAGGTTTTTTTCGCATACGAATTATTTATCAATATCTTCGAATTCATCACTAAAATCATATGTTTTAGTGTTCATCAAATCTTCCAAAGCAGTATCAACATCTACTACTTCTTCTTTCTTTTTCTTTTTTGAATCACTATCTTCATCACTTTCATTTTCTTCTTCGATAAGTGATTGTTCAAAGATATAATCATCTTCTAGTAAAGACTCTTCTTTTTTCTTTTTAGATCTGCTAGTTTTATCCTCTTTAGCTTCTTCTACCTCATCAGTTTCTTCAGACTCTTCTAAATTAGACTCATCTTCAGCTTCTTCATCTTCGTAGTCTTCACCATAGTATTCTTTATAATATTCTTCTTCTAATTTCTTTAATTCATCCTTACGAGCTTTTTTCATAGCTTTCTTTTTAATCTTTTCTTTTTCTTTTTCAGGATCTTTCTTTCTAAAGATAAAGTATCCAGAAACACCAATAACTAGAATTCCAATAACAAGTACTAAAATAATAATTAAAGTCTTTTTATTAGATTTTTTTTCAGTCTTATCTTCAATTAAATTACCATTTTCATCAAATTTGTATTTACCATCTTTAATATCTTTCCATACAGTTGGATATTGTTTTTCAAATTCTTCTTCACTTAAAGTTTGTTCATTCTTATCAGCATCATTAAATTTAATTTCACCATTTTTATAACTTATTAATTTAATATTTTCACTATTTAATCTAATAACAGTAATCTTATAAGTTTGAGTATTATCTTCAAGTACACTAGTAACAACTAATTCTACTTCATTAGAACCAACTTGTAAGTTATCACCATTCTTAAATTCATATTTAGCTTCAGGATCTTTAAGTACAATAGTAGCTACTTTAGATATATCCTTTACATCATAAGGAACTGTTATTGTATATCCTTCATAAACATCTTCTTTAAAATCTGGATTAATTTTACTATCACCAATTGTAATATTAGTTACTTTAGCTGAATCATATTCAGTTTCACCCTTAATAATAGTAATTTTATAAGTATCATTATTTTTTCCATCTTCAGATACAACTGTTAAACTAACTTCACAATTTCCTTTTGGAATATTTTTTAGTTCATATCCTGAAGAATTCTTATTAGCAGATACATTGGCGTCTTCTAATTTAATACTAGTATCACAATGATCACAAGTAAAATTAATTCTTATTGAGTTTATAGTATCTTTAATATTATAAACTGTATAATCAAATGTTTTATCACTAAATTCAGGAGAAATAGTTCCTTGGCTAGTAGAAAGTGATTTTAATTTAGAATCACTAGATTTCTTTCTAGCAGCATTTACAGTATATTTCTTTGCACTCATGTTTAAATCTTCTTTAACACCAGTGCTTCTATTTAAAGTTCCTTTAACTCCAACATTTCCATTTTGATTTTCTGAACTGTTTGTAATACAAGTTAAAGTAGCAACCTCAAGACCGCTACTAGAAACTTCAGTATCACTTACAGCTGCTCCATTTTTTCCAAATGGAGATACGTAAGAAATAGAACAAGTAACCATCCCATTATCATTTCCATATGCTTCTAATAGAAAATAATCATTAGCTATAATCTTATCCCCTTTATAGATTACTGGCCAAGTTGTACTTCCTTCTTGTGTTTTAGCAGATCCTGTTTCTATTGTCCCTGCATTAGCAACAACTGGTATAAATAGCGCTAATAAAATAAATAATATATTAATCTTTTTTCTCATTATTTAATCACCCTTTATATTTTGAATTATAACACTCATAAATATATCAATCAATAATCTACATAATATTTACAAGTATCTCATTCATTACATAAATCTTTTCTTCAGGAATAGATAGATATCCTTTTCTATATATTAATTCCCCTGATTTTAGGTAATCATTTATTCTAGGATAAACATCTTGAATATTTTCTCCATACTTGTCATAAAAGTCATCAACATTGATACCTTTTAGTTTTCTTAAACCTAACATAAGTTCATTATCCATCATATCTTTATAAGACATCATTTCATTTTCTTTACGATAATTACCTTCATTGTATTCTCTTAAATTAGAAGTATTTGTATATCTAAATCCTGCTTTAAAACCTGAAGCCCCTAAACCAAATCCATAATATTCACCATTATCCCAATAATTTAAATTATGTCTTGATTCAAAACCTGGAAGTGCAAAATTAGATACTTCATAATGAACAAAACCGCTTTTTTTAAGTTTAGTACAAATAGTTTCATACATCTTAGCATCTAATTCACTTGGAACATATTCAGTATTAGTATTTCCTAATTTAGTATGATCTTCAATCATTAAAGAATAAGTACTAATATGTGATACATTTAATTTAATAAATTTCTTTAAATCATCTCTTAATACTTTAATAGTTTCATTAGGTAATGCATACATTAAATCTATATTTATATTATCAATTCCACGATTCTTAATTAATTCAATTCTTTTTTCTAAATCTTTAAAATCAGCTTTTCTTTCAAGTATTTTTAAATTATCTTCATTAAAAGATTCTACTCCAATACTAATTCTATTTACACCAGCAGCTACTACATCATCTAAGAAGTCTTCAGTAATATCTCTTGGATTACATTCAATTGTATACTCACAATCTGGATCTTTAATAAAAATTTCTAATATTTGAAATAATTTAATTCTTTCTTTTCTAGTTAAACATGAAGGAGTTCCTCCTCCAATATATAATGTTTTTAATCTTTCTCCATCATAATTATCAAGTATTTCTTTTTGTAAGTTTTCTAAGTAATCATCTACAAATGGTTCTAGATGTAATAACTTAGTAAAATCACAATAAGAACATATATGTGTACAAAATGGAATATGAATATATACTGAATGCATAATAATCACCTTACAACAAAATTATAATCTAAAACAGTTAATAATACAAATAAAAAGACTTAATCTTATAAATCGATTAAGTATATTCTCATCTTTATTTCTGTACCTTTTAAGAATTTAGTTTCTATAAGTCTACCTTTATTAGCTTCAATTATTTTAATACCACCTAAAGACTCTTCAGGACATGAAATTAATGCTTGTTTTAATTGTATTTCTCTACATTTATTTAACGCAGCAATCATTAATTTAGTACCATATTTTTTCTTTCTATCAGAAGGTCTAATATTAATATATATTTGTCCGATTGGATTATGATTAATTATTTGTCTTTTAATAGTTAAATAACCAACAATTCTTGCACCATCAAACATAAAGAATGTTGATTGTGGTATTTCACCAGGTTTCAAAGTAGTACCAATATTTAAATTAATAAGTCTATTAAGCCACTCTCTATAATGAGCTTCATCTTTAAAACTAAGTGGTGTTGCATCACTATAAAACTTTCTAGCATCTTTAACAAAATCTAACCAAGCATTCTTATCTGTTTCACTTGGGAATCTTATTATAAGTTTACTTTCTTCTGCCATATTATCACCATTAAAATAATAGCACAAAAAAAGAATAGTATAAATATACTATTCTGAATAATCACAAGAAGAACATTTAATTCCTTCTTTACCTTCAACTAGCATTGATCCACATTCAGGACACTTTTCACCAGTTGGTTTATCCCAATAAGCAGTTTTACATTTAGGGAATCTAGAACATCCATAGAAAATTTTGCCTTTTCTTGTAGTTCTTTCAATAATCATACCATCACTACAAGTTGGACATTTACAAACCTCTACAATTGGTTTTTCGTCTTTTTCTTCTTGTTTAATATACTTACATTCAGGATAATTAGAACAAGCAACAAATTGACCATATTTACTTTTTCTAATTACTAAAGGTGAACCACATTCAGGACAAGTTTCTCCAGTTTCTTGTGGTTGAGTTTTTTCCATTTCTTTAAATGCTTTATCAAGAAGTGGTGCAAACTTATTGTAAAAGTCTCTTAATACTTTTACATTATCTAACTTTTCATCAGCAATCTTATCAAGTTCATCTTCCATCTCAGCAGTATAAGTGACATTTATAATATCTGAAAAGAATTCTTGAAGTTTATCAGTAACTTCAAAACCAGTATCAGTCGGAATAAATCTTTTATCTTTAATTTCTACATAATCTCTTTGTTTTATAGTTTTCATAGTTTGAGCATATGTAGATGGTCTACCAATACCTAATTTTTCCATTTCTTCAATTAAAGTAGCTTCAGTATATCTTGGAGCTGGTTTAGTAAACTTTTGAAGTGTTTCTAAATCATTAGATTTTAAAGTATCTCCTTCTTTAATATTATCAGGCAACTCTTTTTCTTCACTATTAAAGAATTCTCTATATACTTTCAAAAAACCATCAAATGTTTCAATAGTACCACTAGTTTTAAAATTATAATTATTATTATCTAAATTAATAGTAGTAGTTAAAGTTTCACCAGGAGCCATTAAAGATGCTAATGCTCTAGCATAAATGATTGAATATACTTTATATTCATCATCAGTTAAATATCTTTTAACTGATTCAGGAGTACGCATTACAGATGTTGGTCTAATAGCTTCATGAGCATCTTGAACATTTTCTTTCTTTTTTGCTTGTTTTACAACACCAACATACTTTTCACCAAATTCATGTCTTATATAATCAAAAGCTTCATTAATAAATACTGGTGAAAGTCTAGTAGAATCAGTTCTCATGTAAGTAATTAAACCAACTGTACCACTACCAATATCAATACCTTCATATAACTTTTGTGCAATACTCATTATTTTACTTGAATTAAATCCATACTTATTAATACAAGCTTGTTGTAAGGTTGAAGTAATAAAAGGCATTAAAGAATTTCTTTTCTTAGCTTTCTTTTCTATAGAACTTACTTTATAAGTATCACTTAAATCATTTAAAATCTTATCTACTTCTTCTTTAGAATGTATTTCTAACTTTTCATTATTATATTTATCTAAATCAAAATCTAATCCATTAACATGTGCAACTACTTCCCAATATTCTTCAGGAACAAAACTTCTTATTTCTCTTTCTCTATCAACAACAAGTTTTAAAGCAACAGATTGTACTCTACCAGCACTTGTTCCATCAGTTTTACTTCTCATTAATTTAGATAATCTAAATCCAATAATTCTATCTAATATTCTTCTTGTTTCTTGAGATTTAACTAAATCCATATCTATTTTTCTTGCATGATTAAAAGCATCTTCAACAGCAGGTTTAGTAATTTCATTAAAAACTATTCTTTCATAATTATTATCTTTAATACCTAAAGCATCATAAAGGTGCCAAGAAATAGCTTCTCCTTCACGGTCTGGGTCGGTTGCAAGATAAACAAAATCAGATTCTTTAATATCTTTCTTTAAAGCTTTTATATCTTTAGTCTTACCTTTAATAGAAACATAATTAGCTTTAAAGTTATTATCTATATCTACTCCTAAACCAAATTTACCAGTAGTAGCTAAATCTCTAATATGTCCTTTAGAAGATACTACTTTATATTCACTACCTAAGTAAGATCCTATTGTATGTGTCTTAGCTGGAGATTCCACAATAACAAGTTTAGTCATTTTACTCCCTCTTTCATTTTATATATTAAATTGATTTTAACTTTTAAGTCAAGTTGAATTATATGATAGTTTAAACTTATATGTCAACACATAAATTTTATATGTATACAAAATTAAAGAAAGTGTTTGACACTTTCTTTAATGATTTATTCAGTTTCTTCTTGTTTTGGTTCTTCTACTACTTTATACTTTTCTAAACCTTCTCCTAAGTATTTAAAATAGTTATTTTGAATAGCGGTAGCACTCATATTTTGTCTTTGTGATATTTCTTTATTAATAGATGCAATAGTTGCTGCATCATACTTTTTATCACTAGTATAAGTCATCTTATTATTAGGAGCATAATAGAAACCATTTTCATCCACCCAAGACTTATCACTAAAGTATGCACGAGATACATGAGTCTCACTCAAAGCATCAGTTCCTAAGTAAAGTCTAGGATCATAATTCATATCAAATAAATTTAATAATGTAGGAAGTAAATCAATAATAGTAGTATAATCTGTTACTTGAATAGGACTTTCAAGCGTAGAATTATATATTAACATTGGAGTCTTATCTACATTCTTATTAGTAGTAGAGTTTCTATTAATTGTATAACCAGCATTATTTTTATTAAAAAAGTCATTAATATCATTATCAGTTAATCCATATGGAAAATGATCTCCAAACATAGCAATAACTGTATTATCTAATTCACCAGTTTCTTCTAGTTCATCTAATAACTCTTTCATAGCTTCATCAAATACTTGCATCTTAGATAAATATCTAGATAAATAATCACTATAACCAAGTTCTTTATATTTAGCAAAATATCTATCACTACATGTTTGACTAGCAGTATAAGATTGATGAGGAGTAACGGATGCAAAATAAACCATAAATGGTGCATCATTCATATAATATTGTTTTGCAGCTTTAAACATATCTTTGTCATCTGCTTCAGTATAAGATGTTGAATAAGGAATACCTAACTTTTCAACTCCATAATAAGCACTTGCACCCATATTAGGTAAAGATGTGCCTCTAAAGTAGAACTTTTGAGTATAATCATGGAATGCTGCAGTCTTATAACCTTCCCTATTAAACACATTAAATGAAGCTTGAAAATATTTATTCTTATTATAAGAATTAGCTGTACAAGTATTATTAATAGTCCAAAGACTTGTTAAAACAGTCATTTCATTATTACCAGTTGAACAATTATTTCTAGGACTATAATTATTTTTAAAACTAATACCTTCATTATACATTTTATATAATGTAGGGAAATAATCTTTATTATAAATAGCAATCTCATTAACTGATTCCATAAGGATGATTATTAAATTCTTACCCTTAAATAAACCAGTATATTCATTTTTAGGAGTAATACTTCTATTAATCAAATAATTATTTACTGCATTATATGTACTGTTAGTTGTATTATCAATTAAAGTTTTCCAAGCAGTATCATCTATAATTCTAGTATAATCTGTAACTGGTTCTTCTTCTTGTGGCTTTTCTTCTAATTCTTTATTTTCAAGAAGTAAAATATCTTCAGAAGTAATACCAGTTATTTGATTTTTAATATCTAAGAATATATAAACTACTACCCCATAATTATTTACAGTTAAATTAGAGTTTTCTGGATATAACCATAAACTATAATTTGAGTCAGCTTGTAATTCACTTTGATACTTTTTATCTCTAACTGTATGATAATAAAAAGCACATAATAGTCCAATTACAAGTAAAGGAATCATATTAATAAGTAATGCTTTACCAAATTTTCTTTTCTTTGGTTTATTAGCTTTTTTAGAAATATGAATATCACTAAATATATAAACTAAAACAAGTATAATAGTAACAATAAGAAGACTTGCATGTAATAAATTCATAGTCTTTAAAGTAGATTCTACAAACTCACCTACTTTAGTTCCTTGATCAGCATTACCAATACCCATATAAAAACCAATTAAGTTATATAAAAGTAGTTCTACAAATGCATATATACCAATAACACCTATTAATATAGCGTTTATAATTCTAACAATAATTCTTTTAAAGAAATGTAATATCCAAGAAATAGACATACCAATAATTAAAGAACTAATAAATATTCTAACTACACCAAAATCATTAAAAGATCCATCAGTTAAAAATCTTAAATACATTTCAATAATAAATATATTTAGAGTTAAAGCACCACTACTAACTAAATACTTATTAGTAACGATATTCTTAACTTTATTAGTATTTATTTTATCTAAGAAAGAAGTCTTTTTTCCATCTTTTTTAGATACTTTTTCTTTAACTTTTTTCTCTTTAGTCATTTGTATCACCTTCATTAATTATTTCATTTATTGGTGAAAAAGTAAACCTATAGAAGTCTTTAACTCCGTATTTTTTAACTGCTTCAATATGATCTTTAGTGGGATATCCTTTATGTTTAGCAAATCCATATTCAGGATATTTTTTATCAAGTTCAATCATCATTCTATCTCTTGTAACTTTAGCAATAATGGATGCTGCACTAATAGAAGCAGACTTAAAATCCCCTTTAATCATAGCTTTATATGGCATATCAAGTTTATTTAAATCCATAGCATCTATTAAAACATAATCAGGTTTAACTTTTAAATTATTAATAGAGTCATACATAGCTTCAATTGTAGCTTCTCTTATATTTATTTCATCTATTCTTTTATCATCTCTAATGCCAATTGAATAAATACAATCTTTAATTAATATTTCATATAATTCATCACGTTTCTTTTCACTTATCTTTTTAGAATCAGTAAGTCCTGGTAATGAATAATTATCAGGTAAAATGCAAGCACAAGTTACAACTGGACCACATAAAGGTCCTCTACCAACTTCATCTACTCCTGCAATATAATTATATCCTTCACTTTTAAGTTTACGCTCATAACGCATATTATCTAAACTTGCTAAATGCATTTCAATTGCTTCGCATAATTTCTTATTTTTTTTATAACTTTTCTTTAACTCAGATAATATGCTTTCTAACGATAAAAATTGATAGTTAGGTATATTTTTTATTGGAGTTAAATCATATACTTCACTATCAATTAAAAATCCTTCAATTTCCATTAAATTCTATCGAATGTAATTCCTTTTATATTTTCATTTCTAATATCATTAATAACTGATGTAGAAACACGAGCGTAATCTATTTCTCCACCTCTAATGATATATCCTAACTTTTTACCAATTCTATCATACATTTCACCAATATCATCATTATCAAATTCAGTTAATCCATATCTAGCTTCTAAATAATTAGGATAATATTTACTTAATTTATTAAGAACATGAATAGCAACTTCATCATTATCATATACTTCCATCTTTATTGCACTCATAGCAGCTAAATTTCTAGCGATTTCTTGTGAATCAAATTTAGGCCATAAAATACCAGGAGTATCAAGTAAAAGGATATTAGATTTTGTTTTAAGCCAAACTAGATTTTTAGTTACACCTGGCATATTACCTACACCCGCAACTTTTTTACCAGCCATTCTATTTATAAAAGTGGATTTACCTACATTAGGTATTCCTACTACTAAAGCTTTTAATTCTTTTTCTTTTAAGCCTTTATCAAGACGTTTCTTATTAATTTCATCACCAATTTTTTTAGTTTCATTTAAAACATATTTCAAATCATCATTATTATTTAAATTAACTAAAACTACAGTATGACCTTCATTTCTATATTTATTAATCCATTTATTAGTTTCTTCTAAATCACATAAGTCTTTTTTAGTCATAATAATAATTCTAGGTTTATTCTTAACAATATTATCTATATCTTCAATTCTAGAAGATTGTGGTATTCTAGCGTCAACTATTTCATACACTACATCAATTAATGGTAATAAATCATTTATTTCTCTTTTAGTTTTAGCCATATGACCAGGATACCAATTGATTACGTTTTTTCGTAACTCGTTATTTTCATTATTATTTGTCATAAGATCACTTCCTTTTTAATGACAACTCACTATTACATTATATCATACTTTTCTGAGATTTTAGATACCTAATAGCTTCTTCATATTGATCTTTATATTTAAATTCTATTTTTATTTTTTATCTTCACATACATATATATTTTAAATAAACTCATCTACAACATTTCTAGTTATAGTATTAATCTTATTTATTTTTTTAATTTCTTTAAGCCAATCCAAATAAATTTATTATCTTTTTCGTTTTATAATTCTTCTTTTTGATAATCTCAAAGAGTTTAATTCATACATATATTGTTTATGAAAATCTTCAAAATCTGCTTTTGATAATAAATCATTTTTTATAATAATTTTTTAATTCTTCAATTAGTTTTTTTGTTTTTCATTAAGATATAGTCTAAACACATAACCTTTAGTTAATTTATAAATATTTTAACACTCTTCCTTACATATAAAAAAGAAAAGTATTGTAACAATACTTTTCATTATTCAACCATTTCACCAGAATATTTATATATATCATCCATTGTAAAAGCATATGAGTCATTACTACTAGTCTTTTTAACAAATTTATTTATACTAGCACATAAATAAGAATTAACGCCATCTTTTTGAACAAATGCAGTTAAATAATTAGACGTCGTATAAGTGCCATCTGCATTTTGATCATAACTAGCAACTAAATACCAAAACAATCTATAACCATTTAATTGCTCACAACCACTTTTTCTTACATAAGTATCTCCTTGCTGTACGTATGGACCTTTTTCACGTATTTGATCATCATTTGCTGGAGCTTCAGCCGGATAAAAACTACTAGATAATCCAGCAGACCATAACTTATGAATTTGATACTCTGGTCCATACTTACCAGTTGAATTAGACTCAGAGTAATAATCAAATGAAAATGATTCATTGCCATTATCAGCAACACCTATAATTGACCTATTACTAATAGAACCAGGTTCACTACTTATTCCATATAATTTATTTTTATCAAACCATGAAACCGGAAATCTAAATTTATAGTCAGAGAAAATTAAATAATAATAATTATCATCATTATTATTATTATTTTCTTTAACATCACCATCAGTATTTAAATCACTTTTATTGATAGATGGAATACTTCCTTTATTATTTAAAAGATAATATGCTCCACCAGCAATAACTATGATAAACATAATTAATAAAATTATTATAATATTTAAACTATTTCTTTTTTTTCTTGGTTGAGATTGAGTATTTACCATATTTCCCATATGTTGGCTACTAACTACCGATTGCGAAGAAACAACAGTTGGTTGAGGTTCTATTACACTTTGGTCATATAAGTTAGCTGAGGTACCATTATTAGGTACTTGATTATTTTGATTATTATTAAAAATGGTAGTTATCTCTTCTTTTAAATTACTTCCACAAGTAATACAAAATTCTGCATTTTCACTATTAGCTGTACCACACTTTTTGCATATCATTTAAATCACTCCTACCATATAGATAATATCACACAATCTTAAATGATACAATCATAATTACCGGTATTTACGTATCATAAAAAGTATTATTCAATCAATTGCATTTCTTATAAAATGGTATAACAATAACGACATAAAAGAGGGGTTACCATGAAAGATGATTTGTATTATATCAAAAAATATGGTTCACCTATGTAGAAAACTTTTTTCCAAAATTTTTGAAGAAAATGGAAAACTATTCAGTATATTAAAAGAACATTTTGATTACAACAAAAATCTATATAATGATTTAATTAACAGTGATGCAATTATAGATTTCTATAATTACATCATGCTTTTCTATGGAAAAGAAATTGAAGAAAAAAAGAGCTAGTTACTAAAACACCATTTTCTTTAATACTCTCTTTTAATTCTTCTTAGTTTAAATCATTATTAATTTTAAATGGGTATTTTGAAAAATCTGCTATTTCAGATACATTAATTTTAATTATTTCTTCTTTCATAAATACCTCCATTTGAACATAAAAAAACACATTATAAGATGTGTCAAATTAAGGTAGTTACTGTCCAGTAATCAATACCTTAATTCTTATACCATTTTTAATATATTTTAGGCATTTTTGACTATTATTTATCATTTTTTATATTTTTTACTATAAACATGCAAGGTTTAAATCCTCGCAATGTCTTATAAATAAAGGGTTTCTCCAAAAGTTACTATAAACTGTAATCAACCAGTTTACATTAGTTTTATTATCCATAGGATTCACTCCATTTCTATTCAATTATAGCATAAAAAAGACGAAATTTAGTATAGTTTCGTCCATTTTTAAGTCATTTTTATGTTCTTGAATATGGTGTAATCAAAAAAATATAATTTTTTACTTGGTCATATGGCAATTATCATATCTAAATTATAATGATCAATATTTCTTTTAACTTCCCTATTACCTTCTTTTTGACCTTGTAAGAATTTCTTACAAGTTGAATCTGGTAATTCTTTATCTTTGTATATATTTGAAATATGCATAGTAATATTTTCATGAGATGTCTTGTATATTTCAGCTAACTGACTTTGATTTAACCAAACATCTTCATCAATAAACTTTACATCAACTCTTATTAAACCATCATTATCTTCATATATTAATACCTCGTTTTATTATTCATAATTGCCTCCATTTTTATTATTCAATATCATTTCTTCTTACAAAATCATTGTACACCCAATCTGGCGCATAATCTAAAATGTATGATAATTCATCAATTAATTCTTTTTTAGTCAATGATTTAATATAACTTTGTGTTTTATTGTATAATTTTGCTTGATAATCTTCATATTCTTCTTGTAATCTTTCTTGTTCCTTTTCAAAGTTTATTGCTTCTTGAGGAAACACTTCAAAGAATGTTGCAACAATATGCTTGCAAATTATTCTTTTTCCATTAGCATGAGGACAATTACAAGTAGACCTTCTAGGATGAGATACATCTAAATAAACACTATAAGTTTCACTACCAATAACTTCACTAGTATATTCAAAATCATTTAGCTTCTTAAGATTTTTAATTTTATTTTTCTTATAATAATCTAATCCTCTCCAAGAAGAAGATGAACTAGCTGATGAAATTATACTCATTTTACACCTCCATTACTATGAGATATTTTACTTTAATTATACTTTAAATTTCTTATTATTATGTGAAGTAATCACCTTTAAACTTCTACTCATATTTTGTATTAAACATACAAGTTATTAAATTTCTCAATCCCTTATTATACCTAGTTTTTCTTTTATTCTTGAATAATGAGTCATCTTCTTTTTTATACTACAATTTTATCATTAATATTATCAATAATATAATTAATATCTTCAATAGATTTTCCTATATTAAATCTACCATTACCTACTGGATAAAAAACTGAATAAAACTTATATTTTTTACCATTAATATTTTTTTCAAATTTTTGTTTTCTACATTGTGAAACAGACACTTTTTGATTTAATACAATAGAAGAAACTTGATTACCAAATAATACAATTACTTTAGGATTTATTATTTCTATTTCTTTTTCTAGTAGATGTAGATATTCTTTATATACACTATCAGGAAGAGGTCTTGCATCAATTTGAGTGCATTTCCCTAAATTAGTTATAAAGTATTTATGTTTTTTTACATTATTATAAACTTCATTTGCAAATTCTTCCGTCCAATCAAGTCCTTTAATAGTTTTTATTTTATCATATATATCTTTATCTAATAATTTTAATTCATAGAATAAATCCCAAATATTTTTAGTACCTATCCAAGGTGATTTTAAACCTTTCCATGATTTAGATGAAGCAATATTCTTGCCAGTTGGATTCATAAATACAAAACATATATCTGGATTATCAATACATCCACCATTATAAATAGAATCTAATTCTTTAGCTCCATACTTTAACTGAAGTTTATCATATTCTATTTTTAAATCCTCCAAAGTCATTTTTATCACCTCTTTTTGCATCAGTCTTGATTAAATTGTTATCAACAAATTTATATTTGTTTTATTTTCGTTATTAATGTAAATCATCTACTTATTCATTACTTCTTTTAATCTATTTTTATATCTTATTGGAACAAGTTTTTTAACATTACCTTGTTCATCTACACTTACTTTTGGAATATATATTCCTGTTTCAAGTTCTATATAATCTGCAATTAATCTTCTGTGGCAAAATTCATCAATTGGTTCATGGCATAAAAATATTATACAATCACCAAATTTCTCATTTAATATATAAAGTAACTCTTTAACATCTAAATCTTTTAGTCTTATGTCATAATAACTTTTTATATATTCATCTTCTATTTCTTTTCTAAATTCTATATATTCTTTTAATTTAGAGACATCTTTTTTTAATTCTTCTAATACTTCTAATTTTTCAGCATAAGGTGTATAAGTAACTAGTTTAGGGGCTAGTCTTTTATATGCTGGTCCAAAATATCCCCATGCATTACCACCATCACCTGTAACAGATACAGTATTACCACTTTTTACATCATAATAATTACCAGTTCCTAAAATTACTTTAGATAAATTACTCATTTTATCACCTAATTCTTATTAGTCTTGACTAAATTGTTATCAACCAATTGATATTAGTTTTATTATTCATAGAAATTACTCAATTTCTATTCAATTATAGCATAAAAAAGACGAAATTAATTATAATCCCTTCTAATATTAAATCATTTTTATAGTTACTATAAATCGGTATCAAATATTAATTAAAGTCCCCTTGCTATATAGCTAATCATAATATCTTAATCTTCCGATCATTATATTCTTACATTTATCTTTGTTAATAATAATATAATTATAAGTATAATAGTTGTTATAAAACTTGACTCAATTCCATAACTATATCCAGTTAAGAATTTATTAGCCACTTCTATTTGAAAAATAGGATTGGTAATTTCAAGTCCGCTTAGATTTAAACCTATAATACTAAATAATGCAAAATTCCATATAAAATGAAAACCTATTGCCCCATAAATATTTTTGTTTTTTAATGTAATGACAACAAATATTAAACTAATTAATAATAGATTTATTATTCCTATAACGCCTATCAATGTACCATCAACAAACATCTTATTAAAATGTCCTATTGAAAAGAATAATATACTTATAATAATAGCTAATACAAGAGGTATTCTTTCTTTTAATCTATGTAATAAATATCCTCTACATATTAACTCTTCCATAAAACTTTGAATTAAATATCCAAATAAATATAATACCAAAAACAACCAATCAATATTATTGTTTATTCCATTAAATCTAATTGCACCAATCATTAATAATGAAATTATTATTAATGATAATGATACCATTCCAATTAATATTCCTTTAAAAAAGTTTTAAAATTTTTATCTAATCCAATTTTATTTAATTCAATTTTATTTATTTTTTTAGCAAATAATATAAATAATAATATAGTAATTAAATAACCATAAAATGTACATAATAGCATAATATCATAAGGCATTTGTTTGTCAGTAGCATTGTATCCAAATAAATATGAACCGCCTATAATAATCCCTTCTGCAATAATTAAACTAGCAAAATACACCACAAATGCAGACAATAATATTTTTAACGTATAAATTATTTTATTATCTATTCTTTTATTACTAAAAGGATTTAAGTCTTTAATAATACTCAATACTTTATTCATATACTAAACATTCTCCTTACTAAATAATTATAACTCATATTTATTTAAAAACAGATAATTCATATATACAAAAAAAGATAGCAAAAGCTATCTTATTACATAAGGATTTGACTTTGTTCCATCTCCACCAGAAACATCAGTACCAGGTTTTAAGGAAATAGCAGGTCTTATATTATTATCGCAGCCGGCTTCATCACCACCACAATATTCAAATCCTCCGCCATCCCAGTAATTAGTACTTTCCATAAATGCACCTCTTCCACCATCGTCAGTAGAAATAAGCGTAAAGAACTTTGGATTCATTACCCATGAAGCAGGAGCATCTAAGAATGAATATCCATCTTCTTCACCAGTATAAAATAGATCATCTGAATTTAATATCGCAATTGGATATTTTAAAGCACCATTACCAATGCTTGAAGAAACAGTATAAGCATATTGTTTCTCACAAACACCATTATTAAAACTTCTACCAGTAGAACCATATGACTCATAATATAACTTGAACTTTCCATAGCTAGAAATATCCGCTGTCTTTGCATCAAATGATTGTAATTTTTTAAATTCACAATAAGGAGTATCTTCAATATAAGAAGCATAACTTATTAAATTATCTTCATACCATTTATCAATTGTTTGTTTTGCTAAAGAAGAAACAGAATTACTATATACCATTTCGTTTAACGCATCATCAAATGATTTTCCGTCAGTCATCATATAATACTCTAATCCTTGACCATAGATATTGTATACCCAATTAATTGTTGTACACTTTCCTGTTGTATTTAAACAAGTATAATGATGAGTTGAAAGCTCTGATCTAATATCTTCTTTATAAGGTAAAGATATAGTATCAACTAAAGTATATTCACCATTACTATATGTAAAATCACGACCATATAAATATTCAGTTCCATTTGCTGTTTTCAAACTATTTCTAGGAGTAACTGGACCATGCATATATAAATTACTTGGAATATTCATATAACCAGTATCATAACCTTGATACCCAATTCCAAGGTTTTTACCAGTAGCGTCACATGTATTACCATTATAAACAATCTTTATACCACCAGTTGAAGTTGTCTTAACAATTCTCCAACACTTGTTAGCAAAAGTAACATAATTATTATCTATGTCATCACCTCTAAAATAATATATTGGATACTTGTTATCTTTAGTACTAGCAACCTCATAAACACCAATACCATTTTCTAAATATTCCCATGAATTAGTTTCTTCGTTTTTAAAATAACCCTCACTTCCTTCAGTTATTTTAATACCATCACAGAATGCCACATGTTCAGATTTAACATTATCCATATATGCTTGTTCTGCAATTAGTTTATATAAACCAGTTGCACTCTTTGGTACTGAATTATGAACTGTTTGTCCTGCACAATCTGTTCCTTCATTGTCACCATCTATATTATCAGAAGGTTCAATTGAACCACCATTATATTCAAAAGAACTACAATTAACACCTTTTTCTTTTAAAGTTTTAGCAAAATAATTCATATCAAATTTACTCGTTTGAGATGGTGCATTGACTAATTTAGCTACAGTATCAGTTTGAAATTCTTTATATTCAATTACATCTAAAAAGTAATTATCATCATATAATAAAACCCAATATTGATAATTATCATCTTCAGTAGGTGCAACTAAAACATATCCATTATATTCACCTGTATTACTAAGTCCTAAATCGGTTTTTATATTATATATATAACAAGTATAACTTGCTTCACCTGTCATAACACCTTCTAAGTATTTTTGTTCTGAAAGACCAACTATTTTATCTGTATATTCTACAAAAGCTTTTTTTCTTGCAGATTGAAGTGTATTTAATACAGCTGGAATAGCTATAAGCATAATAATTGCTAGGATTACAATTACAGCTAATAACTCAACTAAAGTAAAACCTTTAATCTTATCTTTTATTTTTTTAAAAAACGTCTTAATTTTTTTCATATAAATCTACTCTCCTACCATAATTGTACAATAAAAAAAAGAAACAAAAAAGAACTTTAATGTAGTTTTCTGTTTCTGAATTTCAAATGTAAATATAGGAGCTTCTTTACCACCTAGTGTTAATTTGTTTTTATTTTCATCATATATATCTTGAAAATGCCACCATTCACTCTTTAATTTACCAAAACCTGCTTTATTCATTATTTTCTTTCTTTTATAGAATACGTGTTTCTCTTAATTGTAATATCAAATACTATTTTTTCCCCCTCTGAAGACTCTAATATAATTTCAGTTTTCCCGGCTTTTTTAAAATCAGCATGAATTAACCAATCTTCTATTCCTGGCTCATATTTAACACTTAAATCTCCATATTTTTTATCAATTAAATAAACTTTATATGAATCATCAAAATGATAATTATCTCCATTATATAATATATCAGTACTATAAACAGGAGGATTGATTATACATGCAACAAATATTGAAATAATCAATAATCCACTTATTACTACCCCAGTAATTTTTATTTTTTTATTATTAAATATAGCTAATGGATAGATTATTAATACACCCATACAAAAAATAGTAGTTAAAAGATGTCTTGGAAAAGAAAACATTGTATCAGACAAATAACCAGCACACATTTCTCCAGTTAATAATAACATAGGAATAAGAATCAATAATCCCCACCATTTATCCTTTTTCATGTAATATCCAATAAAACCCATAGGAATACAAGCTATCGTCCATAGAAACCAAAATCTATAATAAGTATTAAATAAATTACTATGATTAACTACGTCTTGTACCAAATATACTAATGGTTGACTAATTAAGAAGAATATAAAACATTTTAATGCAGAATCTATTGGAGATTTACTATTCATAATTATAAATATTCCTAAAAAAATCCATACTTCAAAAGTAACAGTCAAATCACTAAAAGAAGTATCTTTAACTATTGGAAGCATAGCCATTAAAGCAGTATAAACTCCAGCAATTATTGCCATTACTATTAGTTTAAACCAAGTTAAATTAATTCCACCAAATATTTTTTTCAAAAAAATCACACTCTTTCTATAGAAATTATATCATAATCTACTAAATTATAAGACTCATCTATTAGTAAAAATATTTCTTCATCATTTAATGTATCATTTAAAATTATCGATATCCAATCAACTTTGTTCATATGATAAGCTTCAAAAAAACCTTTTTTACTCAGTAATTTCTTAACTTTATCCCTATTTAATTTAATATTAATAATTTCTACTTCACCACTACCTTTTTCTAATTTAGATAATTCTAAATTCATAATAATTCCAAACCACTTATTGTTCTTCTTATTTCTATAAACAGCATATTTTGGAAATTTTTTCCATAAAAATTCAGGTTCACAGTTATATCTTTTTTTAATATACTTATTAACTCTATTTGTTTGATCAAAAATAAAATAACTTTCATCAAAACAATTCTTTTTAATATCATTTAAAATATCTAAATATATATTTCTAACTTTATTAACAAACTTACCATTCATTTCAGTTTTTATATTTTTATATTCTTCATCAAATTGTAAATCAATGACTTCACCTCTTACCAAACCATCTTCATTGATTGTAATAATTGCTTTAAAATCATTATCAAGAAAATATTTTTCAAAAATATAATAATTATTTTTTCTTTCAAAACCATATTCTTCAATCTTTTTAAAATTAGGTTTACATTTTTTAAAAATTTCATTTTCCATATTTATACTCACCCTTTAATTATTATAACATGATAAAAAGATGGGATAACCATCTTCATATCTTAAATAATAAAAATTTTAAATTTAAATTAGATTAATCTTTTCTAAAAACTTTTAATAACCATAAGCTTATTATAGAAATCACTAGTAAAACTATATAAAATGATAAATAATCACCTGTACGAGGATTCTTTTTAGAACCTTCTTTTAAGACTGTAAAATTAGTTTCAGCATAGTTACCATTATTAAAAGTAACTCTCATAGTATGAACACCATAATCTAATTTTGAAAGATAATTTTTATTTAAAGAAATAATAGTACTTCCACTTTTACTTGAATAGTCACTTATTTCTTTACCGTCAATATAAACTTTTCCACCATATTTAAATAAACTATAATCAGCATCAATTCCAAAACAAGCAACATTCATAAAATATTTATCATTAATTCTTACTACATCTATCTTGTTACTACCAGGGCTAAGTGTTTCTTTAACTGTTCTATTAAAATCATTACCTGTTCCATTGGGAAGATAGCTTAATAAATTATCAGTATCTATTATTCCATTTAAAACACGATTGATCATCCCATCTCCACCAACTGGAACAATAATATCATTAGAATACTTATATCTATTTAATATTTCTTCCGTAAATTCAAATTTACTATTAACTTCAATCAAATAATCTATTCCTAAATATTTAGAAATCTCATTAATCTTTTCATATGTTTTTAAAACATCTCTGTTACTAAAAGAATTTAACATAAAAATATATTTCATTATTATCTCGCTCAATTATTTCATAAATTAATTATAACATAATAGATTTTTATAACAAAAAAAACATCTTTTATTAAAGATGTTATTTAAATTTCACTAACTTTCTTTCTTTATAATCTCTATTAAATTCTCCAACATAATCATTCATAACCATATTATCAAATAATCTAACTACACGATATTGAGATTTTTTATCATCTAAATAATCAAGTAATTCATCTTTAGTTGGAACATAATCATAAAATAAAATATTATGATCATCTTCTTTAAAACCTACTTTAATATTTGTGTTTTCAAATGCTTCTTCATTATTACTAACTATAGAACCATCTTCCAAAGTAATTTTATAATAAGCATTTTCACACTTTAAACATTCCATGACATTACATAATCCAAAAGGATCATATGCACTACAAGTATCATTAATACAACTTCTTACCTCTAAAAAAGCTTTTCCTTTAACACCATTATTATTTTTAAGAGGTTTCCCTGAAACTTGTCTATTCATTTCATCAATTATTTTTTGAGTTCTTTTTTGCCAATATTCTTCTCTTTTTCGAAAAGCTTCCATATATTCTTCTATAGTTTCAGCATTAATTATATCATCCAAATAATCACTATCAGTTTTTTCTTTAAACTCAACTACATTAGTATTAATATTTTCTTCTTGTTTCTTATTTTCAGCAACTACTTCTTCTTTTTTCTTTTTCTTAAAAAATATCATTTAATCTTCCTCTTTCTAGATATAGTTTAACATAATAATATATTATGCTTGTAATTTTTTACTTCTTACCTTTATATCACTTAGAGCTTGATAACAAGTTTGAAATGCTAAAATATTAGTTTATAAGCTCTCTTTTAATTAGAAAATATACTAGCATCTTAAAATTCATAAGTCAAACAAAAAAGTAGGAATAATCCTACTTAATTTATGCTTCTTGAACAAAGAATCTATCATACCAAACTAAGAATGTAAGAATAGTATATATCTTCTTACCATTTCTTTGTTTCTTAAAGTGATGATCATCTAACATCTTATTGATTACATCTTTTTTAAAGAATTCATCTACATAATCTTTATTAAAATAATCTTTAACATAATTATAATATTTATCTTCAAATAGATAATCACCAAAAGGAACTGGGAAACCTAACTTTTTACGTTTAGCCCATTCAAGTGGAATAAACTTTTCTGCTACTTTTCTAAATATATATTTAGTTTGATTATCATGAACCATATATTTAGTAGGTATCTTACTAGATAATTCCCATACTTTCTTGTCTAAGAAAGGTACCCTTAACTCTACACTATTAGCCATAGACATCTTATCAGCTTTTAATAAAATATCATTTGGAAGCCAAAAATGTAAATCAATATTCATTCTTCTAATAACTTCATCTTTATTTGTTTTTAACTCTTCATGATATGGTCTACATAAATCATATGGAGTTACTTTAGATAAATATTCTTCTTTAACATAATCTTTAACTTCATCATATAAAAACATTTCTGTTTTATTATAATATCTATCTTTAATATCATGTCCATATTTAACTAAAGTATTCTTACCAGGAAAATGTGGTAATGGTTTAACAACAAATGCATTAAACTTTCTTAAGAATAATGGAAGTTTAAGATACATTTTTTCTTCTTTAGTTAAATTATATTCATTATAACCACCAAACATTTCATCAGCACCCTCGCCAGATAAAACAACCTTTACTTGGCTTCTTGCAAGTTTACTTAAAAAATAAAGTGGAACTGTTGAAACATTAGCTGATGGTTCATCACAATGATATTGAACTGTAGGTAAAATATCAAAGAACTCATCTCCAGTAATTACTTTACTATAATGTTTAACATTAAAGTGGTCAGATAAAGCTTTAGCATTATCTATTTCACTAAACTTTTTACTTTCAAATCCAACTGTAAATGTTTTATTAGGTTTTGCAACACTAACAACATAAGATGAATCTACTCCACCAGATAGATAAGATCCAACTTCAACATCACTTATTTGATGATATTTAACTGAATCTTCAAGAGTTTCTTGAACTAATTTTTCATATGCTTCATAAGAATCTTCAGTCTTTTGATATTCAAGTTTATAAAATTCTTTAGTTGTTACTTTACCATCTTTATAAATAAAATAATGTCCAGGCATTAACTTCTTTGTATATTTAAAGAATGTATCTTCTTTATGATTAGTACCATAACACATATAAAGTCCTAATACTTCTTTATTTAATTCTTTTTTAAATCTAGGATGAGATAAAAATGATTTAATCTCAGAACCATATATAAATAATCCATCATGATTATAGTAATAATATGGTTTAATCCCAAAGATATCTCTAGCACCAACTAATATATCTTTCTTTTTATCATAAATAACAATTGCAAACATACCCCTTAATTTATTAAAGATATCAGTTCCATATTCTTCATATCCATGAACAATAACTTCAGTATCAGTTTTTGTAACAAAAGTATGTCCTTTTTCTTCAAGTTCACTTCTTAATTCTTGAAAGTTATATATTTCACCATTAAAGTTAACCACAACAGTTTTATCTTCATTAAATAGTGGTTGATCTCCACCTTTTAAATCTATGATAGAAAGTCTTCTAAAACCTAAAGCATAATTGCCATCAACATATATACCTTCACTATCTGGCCCTCTATGAATAATTCTATTAGCCATTTCTTTTAGAATTTCTTTTTTATTTTTATCTTCACCTACGAAACCACATATTCCACACATATTATCACTTCCAGTCCCATTTACTATTTTTGTAATCTCTGATGTAATTTAATTTAATTTTTAAAAGTAATAATTTTCTTAATAAACCATTATCTTTTTTATAATTAAGAGGCATTACTCTCTTGTTCCATAAACTTAAAGCTTTCTTTTTAAATTTTTCATTAGTAACATATTTTTTAACTATTGATTTAGATACAAAAGTTTCTAATTGAACTTTATCAATAATTTTATATTCTAATTCTTCATTTTCAATTAAATCTCTTGCTAGCACTTCGATTAAATTATATCCACATGGAGTTATATAATAAGAACATCTTCCTTGTCTAGCATTAATTTCCATTACTTTATACTTTTTACTTCTTGCATCATATTTCATATCAAATTCAGCAAAACCTTGGTATCCAATTGTATCCATAAACTTAGTAATCTTTTCAATTTGTTCTTTAACACCAGGATGTTCTGAATAACCGTTAATAATAACTGCAGCATTACCAATCATTCTTGAATTATGTTCTTGTAAACCAATTTGTGCAAATGATACAAGTTTAGTCTTATGATTCTTATCTACATAAACAACTGCATCAAAAAGATATGAATCATCTCCAGGAATATACTCTTGAATAATTAATGTATCAGTATACCCACCCTTCTTAAATAGATCACATACATGCATTACTTCTTCTAAAGAATTTAATCTATATATCTTTTTCTTACCTTCAAATTCCATATGTTTAAACATAATTACATTTGCAGGTTTAACAATAACTGGATATGTTAATTTTCTTTTTATCTCTGTATCTTTAGAACAGTCAAAATAATATGTATCAGGTAAATCTAATACAGAATTTTCATAAGTCTTATAGAAATCTTCTTTATTAACAAGTGTATGTTGTAACTTAACGCTTGGATAACTAAAATAGAATTTCTTTTTTAAACTATTTTGATTCTTAGCAATAAACTCTCCATAAGTTTCATTACTACTTACAAGTAATATTTTTTCATCTTTATGTTCTTTATAATACTTATCTAATTCATTTAAGAATACTTTTTCATCCCATAAATTATTAATATATTTAATATCTAATATTTTAGTATATTTTGTATAAGAAAACGGAAATGTAGCAAGTAAGTCTGCTTTTCTTCCAGTATATTCATGATAGCATCTTGCTAAATAATAAGCATTTATATCACTACCAATAATTAAACATCTAAAGTCTTTCATAATATCACCCTTAATAATCAATTACTTCTTTTTCATCTTTATACACATAAACTCTTGGTACCCTATTAGTTACACTACACATAGTTTTATATGGATTTTGATGAGCAAGTGCTGCTGCTTCTCTAATACTAATCTTATCTCCAAATATTTCTACAGTATCACCAACACTTACAGAATCATCAATAAGTATTGTAGTAATATCCATATAATTAGTTAATATTTTATATTTCTTTCCATTAATAACCACGAAACTAGGATTAACATATAAGTAATCTGCAAAACCATATGGAAGTATTGCAACCTTTATATCCTCATTTGCATCATACATTCCTGCATATCCTACTATCTCACCCTTTTTAACTTCTTTAACTTCTATTATTTCAGTAAAGAACTTAAAAGTAAATCTAGTATCTAACTTTGTTTTTCTTATCTTTGGTTTCTTAAAAGTTAATATATTATATATTTTCCTTTTTAAAGAAGGCGCAGAATTAGTCATTGCAAATCCATACATTGATATACCTAATCTACATCCATTATCATAAGGTAACTTATCATGTTGTTGCATAGTAAGTGATCTTTCTAAATGTACAATATCAATCTTAGATAAATCTATTAAACTAGTTAATTCTTCAAATCTATTCTTTTCTTTTAAAAATTCACTACCACTACCGGTAGAAAGATGAGTAAATATACCTTCTAAGTAAAGATCTTTATTAGAATTATCTACTATATATTTAACTATCTCTTTATCTTTAATTCCAAATCTATTCATTCCAGAATCAATTTTTAAATGAAATTTAACTTTAACTTTATTTTCTAGTAATGCATCAAACAAAACCTTATTATCAATTGTAACAGTAATATTATTCTTAGAAGCAACAATAATATCATCATAATGAATTGGTTCTAAAACAAGTATTGGAGTATCTTTATACATGCTTCTTACTTTAAGCGCTTCTTCTAGTGATGAAGTAGCTAAATAATTAACTCCACCTTTAAGTATATATTTAATAGAGTTAAATCCATGAGAATAAGCATTAGCTTTAACAACACCAATATAATACTTATATCCAGGATAATTTTCTCTTATATTTTTTACATTATTTTCTAAAGCTTCACAATCGATTTCAACATATGTTTTACGATACATAATAATCAACTCTTTTCCTAAAAATTATATCATATTAAAGCCTATATTTAAATAATTAACACATATACTTGAATTTATATAAAAATTAAAAAAAGACATCAGAATGTCTATTCAAATAATTAATCTAATTACCAAAACGCTCACAAGAATTAAATGATTCAGTTGGTTTACTAGCATCAACAACATAGATTTTTTGATCATATTCATCATTACAATCTAAGTCTGCCATCAAAAATAAACTATACATTAATTTTTCTTTATTTAAAGTTTTAAAATCTCCAAATTCGTTTGCAAATGCTTCACCAGCAATACTAACTAATTGTTGTTTATATTCTCCAATACTTAAAACATCTTGGTCAGTTATCTCATGATCTTCAACATAAAGTTTAACAAGAACATAATTTTTATCCCATAAAAGAATATTATGATTTAAAATATCACCATCAACCCAAAGAATATAATAACCATCATAATCTCCAGTATTAGACATATCTAAATCATCTTTAATAGAATAATAATAATTTCCTCTAGAGATATTAACCATTCCATTAAAAGATTTATCTTCTAAATACTTTCGTTCGCCTGTAACAAATACCTTTTGAGCAAACTCAACCATTGTCTTTTTTCTTGAAGCTTCTAAAGTATTAAGAACAGCAGGAATAGCAATAATCATAATAATTGCTAAAATTACAATTACAGCAAGTAATTCAACTAATGTAAAACCTTTGAATCTTTTGAATAAACTTTTCTTTTTGCTTTTTGCTGTTTGCTTTTTCATTTTCTATACCTCTCTACTTTAATTGTATCACGATATATTATTTAAACAATTATCTGCCTTTTTGTTTACACACATCTTTCATAATTGCAGCTTCTTCTAAAAAATACTCTTTATCAGGTGATTCATTTTGACTTTTAATATAGCTTTCCTTGATTACATCATATGAAGGTAAATCAAGACCTTTATTATTAGCGATTAGTCTAATATCATCTTCTAAATTAGGATGTAAAAATATCCATCTACATAAAGAATTATATGTATTTTCATTAAATCTTAATTCACAATTTCTTCTTACTTTTTCTACTAAATCAGAATCATCTATTGGTTTGTTTTCAGGTCTATCAGGATATCTATATATCTTGATTCTTCCTTCACTTTCAATTCTCTTAATTTCATCAAATACATTAGGATAATATTCTTCACTAATAACATCTACTTCTTCTTCACTAACTACTTCATTAAAACCAGTATGTATATCTTTAAAATTACTTTCATCTAAAGTATATAAAGAAAAATCATTAGCAAATATCTTATCAAAAACACCAGCTACTCTTTCAACTAAATCATATGGACCATTTTTATACATACTACCAAAAGAATACAATGCATCATCTCCATATTTAGCAGCCATTACAATTGCAATATCTTTATTAGATGTAGCATAAATATATTTCCCATGAGTAGAATTATTAGGAACTAAAGTTTTTATCCCATGTACAGGACTTCCATGATATAAAGTCATCTTAATCACTTCCTACTATTAATAATTATAGTATAAAAATGAACAAAAAAAACTATTAGTAGTTAATACTAATAGTTATAATTAACTTCTTCACCAATTTTAATACTATGAATGAATTTATCTAATTCTTTTAATTGTTCTTCTCTAGTACCAGGTTCAAATTCATATTCAATTTTTAAAGTATTATTCATATTTTTATTTGTAACAAAAATATGAATAATCCATAAATCATCTTCAAATTCAGGATCTACTTCTTTAATTTTTTTTACTGTCTCATCATTAAGTTTACCAATATTATAATATCCATTAATAGTATCATTAGAAATAGTATGTATTTCAACTATATCGCTTACCTCATATAGTATGTCATTTTCACCAATTAAAGCAAACATTTTTATTTTATCTATAGGAGAAAAAATATTAACGCTTCTATTTTTATCAAAATATTTAATAAGATCAATTATGCTATGAATATTATATTTATCTAATAATCTATCAACTTCTCTATAATCAATTTTACTTAAATCACCACTTAATCCTAAATCAGGTACATATGGACCATAATAACCTTCAACTTTAATAGTTGAAATAATTCTTCCATTAGAATCTTTCTTAACATAAGTTACTTTTCCATATTCAGCACCATCATCAATACTTTTAGTTACACTATATCCTTCTGAAATATAATAACTCATATTCTTTTGTTTATATAATTCATCATGATCATGATCATCATATATTGTATTACCAGGAACATTATTATCAATATATTCATCGATAAATTTTAATTCATTTATACCAATCAAATTATTTTTTAAAGTAAGTACTCCATAAGAATTTAATAAACGAATTTTAAAACCAAAATATACTCCAACAAGACTAACAAAAATAATAGCTACTACAACTGTTAATACTAAATTTTTGTTTTTTAATTTTTTATTTTTCATGATTGTTTTCATAACATTCTCCTCAAACTTTTCTTTTGTGTTTTCTTTTTCCAAACGTTCCCCTGAAAGAAGTTCACTTGAAGTTATTTTTAATGTTTTACACAAATCATTAATTAAAGAATAATCAGGCAAACATAAACCATTTTCCCATTTAGAAACTGCTCTATTAGTAACTCCAAGTTCATCAGCTAATTCTTGTTGTGTTAATTCTAACTCCTTTCTAATTGTTTTGATAAATTTCCCAATTTTTTCTTGATTCATTCTGTCTTCCTCCTATAGTACAAATTTACTTTAACATGGAATTTATTCTTTTTATATGAACTGTTAGTTGAGTTTGAGGATTTTTATACATCAACTAACAATAGATATAAAATAAAAACACAAAAATGTGTTTTTTTATTTAGTTTTACTTTTTAATTTTGGTTTCGGATTTAATTCATAATATTTATTATCTATTTCATCAATACTATTTAAATTAGAAATAACATCTTCTGTAAATACAATCGCTTCTTCAAAACTATAAAATTTATATTTTTTTATAATTTGCTCTCCGTAAATTAAGTTTAATTCAATATGATAATTCATAGGTACAATCGTAATATTAAAACAATTAACAATTGTACTTAAATTATTTTCATTAACATACCATGTATTCAATTTTATTTTTTTCATAATTACCCCTACCAGAATTCATTTTAACATATAAGACAATTTGAAAAATGAAAGAAAAAAATAAAATCTATAGTTTACGTAATTTTATACTACTTAATTCATATAATTCTTTCAATAAAGGATTTATACAATCATTATATTCGCTTAAATTAATATGTATATTACTATCTAATTCAAATGGTAAAGAAACAATATTAATATTATCAAAGTTATAATCTAATCTTCTAAAATTTCTAAGAGTTTTATCACTTATATTTCTTTGAATTTCCTCATGGTTATCTCTTAACTCTTCGAAATATTTATCTAGATCAACATCACTTTTATTTTTAAGTGAGAGTTTATTTCTTTTTATAATAAAACTAATTTCTTTACCATTATATCTAACGGGTAAAAACGAAGGGACTACTATTTCATTTATATTATTCTTTTCTAAAATAGAAAAAAGAATAGTAAGAGGAATTAAAGCAGAAGGATTAATTCCAGTTAAATTCTCAGGATACATAATATTATCTATATTTTCTTCTTTTTCAAAATTTTCATTAACTTTAAATAGTTTTCTACGTATTTTTTTATCATAATTTTCATCAAAATTATTTTTCTTTTTCCCTTGTTGTACAGCATAAATATAAGCTTTTCCATCACTTATACCAAATCTAACAATAGGAAAATCAAAAGAAGAATTATTACTAGTTGATCTAGTATATAAAGCATAAGGAGTTTCTTCAAAAATAGGTTCTTCTTTTAAAGCTATCTCTATATTTGAATCTAATATACTACTATAACCTATATCAGTATAATTAGAATCTATATCTAATTTATTATTTATAAAATCAATATATCTATTAATAAACGTAATTGGATTTTTGAAATCTTCTTCACATGCATTACACCAAAGCAATGTAAAAATAGTCTTAAAATAATCTTCATCATCTTCTATTTTATCTTTATAAAATTCTTTTGTTAAATAATAATATTTAAGTAAACAATTATTAAATTCAACCATATCATTTATTTCTAATGTAGGAATAAAAAAAGTCCCATCATTCTTTAATTCATCACTTGCTTTATATAAATATTTACCATTAACTTTAGTTTCAAACAAAACATTATACATAACTTTATAATCTTTGCCACAATTAACTCTTCCAGTTGCAGCCTCTTTAGCAATAGACTCATAAAATAAATCAAAAATATTAATCATTAGTTATATCACCACTTCCATTAATATCTATTTTATCGCCTAAATAAGTAGATTTAGGCTTATATAAAGTCTTTAAAAAGTCTTTATCTCTTGCAAGTACCTCTCTTAAATTTCTATAAGTTTCACCAGAATATTTTATATCTTCACAAGGATAACCATAAGCATCTATACCTAAAGACGAAGCAATATAAATACTTCTATAAAGATGATACTTTTGAGTTACAACAACTACACTTTTAACATTAAAAATATGTTTTAATCTATAAATGCTGTCATAAGTACTAAAACCAGCATGATCCATAAATATATCATTAGATGGTATATCATATTCCATAGCATAATTTTTCATAATATTTACTTCGTCATGTTCTATTCTTCCATGGTCTCCACTCATAATTATTCTATTAGATATATTATTATCATATAATTCAATGCCACTATTTAATCTATCCTTTAACATTAAACTTGGTTTATTACCATCAATTCCTGCACCTAAAACAAGAATGCAATCTACATTTGGTATATTATTAATATCATTAATAATTCTTTTTTTAGTAGATGCTTTAACATAAAAATTTATACCAAATATTAAGACAATAAATAATAATAATAATAAAACAAAAAATATAATTATTATTTTTTTCATATTTTTACTCCTCACTTTATAACTTTATAATTTCTTTTCAAAATTTCTTAAAATTATCATAGTATCACCATACTAAATTATATCATAAAAAAGATGTCTTTATTAAAGACACCTGTATTTAATAATTTTTTTCAATGCTAGTTAAAATATAATCAAAATCTTCAGTATTAAAAACAGCTCCACAATAATTACATGTGCCATCAGCATTATAGTCAATTGGATTCCCACACTTAGGACAATGTACACTTGCTTTCATAGTTTTAGCATTAACATTCTTTTCAAGAACTAAAGTATATCTATGAAAATTTTTATTATATTTATTTCCAATTACAACATCACCAGTCACATTATTAAGTGTATATCCAATATAACCAGATACTAATTCAACATATACAGTGATTTTTTCTTCATCTTTAGTTATTTTAATAATATCAGTAGATTTTACATTTAACTCTTCATATATTGTAGAATAATTTCTAGTTTTATTATTTAAACAAATAGTTTCAAACTTTTTATAAACTTCATCACTAACCTTATGTTTAACATTATCAAGTTCATCAAACATAACTCCACACACTAATGATATATAAATATTATCCACTTTAGATAAGAATTTAGTATTATCTATAGTTTCATCATAATCATGTATATTCATTTAAACCCACCTATCTTTGTTTAAGAATTCTTTTCTTTGCAATTACAAAGTCTTTACTTAAAGTTATTAAAGATGCACCACAATGAGAACATGTTTGACTTGCTTCACCACTTAATTCTGCACCACAGTTAGGACAATTCTCTTTGTGTTTAGATATTGCTCTTGTTATTAATAACTCATAAGTATTATGATCTTTAATTTTATCACCTTTAACTATATTTCCAATATCATCTACAATATAATCATTTTGTTCAACAACTAATTCTACACTTATATTAATTGAAGATTCAGTTAATTCATAATGTTTAATTGCACCTCTAATAAAAGAAATATCTTCCATAACATTTCTTTGTTTCTTAACATTCAATGTTCTTAATTGCATTCTATAATTATTATATAATTCATCAGATACTAAAGTACGCATTTTATCATAATCAAAATTAGACCAAGCATATTGTAATTCTTTGTATATTTCAAATGTTTTATCTACAATATTATTTTCTGTAAGTTCAGGATCAATTTTAAGTATTTCTTGCATACTTTTATATGAGTTATGTCTATCAGTATCAAAACTTGAAACTAAATAATTTGGGTTAGAACATATTACTTTGTTAGTCATAATTGTTCTATTAGCCCCTAACGCTTTAGAAATTGTAATAGTATAAGTACTACTTTCAATTTCATCTTTATTTCCTCTAATATAATTATAATCTTTATCAACAAAGTATTGTATTTCTCTTACACCTAGAACTACTCTAGCAGTTATTGTATTATTAAAGAAATCTAAAAATTCAATAAAACCTCTAATAATTTTAATATCTTTAACAATTGAATAATTATTATTTACTTTATAATTAAAAAGAATATCATTTGATTTTTTATATAAAGAACTATCTACGATAGTTTTAATAGAGTCTAAATCTCTATTATTCATATATTCAGAATATTCTTTATATAAAACTAATGCATCATTAATAAGCATATTATAATCAAAGTTTGGATATACTTTTTTAATAGATTCAATTATTTTAGCAATATTTCCATCATCAATTATATCAACCTGTTTTCTTAAATTAGAATTACTTTGGTAAGAATATTGACGAACAGAATAAATTCCACTAGCTGTAGACAAAACTAAAATAACTAAAACAAACAAAAACTCAAGAATAACATCTGCAAATGATGATGTATATGACCCACTATGAGAACTACCATAATCATAAGAAGAATGACTGCTATAACTATCAGAAGAAGACCAGCTAGAATCACTACTAGAGTATCCTCCATCATAAGAAGAATCAAATCCAGAATCTGCTACCTTTGCATGTGGTAAAACTATCACTAATCCAACTAAAAATAGAAGAATAAATAATTTTGTTTTTTTCATATAATCACCACTAGTTTTATATTATTCTCTTTTAAATTATATCATAAATATTCATATAAAAATTTTATTAAAAATTCTTTTACATAAAAAGTGTAAGATAATCTTACACTTTTCTCTCTAATTTCTTTATATTTTCTTTATCATCAACAATA
This sequence comes from Bacilli bacterium, assembly GCA_017450205.1. Lineage (GTDB taxonomy): Bacteria > Bacillota_I > Bacilli_A > RF39 > UBA660 > UBA6985. The sequence goes on along the minus strand of JAFSVF010000009.1, from coordinate 130,465 downwards.
TTAAAATATCTTAATAAATCAAGAAATTCATCATAATTATGAAGAACACCTCTTTGATATTCATATTCATCATACCAGTGATAGAATACAGTACTCTTATCAAAAGATAAACTTATATGTATTTTAACTTCTCCAACATCTATAAATAATCCAAAAGATTGGAAGTCTTTTACATTGAATTCAGAGTATTTTATCTTCTTATATAGAGGATTATCTTCCATATTCTCTGGAATAACTTCTTCCCTTGGTTTAATAAACTCTTTTATATCATCAATGTGATGAGGAAGTAATCCTCCATTACCTAATCCATCTTCATCAAATTTAGTTTTTAAAAGATGATCTTGAAGAGTATATATATCATTTTCAGAAACATCATCAACAATAACATAGTGAGTTACTTCAGGGTGTTCAATTAAGAATGCTTCAATATCATACTCTTTGCACATATTTTGACACCAAGGTTTACCAGGATTAGGAACATCAGGAGTATATCCATATAATTCTATTCCATATTTATTTAATAAAGAATGTAATTCGTATAATCCAGGATTATCTTCCTCTACATCTTTAATTGATTTTACTTTAGATATATCACATTTCCATGCTGAAGTCACAACAACTTTTAAATCATACTTTTTACAAATTTCTGAAAGAATTTTAAATTTATCTTCTAAAAGAAAAGATTTTCCCTTATATTCATCAAAATGATTAGTTTCATATTGAAAACAATTATCATCTTTAAGTACACCATCAATATCTAAGAATAATACTTTCATATATACAACCTCTATTCTAATTAAATTATAGTCCTATAGGGATAAAAAAACAAATAAATCATTATTTGTTTTTTCTACTTAAAATCTTTACTATCTCTTTTTCATGATGAGGAAGTAATCCTCCATTACCTAACCCATCTTCATTAAAATCTGTTATTACTCTATTATCTTGAAAATCATCTAAATCATAATTATCTGTAGTAATTAAACAAAAATTTTCAATATCATTATGATTATTTAAATACTCATCAATATTGCATTCATCAATTGTTTCTCTACCTTTAATATCTTCATCTTTCATATCAGGAGTAAATCCTAAGAATGGAATATTAAACTTTTTAAATTCTTTTATAATTCTAGTTAATTCATTATCAAACCTAAAATCATCACTAAAGTAAAATTTCCATGAGGAAGGTAATACAACACCTGCACCTAATTCATTACATATTTTACTTAATAACATAAACTTTGATTCATCGTATCCTCTTAAGCAATCACTTTTATTAACATAATTAAAATAATGATTAACATATTCAGTCAATGAATTATAGTCATTTAAAACTCCACTTGTTTCTAAAATAATAACTTTCATAAATCCTCCATATGTATGGTTTATTATATATTTAAAGTATTAATTGTCAATAATTATTTTTTAGGTTCACCAAATTCTTTTTTAAAGTTTTCAATTAATTCTAAATAATATTCATATGTAGTTTTACTGATTTCATCCCAAGATTTACCTAACAACTTATGGGCATTAATAGATACTTCTTTTAAATGTTTCTTATCATCTAATATTTCTTTAATTCTATCTTTATATTTTACTTCATCTAAAACTGATGTAAATCCACTCACTTCATTTGTAACAGTATCTGCAGTTACTGAATCTTCTATAAAAAGTCCAGGTGTTTCATTAACAGCTGCTTCTATTTGAACTAAACTAGATGCATCAAAAAGGGATGGAAATAAAAATAAATCAGCTCTTTTATACATTGCAGAAAGTTCTTCCCTATTTTTAATTTGACCAGTCATAATAACTGAATCTTGTAAATTATATTCAAGTATTTTTAAAGCCAACTTTTTTTCATCAGAACCACTACCTACAAAAAACATTTTAAATTGATATCCATCTTCTTTTAATAATTTAAGTGAGTCTAATATAAAGAATATATTTTTAACAGAAGTAATTCTACCAACAAATAATAATACTTTATCGTTTGCTTCAATATTATATTTTTCATTTATAATATCAATATATTTAGAATTTTCTTTTAAAGGTTTTAAATCAGTTCCATTATATATAATTCTTGGTTTCTTTTTATAACCATAATCTTCAAAAACTTTAATCATTTTAGAGTTTATTGCAATACCAGCATAACACTTATTAAATACACTAATTATTCTTTTAATTACAAATTTATTAATAGATTCACTCTTAACTACTTTTCTAATTTCAAAATCAAATCTAGTATGCATTGTACAAACAGACGGAACATTTAAGTCCTTGGCTAAATCCACTCCTAGCTTACCGATAGTAAAAGGACTATGAATATGAATAACATCAAACTTTTCTTTTAAAAGTTCATTATAAATCTTGGATTTCTTAAGTGATGGTATACCTAATCTATATTCAGTAAAAGGTACATCAATACTTTTAACTCTAATAATTTTATAAGGTTTATTCTTATCTTCATCAATTGTATTAGTATAAGGAACTACTAAAACAACATCATTAAACTTAGATAATTCTTTACATAAATTATCAATTACTAAAACTACTCCATCTATTGCAGGATAATAACTATCCATAAATATACCTATCTTTAATCTTTTATTCATTTTATCACTCTTATATCTTAAAATATTTTACTACGAAAATAGTCTTTTCTTCATTAGACTCAACAGTAATAGACCCATTATCAGCTTCTATAATTGTTTTAGCAAGAGAAAGTCCAATACCAATAGATTCTTTACTAGAATTTTTACTTTTATAAAATCTTTTAAATATATTTTTTATATCTTCTTTATCAATCATTGAATTATAGTTAATAACTTTAATACTAGAATATACGTTATTAGTATCTACTATTATATCTATATTAGTGTCCCTTTCTGAGTGTTCAATTGCATTCTTAATTAAATTAGTAATGGCTTCTTTTTGCCATGAAAAGTCAATTTTAATTAAAGAATCACTAATAATCTTCTTATTTATTTTTATATTCTTTAAATCTGCTAATACATCTACATTATTAATAGATTCATTTACTAATTTACTTATCGATTCTTCACTTCTTTTAAGTTCAATCGTATTAGATTCAAACTTAGATAGTTTAAGTATATTTTGTACTAAGAAATTAATTTTATTTGTTTCAAGCTTAATATCTCTTAAAAAATCTTCTCTTAAACTTAAATCCATATCTGGATTATCAATTAAATTATCTAACATAATAAGTATAGATGTTAAAGGTGTCTTTAATTGATGTGATATATCTTCTAAACTTCTTTTTAAATTAACTTTATCTAAGATATTTAATTCACTAGTTTCTTTTAAATTAATCATAGTTTTATATATCTCATTTTTAAGAATAGATAATTCATCTTCACTCATAGTCTTTATATCTAATTCATAATTTTTCTTATTAATCTCTTTAATAATCTTAGTTATTTTATTAATTTCATTTTCTTTTTTATAAGAATAAAAACAAAATACTAATATACTAGTTAAGGAAGACAATATAAATATTATGGAACTAATAATTAAACTACTATTAAATCTTTTATTATTATCTTTAAATATAGATTCATTCCTAATATCTACACCATACTTTTCAAATAAAGAAGTACTTTCATTATTTCTAATTGAATTAAATATTTCTTTTTCATCTATCTCAGGATTAATCTCTTTTATATAAGTAATTAAATGATCAATTTCTAAATTATATTTATAAGAATAATTCTTATAATTATATAAATTAAAACAATAAAAACAAATACTAAATATAATAGTAATAATTAAAGAAAAAAATATATACTTTTTATAATTAATATTATTCTTCATTTATTCTATAACCTATTCCTTTAACTGTTTTAATAGAGTCTTCTCCAAGTTTCTCTCTTATTCTTTTGAAATATACTGTAATAGTATGATCATCTATATAGTTCCCTGTCCAATCATATACTTTATCAAGTAAAGTATCTCTAGTAATAACACTTCCTTTATTAGTAAATAGTAACGTAATTATTTTTAATTCTAGCGGACTTAATTCAAGCATTTTTCCATTTTTAGTTAAAACTAAACTATCTAAATCAAAAGTTAAATCATTAACTTTAATTATATTTTTTTTAATCTTTCTTAATAATATTTTATTAATTCTAGCCATTAATTCTTTAGTACTAAATGGTTTAGTAATATAATCATCTGCACCCAATTCTAATCCATTTACAATATCATTTTCATCATCTAAAGCAGTTAAGAATATAACAGGTATTTCTTTTTCCTTTAAACTCATTTTATAAAAATCAAAACCATTACCATCTGGTAAAGTAACATCAAGAATAATTAAATCAGGTTTATTATTTAATAAATAATTCTTAGTATCAATAATACTTGTTTTATATTCAAGTTTATAATCGCTTTTCTCAAATGAAAAAACAAGACCTTTAATAATCATTTCATTATCTTCAACTAATAAGATATTCATATAATCACCAATTAAAGTATAACATAAAAAGAGAACTATTTAATATTAGTTCTCTTATAAACTGTTAATTTTCTTAATACTAATCTAGAATTTTCTAAGTACTCTAAATAAGCAATAAACTAATACTCCAATTCCAGAAACAGATCCAACAATCTTTATTGTCTTTACTGTTTTATTACTAGATTCCTTAGTAACATTTAAAGTATAAGTTGAACTTAAATTTCCTTTAGTAACTACAATATATATTTTATTTAATCCACTCTTTAATTTAGTATCACTTACTTCTACATCTTCATCATCTTCAGTTTCATAAGTAATATTTAATTCATTAATATCTTTTCCAACACTAAAATTATAATTAAAACTAGTAGGACTAAAATTAATTTCTATACCATCAACCTTTAATGATTTTAAATAAATAACTTCATCACTCTTAGGATTTGGTTTAACAACCTCACTAGTTGGTTCTGACTCCGGTTCAGTTACAACCTCAGTTGTTGGTGCTTCAATTACAGGTTCAGTTTGTACAGGAGCTTGTGTATTAGGGCCTGATGGACTAGGTTCACTTGGACTTGGTTGTGGTTTAACTGCAGGCTTAGTAGTAGCTTGAGTAGTTTCTTTAGCTTTTACAGTTATGGTTTTAGTAATTGATGGGAAATCAATTGTAGCATACTCATATCCAACTAATTGCGCATTAGTAAGTTCAAAAACCATATTACCTTCATTTTGAGATTTTAATACATATGAAACTATTTTAGTACTATTAGGTGCTTCATCACTAATACATTCAAAAGATGAATTAGAAACTGCACCTGCAGCTAACTCTATACAATTTCCTTTTATAAAACTCGTAATAGTTCCATTAGTTACAGATACACTATCAGCTTTGGCGCCACCAACTGTAGTATCATTACCAATGATATCACATCTAACACTGTCTCCAACTGTTATTGTATCTTTTTCACATACAATTTGAATACTAGCCGCATTAACAACAATTGGCATAAACATAATAAATGCAAACATAATATATTTTTTCATAAAAAGTCCTCCACAAAAAGTTGTTAAAATATAGTAACAAGTTTAAATTATCTAAATCAATAAATATCAAAACTCTATTTACTACCATCTACTAAAGATTATAACAAAACATAACAAAAAAAGGAACATAAAGTTCCTTTAAATATTTTCATTTCTAATAGTTTCAATAATATTTTGATTCTCACATTTCTTAACAGAATAACTCATTATAATTGAAATAAGTAAGAATACTGCTACTACAGAAATAATAATTGCATTTAATGGTAATTGATATGGAATAGCACTACCTACATCAAAAGATTTATATACAAGTAATGAAATACCTATTCCACCAGGAATACCAAATACAAGTGATTTAATTCCAATAAATATACTCTCTAAACGAATCATATTATTAAATTCCTTTTTAGTCATACCAATCGATTTTAACATAGCAAATTCTTGTCTTCTTAAACTAATGTTAGAATTAATTGTATTAAATATATTAGTTACTCCAATTAAAGTAATTACAGTAATAAATCCATAAAGGAATATACCTACTAAAAGAATTATATTATTCATTTGTCTTACAGTTTCTTCAATATTTTCTAAACTATATCCTTCATTATTTAGTAATTTTTCTAATTCATCTTGACTAGTCTTAGAATCACTTGAATTAATATAAATTTTAATTTTATCAAAGTCTTTATTAAATGTATTTTTATATAAATCATAATTAATAATTAATAAAGGTTGATTAACATTATTAGCTTCACCAAATGGTCTATCATAAGTAATTTTTCCTACTTTAATTGAAAAATCCTTATCACCTTCGACTTCAATTCTATTCTTAATAGAATCTCCTTCATTAATATTAAATGTATTTATCTTTACCTTTTTACTATTATCATATTTTAAAACTATATTATTTAAAATAGCTTTATCTTTATAATCATCTGGATTTAGTTTTAAACTCTTTAAATATTCATTAAATGAATCATTATCTAAAGCTTTAACTTGAACATAAGTATCTTGATACTCTACATTATCTTTTTCTATTCTTTTATAATCATCACTGAATGATACATTATCTAAAAACATATAATCAGTTTTCGTTATAGATACTTTATCTACATTTGTAACATTCTTAAAGTCTCTATATTTTTGTAATGTTTTATCAAGAGGATAATCAATCGAAACAGAGATTGTATAATCAGCATTTTTAATTTCATCTTTTACAGACATCATAGCAACATTCATAAATGATGTTAAACCAATAAAAACACTAACAGATATTATAATAGAAATAACAGTAGTTCTAAATTTTCTTTTATTTCTCTTAATGTTTTTATAACTAATTTCTCCACCAATTTTAAAAATCTTAGAAATAATTTTAGGTACTTTCAAGCTTTTTCTTTTAATCTTGATATTAGCAGAATTTCTAATAGATTCAATTGGAGAAACATGAGATGCTTTAAACGCACTCTTTAATGCAGATAAATAAATAGTTACAAATCCAAGTATAATAGATGCAATAACTGCAATCCATGAAAATACAAACTTTAATGTAAGTCCATTTCCTAACATTCCATCTGTTAAAACATTAGTAATAATCATAAGAATTATAGTTGCAACTAATCCTAAAATAATACCTAAAGGAATACCAATAAGGCCTAAAACGGTTGCTTCATATAATACATTTTTTCTAATTTGTTTCTTAGTAGCTCCAACACTTCTTAACATACCATATTGTTTAATCTTTTCTGTAATTGAAATATCAAAACTATTTCTTATACAAAATACTGAAGATACTACAATAATAGCTAAAACAAGTATTACTACTCTACCCATATCTCCCATTGCAGAACCAGTAAGAGGATTCTTTTCAAATTCAGCTAAATATTGGTTTAATACAAAATCATATTTTCTATTTTCGTATTGTTCATCTAATTTCGCTTCTTCCTCTTCGGTAAAGTCAGAAAGTTTACTTGTATCAGTTGCTTTAGTAAATAAATCAGGATCAAAACCTTCAATTAAAGCAATACTCCTATAAAAATTTTTAAGTCTATCTTTCTTAAATCTAATATATAAATCTAGAGAATCGTCTTTTTTAATTTCTGGTAATAAAGTAATCAAAGTATATCCTGGAGCTGAATAAGGTTCTACTTTAGAAATAGGTCTTTCTATCTTACCTACAACTGTATATTCTTTTTCTTCTTCAGCTTTGAACATTTCTTCTTTTTCATAAGGTGCATTTTGATTAACAGCTACACCATTTATATATCTTTTACCAAGATTTAATTTAATCTTATCACCAATCTCATATTTAACTCTTCCATTAGTATAAAGATGAGTTGGAATTAATACTTCAGAATCGTTTTCGGGAAGTCTTCCATCAATTAATCTAACTCCTAATTGATTAAATGATTCTTTAGTATAACCTTTAACAAAAACATATGGTTTATTCTCATTATTAGATTTTATCTTAGAGTAACCAATATCTTTCATTACACTAATAAATTCAAAATTCTCATTTAATTTAAGAAACTCTAAGTCTTCTTCACTAACATTTTCAAATTTAACATGATAATTACCAGTTATATACTTTTCATATTCAATTAAAGAATTTATTCCACTAGTATAAAAAGAAGATACAGCAGTTAAAAGTGCTATTGAAAGTATTATACCTATAATAGTAACTATTGTTCTCTTTTTATTTAGTTTTAAATTCTTAACAGTTAATTTATTAAGCAAGTTCATTATTAAACCTCCTCAATAATTTTTCCATCTTCAATTTTTATAACACGATCTGCTTCCTTAGCAATTTCCATATTATGAGTAATCATTACAATGGTTTGTTTATATTCTTTATTACTCTTTTTAAGTAATGCTACTATTTCATCGCTAGACTTACTATCTAAGTTACCTGTTGGTTCATCTGCAAGTACAATCGTAGGTTTTGTAATTAAAGCTCTACCAATTGATACTCTTTGTTGTTGGCCACCAGAAAGTTCATTAGGTAAATGTTTCTTTCTTCTTTCTAAACCTAATAACTTGATAAGTTCATCTAACTCTACTTTATCTACTTTTCTATTATCAAGAGATAAAGGTAATGTAATATTTTCTTCAGCATTTAGAATTGGAATTAAATTATAAAACTGATAAATTAATCCTACTTGTCTTCTTCTAAATATAGCAAGTTTTTCATCATTAAGTTTAAATATATCTTCACCATCTATAAATACTTTTCCACTAGTTGGTCTATCTACTCCACCAAGTAAATGTAAAAGTGTTGATTTTCCTGAACCAGAAGCTCCAACAATTGCAACAAATTCACCTTTCTTAACACTAAAACTAACATCATCAAGTGCTCTTACTTCAGTTGATCCTTTACCATAAACTTTAGTTAAATTCTCTACTTTTAATATCTCCATCTTAATCACTCCTTAATTATTATATTATATTTTCATTTATATTGTAATTACTTGCTAAATTCACATTTGGTTTTGATTCAGTTATTTCAAGTAGTATATATAATCCTAATAAAGATAATAATACGAATAAACTAACTGATAAAAATCCAATATTAAATTTTCTTTCTAAATTTTCCATACACTTTTCTCTCCTTTTTACATCTTCATTATATGAAGCTAAAGTTACAAGTAAGTTACAAAATAAAAAAATTGTAAATTTTTAAAAATTTACAACTTATGTATATAATCATCTATTTTTTCATCTAAATCTTCAATAATAATATCTCCTGAATGTTTAATACTCTTTTTGTATTTATCAGCATTAGATTCAAAAGTACTATATAGTATATTAGATTTATCCATATATATTTGTTCAAGCATATTAGGCATTTCAATATTTAAACACTTTTCATTACGATAATCTTTAATATTAGGATCATACTTAACTAACTTTATATTAGATTTAAAATTAGTACCAATAGATGAAGACACTAACATATAAGTACTACCATCATGTTCAAAGAAAGATAATCCTTGTACTAAACCATAAAAATATATTTTTTCATAATCATCAGGATTTATTGAACCATTATCTTGTATTTTAAACTTTTTCAAAGTAGAAAAAGTTTCTAATGCATAATCTCCTAAGAATAAATATCCATCATAATAAGTAATATAAGCAACTGAATTATTTCCATATATATTAGTAAGTCCATTAGATACATCTAATCTATAATATTTAGGATTTATATGATCATTTACAATAAATTCATCTTTATTATATCCACTAACAGTACCTTTAATATCTGTAATCCAAACTATTTGATTTATATCATCATAAGCTATACCACCAACATGACTATTATTATTAAGACTACATTCTTTAATAAAGTTCATATCTAAGTCATATATAAACACTTTAGATGATTTACTTATTGAATCATTATAAAGAGAAACAAAAATATAATCATCTACAACACATATTCCTTGAATAACATATGAGTCCTTTTCTATATCTATTTCATTTCTTATTTGATTCTTATCAAAAGGAAGTCTTTCATTTATAACTCCTTTAGATCCACTAGAACTTAAAGTAGTCATAAGAACCAGACTTAAAAGAGTTAATTTTTTCTTAAACTTTTTCATATTCATAAAGATCACATATCTATTATATCAAAAAAGAAGATTAATTTTAAATCTTCTTAAGTATTCTTGTTTTTAAACTATTGTGTTTACTACTCTCATAATAATCTCTAACTACAATTAAACAACCAAATGAATCTTTATAACCTATTCCTAAATCATTAAATTTATATTTAAAATCATTAATTATAAATTCATTAATATCTAAGTATCTCTTAAACATATAAGCTAAAATATAAGTTATATATAAATCAATATTTAAAGAATTATATTTATTATATATAGAATCGATATACATTATTTTATAATTATCATCTTCAATAATATTAAAATGCATCATAATAAAATCATCAAAAGAAATAATATTATTTTCTATTCTTATCTCAGGATTATGATTTAATACAAATTTTGCATACTCATAATCACCTAATCCTAGAGAGTTATACATATTATTAACTAATCTAAAATTTTCTCCAAAACTTTCATATAAATTAATATCATCTAACACAATATACTTTTTTATTTCCGGATGTAGACTTAAATACTCTTTTATAGAACTTTCATGTGAATAAAACTTTTTATATGTATCATCAAAAGGAGTTCTATCAATTAAATAATCATCTAAATCATACATTTTAAAGAATGCTTTTAATTCTTCAAATGAGTGTCCACTTCTCCAGTCACTAGAAAGAACAATGTGAGAATAAGTAGTATCTAATAATTCTCTTAAAAATCCTACTGATGAAGGTCTCCAATCATAAAATACTGCACCAGCATCATAATGCATCATTTCAAGATATCTCTCGTCATCATACTTTTCATATAAATATTTCTTTAAATATTCATTATCATGATCAAATCTTTTTTGTGTTCCTGGTTGAATAACACCATCAATATCTAGAAATACAGTTCTATTTTCATCAATAGCTTTTTTTACATCATTCAAATAATAACAATTATCTTTATAATTATCTATTCCTTTATGCATATATACTCCTATACAACTAATTTTTCAAATTCTTTAGAACTTACCTTTTTAGCATACCAATATAAGCAAGAAGAAATAATAAGAGCAAGTATTAAAACAGCTAACATTACTAGCGATATATTTAATTTAAAATCAATAAGTTTAAACATTAAGTAAATAAATGCACCTGTTCCAAGCATACCACCAGTAACTGCTATAAATGAAGACATACTTTGTTTAACTACTTCAGTATCATCCTTAGCATCTAATTTAGGATATTTAATATTAACTATAATACCAAATATTCCTGATATAAATGGAAATACACAAGAAGCAACTATTAATAATAAACTTGGTACAATACCTATTTTAAATTTAATAATAGATATAATAACTCCAATAAGTATAATCGGTATTTCTACAACTAACACTGTATATACTTTATACATAATAATTTCAATTGGTTTAATTGGTAAACTCTTTAATATATTAAATGACTTACCTTCTAATGAAATCATTGAACAAGTAAGTGATGATAATAGTGATGTAAAAATAACTAATCCTAATATAACTAAAGGAATTATTGAATATAAATCAAATGGTATATTTGCACCACCTGCTTGAAATTTACTTATAACACCATCAACATTTATAACAGCATAAATAATAATTCCTAAATATAATACTAATCCAAAACATGAATTCAGTATATATACTGGAGTATTAATAAGTTTCTTAATTTCTTTTTTTATAAATGCACTTCTTTTTGAACTAGTAACAATTTTATAATTAGTGTCCTTACTATAACCACTCTTCTTTTTAACAATCTTTAATGAAGAATTAATACTAAAATACATATTTTTAAATGTTAAAACTAATATAACTAAAGGTAATACATTAACAAAAATAAATTTAATTAAATCAATAAACTTAAAATCAATAATCATATTAATAAATAGTCCAGCTGGATAATATATTTTAATAATTAAATCATTTATTGATTTAGCATTTTCTGCAAGACTCTCTACAAAACCATTCATTCTAAATAATATTACATAAATTACACCACATAAGAAAAATGTAAAAATTGTTTGCATAATATTCTTATTTTTAGCTAGAGATGAAACAAAAGATATAAATATACCCATAATTGTAGATAATACAATTGGAATAATAGGAAGTAAAAGAATTCCAAATACAGATACAATATAATACATAATTCCAGGATTAACATGAACTGCATAAGAAATAAGTGCAGGTATTAAAAATAGACTATTAAATATAAGTTCAAATACATAAAACTTAAGTAATCTTACGAAAAGAACAGTAGACTTTTTTATAGGAAGTGACAATAATAAATCATCATCTTTACAATTAAATAATATTCCACTGCTCTTATAGATTCCTTCCATAAATGTCATAACACATGTACCAACTACAAAAAGTGTAATAACAACATATTCTAAATGAACTTCTATTAGAGGTTCTATTAAAAGTTCAGAATAATTATAAAAAGAAATCATTAAAACTAATGCAAGAATAAATGGTAAATACTTACTATTCTTATTCTTAGATTTAATTTTAAATATAGACATGTTATCTTTAAAACATGCTCTTATTAAAGATAATAACTTTTTCATTTTAATCCTCTAATTCTAAGAAGACTTTTTCTAGTGATTTGTCACCTTTAACTTCTTTCATAGTACCAATACTTACTAATTCACCCTTTTTAATAATAGCAACTCTAGAACAAAGTTTTTCTGCAACCTCTAAGATATGAGTTGAAAAGAAAATTGTAGTACCTTCCTTAGTTAAATCTTTCATAATCTTTTTAACATCAAATACAGCTTTAGGATCTAAACCTACAAATGGTTCATCCATTATTAAAACTTTTGGATTATGTACAAGTGCACTAATAAGAGCAATCTTTTGTTTCATACCATGTGAGTAAGACTCAAGTGTATCATTAAGCTTATCTTCTATTTCAAATAATTCAGCATATTTTTTAATAGATTTTTGTCTATCTTCATCATTAACTTCATACATATCACAAATAAAATTAATATAATCAATTGCTTTCATTTGTTCATAAAGTTCAGGATTATCTGGAACAAAAGCCATCTCTTTTTTACATTCAACTGAATCTTTTTTTATAGATTTACCATTAATCAAAATATCTCCAGAATCAAATTCTTGAATACCTGTAATACATTTAATTAAAGTTGTTTTACCTGCTCCATTGTGTCCAATAAATGCAAATATTTCTCCATCTCCAACTTTGAAAGAGACATCATTTACGGCAATATTATTCCCATATTTTTTTGTTACATTTTTAATTTCAATCATAACAATCCTCCTACTATTTATTATTATAGCATTTTTAAAAAAGAAAAACAGGAAATAATCCTGTCTATCTATTTTTCATCATTATTATTAATTTTAATACTTTGAGTTTTACTTAATTCTTCATTAATTTCCGATAAAGTATCTTTTTTGTTCTTTTTATTAAGTAAAACAATTGATGAGAATGCTATAACAGCAGCACTTACAGCAACTACAACAGAAATTATAATAGTATTCTTATCTATTAATTTTTTTCCTTTTTTAGGTTCTTCTACAACCGCAAGTTCAGTAGTTTGTTCTTCATCTTCTTCTCCATCATCGCCTTCAGGATCAATATAAGGACTAACTAACTCATCATTATCTATTTCTATATTTTCAACACCTTTGTCATTTACTTTAATCCAACCTAATTTGTTATTATATGATACATAAATAATAAAATTTTCATTTTCATCACCAAATACATAATCAGGTAAAAGATTAATATTTGATAACTTAGTACCAGCTGGTATTATTGTAATTTCATCACTTAATTTATAATCTGAATATAATTTAGTATCTTTTTTAAGGCTAAAATTAAATTGAGTCATATGAAATAATCCAGTTACTTTTTTAGAATCAGAAATAATTTCAACTTTTTCATTTGTAACATCTAAAAAATCATTATTTATTTTTATAACTGGTCCAATTGTTAAATAAGGATTACTCCAATAATAGATTTTATAAATACTATTTTCTTTAATTTCAACACCATTAAGTGTAACATTACTAGTAAATAATACTTTTAATGGTTTAGCATTTACTTCATAAACTGGATAACTATTATCACCATCACCTTGGATTTGAATCCAGCCACTTAAAGATTCTTCTTGAATATAAAACCACTCACTAAAAGCTTCAGGTGTTTCCATTTCATAAAAAGCAGTTAATTGAGTTCCTTTTTTAAAAGTACCAACTTCAGGAAATACGATTGAAGGTCCTTTATAAACTTTAATTTCATCAATAACTACTTCAAACTCTCTTTGTTTTTGAAGTTTATTTACTCCATCATCTCCAGGTTTAACTTCACTAGTTTTAGGGATAATATATTTAATATCACTACTACTAACATCATAATAATCATTACTCTTTGTAATGATATTTATCTCATTACCTACACCAGTTACTAAAACAACTTCATTTTCAGCAAAATGTTTTGTTTTACCAGAATAGTCTTTAGCAGTAATTCCACCCTTCTTAGTAATTACAGCTTCAATTGGTTTAATATAAGGAGCACCCATATCAGCACTAACTGCAAATGGAATTAAAAACATACATATTAATAAAATCTTAAATATTTTTTTCATTATTTCTTATCCTTTCTTGATCTTAATATAGTAATTACAACAGTAACTAGTATTGCTGTAAATAATATACCAATAAAAATAAATATTTGACTATTATTACTAGTTTCACTAATATCACTTATTACATCAGCTTTACTAGTAATAGGTACTAATAATAAACTTAATAAAAGAAACTTTAATTTTTTCATTGCCAAACTCCATTCATTAATAATCCAAATCCATATGAACATACATTTAATATTAAAGATAAAAGAAATGGATTTATTTTCTTATTTCTTAAACTTTTAGAATAAATTAGTCCTTCAACTAAAAATGCTAATACTTCTAAAACATAAATAGATATTAAATAGTTTTTATAACCAAATAATATAAATATTAAATACGGTACTGTTACTACAATTGGATTTGTAACTACTTGTGCTAAAACCACAAATATCAAATCTTTCTTTCTTACTCCAATTAGAAAAGCCAATAAAGTTTCTAAAATAATCGTAAGACTTAAACAAACTACCATAGTGATTGGTATATTATCTATTCCCATTATTAACCTCTTTAATAACTAAATATATTGTTATACCAATTATAATTATAGTAATTATTGAAAGAATTATAAATAATATTTCATAATTTTTAATAAAAATAGAATTAAATATAAAACTCATAATATTACTCCTTTAATATTCTAGTAAGTAAATATGCACATATACTAGAAAATACTATAATCATAATTACATTATATATAAATGATAATTTAATAAAGAATATTGGTAGTGTACCTAAGAATAATCCAATTGTTGTTATACCAAAAGATAAACCAGGTTTATTCTTTAAAACAGAAAGTATAATTCCTAAAGTAATAGACATAGTCATTGAAAAACTACATATACCAAGTAATGAAATAAGCATTATTTTATCTCCGAAGCAAAGGAATGGAATTGAACCCAAAGTACTAATAAGCGCTATTCTTTTAATACCATACTTATCACTTAATATTCCACCTAATGCTTTACCTATTCCCATTGATGAAAATAAAAGTATCATCTCAAATGTTGTTTTATTCCAAGATGTAGGAATTCCATATCCCATATATCCTCTAATAATAACAATTAAGAATGCAATTAATATTGCAACCAATCCATTAACAGATTCTTTAACATAATCATACTTTTTATATCCTTTTAAGTCTCTAGTTTCATCATTACACATAATAACTAGTGGTATTAAAGAAATTAAGGGTAAAAATAAAACTTCAGGCGTATTAAGATTATTTACAAGTAATCTTCCTGATAAAACTCCAAAAGATCCACCTGCAACAAATATTGCAACGTTAGAAAGCTTACCATTACCAAACCTAATAGTGTTCTCTGCTCCATCTACATGTAAGAATGCATTACCTAAACAAATAATTAAAAGTGGAACAAATATATTAACTTTTGTATATAAAAAGAATAAGTAACCTATAAAGAATAAAGCAATTCCAATTAATCCCATATTAATCTTTTTATATTTATCTGATACATATCCAATTAAACTTTGAGGTACAAAAGCAAATGAATCATATACTAGTGGTATTAACCATACATAACTACTTTTATAATTAGAATATAAAAAGAAGAATGATAATACTTCAACTACATAATGAACATAAAAATATATAATACCTATTCTATTCTTACTCATAAGAATCACCTCTAACAAGTCTAATTATTTCTAGAACACTTTTATAAATAAAAAAGAATAATGTAATCTCAAGTCCTAATAAAATACCAAAAAATAATAAAAGTCCATTTGATACAAGTGCACTAGGACTAAAAACCTTGATAATAAAAGAACCAACAAAGAAAAATGCAATTATATAAATAATAATATTAATTACTTTAATTATAATTTTTAATTTATCAGATTTAAATTTATCATATATTTTATAAAAAATAGTTCCTGATAAAAAATATACTAAAAAAGGAACTATAACCAAACAAAGCACATAAGTAGTTAAATTATCATTATAGTTTAAATCGAACTTCATTCTCTCAGCTTCTATTGTTATCAATCTATAAAAATAGCTTCCACTTAATAATGCACAAGCAATAGGAATAACTTTTAAATATTTTTCTGATTTATAGAAATCAGAAATAGCAGAACCTATATATTTAAAAAATTTAACAATATAACTTCTAAAAATAACTATTAAAGTAACTACAACACCAATACCAACAAATACATAAGCAGTAGTTAACACATTACCTTGTGCTTTAAATGATATAAAACCAAATAATTCAAATAATTTTACAAAGAAAAAACCTATAAAAGGCAAAAGTAAAAGAAAAATTAAAGCCCTTTTAACTATCTTTTCAAAATTCTCACTTTTAGAAAATAAATATAAAATAAATCCAAATAATAAAAACAATAAATTAGTTAATATAAAATATAATATAACAACTCCAATTAACAATAATAACGCAGGCCAAACATGTTTTATTGCATAATCTAAAAAATTAGATAAGAAAATAAAATCTTCAAAAAGAAGTTTAAGTATATAAATTGGGAACACATATATAATAAAATTAAAAATTTCATCTTTTGATTTTCCAGCATCAATATAATCTCTTATTTTCATAACACCTTCACCTACAATACTATTAAATTATAACATAAACTTTAAGTAAACATAGTGGTTATTTACATATATCATGTTATAATTAAATAGTGATAATTATGGAAGAAATAAAAGAAAAGAAAACAATTAAAAAACGTAAAACTAAATATAATAAATCTAAAAAACTAGAAAAATTAAAAAAACTACTATTAAAGAAAAAACAAAGTAAATTAAGACTATCTAGATTCTTCTTAATAATTAACTCAACATTCTTAGTTTTATTTATAATTTCTTGTCATAGTAATTACTTATTTAATTCAGTATGCAAATGGATATTCTTTATTCTATTTATTATAAGTTTTATAGCATTTCTCTACTTCATTGTAGGTTATGTAAAATTAGACACTAATCTAAAACTTCCTCTTAAAAGATGGATACTTAATACAATAACTATTCTATATGTTTTAGGATGTATAATATTTATTAATCTATTATATGGACCATTACCTAAGTTTAGAGAATGGTTAATAACCACAGCAATGGAAACAATGAATCATCAATACTTATGTAAAATATTTTATAGTGATGCTTATATAAATAACTTATTAAGTCAAAACTATCTAATCGAACCTAATGAAGAAATGAATACAAATTTAATTAAATATAACTTAGATAATTCATTTGAATATGATGAAAATAATGAATATGAAGTTCTAATGTTTAAGAATCATACTAAAGATGAAATATATAGAATACTAAGATTTAAAGTAAATGGACAAAATGCTTACTTAGCAGTTGTATATGATCCTGCCTACTGTGAATTCTTAACTAGTGGTAAATTTCCTTATAGTGGTGAATACATTGTAGATATGGCTAAAAGAACAAATGCTCTAGTAGCAGTTAATGGTGGTAGATTTATAGATCCAACAAATAAAAGTAACGGTAATAATCCAGCTGGAGTTACTATTCAAAAACGTAAAATAATAACAGATCATGATTACGAAGGCACTGGTTGGGGTACAATCGGATTTAATAAAGATAATATATTAGTACTATATAAAAATAAATCAGCACAAGAA
This sequence comes from Bacilli bacterium, assembly GCA_017450205.1. Taxonomy (GTDB): domain Bacteria; phylum Bacillota_I; class Bacilli_A; order RF39; family UBA660; genus UBA6985. The sequence continues at coordinate 112,021 of JAFSVF010000009.1, read as the reverse complement.
CTTCTAGAATTAGGAGTTAGAGATTGTGTTACATCAGTACCTTTCTTAATAGTTAATGGAGTTCCTTCATTTACTAAAGGAAATGGTGGTTATGGTTATGCTGCAAGAACAGCAGTTGGTCAAAGAATTGATGGTGTTACCCTACTTCTAGTAGTAGACTCAAATGAAACAAGAACTAGTGGCGCTAGCATGAAAGATTTAACAGACATAATGACACATTATGGAGCTATTAATGCAGCAGCACTAGATGGTGGAACATCAACAGTAATGGTTGAAAAAGGAGTTACAATTTCAAGACCTATCAATGGAAGCCTTAAAAATGTAACTAGACCAGTTGCTACTGGACTTGTAGTAAACGATCATAAAGTTGAATAATAAAAAAAAATACAGGTTAAAACTGAAGTTGTCAATGAAAAGTAGACACTAAAAAGACTATTTAAAACCTAGTTGAGTTCTATACTCAACTGGGTTTTTATATTGTAAAGCAAAACTTGGTCGATAATTGTTATTGTCCCAAACAATATCATCAATAAATTCTTGAACTGTGTTATAATTATTTTTGTCAAAATCAATATGCATTTCTTTTTTCATCCAACCATTTTTAGATTCAATAACAGGATTGTCGGTTGGTGTTCCAGCTCTAGACATTGAGCGTTTGATATTGTAAGAATTAAACATATTGTTAAATGACACTGAGGAATAAACAGCTCCTTGATCTGTGTGAACAATAGTCTCAAGGTTTTCGTATCCTCTTTTTATTTTGTTTTTTAACATATCGTTTAATGCTTCACGATGATTTAAAACGCCATTACCGTGCATTGATTCTCTTACATCATAACCAACAATTTCATTATTAAACACATCCAAGTAAAATGTCCAATCGTATGGTTTTCCTTTAAAGCCAATTGTAGTTGTATCTGAAACTATAATTTCAAATGGTCTCGATACATTCCAATTGCCATTAACAATATTTGAATATTTAATAGACTCTTCACCAGCTGGTTTATATTTATAATGCTTTGCTTTAGATTTTATTTTTAATATTTTACATACTTTATGAACCAAATTATCTGATACAACCCAACCTATATCACGTCTGATTATTGCATTTATTCTATGATATCCATAACTTGGTTTTCTTTTATGTATGTCTTTAATCATTTCTCCTAAATTTATTCGGACTAATTCATAATTATTCAATATATCTTTATTCTTTAACCATTTATAATAACCAGATCTAGAAACCTTTAATATTTTACATAAAGATTTGATATTATATTCTTTACTTAATAATTCTATTATTTCAAATTTGGCTTGTGTTATTTCATGAATTTTACATACGTACCATCTTCTTTCATTAGGAATCCTTTTTTTAACATTTCGTTCTCGATTCTTAGTTTCATATTTTCATATTCTAATTGTTCTTCTTTAGTTAGATTTTTTTTTGAAAAATATTTGCACATTGGATTGCCTGGTTTTCTTTTATTTTCTAAGCCTTTCATTCCGTTTTCTCTATATTTTTTAATCCAAGCATAGAGTAATCCAGAATTTATACCTATTTCTTTTGAATATGAATAAGTTCCTTTTTCCATATTTAATAAAGGTTTTATAATATTGTATTTTTCTTCTGGTGTCCATCGATTAAATTTTTGTCCTTTTTTTGCCATTTTGATCATCTCCTTTATTTAATTATAACAAAATAAAAGCATACACTTTTTTTAGTGTACACTTTTATCTTACAACTTCAGTTAAAACCTGTATTTTTTAATTCATTTCCATTTCTATAAATTCTGTATCACTACCTAATCTATTATAAAAAAGTACTAGAAGTTTTCTTCTAGTATCTTTTTACTATAAACAAAGCACTTACACTTATAAATAATATAAATACATATGTTAATAAATTATCACTTGTTTTTGGATTCGAAGAATCATTATAAATTATTGTAAATTCAGAAAACTTATCACTAGAAATAGTTATTGTAGTATCATCATTATCTTCATCAGTTAATACTTCATATTCAGTATAATCGTTTTCACCTACATGTTTTCTAATAACACTAAATTTTCTTCCTTTTTTAACAAATTCATTAGGTACTTTTAAAGTAAATGTAATCTTTTTATCGCTCGAAACTATATCTTTAACATAAGTAGAATCAGCATATAATTTAATAGTTGCATTAACAGTAAATGCAATCGTATCTCCAAGTGACTTTTCTTTAACTACATTTAATTCTTCTTCATCTAATTGAATTGCTTCAACATCAAATATAAGTTTAACATCATGATTATCATCTACATAATTCTTAACATCCTCATTATCCATAACAGATTCATATAAAAGACCTTTATGAATAATAACTCCAGGAGCATCATCTTTAACAATAACATCAATAGAAACATTATCCACATCATCTAATGTTGTTTGAATTTTAGCAGGAGTATGTATAACAATTGGTTCAGTTGGATATCCTGGCATATCAGTAGATGTTTCTTTGATTCTAGCAATAATTGTATATTCTGTATCTGGTTCTAATCCAGTAAATAAAGATGAATCTTGCCAATGTTCTCCATTATCTATTGAATACTCATACAAAGGATCACTTTTAATAACAACTTCATTTTCAGTAACAACAATTTCTGATAAATCTGGAGATTCTTTTGATGAATGTTTTGTTGTAATCTTTGTTTCTTCAGGTTCAGAAGCTTCTTCAGTTTCAGTAGCTTTAATACGAGATAAAACTACATATTCTTTACCTGGTTCAAGATTTTCAAATACTCCACTATCTTGCCAATGCTCACCATTATCAATTGAATATTCATAACCTTCCTGAGTTTCTACTTCTATTCTAGTATCACTTAACCCTTTTACTTTAGCAGCAACTGCTTTTAAAATCTTACTTATTGATTGAATTACATTTGGATCTAAAGATGAATAAAAAATAGTTTCATCACTTTCATTTGATTTCAAATTTTTTAATTTAGTTTGTAATTGAATTCTTGTATCCATAAGAGAATATCCATTCGCATTACTTGAAGTAATTTCCAATGCTGATTCATCAGCATAAGTTGGAATTCCTGATGGAGCCGTATTACCGATTAACCCCATAGCCCTATTATCAAATGATACAAAGAAGAAACCGTTATAAGTAACTGGTCCAACAGCAACAACCATTGCAAAGTTAGTAGCACTACCTTCTACACTTGTATCAGGATTACATGGAACTTTATTATATGTATCATAAGTACCATTCAAGTCTTTATCATTATCAGGATCTAAGTCTCTAGTAAAAATGACATCAGTTATTTCATTTTCACTCATATTTATAACATTAACTAAAGTTGAGTAATATACATCATCTACTCCAAACTCAATTGTTAACTCTAGCTTTACTTTTTCTTTTGTTACAACCGAGAATACAGCTTTTAATTTATTATGAGCAATATCAGATTGATCTACGACTGAAGGAGCAGTAAAATATTTACCATCCCAAGTATCACCAGATCTTTCAGCTATTCTATAAACATAACTGTTACCATTCATCACATATGAAAAAATATAACCTTCATAAGGATTACCTGGCAAGAAGAAATCTCCACTTGTAGGAGGATTACCTACATCCCAACCATCACCGTCTGCAATTAAACCAAGCTTATATGAATAAGCAGATAAAGCATGCGAATGAAATTCTTCAGGAGCTTTTAAACTCGTTCCAAAACTTCCACTTTTACTTATACCTACCTCAATATAATTACCACCTAGAAATACATCACCAGCTTCATTAGTAGCACTTCTAGCACCTGGTAACTCTGCATTTACAACCATAGGAAAAACAAATAATAATCCTATAGATAATATAATATTTTTAAATCTAAAACTCACAAACTCACTCTCCACTTTCCTATACTATACATTTACATTTTACTATTTTTCAAATCGAAAAGAAAGTTTTTTATAAAAAAATCTACAAGAAATTATCTTGTAGATTTTATACCCAAAATTCAAATATTTGTCTTATTTGATAATAGAACATATATCTAGTTAAAGTTGTGTCAGTAAGTAAGAAACAAATACTAGAAATCATAGTTGCTATAAATATAAGTCTTAAAATAGATAATCTTAAACTACTCTTAGTAAGTTCTTCTTCTAATTTAAATGATGATATTACAGTAGCTGTATAAATCATAAATCCAAAGTCTAAGATATATCTTGGTAATATTCCAGCCATTTCTGTATCTACAACTGATATTATAAATGCAAATACTAGTAACATTATACTTAGTATATAAGGTAATTTATTCTTTTTAAATCTATTTTTTATCTTATAAATAAATAGTCCTAATATACATAATGCATTAGACCAGAAAAAACCAGCTGGCATAGATTCAAATATTGTTGTACCTATATAATTATTAACAACATCTGTTCTAAGTATGAATGGGAACTTAACACTAAACTCTGGAGTATTTAAGAAGTAATAGAAAAGTCCACTAGGGATTCTTGCCATTACCCATCCTCTCTTAGTCATATCATTAGTAGTTAAATTATAATTAGCACCAAAATCAGTTACTGAGCCAAATCTTAAATAGTTATAAGCCATTAATAAACCAGCTATTACTATATAAGGCATTACAAACGCTATTACTTTACTTAAGTTTTCTTTCTTAAATATTTCTTTTATCTTATTCCAGAATATTGGAATAGCTAAAAATGAAGTAAGCAATAATTGTGGTCTACATGCAGCAACTAATGCCATACATAAACTTCCTAAGAAGTAATATCTAGTCTTATCAGTCTCTGAAGCTTTTAGCCAAGCAATTAATCCATATAAACTAAACATTACACCCATAAGTATTGGTAAATAATAATGGTCTGGTCTACCATATGTATGTAGTATTCCACACCCATTAATAAACATTAAGAATATAATAATAAATAATCCTAAATTAACATCATTCTTAAACCACATCTTACAAATACGTTTCATAAATAAAAGAACTGCAATCATTGTAAAGATACCAGTAATAAATATACAAGTACTAGTCTTAATATGAGTCTTAAATATTAAATAATGTGGTAAATAATAGAAGATTACTGGAGCTACTCCAAAATAAACATAATATTTACCCTTATAATAAGCACAATCCCATAAATATACTTCATCACTATCTTTAAATAGATCATCTCTCTTTTTAGTATCATATGGATTCTTCATTGATTGTAATAACTCACTAGGTTCTTCTTCTAGATAAAGATGTCCATGAGAAAAACTTTCAGCTAAATACTTATATTGATCTCTTTGTCCTTTTTGTACACCAAAGTCTTCTTTAACAAAATATCCATTTAAATTAAATGCAAATATAAATAAACAAAGTTCAAATACTAGAGCACCAATAATATACTTTTTAGCTTTTGAATCATTTAATCTTAATTTCCACATCTTAGCTTTAGGCCCAACTAAGAACCATAAAAGGAATACAAAATAAATACTAAGCATTCTTATAATTGAATAATTAAAATTATATTTCTTATTTAATATTATCTTATTAATTGCGAATAATTGATCATCTCCACCATTAAAATAAACTCTTAATTTAGAAGATTTACCAGCAAGATTAAATTTAATAATCTCACCCTTATCTTTAGACGCAAGTATTGATCTTGTTTGAGTATATTTATACTTACTATTAGCAGCATCAGTATAACCAAAAGCAACCCAAATTACTTGATTTTTTAACTTTTCACCTTTATAAGTTCTTGAATCTAAATCTATATAAATATCATGAAGTTCTTTATTTAAATCAATTATTTCAATACAGTTTCTAGTACTTTGAGCAATTGTAACAGTTCCTTCATCATCTATTTCAAGTCCTTCACATACTGAATAATCATTTATTACTTGTTCTTCATAATTTCTAGATTCATAGAACCTAAAATTAAATAAAGAAACTTCTAAAACCATTAAAATAGCCCATACTATCAAACTACTTTTAACAAATTTATTCTTGTTATTCTTATAAAGTAAAATACCATGTACTAATAATACAATAATTGAAAGTACAATGGATATTATATTCATAGGTACACCAATCATATATGCACTACTCCTTCACAACACAATATTTTATCACTTATATCAATTCTAAACAATTAAAAAGAGAACAATTACGTTCCCTTTTGTAAACTTAAATAAGTAAGTCAGCTATTATTCCAATTACTACTCCAACTATATAAATAACACCAAGAATAGTCATATTTTCTTTTAAATTTTTATTTTGTTTAAATAGAATTAAAATACCAATTCCAGATCCAGTAAGTAAACCAGATAAAAGTGTACCAAGTGTAACTAAACCATCAAGATAAACTTGAGTAAGTATTACAGAAGAAGAACAATTAGGAATTAATCCTACTAGTGATGCTATAAAATATTTAAATATATTCTTATTTAATAATATTTCTTGTAGCTTTTCTTCTCCAATAGTTTCAATTATAAAACCTACAAATAAATTAGCAACAAATATAAATAAAGTAATTTTTAAAGTATGTATTATACTTGAAACAATTACACCATGATTTTCACAATCACAATGATCATGTTCACATAATTCATGTACATGTTCTTTTTCTTGTGACTTATTAATAATTAAATCTACAATTAAACCAATAATCATACCAATAATAACTTTAGAAATAAGTATTAATGATAATTCCTTAATATTTGATTTTTCAGCAATCATCATTGGTAACATTTCATCACTAGTAGATAAGAATACTGCAATAACAGTACCCATGGTAACTACTCTAGATGAAAATAAATTTGATACAACTGCACTAAATCCACATTGTGGGAAAGCACCTAATAAAGCACCTACTATTGGTCCAAATCTTTTACTCTTAGTTAAAGTCTTTTTGCTTTTATTTTTAAATTTATGTTCAATTAATTCTAGCAATAAAAATGTTACAAGTAAAAAAGGAATCAAGTGAACAGAATCTAAAAATGCATCTAATAATAAATCAATCATAAATCTCTCCTTTAATTTGAAAATCATTTTCATATTGATTATATTACACAAATTATATTAATGCAATAAAAAAAATGTATATTTAAAAATATACATTAAAACATTCTGTAATAATTATCATAAGTAACACAATTTCTTCTTAATACTTTTCTTGCATCATTAACAGTTGGACACCAAGAATTAGTAGACTTCTTAATATATTCAAACATTTCTAAAAGTGTTCCTTTATAATAACAATCCATAAAATCTAAACTATTAGAGTTAAGTTCTTTTAATGAATTTACACCATATATACCCTTAACAATAACTTTCTTTATTATTTGACTATTAGCTTCATAAATATCTTCATAAGTATCATTTACTTTAAAATAGCCACCATCTAAATCAAAGATTTTAAAATATTTTCCATCATACTTCATATTTTTTTCATGAAGATCTAAAATACTATAGTTTTCCATACTTATACATCTATTATCTTGATCTAATTTTTTAATTGCTTCAATTAAATCATCTAAATAAATATCTAAATCCAATCTATTTGTATAGTTTCCTCTTATATAATCCATAGAATAACCAAGTATATTATTTGCTTTATCTACATAAATATCCTTTGGACTAACAAAAGAGTTTAAATTAGTCTTAGATAATTTTTCTAATAAAAAATTCATATCTCTAGTTCTAAATAAAATATCTCTTCTTAAAGAGTTTGTATATAATTTTATTACTTCGTTAGCATTTATTCTATAAACTATCGCAGTAGTTCCTCTATTAGAAAATAATATATTAGGATATACTTTCAAATTTTTAATACTCTCAATCTTTTTAATCATACTCAAACACCGATGTTTATTTTAACAAAAAAAAGAATATTTTTCCAAATATTCTTTATTTTACTGTTCCAAATCTGCCAAATGGGAAGATAACAAATGAGGTAATACCTTTAATTTGTTTCTTTTCAATTGTACCAATTATTCTTGAATCTTTAGAGTTTCCTCTATTATCACCCATTACATAGTATTCTCCATTAGGTACTTCTGTTTCGCTTTCACATATATCTATATTATTATACTTACATGTATTAGCTTTTGCTTTTTCATCAATAAAGTTTTCTTCAATTACTTCACCATTGATATATAAAATACCTTTAGAGTTTCCATCTTCATCTATATTAATATCATATTTAATCTTATCTCCAGGCAATCCAATAACTCTTTTAATTAATTTACCTTCATCAGTATTAATAACAACAATATCAAATCTATTAATACCAACTGTCTTAATTCTTAATTTATATAAAAGCATAATATCATTATCATGAAGTGTTGGATACATTGATTCACCATCTACTGCAACTGGAGTCATAATAAATGTTCTTATAATAACTACTACTACTATAATAACTAAATAAGGCAATAATTCTTTAAACATATCAGCTTTAGCAGCTTTAGTGGCAGCATCTATTTCTTCTTGAGAATATTTCTTCTTTTCAGGTATTTCTATTTTTTCTTCTTTTTCTAAATTTTTAGTTTCTTTCTTTTCAATTTCTTTATTACTATTTTTTTTCTTTTCTGCCATTTTAATCACCAAAAAAATTATAACACAATTTAAATTTGCAATAAATATAAATGTAGTATATAATACATACTATTCGGGGTGAAATAATGAGAAAAATAATTCCAGATATAAGTATTTATGATTTAAAAATAAGACTATATCAAAGATATAAAGACTTTAATAAATTCTATAATATAAATGAAGAAAGACAAGAAGAAATAAGAAAAGATATTTCATATTTAACAAATTATTATAGTAAACTTGAATTATATTCAAGAGTATTACAATTAGTAGTCTTAGATTACAAAAAGAATTATAACTTTGATGAAAAATTATTCTGTTTAATCGAAGCATGTGATCCTGACCTATTAGCATTAAAAATATTCAATAGATTTGGTTCTCCTAAAAAGGATGATCCATTATACAGTGAATATTTAAAAACTGTTAATGAAGCATTAGGATTCTCAGATGACAACTTAAGAAAATTTGAAGGTTTCTATCTAAGAACAATAGTTTATAAAAAATATCCAAAAGAAACCAAAGAAACAAAAAAATTAACTAAAACAAATATAAGTAGAACTAATAAATAGTTCTATTTTTTATATTCACAAACAAAAAAAGAAAGAAAAATTAATTTCTTTCTTTAACTTTATATTCCCCAGACATATTGTCAATGAAGTTAAGTTTAGCTCTTCTAACATAACCTTTTCTAGTTACTGTAACTTTGTCTACTAATGGTGAATTAACTTTGAAAATTCTTTTAACCCAAACACTACCAGATTTTTTTCTAACAGTGAATGATTTTCCAACAAATCCACCTTTAATTGAAACTACTAAACCTTCGAAAGCTTGAATTCTTTCTTTATTACCTTCTTTAATTTTGTAGTCTACTCTTACAGTATCTCCAACACGAAATTCAGGAATATCAGTTCTTACTGATTTAGCGTTAACCTTATCTATTAAATTCATAAAGCGCCACCCTTTCTCTATATATTACACCCACAGAATCTTGAGTCAATGCTCAGCGGATTAAGTTTAGCTTTCACACAAAAGCAATAGTAGTATAACATCAATTATTAATATTTGCAAGTACTAATTATCTAGTTAACTTTTTAACAAAATCATTACCAGCATTATGATAATCATGTTGAATATTATAAAGTTCTTCTCTTTCATTTATTAAGCCTAATTCAATCTCATTAGATTTATCAGCATTTTTTAACATTCTTAATGAACCACCAATAATACCTAAAGTTCCAGGAACAACTCCTAATATAAAATTATCATTTAAATGATTAGCTAAATAAGCAGATAAAGTAATAACTCCAAATGAAGTAACTATAATAATACCATCCGCAATTGCTTTTCTTGAATATTTTAAATATTCTTCTTCATTAGTTACAATTTTATTCTTTTTATATACTTTGCTTAAAAGCAAACTATTCTTTTCTCTTAAAATATCTATATTCATAATACCCCAAAAATTATTTATTACTTCCATAATAATTCTTAATAAATTCTTCTCTATATTCTAAGATATTATCATTTTTAATACATTCTCTTAAATCTTCAGTTAATTTAATTAAGAATCTAATGTTATGAATTGATAATAATCTTTGGCCAAAAGTTTCATCAGCTTTAATTAAATGTCTAATATAAGCTTTTGTATAATTCTTACAACAATAACAATCACAATTTTCATCTACTGGAGTAAAATCTTTTTCATATTTTAAATTCTTTAGATTAATTTTTCCATATTTAGTATGTGCATGACCATGACGTGCAAGCCTAGTTGGAGCAACACAGTCAAATATATCTACACCTCTAATTACATTTTCAATAATATCAATAGGATCTCCAACTCCCATTAAATATCTAACTTTATCTTCAGGTAAATACTTACAAGAATATTCAACTTGTTCATATTGAACATCTTTAGGTTCACCTACTGCAGTTCCACCAATTGAATAACCATCAAAGCCAATCTTAACAAGTTCTTCAACACAGTGCTTTCTTAAATCTTCAAATTCACCACCTTGAACAATACCAAATAAAGATTGTCTTGGATTATTAAATACTTCTTTACCACGTTTAGCCCATCTTAATGTTCTTTCAACTGATTCTTCTACATACTTTCTAGTATGAGGAAAACCAATGCATTCATCAAATGACATAGCAATATCACTATCAAGTTTATTTTGAATAGCAATAGATTTTTCAGGAGTAAGTAAAAGTTCTTTACCATCTAAATGAGATTTAAACTTAACTCCTTCTTCGCTAATCCATTTTGGTTTAGAAAGTGAAAATACTTGAAAACCACCTGAATCAGTTAATATTGGACCATTCCAATTCATAAATTTATGTAATCCACCAGCAGCATCAACAATATCTTCACCAGGTCTTAACCATAAATGATAAGTATTTGATAAAATTATTCCCGAATTAACTGCTTTTAATTCTTCTGGACTTAAAGTTTTAACAGTTGCTTGAGTACCAACTGGCATAAACATTGGAGTATCATAATCTCCATAATTAGTATGTAATTTTCCTAAACGTGCTTTTGTATTCTTTTCAGTTTTTAATAAGTCATATTGAATAGGACCCATTTTTTCGCGCATTATTTCACTTTCTTTCTTTTCTTCTCTTTCTTTATTTAGAATCATGAAATTTTTATTTGCAGCAATATAATTATCATATTTTCTATTAATATCTAATCTAATATTTTGAGCTAGTACTTGTTTATATTGATCATAAGCTTCTTGAATAGGTACTTCACTCTTTAAAATATCATATCTATCTCCAAAGTATGAATTATAAACTAATCCAAGTGGTTTGCATTCATCAGTTAAAAGGAATGCTATTTCTACTCTTATCTCTCCATCATCAATTAATAAATTATCACTAACACAATAAACATTATTGTCTTCATCAAAGTAAGCAAATACATTTTCAAGTTCAACTTTACCTGTAACTTTATTTCTTACCTTTGTATTATATTCCATTGATTCATTTGTTTTTTCATTTGTTTTTACATCTTCCATAACTTAAACCTCACTCTTATTTTTTAATCTATTATTAACATTGCATCTCCAAAGGAGAAAAATCTAAACCTATTATCTACTGCATATTTATATGCATTCATTATATTATCTTTACCAACAAGTGCTGATACTAACATAACAAGTGTACTCTTAGGTAAATGAAAATTAGTAATTAAATTATCAATACCTTTAAATTCAAATCCTGGATAAATAAATATATTTGTCTCAGATACCTCAGGAGTAAACTTATCATATCTACTTCTATTTGTTTCAAGTACTCTTGTAGAAGTAGTACCAACAGCAAATATTTTGCCACCATTCTCTTTAATCTTATTTAACTTATCACAAGAATCTTTAGACATTACATAACTTTCAGTATGCATTACATGTTTAGATACATCATCTACTTGAACTGGTCTAAATGTACCAAGTCCAACATTTAATGTAACAGGGATTATTTCAATTCCTTTATCTCTAATCTTATCTAACAACTCTTCAGTAAAATGTAATCCAGCAGTTGGAGCTGCAGCAGAACCATAATTCTTAGCATATACTGTTTGATACATATCTTGTTTTTCTAACTTTTCATGAATATATGGAGGAAGTGGCATAGTACCAAGGCTCTCTAAAATCTCCATAAGTATTCCTTTATATAAAAGTTTAACATGTGTAATACCATCAGGAAGTATTTCTGTTACTTCTGCTTTTAAAGAACCGTCACCAAATGATACAACTGTACCAACATGTAATCTCTTTTGTGGTTTAGATAAACATTCCCATGAATCATTACCTAACTCTTTTAATAAAAGAAGTTCTATAACTGCATGTGTATCAACTTTTTCTCCGATTAATCTAGCAGGAATAACTTTAGTATCATTAATAACTAAAGCATCTCCTGGATTTAAATAATCTATAATATCTGAGAAAACTTTTTCTTCTATTTCACCAGTCTTTTTATGTAATACAAGGAGTCTTGCTTGATCACGCTCTAAAAGAGGACTTTGAGCAATTAACTCTTCTGGTAAATAATAATCGAAATCATCAGTTCTCATTTAATTCACCTCTTAACAATCGTGTATAGTATACAATAGATTAATATAATTATCAAACGATTAAAGAAAAAAAGAAACATCAAATGTTTCTTTAAAATAATCTATTATCACTTATTCCAATATGTTTATAAGCTTTTTCAGTAGCAACTCTTCCTCTTGGAGTTCTTTTAATAAAACCTTCTTGCATAAGGAATGGTTCAACTACATCTTCTAGAGTTGATATTTCTTCTCCAATTGCACTTGAAATAGTTTCAACACCGACCGGTCCTCCATTAAATTTTTCAATTAAAGTAGTTAAATATTCAATATCAATACTATCAAGTCCATATTCATCTACTTTAAGTCTTTCAAGACTCTTTTTAGTTACTTCACTATTTATCTCATCTAAACCATCTACTAAAGCAAAGTCTCTAACTCTTTTAAATAATCTATTAGCGATTCTTGGAGTTTTTCTTGATCTCTTAGCAAGTTCAACTGCAGCATCATCACTTATAGGCATATCAAGTACTCTACTTGTTCTTTTAATAATACTAGCAAGTTCTTCATCACTATAAAATTCAAGTTTATTTACGATACCAAATCTGTCTCTAAGTGGACTTGATACATCACCAGCACGAGTTGTTGCACCAACTAAAGTAAAAGGTGGTAAATCTATTTTTATGCTTCTACTTGAAGAATCACTTCCAACTACAATATCAAGTTCAAAGTCTTCCATAGCGGGATAAAGCATTTCTTCAATAAACTTAGGAAGTCTATGTATTTCATCAATAAATAAAACATCACCTGGCTCTAACGTAGAAAGTACAGCAGCTAAATCTCCACTCTTTTCAATTGAAGGTCCACTAGCAGTTTTAAAGTTAGCACCTAACTCATTTGCAATAATATGAGCAAGAGTTGTTTTACCAAGTCCAGGAGGGCCATATAATAAAACATGATCTAAAGACTCATCTCTCATTTTAGCAGCTTCAATAAACACTCTTAAATTTTCTTTTACTTCTTTTTGTCCAACATACTCATCTAATATTTGAGGTCTTATGTTAGACTCAAATATCTCATCATTTCTTTTAGTATCATATAACTCATTAGTCTTCATTTTATCCCCCTATTTTATTTAAGCATTAATCTTAAAGCTTCTTTAATTTGTTCTTCTAGACTCTTAGAATAATCAACACTTGGAAGTATCTTTTTAATTTCAGGTTTCTTATAACCTAAATTTAAAAGTACTTCTACAAGTTCATTTGAATCTATACTTTCTCCATTACTTGTACCCTTAGCTAGTTTTCCTTTTAAATCAAGTATAATTTGTCTAGCAAGCTTATCTCCAACTTTAGGAAACTTAGTTAAATAAAGTACATTTTCTCTATCAATTGCATCAATAATACCATCAACAGATCCAGTTGCAAACATTGGAAGTGCAATTTTAGGACCTAATCCTTTAACATTAATAAGTCTTAAAAATAACTCTTTTTCTTCTGCACTTTTAAAACCAAATAAACTTTGTGAATTTTCAGTTATATGATGATATAAATAAACTTTATATTCTTTATCTAATTCAAAAGCATATGGATTAGATACATATACATCATATCCAATACCATTATTATCTACTACTATTAAAGAACTTGTTTGTTCTACTATCTTACCAATTATGTAATTATACATATAATCACCATCCTTTTAAATTATAACATATCTAAAACAAAATGCGAACATTTTTTCGCAAATATAAAAAGAGACTAATTTTTAGTCTCTTACATGACCTACTGGTAAAATTAAATTTTCATCTGTCTCAATTTCTATATTTGAAGTACTTGGTTTAATTTCATTTACTTCATCAATAACACTTGGGCTAAATAAAACTTGAATATTTGAAATATTAGTTTCTAATTGATTTGCAGAATTTTGGTCTAACCCACTACTTTTTAATTTGTTTATTAATTCAAAAGCTGAAACAAAATCATTATTTAATGCAGATTCATATACATTAACAATATTTTTAATATTCTTAAGTGCTGCTTTTTCTGCTTGAATACTACTATTAATTAATGTTTGTCCTTCAATTACTGTGATAAACGTTTCTTTTGTTCTATAAAGCATATTTAGTACATTCATATGATTACTCGCAAGAACGATTACTTGAGCTTTCATAGTATTAGTACTAACTTCATTTAACTTTAAATTATCTTTCTTATTTATTAATGCGGTTTTAATTAGTCCTGTATCTGTTTTTTTTAAATACGAATTAATAACTCTTTGCATTTTATTAATTATATTTAGTTTTATATCATACAGTTTAACTAAATACTCGTAAATTTCTATATGATTACTTATTTGACTCTCTATATCTGTAAGGTTTGATTTCGTATTTTCAAAGTTTTCTTCCATTTTTCTGGACATACTTTTCGAACTTAATCTATCAAATATTGTAAGTCTTGGGACTACTCCATTAAGTGTTTCGCTTATTATATTTTCACTTGTATTAATATTTGTTACTAAGCTTGTTATTTCATTAATAATAGAGGTTATTTCTTTTAAACTAGTCTCTCCATATTTAAATATTTTATTTGTCGATGACGGTTCTAAAGATTCTAGTTCTATATTTTGAGCTAATTTATAATTTCTTTCTAATTTTTCTTCAAGAGTTTCTACTTTTGCTACTTTATTTTTATTATCTGGAAGATATTTATCTACTATCGCATTAAAGTCTTCAGGGTTAATCAAACAATTATCTAAAGCACATTCATATTCATCTTTATAATATAAACGTGTATAGTTTAAGAATTCTTCAAGAGTCATATCACTAATACTTGGATTATTATCAGGAAAATATACGTAGTTATAAAAATCTCTTAAACCTTCTAACGATAAACGTTTTGAAAAATTTCTATCAGTTCGAAATGTTACACTTGGTGATATCTTTCTATAATCATATTCTCTAATATCACCACTTTTAAAAATACTATCGTTTCTTCTTAATTCTTGTATGAAGTTTTCTATAAAACCAATCCTAGTATTATTGTTTTTATAATAAGATGAATTAATTGTTGCACATATTACATTAAATAAAGTTGAATCAATAAACATATTAGATATTTTTTCATTCTCATTATTTACATATCTATTTTGTTGATTACTGCATTCATTTTCTAAATCATACATAAATGTTTTAAATGGAACATCATCACTTGTCATGTTATCTTCAAAGTATTTAGGTAAATATTCCTCCATTTTATGATTTCTATTTCTATATACATGATTATTAATAATGTCATATGGCATATAAGATAGTGTTCCATAGATGTTTCTATCTACTAAGAATAATGATTTAAATGAAAGAAATGCTTTCTTAATTAATTCAAAATCATCAGATACCTCTATTCTAGTTTTATTTAAGCCTTTTTCATTTTCGCTTGCAGGTACATCAATCATATCTATTAAAGAATTTCTTTTTACAAAATCTAAAAAGTTATCCATCTCAAAAAACGAATCAATTAAGCATCTAAGAATAATTATATTTTTCTTTTCAGGTTTTATATAACTATCAAATTCATCTAAATGAGGAGCTAATCTTTTACATACATGATAAATATATTCATATTGTATTGGATTAAGTTTATTCTTGTATTCTTCCATATAAAATCACTCCGGTATATATACTAACATAAAATATAAAAAAAGCGAGAAAAACTCGCTTTAATTAAAACAACGATAATTGATTTGATTCACTTAGATTATAAAATACACCAAGTTCTTTTAGTTTTTCCATAGCACTTGTTGGACATTTACCTCTATTATGTAAATCTTCTTGTGAAATAAATGGCATTTTCTTACGTTCTTCAATAATCTTCATTGCAACATTTTCACCTAAACCATCAATCGCACAAAATGGAATAATAAGTCCCTTACCATCTTCAGTAATAACAAAGTCTTTAGCTTCACTCTTTTCAATATCTATATTTTTGAAGTAGAAACCTCTAGCACACATCTCTAAACATAAAAGAAGTGTATCTCTTTTTTCTTTATCTACATCCGATAGATTTGGAGTCATATCCATTTCATCAATCTTATCTCTTATACCTTTTTCACCCTGAATCATAGATGCGACATCAAATTTATCTCTTCTTATTGAAAGATAAGCACAATAATACCAAATTGGATGATGTACTTTAAACCAGGCAATTCTAAATGCACTTGTTACATACGCAGTAGCATGCGCTTTAGGGAACATGTATTTAATCTTACTACAAGATTCAATATACCATTCAGGAATATTATGTTCTCTCATATACTCTGCATGTTCTTTCCATCCAGCAGGATCTTTACTTGCTCTACCTTTTCTTACAAACTCCATTATCTTAAATGCTTTACCAGCAGGAAGTCCCCATGCAATTAAGTTAACCATAATGTCATCACGACAACCAATTACATTCTTAAATGGAACTTGAATAACTCCATCTTCATTTGGAGTACATAAATCTTTAGCATTACCAAGCCATACATCTGTACCATGTGATAAACCAGAGATTTTTATAAGTTCACCAAATGTAGTTGGTTTAGTATCTTCAAGCATTCCTAAAGTAAATGGTGTACCAAACTCAGGAATACCTAATGTACCAGTTGGACAATACTTAACTCCATCTTTAGTTAATCCTCTTAACCTAGTAGGTTCTAAATCAATTACCTCACCACTAGCCGTATATTTACCAAGTATTTTTGGACTAGTAAATATAGACATTGTATCTAAGTCTCCAAGATCTATATCATTAACATCAATTCCTGATAACTCACCAAGTTTTCTTAATA
This sequence comes from Bacilli bacterium, assembly GCA_017450205.1. Lineage (GTDB taxonomy): Bacteria > Bacillota_I > Bacilli_A > RF39 > UBA660 > UBA6985. The sequence continues at coordinate 94,548 of JAFSVF010000009.1, read as the reverse complement.
CAGTTGGATCATCGTGACCAAGTATATCAAGTTTAAGAAGGTCTGCTTCAATCTTATGATAATCAAAGTGTGTTGTTCTCCACTCAGCAGTTGGATCATCAGCAGGATATTGGAAAGGAGTAAAATCCCAAATATCTTTATATCCTGGAACTACTACTATACCACCTGGGTGTTGTCCAGTTGTTCTCTTAACTCCAGTACATCCAATTGCTTGTCTTTCAACTTCAACATCTCTAATATCACATCTAATAAGTTTCTTCTTCTTTAAATCATCTTTAGAAGCAACTTTAACACCATACATTTTAGCTTCTTGTACTAAATCATTATATTCTCTATCCTCATAAAATCCTTGTACATAACCAAATGCTGTTTTATCAGCAACTGTACCAATAGTACCTGCTCTATAAACATTATCTGTACCAAATAATACTTTTGTATAAGCATGAGCTGATGCTTGATTTAATCCTGAAAAGTTAAGGTCAATATCAGGTACTTTTTCTCCTGCAAAACCTAGGAATGTTGCAAATGGCATGTCATTACCTTGGTGAATCATTAATGTTCCACACTCAGGACAATCCTTATTTGGTAAATCGTATCCACTTGCATATTTTTCAGCATAAGCATGTCCTTCAGAATCAACAAATTCATTATGACAACACTTAGGACAATAATAATGTGCAGGAAGTCCATTACATTCAGTAATACCCATCATTGATGCAACAAATGAAGAACCAACTGAACCACGAGATCCAACTAAGAATCCATCATCATTAGAGTGCTTAACTAACTTTTGTGCAATTAAATAAATAACGTCAAATCCACCACCAATGATACCAGTAAGTTTAAGTTTAGCTTTTTCAATAGCCTCTTCATCACTTAACTCAGGTTCATCTCTTTTAATCTCTTCAGTCTTTAACTTAACTACTCCATCATAACCTGACATAATTACATCATGTAAGTAACTAGAAAACATTTTATCTTTTTCTTCTTCACTCATATTAGGATATTCTTGATCCATGTGAGCTTTAACTAAATCAGTAATCTTATCTCCATAGAATTCTTGAGCAATACGTTCTTCAATATTTCTAGGAAGTGGATCTCCATACATTGAGTGAGCTTTATCAAATACTAAATCTCTACATATTTCTTGTGAGTGTTCAATAATTGGAGAATAAGGTTTTTCAGGATAATCTATTACTTGAATTTCTTCTAACTCAGAAATAATCTTATTAGGATTATCAATAACCATCTCATGAACTAAATCTTTATCTTTAATAAATGAGAATGCATCTAACATTTCTTTAGTAGTTCTAAAGAATTGATTAGGAATACTTCCATGAACAGTTAATCCAGTATCAGTATACTTAGATAATAATTTATAAGTACCATTTTCAAAATCAAATCCAATAATACCATTTCTAGTAAACTTACCTAATGCTTTATTAATAGCAGACTTTTTATCTTCTTCATTTTTAATTTGTTCAAGTTCATCACTAGCCTTTAACTCTTTTTGAGTAGCATATATATCTAAAATATTATTAATAGTAATTGGAATAGATTTAAATCCACTTAAAACATATACATATTTTAAAATCTTTTTATCAAAATCAGTTATATCTGTACTGTTTCTCTCAGCTTTAGCTATTGCTTCTTCTAAATTAGTTTTATTAACTGGAGTTTTAGCTTTAGATTTTAAGCATCTAGCTAAAGGATGTCTTCCTTTACCCGGAACATTTTGATTAACAATAATTTCTCTTGCAAGTACATCTTCAGGATTTAAATTATGTACATCACCAGATGCAACTATCATCTTACCAGCGTTTTTAGCACATCTAATAATCTTTTCTATTAACTTAACTAAATGAGTCTTATTGTTAATATCATGAGAATCAATCAAAAACATATAATTATCAAGTGGTTGAACCTCAATATAATCATAAAATTCAATAGCTTTAACAAGTTCATCTTCATTACGAGTAAGTGCAATATTAAATATTTCACCATTTAAACAAGCAGATCCAACAAAGCAATTTTCTCTTAAATCATTAACTAGTCTTCTTGGTATTCTTGCATTTCTACTCATAAAATTAGTATTAGCAAAACTAATTATCTTAAATAAATCTTTTAATCCTTTTTGATTCTTAGCAATAATAGTTATATGCTTTATTGAATCATAATCATTTGCAATATTTTCAGTAAATGATTCACTAGGAATATTCTCATACATTTGAAGATGATCTTTATGACACCAATCAAACTTCCATGAATAACCTTCTACTCCATAATCTTCAAATGGATTTTCAGGATTAGTATCCCCATCCATTTTAATCTTAATATAATTCTTATAAGAAATCATATCTTGAATATTTTTTAAATATCTAGGATTATTTTTAATAGCAATACTTTCCAGTAATCCTAAATCATTAAGTTCTTTTAAAGTGCTTATACCATCAATTTGCTTTAACATACTATTAAATATTAAAGCAGTATTTTCCGAGTCGACATCAGCACCATGGTGTTGTCCAACATAAATAGAATAATCAATCTTATATTCTTGCAATCCATTAGTAATAATAATTGGAATATTATTTTCAGCTGGATTAAGTTTAATTGTTCCAGTTTTAGAAACTACACTAAAATCATCACTATTTAAAAATACTTCAAAATTAATAGTTTCTGTTTTAGAACCAATATATTTTTTTGTTAAAGAGTATTCTTTTTTATATCCTTTAACAACTGTTTCAGTAGCAGCATCTCTTAATTCATTTTCAACAGAAGTAATATTAAATATTGATTCTCCATCTAACTTAACATCTTGAATTAAAGAACCTACTTCACTCTTTACTTCATATACATTAGATTCACTATTATCTTCTTCTTCATCACTATCGCCTTCACCAGTATCTACTCCATAGTTTTTACCTAAAGCAGCAAGTGAATGTCTTTTTAGGTCTCTATTAATCACACGTGATAAATTAAGTGTATCAATAATAGGATTTTTAAGTGGACCTAAATCATATTTAAAATATGCCATATCTAACATATTTTTATCGAATTTTGCATTATGAGCAACAAGTGGTAAATCTTCAATCCACTCTTTAAATCTCTTAGTTACATTTTCTTCATTATCAGCATTCTTAACATCATCATCACTTATATTAGTAACTCTAGTAATTGCTTCATCAATATGGTGACCAGGATTAATAAGTTCATCAAATCTATCAATTACTTCTCCATCCTTAACTTTAACACCACCAATTTCAATCATAGAATCCCCAATACCAGGGTTAAAACCAGTTGTTTCAGTATCGAATACTACATATGTTTGATTTTTCAATTTTCTATCATCAGCATTGAAACAAACATTTAAGAATGAATCAAACATATCAAGTTCAACACCATAAGCAGCTTTAAAAGGAACATAGTTTTTCTTTTCATTTCTTAATTCTTCATTCATTTCTTCTAAAGCTTTTATTCCTTCAGTATTACCTGATTCTTTTAACTCTTCGATACTCTTTTCATTTTCTTTAATTTTTTCATCAAATTCTTTTTTCTTAGACTTATTATATTTAGTAACTTTATCAAAAACGTGTGGAAATGCTTGGCAACAATCATGGTCAGTTATTGCAACTCCACTATGACCAAATCTAATAGCAGTATCAACTAATTCTTCTTCATTAATTACTCCATCCATTTGAGACATCATAGTATGAGCATGTAACTCAACTCTCTTTTCTGGATAATCATCTTTTCTTTTAACAATCGGAGAATCAATTTGTTCATAAGTTCTCATATTAAATACTAAATCATGAGCATATTGATCATCTCTTACTTGACCAGTAAAGTGATACCAATTACCTTTCTTTAACTCTTTCATAACTTTCATATAATCTTCTTCATCACTAGCAAAGTATTTTCCTAATATAGATGAAGTATTATCAGAAATCTTAATATTAATTAAATAAAACTCTCCACCAGTCTTCTTTTGTCTAACCATACCTTCAGTGTCTATTACATAAGCTTCTAGATTAACTGCATTTTCTTCTTTAGTTAGAGATACAATTGGTACTAAACCTTCTCTTTGATATTCAACCTTTTTCTTAGGTACCCATTTTTGTTCTTTAGTATTTGGATTAATAATAGGAATAGGAACTACTACTTCTTCTTTAGTTTTCTTTATTATCTTTTTTATTTGTGCTCTTTCAACATCATTTATATTACATTTTATTTTAAATCCATTAATACCTACATCTTTTAAATAAGATAATAACTTCTTTTCTTCGGCTTTAATAAGTTTCTTTTCCATTTCAGATGTAACATCAATATTAATAGTATCTTCACTAATAGTAATTAAATCATAATCAATACCAGATAAAGCAATTTGATCTTTAACTATATTCTTAAAGAAGTAATTAAAATACTCTAAAACTAAATCAGGATTTAATGATTCATAATTAATATCTATATTAATAGTATCAACTTCATCAATACCTTCACTACATAACTTCTTTAAGCTCATCATTGATGAAACAGGTATTATTTCAGGTGCACTTATTTTTATAGTCCAAGCATTAGTCTTCTTATGTATAATGCATGATTCAAATGATGCATTTTCAAAAGAAATAATATCATTAAAACCAATTTTTTTGAAAAATCTTAGTAGTTTATCATCCATTTTACATCTTCCATTTCATCACTTACTATTTTACCAAATTTATATATCTTTTTATACTTAAAGTTTACTTTAAAAACTAATTTTTTTCACAAAAAAACTAGAGATAATCCTCTAGAATCTATATTATCATTTGTTTGGAAGATCAAAAGTTGTATAGTCTCAGTTGTTTTAATAGATAAAGATCAAGTTGTGTATAAAGAAATAATTAAGTGTTTAGTGTTATCTATTATCTTCCGGGTAAATGACACCCACAAGTAATCATTATACTCTTATAAAAAGAAAAATCAAGAAAAAATTTAATTTTCTTGATTATTTTTTAAATATGTTTCTTCTCCATTAGATAATTTTACTTTGAAAGCATATCCTACTATATATCCATATTTATTAAAAAGCTCAATTGTTTCTTGATTTATAATTGAAGAACCAACATATTCACTTGGAATATACTTTGACATATCATCATTAATTATTTCATATAAATATTCTTCTGCAATAGATTCTTCATCATCAGGCATAGATGCTTTATCAAACTTTTTGAATATATATTCATCTTTAAAATTATCTACATTAGGTTCCATGCTAACAATATTTGTATCACTTTCTTTTACACTCTTTAAAGAATATCCTTCTTTAATAGTAAGTTTAGCTTTCTTTTCTGTCTTATTATTAAAAGTATCACTAATAACTAAAGTAATATCATAAGTTCCTACACTGGTATATTCTTTATCATCCTTAAGTTGAATAGTACAAGGTTTAGAATAATCTTCACAAGAAGTAACAAAATCATCTAAATCATAGTCTTCATTTAAACCTACAGTTAAATCTTGAACACTAACAACAGGAGCTTTAGTATCTACTACTTTAATAACACCTTCTTTAATATGATTATTATATTTAACTGTATATTTATATTCACCAGTTTTTTCTACTTTTTCACCAAGTTTTAATTTATCTACTTTAATCTTATATTCAGTAGTATTCTTAATCTTACCTAAAACATAATCACTTACCTTTTTAGATAAAGTATCTCCTACTTCAACAGTTATTTCTTTATTAATATGTAATGAATTTTTACCAATTAAATACATACCTAAAAGAACTGCACAAGCAACAATTATTAAAGTAATAAATATTTTAAAAAAAATTTCTTTTTTGCTAGTCTCTTCTAAATAAAAATCATCCATCTATATCCACCTCGAAAAATAAATATTCTTTGTATAACCAACCTCATAATTATCAAATACATCAATGATCCAAGATACAATTGCATCCATTATATCAGAACCCTTACGTACCTTTATATTTTCCATTTGAGCACGTAACTCTTTTCTAAAGAAATAATCATCAATATATTTATTTAATATTAAATCTAATTCTTCTAATCTTTTAACTTGTTTTGAATCAGTTGCATCTACCATAAAAACAAATCTATGATATATATCTATTAATTTTTCAGATAAATCATCTTCTTCAAAATAATCAAAATTAATTATCTTATAAAAGAAAGGACAATGTTTTAATATTTGTTTATTCTTTTTCATAACCATCTACCCTAATTAATTATATCATTAAACAAATAAAAAAAGTAGCATATAAATGCTACTTAATTAAGATGCAATAATAACTGTGTTAGTCTTTTCCGCTTCAACTAGTCTATCTTCAACAAACTTTTTAGCTGCTTCATCTTTAACATAAATAACCATACTATCACTAATATGACTAAACATAGGTCCATTAATAGAACTATTATAATATGGATTACCTCCATGATATTGAACTGCAGAAAAATCAAATGTATCAAGTCTTAGTTCTTTAGCATCAACACCCCAGAACATTAAATTCATATCAAATACTTTTGAAGTATCAAAACCTCTAAGATCTAGTATCTCCATATCATTTTTACCAAACATTCTCTCCATACAAGTTGCACTACTAGTATTTATATTTTTAGAAAAATCAAATCTAAGTTTAGGTACTCCTTCAAACATCATATGGAAATCAGTTACATTTTTAGTAGTCCATTTAGGTCCAATTATTATTTCAGTTAAATTATACATATCATAAAACATAGCATGTGTATCTTCTAAAGAACTTGTATCAAAATTAGATATATCAAGTTTATCAAATTTAACATATGCAAACATATAACTCATATCCTTAACTTTAGATGTATCAAAAGAATGAATATCTAAATGTTTTAATTTAGTATCATCATAAAACATTTCACCCATGTTCGTAACATTACTTGTATCAAAATTACTTAAATCTAAATATTCAACATTTTCTATCCATTTAAACATTTCATACATATTAGTTACTTTACTTGTATTAAAATTACTAACATCAAGTGACTTTAATGATTGACATAATCTAAACATACCATGCATATCAGTTACATTATCTGTAACAAAATTACTAACATCAATAGATTCTATTGATCTTAAATATTCAAACATCCCTGTCATATTTGTGGCATTTCTTGTATCAAAATGTGAGACATCAAGAGATTTTAATTTTTCACATTCTGCAAACATATAAGAAAAATCAGTTACTTTACTTGTATTAAAATGAGATACATCTAAATACTCTAAATTATTCATTTCCTCAAATAATCCACCCATTTTTTTGGCACTTCTCGTATCCCAATTAGATACATCTAAAGTTTTTATACTACTGCATCCCAAAAACATTTGTGTAAAATCCTCTAAATTAGATACATCCCAACTGGAGACATCCAATTCTTTTAGATTTCCATCTCTAAAAAACATTGCAAAAGCAGTCTTTACGTTTGACATATCAAAATTACTAACATCAACTTCTTCAAGGTTATCAAGCGCAATAAACATAGCAGTCATTGTAGTAACTTTACTAGTATCAAAATGACTAACATTTAATTTAGTAATACAAGGAAGATTATCAAACATACCATACATTGAAGTAGTTAAACTAGAATCAAAATATTCTAGATCAATTTCATTTAATTCCATAAAATCATGAAACATATAAGCACAGTATTCATTTAAATATATTTTGTCATTTTTAGATTTTAAATAAATTATTCCATTTTCATATGATGCATAAGTTTTAACAGTAGAGTCTTCTGTAGAAACATCTATTCCATACTCATCATCACTATTAGGAATAAATTTAATTTTCTTTATTTTATAATCTTCATCATAAGTGCCAGTTGAAATACCATTAGCTAAAGTTTTAATTATACTATTAAAACTAGTACCACTAACCAATTTTGAAATTGATTGTGGTTTAACTATTTCATCAACAGTTTTATCCTCTTTAAAATAATTACACGTAGTACAGTTCTCACTTGCATTACATAAATATTCTTTAGTAAGTTTTTCTCTTGTAGCTTGATCATCTTTATATTTTTCTAAATCATTAGGATTAAACTTATTAACATACTCTTTAGCAACAATCATATATTCATCATTATAAAGAGTAATATATTTCTTATCATCACTTGTAAGAAGTACATAACCTTTAAATTTACCAGTACTACTAATTCCAAAGTCAGTAGTTATATCATAAATAATACAAGAATCCATATCTATTTTCTTTAGTGCAATATCAGATTCAAATTTTTTATCGCTTTCCTTAGCCATTCTTTCATAATATTGTATAAAAGTAGTTTTATTAGCACCGGATATCATATTAAGAATTATAGGTATTCCAATCAATAGAAGAATAGCTAGTACAATAATAATCGCAAGTAATTCAACTAAAGTAAAACCAAATATTTTTCTATTTTTGCATATTCTCATCATATTATTATCACCATAATAATCATAACATTATTAATCAACTATTTGTAGAGCAAAACAAAAAAAGAAGTTATTACTAACTTCTTATTTTTTTGCATAACTTAAAGAAAAATTATTCAGCTTCTTTAACAGAGATTACTTCTTTTCCTTTATAACTTCCACATTTAGTACAAGCTCTATGTGGTTTAATTGGTTCCCCACAATTTGGGCAAGTAGTAATTCCTGGTAATTCTTTCTTTAAATGAGTACGACGCATTCTCTTTTTAGTTTTACTAGTTCTTCTAAATGGAACTGCCATCTTCATTCACTCCTTTCGTAATTATTCGTTATTACTTTCAAATTCCCATCCATTACCACTTACATTTTGTAATGTACTTCCTTCTTTTTTTATTTGAATAGGAACTTCCGAAACAATATTCTCCCATAAAATTGGTAAAATATCAAGTAAATTTCTATTTTTGTTTAAATATTTTTCATAATTTCCAGCAGAATCTTCTGCATCTGATAAAAATGAGTATTCAGTTTCTTCTAAAGTAATACTATCTTCAAGTACCATAGTACCAGATATTTCAAGATTATAATCAAGTTCATCATCTTCACCAATTGAAAGTACACCATTTACATGCACATTTTTTAGTGATTTAATATCTCCCATATCATAATCTTCAGGAAAATTTACATCAGAGTCTATTTCAACTCTATTATTCATATTAAACTTATAAACTTCTATTTCCATATTACTTAACTCTATTCATTTGAGACATAATTTGTTTTACTTGTTTACTATTAGGTTTTCTACCCATAGATGCCATTAAAGCACCAATCATCTTTTCATTAATTGGTGGATTCTTTTCAAGATATTTTTTCATAACTGTTCTAGCTACAAAAAATCCAATAATAAACCCAACTATTAAACCGACTACTACTAATAAAATATCATGTAACATATTTATCACTCCTCGTCTTCAATTATACTTTAAAATAATCCTTTTAACAAGAAATTTATTCGTATACAATCAACTCATGTTGAGCTCTTGTAACTGCTACATAATATAGATTTGCATCACTTGAGAAATTATTAATAATTACACAAGCATCAAACTCAAGTCCTTTTACTCCATATGCTGGTGATACTACTAATTCAGTATTAAATGACTCAGTATTAATATCAATTAAAGATATTATCTTATAATTTTTCTCAAATGCTTTAACTATAGCTTTAGCTTCATCTATACTCTTAGTAATTACACATACACTCTTATACTTTTTATGTAAGTAATTAATATCTCTACCTATATGTTTAAGATCTTTAATACTTCTTTTTATAACTGGTGTAGAAGTAGATCTTCTAATAGCACTTACATGTTTTAAATTTAATACTTTATTAGCATATTCAATAATCTCTGGCGAAGATCTATATGTTTTATTAAGTTCAATATATTCAGAGTCTTCATAAAGATCAAGAAGTACTTTTAAATTTTCATATTTATAAAAAGGATTAACTGTTTGATTAACATCTCCTAAGATAGTAAAATTAGAATTCTTAAATATCTTTCTAAGTATCTTATATTGTAAATAAGTATAATCTTGAGCTTCATCTATTACTACATGTCTCATAGCTACTTTATAAGGATATCCTTCTAATAAACATTTTAAATATATAAATGGTGTTGCATCTTCATATCTAAGAGTTTGTTCCTTTAAGTTACCATTGTTTTCAATTCTAGAAAATTCTTTTCCATATGCTTTCTTAAATATTATTGAATCAAACATAACACTATAAATCTTTTTATAATCATTAAAAAAATTAGATGCTTTCTTAAGTCTAGAAATAATACTCTTCTTATCTGCTTTAGTACCCTTAAAGTAAACATTATTAATCTTTTCTCCAATAAGTTCTATTCTTTCAAATAATTGTTTATTAGAGTATCTTTCATGTAATAAATCATTTATTTCTTCAACAGGAATAACTTTATCTTTATATTCAATATCACTAATAAACTTAGATGCTTTTTCATAATACTTAACAAAGTCTTCGATTACTTGTGCCATTCTATCTGATAATTTAAATCTTATAAGATCATTATCTTGTTTAACACCTTTATAATATCTTTCTACAAAAGATGAATATGGTTCTACTCTTCTATATTCTTCAATAAAACTAGATGCGAATTCATGATATGTTGTTTGTAAAGTATTTTCTTCTCCTAAATCAGGTAATACATTACTAATATATTCTGAAAACACATTATTAGGAGAAAGAATTAATATATTATTAGAAGTTAATACTTCAAATCTATAAAGTAAGAATGCAATTCTATGAAGTGCAACTGAAGTCTTACCAGAACCAGCTATACCTTGTACAATAATATTCTTACTTCTTTCATTTCTAATTACTTCATTTTGTTCTTGTTGAATAGTATTAACAATATTCCTCATCTTATCAGATTTAGATTGAGCAAGTACATTTTGAAGCATATCATCTTGAATATTCATTCCAGATTCAAATACATCTTTAATTTTACCTTCTTCAATTAAATATTGTCTTTTTCGACTTATAATACCTGTTTCAACACCACCAGGTGCTTTATAACTTGCTTCACCTAATTCATCATAATCATAAAACATTGATGCCATGGGAGCTCTCCAGTCAACAACATGATAATCAAGTCCTTTTTTTACTGAAGTAATACCAATATATATAGGTTCATCATTAAATACAATAGATGCAAAATAAGGTTTATCTTTTACTTTAACAAGTTTTCTTAACTTTTTAAGTTTAGTTTCTAACCTATCAACTTTACCTTCATTTTCATAAAGAAATTGAGCTAATTCTTCTTCATCCATTTCTTGTTGTGATTCCCACATAAGTTTTTGGAATTCTTTTAAGTCTTTCTCTTCTTGGAAAAGATCTCCACCTGCGGATTGTAACTCTTCGTCTATAATCTTTTTTACTTCCTCTAACTTTATCTCTTCAAGTCTCATATCTTTTTCTGAAATAGACATATAATCACCATCCTCAAACATATAAATTATAGCTTATTTGCTAACACATAAGCAAGAAAAAAGAAAGTTGTTTACTTTCCTTTACTTAAATACTTTTTATTAGTTTTTCGTTTTCAATAATTATCTTGTCAGTATACTTAAAATCAATTAAATAAGTATATCTATGAGGAAACTGTGGAGTTCCTTCTAGTACTCTTCCATTAAGATCAATTACATAATCTTTATAAGATAAAACTAATTCTACTTTAAAACTATTAGTATCTTTTTTATATTCTACTAATGAAGCAGAAACATATAAAAACTCTTCATATATTTCTTTTTGTGCTTTAGCTATATTATTCTTTTCTTTTAAATCATACTCATTAAATAATTCATTACCTAAATAATCTTTATTTAAATCATTTCTAGAATTCATATAATTATTTTTGATAAATACATATGTATTATATAAACTATGAAATAAATTATTTATATTATAGTTAGGAAATAACTTAAAAATTTCTTCTTGAGACATTACTTTATATTCTTCTTTTTTCTTAATTGAAAGTAAAGTATCAACAAGTATTACTACTGAAATACATACTATTGAAAAGAAAGTATATCCAATTATTTTTAAGCTACTAATAAAATATATTGGAATATTTATTAGCAATATAAATATAAAATGTTTAATAAAGTGTTTAAAAGTTTCTACTACTCTTTTATCTTCGTCATTGATTTCTTTTATACCTTTCTTTAAAAAGTATAAATAAATCATAATGATAGCAATTAAATAAACAGAAAAAGAAAAATAATTTTTGCCAAATAATAAACCAGATATATTTATAAATAGACATTCAACATAAATCCCAAAATTATTAATAGAAAAATCATTATACTTTAAATTCATTTTCTTATTTAAAAAGAATAATCCAATTAATAAAAAAACAATATATATAATATATAAGAATAGCTTCATACTATCACCATTTTTATTATATCATGCAAGCATTAAAAAAATCATCTAAAGAGATGATTTTATTTTGTCTTAATATTACTATTTCCTATATTATATTGACTACATAAAGAATCAATATCAATCAATCCATTAACATATTTCATAACTTTAGAATAAGCAGCTTCTAATTGAACAACATCTTTTTTCTTTTCTTCTTCGCTTAATTCATCAAAAGATACAGTAAGTTTAGGATCTCCATACTCTAGATCATATACCCAACTGTTTCTCTTTAACCACTCATCATGTACAATTGATGCCATTCTTCTCATTTCTTCATCATTAAAAGTTTCATTATTAATAATTTTATCAAAAACAAGATTTATAACTACTTTTGCTGCTTCTAGATTTTCATATTGCCAATTAAATGGTAATTCACTAAAAGATGTGTTTGCAATATCAACATCATCAGTTCCATGTACTAGATTCCAAGATTCATCTTTAGATTTTTTCATTCTAGGTTCGTAAGTTCCATCTTTAAGTTTTCTTGTTTTTCTCCATTCTTCATGTAAATCTGAACCTAAAGAATAAGAAAGAGCTTCTTTTATAATTGTATTATTCATATCATCCACCTAAAGCAATTATAACATTAAATAATGAAAAAAAGATTAGTAAAACTAATCTTTAAATATAAATATATAATCTAGAAGTTTAACTTCATCACCACGTTTAGCTCCAGCTTCTTCAAGAGCTTTATCTACACCCATTCCTTTTAACTTTCTACCGAATCTTTGAACTGCTTCATCTTCAGTAAATCTAGTCATATAGAAAAGGTTTTCAATTTCTTTACCAGATAACTCCCATACATTTCCATTTCTATGAATTGTAAATGGTTTTTCATTTTTATATTTAAATAAAATATGAGATTCAATTTCACCTTTATTATAAAGTTCAACTTCATCAAGTTCAGAAACCTTTTTACCTAAATAATTAATTAAATCTTTTAATCCTTCATTATTAAGAGCACTTATTTCAAATATTTTTAAATCAGGATATTTTTCTTTAAATGCTTTTAAATTATCTTTAGCATCAGGTAAATCCATTTTATTAGCAATAACAATAGATTCTTTCTTATCTAAATCATTACCATAGTTTTTAATTTCATTATTAATAATTTCAAAATCATCAATTGGATTTCTTCCTTCTTCAGCACCCATATCAATAACATGAGCAAGTATCTTTGTACGCATAGCATGTTTAAGGAATTTAAGTCCTAAACCTACACCTTCAGAAGCACCTTCAATTAAACCAGGAAGATCTGCCATTACAAATGTACCTGTTTCTGCAAATACTACTCCAAGGTTTGGATTTAATGTAGTAAAATGATAAGCACCAATTTTAGCATTAGCATTACTTATCATATTAATTAAAGTAGACTTACCTACTGAAGGCATACCTATTAAACCAACATCAGCAAGTACTTTTAATTCACATTTAATTCTTAATTTTTCTCCAGGTTCTCCAAGTTCAGACATTTTAGGAGCAACATTCTCATGATTAGCAAGCGCACGGTTTCCAAGTCCTCCTCTTCCACCTCTTGCAATAATTACAGATTCATTAGGTTTAGTAAGATCAGCTAATACATCACCAGTATTAACATCAGTAATAGTAGTTCCACAAGGTACTTTAACAACTACATCTTCAGCATTAGCACCATTTCTATTACTACCTTTACCATTAACACCTTTTTCACCCTTAATATGTTTCATCATCTTTAAATCTATTAAAGTTTTTAATCCAGGATCAGTTACTAATTTAATAGAAGCACCTTTACCTCCATTACCACCATCTGGTCCTCCCATATCAACAAATTTTTCTCTTCTAAAAGAAGTACAGCCATCTCCACCTTTACCGGCTTCAACATTTAATACAACTTCATCGACAAACATAAGAGTTACCCCCTTTCTTTATTAAGCTCAATTATTGTACAACCAATATTCATATTATACAAGTAATATTTTTTTACATACTTGTTTCTCTTTAAACTATCATGAATAGCTTTTTTTATAACCCCACCACTTATACCATGTATAACCATTACTTTTTCATCACCCATACGATAATGTTCATATACAAAATCATTAACAACAGTTGTAACTATATCTCTAGTGTATCCATGAACATCTAACTTAGGGATTAATACTGTAAAAGGATCAATTGGTTTATACATTTTGACTATTATTTGATGCTACTGCTTGAGTAGCAGCTTCTACATTTGGAGTTGGTATATTAACTTGAGGAGTTTCTTGTTGTGGAGTTACAGGAGTTTCTATTGGAGTTGCAACTGCAGAGGCAACATTTTGTTGCGTTTGTATATCACTAAAAGCTTGACCTAATTTAGGTTTTGCTGGAGCTTGTGTTTGAGTTTTTTGATAGTTTTCTTCACTCAATCTATTCTTTGCTTCAATAATTTTATCTCCAAGTCCACTATTATCCATAACAACTTGTAATTCAGGAATAGATGGTACTTCTCCAATAACACTTAAACTTATTGAAGCAGCAGTATTACCAAACTTAATTGATTCGTCTAGTGAAAGCCCCATTGCTTGTGCAAAAGTGAATGCACCAGTAAATACTGAATCAAATGATGAATTATCTTCAACAACAAATTGTAAATCAGGAAGCATTTTAACTTTTCCATCTTCTACATATAGTATTTTATGATTATTAAGTAAAATAATATAATTACTTTGTCCATTTACATCAACTAATTGTTGATATAAAGAAACATAACTTTCAGCACTTCCATCAATCGTAGCTTTAGTCATATTAATTGCATAATTTTGATTTGTAACAATCCATGTACATTTCTTTGCAATATTATTTATTTCTTTATTAATCGTATTTAAATAAAATACGGATTTCATATCAGGATTAGTATTAATAACTCCTAGGGTTGCTTGTATATCAGTTCCATCAAATACAGCCCAATCAGGTTGAAAATCAAATTTAAATCTCTTAATAGCTGATGTATCTGAAGAATACAAAATCTTAGTTATATTCTTAGTTTGATTATTAATAATCATGTGGTTAACAGCACTACCACCTTCATAATCAGTTTCTAAATATTTAGTATTAATTTTTAATTCTTTAAAAGTATTTTGAATCTTTTCATTATAAGCATCATTACCTACACTACCACAAAAATTAACATGTAATCCCCATTTAGAAAGTAAACATGCTGAAGTAGCAGATGCATTACCTAATGATTCGATCTTTTTATTGATTCTAAAAACATCACCATCTTGAGGGAATTCTACTAAATTAATATAAATATTAATCGCTGGTTTTCCTACTGTAATAATTTCCATAAATAATCACCCTATTCTTAATTAATTATATTAAAATCTTTAATTTATGTAAATAAACGACACTAAAAAAGATGCTTATTCAGCATCTTTTAACTTGATCAAACCAAAAGTAAGTTTTTTTACTATTCTTGCAAACATTTGTCTTCCAATAATTTGTTCCATTAATCCAGTCTTAAATGAAATTGTTATATATACCAAAGCACCTACTAAAGTATCAATTACTATTTTTACTAAAGCAGTTGGTCTAACAAATTCATTTAATGTAATGAAATGATTAATTACTAGTAATACAACTAACATAGATAATGCAGGTATTAAAGTTTTCAAACCATTAAGTACTGCTTGTTTATATGAGTATTTACCATCTTTTCGAAGTAAAATAAGCCCAATAATAGTAGATGTACTATAACCTATAATTGATGCTGTAACACTTCCTAAATAAGGAGGAATACCTATTTTATTATAAAGAAGCATTATTGGTACATCTAAACATGCATTAAGTAAGAATCCAGTAAATGATACTAAATATACTGCTTTAAATTTATTTAAACTTTGACATATAGCAGATACTATCATATATAGATTACCAAAAAGTGCACTAAATGCAGTTAAACTAAGAATAGTACTTCCTATTTTATTAGCTCCATAAAACATAGTCCAAACACTCTTAGAAAGAATACTTAAACCAATACTCATTGGTAGTGAAATAAATATAATCATACTTAATGACTTATTTATCTTACTTTCAACATCTTTATAATCTCTTCTTGCAAAAGAAGATACAATTGCAGGTACTAAGCTCATTGTCATACCCATAGACATAGCATTAATTACCATACATATTTTTGGAGACCATGTAGATATTGAAGATGCAATTGTTTCTACTTGATCAGTTGGAAACTTCAATATATCTCCCAGTGTTCTTAAAACTAATAATTGATCAGTTTCATTATAAATATTAACTACTATACTAATAATTACAAACGGAATCGCATACTTAATTATTTTCATTACTATTTCTTTATTAGTAATCTTATCTTCCATGCTTACTTCTTGAATCAAATTATTCTTTTTCATTATGTGTTTTAAATAAATGTAAGCTACTAACCCACCAAAGAAAGCACCAGATACTGCAACTCCAACAGCAAGTGATAAACTACCATTAAATACTTTTAATACTAAGAATGAACCTACTAAAATAATAAATATTCTAATGATTTGTTCAAATAGTTGACTTAATGATGAAGCACTAATAAATTTATGTCCTTGTAAATATCCTTTAGTAATACTTAAGAAAGGAACAAGTAATACTGAAGGAGATAAACATCTAATAACAAATGCAACATCTTCTGCTGTATTACCACCCTTTAATTCACCAATTATAAATACACCAATTTCTTCAGCAAACACAAATAATACTAAGAATGAAATAATTGCAATTATACTAATTAAGTTTCTACCAATCTTATAAGCTCTCTGTTTAGCATCATCATATCCAAGTGCATTATATTCTGAGATTATCTTAGCAACGGCATCAGGTAAACCTGCACTAGAAATACCTAAGAATATTAAATAAATATTATAAGCATAACTATATAACGCTCCACCTTTAGTACCTACGATAGCATAAAAAGGTATTACATAAAGCATTCCTAAAATTTTAACAATAACTATTATAGCAGTAGCAATTATTGTTCCTTCTACAAAGTTATTCTTTTTCATATTCTCACCCTTATTTTACCCTTAAATTCGCCTTCTTTATTCATTTCTTCTAGAACATGTCTCATTATGTCCTTTTTACCTTTTCTATAAAGAACTTGAACTAGGTCAAAACCTGCTCTTCTATTACCTTCAATAAAAGTACATCCTTTTTCAGTAACAGCAACATCCCATCCAACTACGTGAATCTTATCACTTTTAAGTGCAGCTTCTAAACAAGTTTTTTTAACTATATCCCAATTGGGAATTTTAAATCCATCAAACTTTTTACCTGATTTAGGATGTTTTTCAAAATGTTCAACATTCTTATTAATAGCATCCCCTACCAAAGTACCAGTTTCTACATCAACTAAACAAGCCATACCACCTTGATGAAAATTATCTACATCAGCAATACCATTACCAAAACGCATAATAGCACATAATATTTCAGAATGTCCATTATAACCAAATGTCATTACTCTAATTGTATTACAACTATTTTCAGCAAATTCAGCTATTTCATGATGTTGTTCTACAAATCCTTCAAGTAAAATATCTTTATCTTCAGTTATTTCTTTATAAAAAGCATTTAAATCTTTAATATCTTTAGAAGCCATTCTTTTTACACTAGTACCTGCTAAACCTGATACAGGTTTATATACTATTTGTTTATTTCGTTTTAGGAATTCTTCTAACTCTTTTTTAGTACCCATATGGAAAGAATCTCTTTCAATATATTCACTAAAATTCTTTAAAAAATTAGACTTAACAGAAAAGAATGTTTTATATCTGTCTGGTGAAACTAAACCATAAAAAGTATCTTGTGTTTTTATAGTAACATATTCTTTAATTTCTTTTCTAGTTTTGTTATAAAACTCATAATTTAAATAGTCACTATAACCTCCACCAGTCATTAAAAAACAATGTAAGAAATTTAAAAATAATCTAGTTTTTGATTTACCAGTCTTCTTACTTATTCCATCTAACTTTTTAGAAAAGTTTTTTAAACTTCCGCTAAGTGCATAATTAATTAAGCTCATAATATCACTTCCATCTAAAATTATACCATTTTTTTATATTTAATCATATATCAATAAAAAAATTATAACTATCTCTAGTTATAATCTTCTTAAATTATTAATCATTTTTCTCATTACTTTCGCATCTTCTTTTGATAAAAGTTTAGTATCAAATACTTCATCTATTTTATTACAGAATTCTATTCCCCTATCAAAATCATATGATTGAAATAATACTTTAGTAACACTTAATAAGTATTTTAAATTATTAGTATACTCTTTAGGAGCTTTATTAATATTTTCTAAAACATTGTTTGCATGGGCAACATTTTCATCTAAATATTGAGCAATAACAAATTCATCATCAGTTAATTCATAATCAACGTAATCTTCTAATTCAAAGGATATATCTTTCCCGTTTTCATTAGCATCAATTATTTCTCTTTCATCTTCAAATTCAATAGCAAGTCCATCATCTGCAGAAAGAATTGTAGTACAAACATCAAGTTCCGATCTACTATCATCATATTTCTTTAATTTTAAATATGAAGCAGCAGCTATATAATGAATTCTAGCATTTTGCATCGGTTCATAAGAATCATATTTATTAACAGCATATAATGCTTTTCTATATTCTCCACTTAAATAGAATACTTCAGCCATTTCAATTAATGAATCAGGACTAACAGAATCATTAATAACTTCATTATAGAAATAATATGCTTGTTTTAAATCACCGGTCTTATAATAAATATTGCCTAATATACAAAGTACTCTTGGATTCTTAACTTGTAATAAGTTATAACATTTAGCAGCATAATTCTTAGCTAACTCATACTTACCTATTTCTGAATAATTCATAGCGAATTGTAATGCACTATTATATTTTCTTAAATCAACACCGAGTTCTTTGTTTTCTTTTAAAATCTTTATTTCATCAAATAAGTAATCAAAGTCATCATTATCGTATGATAATATTGATTGTTTTTGATGTTTTTCTAAAGCATCTTTTGCTCTATCTAAATCACAATCTTCAAATAAAGCACTTTCATATTCACTATAATAATCTGTATCATCAACTTCAGTTTCAGAACCATTTTTAATTCTTAACATATCTTCTTTAGTTATTTTTGGAAATGGAGTTTCAGGGAAAGCCCAAGTATTATTTATATCTAAAGAAGCATCTGCAACAGTTCTTGCTATAGCCTTTTTCATATTTTTTTCGTTTAATACTTTAATTTGAAACATTAAAGTAAAATATATTTGCCATTCAATTGAATAAATATTTTCTTTTAATTGATTACTAATAATATTATCAGCTCTATAAATATCATTTGAATCAAGAAGACAACCTAATACAAAGTCAGAAGGCCCAACTAATATTTCTTCACTATAATTACCTACAAGTGTATTATCTTGACTCATTTCACTAAATATTCTAAGTAAACAACTTAAATTATCACAAAATATTGGATTTGAATCTTGATATATATTTATAAGTAAATTAGCAGTATCAATAGCGCTCATAAAATCAAAAGATTCTAATTCTAATAATAGCTTTCTTTCAAGACTATGAAGTCCTTCTACTGTAACAGGATCATTCCCATGATCTTCTAGATTAACTATATATTGATTATAATCAGGATATGATTTACAAGTATTCATGAATAACTCAAGAGATTTAGTATGCATCTTATTATCAATTGCTTTTGCAGCCTCATAAGCCATCATATAATTATCATTAATTAAATTAGTACATAAAATATCTAATTCATCTTTAATATTATTTTCAACTGGAACAAGTAAAAATGAAGGATTAATTCTAAATTCAGTACACTTCTTTATTAATGAAATTAATATATCTCCGTTAACTATTTCATAACTACCTAGTCCATTATTAACTATTAAACCTTCTTTAATATAATAATTAATTGTTTCTTCTGGCAAACCGATTCTTTTAAGATTTTCAATTAATTGCATACAACATCCCCCATAAATTGATTTTATTATAAATCAACAAAATATTATCTTCAATAAAAACTTTATTAAAGGTCCTTATTATATAAATGACTTGGAAAATTATACATATCCGGAATCATATATAAAAGGAAAGATTTAATAATAATATCAATAAATATAATTATAAATAATACTCTTATATATTTCTTATCAGCTAATAATAAATAACAAATATAAAGTAGTATTCCAAATAAATAGATTACATCCATATGATATCTCACTATTACATAAGGAACCATTAATGTAATAAAAATAACACTTATAACTATAGATACTATTATTAAAATATAAGAACTAAATAAATTATTATCCTTTAACTCTTTTCTTATTTTTTTACTAAATAAAAGTACTAAAGGTAAAACCATTACTGGATAATTTAAAAATAATCCAAAATATTTAATAAAAGGAAATTTATCGCCAAAAGGTTCATTATAAAAGAAGAAGTTCTTTAAAGAATTTAACATATGTTTTAAATTAAGAGTTATATCTAATAAATGTGATTGATCAGAATCAGTTAACTGATAACTTTGACCAAATTCAAATAAACTATCAAATCTTACATAGTTATAAAGCATTAAAAGAACTGCAATCAAAAGATATGGTAAAAGAGATAAAAGTGTTATAAGAAACTTTTCACTTCTCTTTTCTTTTTTTATTACACTTAAAAGTGCAGGGAAAAATAAAATATTAACAAAACCAATTGTTGGTCTACATCCAAATATTAAAGCACCAAATAATGCACCTAATAATAAGTATTTAATACTTTTCCTCTTATCTAAAATACATTTCATATACATAATAATACTAAGTATAGAAAACATTAAACCTGCGGTTATTGCAGTAGTATACAAAGCAGGATAACCAGTAGCATACCAAACAGTTGCAAGCGATACACCAATTGATGCAAGTATATATTCAAAATCACTAATCTTACTCTTAGTCTTTTTCTTTAAATAATAAAATAAATAAAATATACCAATAATAAATATTGCTACATATATTTGAGTAGCATGATATGTATTAAGTGATTTTCCAGCAATAAATCTATATGGTAAAA
The DNA here is from genome assembly GCA_017450205.1 of Bacilli bacterium. Lineage (GTDB taxonomy): Bacteria > Bacillota_I > Bacilli_A > RF39 > UBA660 > UBA6985. The sequence goes on along the minus strand of JAFSVF010000009.1, from coordinate 72,987 downwards.
AAATTATTATTACCGGAACAACCCCAAAATAAACATAATACTTTCCTTTATAATATGCATGATCCCATTTATATATAACATTTTTTTCATTTCGTAATTCAAAATCATAAGGATTTTCAAGCTTGCTTAAACTTTCATAATAAACTTTATCATATTCAATATCTAATCTACCTTTTATGAATGAATCAGCAAGTAACTCATATTGATTCCTATGATACATATTTTTACCATTCCACTCAGGAGATAGACCCATAGGTAATATAGAAATTAGAATTGTAGAAAGACATGAAACTATAATTATTATTCTTTTCTTCATACACTTTATCCTCTAATAATAATTTTAAAAAAAGAACATAAAAAATGCAATCTAATAGATCATTTATAAAAATAAAAAAACTAACCAATTGGTTAGTTAATTTACAAACTGGTGTCCGGGAGGAGATTCGAACTCCTGACCTGCCGCTTAGAAGGCGGATGCTCTATCCAGCTGAGCTACCCAGACATATTTACTGCGAACAAATAGATTATAGTATAATTCACAGTAAAATGCAAGTATAAATTTTAACTTAAGCTGCTTTTTCTAAAACATATCTAGATGTTGTTATTTTATCAAGCATCTCATCAACAGAAATTGTCTCAATTGAATCATTATCAATAAAGAATGTATATGGAACTAAATTATATTCAATTAATTTATCAATAAGATCTTTTCTATTTTCTTTTAACATTAAAGATATAGTTTCAATATTATTCTTTAAATTAATATCTCCATATAACGAGAAATTAATCATAACTAAAGAAATTAATTTTTCAGCACCATAGGTATTTAAATTCTTATTATTGATTATATTAGTATTAATACCTGTAGCATTTAAGAAAGCAAGTAATTTTTTAAACGGAACATATTCACTAAATAATAAATCTAAAACATTAAAGTTATTAGATTCAATAAAAGTAATTAATAAACTTTTTTCTTGAAGAGTTAATTGTTCTTTCATCATTAAGATATTCTCTCCACCATAAGTTAATACTTGTTTTAGAATAATATCATTAAACTTCTTTTCAACAATAACTCTAGGTAAATTTTTATAATCTCTATTAGATACAATACCATGTTCTTCGATATATTTAACAACTTCCTTACCATAAACAACTGTCTTATTATAGTAAACTAAACAATTACTATTACGTTTAGTTATATCATCACTATTTAAATAAGCAGTAATAAATGAAACTAATAATTCTTCTGGTAATTTAAATACTGTATCAATAATCATCTTTCTTACAGTTTCGTTATCAAATATATTAGATAATTCATTTACATAAGCTTTAATTAAAGAATTATTCTTTTCATATTTCATAAGTAAATCTTTATTATTAAGTAAATTATTTCTTACTTCAGTATCCTTAATAAAAGGTGCAAGAATAGGATATTTTTTTTCAAAAGAATTACTTCTAATCATATACATTGCTCCTTTCAATAATGCTTATTATTCTAACATTTAGAGAACTTATAGTCAAATTAAAATAGGCCTTTTAAGACCTATTTACATTTTCACTATAAATGTTTTCTTCAATCCTATAATTAGGAGGATCTACTGAACTTCTAAAGTAATTTATACTGATATAAAGAATAATTAGAATTGATGACATTACAATAGTATATTCAATTAAATTAACTACATAATAATCTAACTTTTTAAAATCAGTAAATAAAACACGATTTATAAAATAATAAATTACACTGCCAGCAATATCAGAAATTATAAAATAATATCCATAAGTTCTCAATAAAAAATATGAAAATAATAAACCAACAAAACAAATAATAATAGAATTTAATAGACATATCTTATGACCAAACTTTTTATCTAATTTTTCACCCCTATTAATATAATGAATACAGGGAATAAAAGTTGCTAAACAAGATATAAAAAATATGTCCAAAATAGTTAAAATATTAGTTTTAAAAAGTAATTCTGGATCACTATATCTTAGGACTTGTGGCAAATTAATAATATACAATGAAAAATAGCAAGTTAATATTTTTAAAACATCTGCATTCATTTTTTTAATTTTCATATAAATTCCCCCGTATATCGCATATGTATTATAACATTATGTTAATTTTTATTAAAACAGTTTTTTATAAAAAAAGAAAGATTTTCATCTTTCTTATTTCGAAGTTGAACCAAACCCGCCAGTTCTTTCTCCCTCCGCTTGATCGTTATCTACAACTAAATATTTTTGGAATACTCCTTGACCAATAGCTTCACCTTTTTTTATAGTAACATCTTCATCTTTCATATTATAGAAAGCAAACATAATATGTCCATCATTATCAGGATTACCATAATAATCAGCATCTACAACTCCTACTGAGTTAGCTAAGATAAGTCCTTTTTTCTTTGGATTAGAACTTCTATTATAAAGGTATAACACCTCATCATCTTCCATATAAGCTTTAATACCAGTCTTAATTAAAGTTGGGGCATCCCCTCTTTTGAAAGCAGGAATAATTGTATCTTCAGCTGCCTCAAAATCATAACCTGCACTTAACTTTGTTTTTCTTACAGGTAAATTAATGTTTTTATCTTCAAAACCTTTTGCTATTTCAAATCCTCTTGCCATTTTTACTCCTCGCTTAATACTACTTCACCTTTTTTAAGTGATTTTTTTACATCAATAACTCTTTGGTTAGATGAACCTTTCCATCTTAAATTAGGATTTCTAAGATTAATCTTAAATTGTCCATCTATTAAAACATCAATATATTTAAAAACTTCTTTATCTTTAATATCTTCAAAATTAAATCCTGTCCAAGACCAAATAGTTTTATTTGGATACATCTTCTTAAATTCTTTAGCAAGTTTAGTAGTAGCTTCAATGTTTTTAGGATGCATTGGTTCACCACCTAAAATTGATAAACCTTTAATATGATCCGGTGCACATAAATTTAATACTTCATTTATTGTATCATCAGTAAACTCATTACCACATTTAAAATCCCAAGTTTCTGGATTAAAACATCCTTCACAATGAAATATACAACCTTGCATGAATATAGAGACCCTGACACCAGGGCCATTAGATATATCCATTTTTCTTATTTTGTTATACTTACTCATTATTTACAAGTTTCACATTCTGCATCGCAGTTATCTAAGTGAATTACTCTTTCTTTAATTTCTTGAGTTCTTCCTTTGTTCCAGAAATTAGAACCAATATAACCACAAGTACGTCTTGCAACATTTAATTTATCATGGTCTCTATTACCACAGTTTGGGCAATACCATTCAAGATTTTCATCAATTAGAATTTCTCCTGTATATCCACATTCTTGGCAATAATCAAATTTACTATTTAATTCAGCATACATAATGTTATCATAAATAAAATTAATAACTTCTAGTACAGCTGGAATATTGTTTGAAAGATTAGCAGTTTCAATATATGAAATTGCACCACCTGGAGAAAGTTTTTGGAATTCACTTTCAAGTTTTAATTTAGTGAATGCATCAATTTGTTCAAATACAGGAACATGATATGAATTAGTAATATAATTTCTATCAGTAATTCCTTTAATAACCCCAAATCTTTCTCTTAAGCATTTAGCAAATTTATAAGTAGTAGATTCAATTGGAGTTCCATATACTGAATAATCAATATCTTCTGCTTCTTTCCATTCTTTGCATTTATCATTTAATTTTTGCATTACTTCAATAGCAAAGTCATATCCTTTACCATGATCAGTATGTGAATGTCCAGTCATGAACTTAACACATTCATAAAGGCCTGCATAACCTAAACTAATAGTTGAATATCCACCATGTAATAAATCATGAATAGATTCACCCTTATCAAGTCTAGCTAAAGCACCATGTTGCCATAAAATTGGAGCAACATCACTAGTAGCCTTAGAAAGACGTTTGTGTCTAATTTGTAATGCTCTATGGCATAATTCTAGTCTATCTTCCATAATTTCCCAGAATGTTTCCATATCTTTATCACTAGAAAGTGCTACATCTACTAAGTTAATAGTAACAACACCTTGGTTAAATCTACCATAGTATTTACCAACACCTTCTTTATAATTCTTAGCTTTAGCAACATTACCTCTACTAATTCCTCTATCAGGCGTTAAGAATGAACGACATCCCATACATGGATAGCATTCTCCTACTCCATATTCATTCTTCTTAAGTTCTTTCATAACTTTTTCTGAAATATAATCTGGTACCATACGTTTTGAAGTACATTCAGCTGCAAGTTCAGTTAAATAATAATATTTAGAGCCCTTCTTAATATTATCTTCTTCAAGAACATATAATAGTTTTGGGAATGCTGGTGTAATATAAACACCATTTTCATTCTTCATACCTTGAATTCTTTGATGTAAGAATTCTTCAATTAAAAGCGCTAATTCTTCTTTATATTCTTCTGTTTCCCCTAAATACATACAAACACTTAAGAATGGTGCTTGTCCGTTTGTTGTAGTCATTGAATTAATTTGATATTGGAAAGTTTGTACTCCATCTGTAATTTCTTTTCTTAAGTCTTCATCTACAAACTTCTTAATTTGAGCTGCAGTAAGTTTACGAGCTTTATATTTTTTCTCATAAGCTTCTTTAGATGCTCTAATAAATGGTGCTAAGTGAGTTAATGTAATTGTGGCTCCTCCATATTGAGAACTTGATACTGCTGTAATTAATTGAGTTGCAATAGTCATAGCAGTTAAAAATCTATGAGGTTTTTCAATCATAACTCCATTAACATTAGTTCCATTTTGTAACATATCATCTAAGTTAATTAAATCACAGTTGTGTAAAGCATTTTGTGCAAAATAATCTGCGTCATGGAAATGAATAATACCTTCTTCATGAGCAGTAACTATATCTTCAGGTAGTAAAAATCTCTTAGTAATATCTGTACTAGTAATACCAGCTAAATAATCTCTTTGAGTAGTTACTACTTTAGCATTCTTATTTGAGTTTTCAGTATTCCAATATTCAGATTCTCCATCAATAAGTTCTTTAATAGCTCTATCAGTTGAATTAGCTTTTCTAACTAATTCTCTTGTATATCTATAAGTAATATAATGTTTCGCAAGTTCATATTTACCAATAGACATAAGCTTAGTTTCAATAATATCTTGAATATCTTCAACTAAAATTCTTTTCTTTCCTAATTTTTCAATGTACTTAATAATGTTTTTGATTTGTACGCTAGAAGCTTGAAACTCTTCATCAACTTCAGCGTTAGCTTTTTGGATTGCCGCTTCTATCTTATCAGGGCTATAGTCAACGACATGTCCATCTCTTTTGATAACTTTCATTTTATTTCCTCTCCATTCCTTGATAGTATCTCTATCACACTCTCATTATAATATATTAAAAAAATATCAAATGTTGCATTTGCAACTTTTTGCATAATTTGATAAAATTTTTACAAGGATGATGTCAAATGAAAAATTTGTTTGAAAATATAAGCCTAAAAAACAAGGAAAAACTATTTAAAATTTTTAGAGCAAGTACTGTAAAGTTTACAAAAGGAATCAATATTATTGATTACATGGATAGAACAAACTCAATTGGAATCATAGATACTGGATCAATAGATATAATACAAACAGACTATGATGGTAATGAAACATTAATTGATGAATTAAAAGAAAATGATATCTTTGGTTCTACCATTTACTCTATCGTATTATCAGATGAATGTTCTATTATTACTAAAGATAATACTAATGTTACATTTATTGATTATCGTGAAATTGAAAATGCCGAGTTTATTAAAAGTGACTTTTATATTACATTCGTACAGAACTTACTAGCAATTATTTTTGAACAAATGTCTTTTAAAAATAAAAGAATTGATATATTAACTAAAAAAACTATAAGAAATAAATTACTTACATATTTTAAACAGTTATCTAAAGAACAAGGATCAAAATCTATTACTCTTCCCTTTAGTTTATCTCATTTAGCTAGATTCATATCAGTAGATAGAAGTGCTATGATTCGAGAAATTAAATATCTTAAAGAAGAAGGAATGATAGATCAAAAAACAAAAAAAATACGCTTATATTACTAAGCGTTTTTTCTTTTCTTATATCTTTTTTTAATTTTATTATATTCTCTAGGATTTTTCACTCCATATGCAATTCCATTCATTTCAATAACACCATTTAATATGCTTTTTGATAAGTTATTAAAATATTTTAAATCTTCTTTATTAATTTCTTTATTATTGAAACTATCATTTACAATTATATAAAGAGATTCAGCAATAAAAGTTTTAACTTTATTATAATCTTCTTTAATATCATTAATATAATCGGAATCAACATTACTTGTTAAATCAAACTTAAAATATAAATTATCAACAGCTTCTAAAAAATCTAATACATGAGTCACATCATCATATAAATCATTAAATCTTAATATAAGTGAGGAAAGATCACTATTCATAAAATAATTAATTAAAGTTTCTTCTGGTATAATTAATTCTAAATTTTTTATTATACTCTTTGTAAGTTGATATGTATATTTTTCAACTTCTCTTTTTTCTTTTGTATAATCACCAAATAATAATTCATCAACATATGCAGTCATTCCTTCATATAATCCAATACCAATCCAATCTTTTGTAAAGAAATCTGCATACATAAAACCAGCATAAACGCCATTTACATTTTTTATCGAGGTAGCAGCATGTAATAACTCATGAGTAATACTATTCTTATATTTTTCTTTTGGACAATAAATTACATTATCTATATAGTCATATGATGTATCCCCATCTTTATCAAATTCATCTTTAATTACTAAATCTTTAATATTTTCTCTAAAAGTTTCTACATTCAAATTCTTATTTTTTAAAGTAATATAAACATTTAATACATCAATATTATCTATTGGGATAAATTTATCATCTACTTTTTTTATCTTTGGACTTTTAATTTCATATTCCATCTTTATACACCTTAAATAAATAATACCACAAGTGTTAATAATTGTGGTATTATTTATTTTCATGGTTTTATTATACTTCTTTTTCTCAAATTTAATTTTAAATCATTTTTCTCCACTACTAACATAAAAGCCTTCTATTTTTCTTTTTTCTTATTAAACTTAAATATATCTAAAAGCTTTCTTGCTTTCATCTTTGGTTTTTCAGTCTTAACATACGTTGGTACAGAAATTGGTTTCTTGACAAAATCAGCAATCATTTCATCATTATAGTGATTCATGCGATAATCAATTCCTCTACCTAGCATATCTTTATACTCACTTAAATAAGTTAAATCATCACTTGTATCTAATATTTCATTTAACAAATCTAAATTGGTTCCATTTTCATCAAAAATCTTTGCAGCATAATCATATATCTTCTTTGTCATAACTGGACCAACTGCATTAACAACTTCACTAGTTAAACACGTATAATCGCCATTAAAATACATATTGGCAAATTTATCAATTCCAATCTTATTAATAACTATTGCCATTGCAAGAGTTAAAGAATTAAAATCATCATATATTAAAACTGGATTCTTTTCTTTTTTAAATAATATAGTTGCAAAATAATAATTAGTAGCTTCAACTACATTACAAATACCACAAGGATTAAATACAAATGGATTCTCATTTACTAAATCATTCATAATATATTTATTTAATGGATAATCTTTACAAGTGGCAAATCTAACTAAATCTTTATATAAAGTAAAAAACTTAGTCGATTTAGTATATATAATATTATTTTTTAAAAATTTTAAAGCTGACTTTAAGTCACTTCCATCCATTAAATAAATATACTCGCTAACATCAACTTCATCTATATTAACATCTTTAATATTATTTATAAAGTTTTCAGTTGGCCATCCTTTATCTTTTAATTCACGATAAGTCATTACAATATATTCATTTATTTTTTTCATAATATCACTCATTTTACGTAGAATAACATATAATTTAAAAAAAGTGAATTAAAAATTCACTTTACTTTGTATATTTATAATAAGTTTTAAATTCTTTAGAATTATCTAAAGTGGTTTCAGATAACTTTTTAATAAGTTCTTTTTGCTCTTTAGTAAGTTTATCAGGAATAATTACTTTAACAATTCCATACTCATCTCCAAGGCGACCTGACTTTTCATCATCTACACCTTTACCTTTAAATCTAAATTTCTCTAAATTTTGAGTACCTGCAGGAATCTTAGTAACTATAGTTCCATGAATAGTTGGAATTTCTTTTTCGCATCCAAGAATAGCCTCAGTAAGCGTAAGTGGAATATCTACATAAACATCTCTACCATCTCTTTTGAAGATTTCATGTTCTTTAACTTTAAAGTTAATATAGATGTCTCCTCTTGCACCACCATTAGCACCAGCATTACCTTTACCGCTTAATCTAAGTGTATCTCCAGTTTCTACACCTCTTGGAACTCTTAAAGTAATTTCTTTTACTTTTTCAATAATCCCTTTTCCATGACATGCTGAACAAGTAGATTCATAAGTGACTCCTCTACCACGGCAATCAGGACAAGCAGTTTCAGTTTGGAAAACACCAAACATAGTTCTTTGTTGAGAAACAACTCTACCTCTACCACCACATGTAGGACAAGTTTTTTCTCCCTTACCACCTTTACCAGAACATTCTGAACAAGGTTCATCAAGTGAAACTTTTAAAACTTTCTCACATCCATAAACAGCATCATCAAATGATATTTCTACATTAGTTTCAATATCTCTACCCTTAGTTTTAGCATTACCACGTGATGAACTTCTAGAAGAAAATCCTCCGCCAAACATATTAAATAAATCACTTAAATCAATATCATCAAATCCAAATCCAGAGAATCCAGAAGCTCCACCACCAAAGCCTGCTCCACCATTTTGGAATGCAGCATGACCAAATTGATCATATTGTTGACGTTTTTCTTTATCACTTAATACAGAGTATGCTTCACCAATTTCTTTAAATTTAGCTTCATCACCAGTTTCTTTATTATCTGGGTGATACTTCTTAGCAAGTTTTCTAAATGCAGATTTTATTTCAGCATCAGTAGCAGTCTTACTAACACCAAGCGATTCATAATAATCTTTTTTATCAGCCATAATAAACGACCTTTCTAATTATTTATTTTCTTATATTCTTCAATTAAACTATCAAAATAATTAATAGCTTCTTCATATACTTTACTTTCAGTTAAATCTATACCTAATACTTTGAAAGCATCAATTGGCCATGTATCTCCACCTGTAGATAAGAATTTAATATACTTATCTAACATTTCACTATCTCCATCTAAAATATTTTTTGCAACATATGATGCAACAGAAATACAAATTGCATAACTATATAAGTAAAAGTCCATATAATAGTGACTTCTTCTCATCCAAGATACATTAGCATATTCATCTAATTTAACTGTATTTCCATAATATTTCTTTAAAGAATCAACAGTTAATTTATCCATATAATCTTTAGTTATTGATCCTGTATCTAAATATTCATTATGGAAATCTTGTTCCATTTTACCTTCTCTAACGGCACCAAATAAATTAGAAATAATTACACCTAGTATATTATCAATTCCTGCTTTTCTTTCAGTAATAGATTCACCATTCTTAGCAAGATAACTAGAAAGTAAGCATTCATTAGTTAAACTAGCAACTTCACAAACAAGTGAGCTTATTTCTCTATAATATGCAGGATTATTTTCTTTAACATATTGATGATGTACATTATGTCCACCTTCATGAATAATTGTAGAAACATCTTCTAAATCTCCATTAAATGAAAGTAAAATTCTTGAGTCTTTAGTAGAAGTATTAAATGAATATCCACCAGAACATTTTCCTTTGTAAGTACAATAATCAATATAATTATTATCAAATACTTTTTTGAAATGATTTAAGTAATCATTACCAAGTGGTTTTAATGCATCTAAACATAACTTTTGAGCATCCTCAATAGAATACTTCTTTTCATTTTTACTCATTTCTAATGATAAATCATTTAAAGTTAATTCATCTAATCCTAATTCACTTTTATAAAGTTTAAAATACTCTTGTAAGCTAGAAACATGATTTTCAACAACATTAACTAATGTTTCAAATACTTTATTAGGAATATTTAGATTAAATAATTTAGCATCCCATGAATTTTCATATTTTCTTATCTTTGATACAGTTTCAGAAAGTGAAACATAACCATTTAGTAATTGAGCAGAAGTTGTACCATAGTTTTCAAGTGTTTTTGAATAAGATTCTCTAATTTCTTTTCTTTTAGAAGCATCTTTATTCTTTAAAAAACTTCTTAAATTAGTTGGAGTAATTACTCTTTTTTCTCCATCTATTTCAGCCTCACCATAATCATGTTCACTATTTAACATAGTTGATGACATATCATCAAAGTGATCAGCAGCATGAGTAATCTCAGTAATAATTCTTTCTTCATTTTCACTTAAAACATGTGATTTTGCTCTATAAATTTGATCTAATGCAAACTTATATTTATCTAAGCCTTTATTTTTAAAAAGGCTTTTATATTCTTCTTCATTTAAAGAAAGTATTTCAGGATCAAAGAATGATAAACTACTAGAATATTTAGCATATAAATTTTCAGCAATTGATTTATTCTTCATACTATTAGAGTTACCTAATTCTTGATCATTAACTAAATATGTATAAACATAAATATCTTCTACATTAAAACCAGTCTCAAATATTAAATCCATACATTCTAATACTTTGTTAGAATCTTTAAGAGTACCTTTGTATTCAGGAATTATCTTAATCATTTCTTCTGTTTTTTTAATAGTTTCTTTTAATTCATCTTCATTTTTAAAATATTCATTTAAATTCCATTTATATTTATCTGGAACTTCACTTCTATTATTATAAGTTTGCATAAAATCTTCCTCACTAGTTAAAAGTTCTAGTTTCCTAGAACTTTTAATTCTCTTTAATTATCTTACTTTTTATCTACGAATTCAGCTTCAGCAGGTCCTTCATCTTCAGTTGAATCAGTTGAACCATTGTCAGTATTCTTAGAAGCTTCTTCATATACTCTACCAGCTAAAGCCATAGCAACATCTTGTAATGCTTTAGTTTTATCTTTAATTGAATCTACTGATGGATTTTCTTCAGCTAGTGCTTTTCTTAAATCTTCAGTTTTTTCTGCAACATCTTTCTTTTCATCATCCTTAACTTTATCACCAAGGTCTCTAATTGCACCTTCAGCAGCAAAGATTGCTTGTTCAGCTTCGTTCTTAGCATCTGCTAATGCTTTCTTCTTTTCATCAGCTTCTTTATTAGCTTCAGCTTCTTTCATCATCTTATCAATTTCTTCATCACTTAGGTTAGTATTATTAGAAATTGTAATCTTTTGTTCTTTTCCAGTTCCTAAATCTTTAGCTTTAACATTAACAATACCATTAGCATCAATATCAAATGTAACTTCAATTTGAGGTACACCTCTTCTTGCTGGTGGAATGTTAGTTAATTGGAATTCTCCTAATGTCTTATTATCAGAAGCCATTGGTCTTTCACCTTGTAATACATGAACATCAACAGCTGGTTGATTATCTTGAGCAGTTGAGAATACTTGTGATTTACTTGTAGGAATTGTAGTATTTCTTGGAATTAATACTGTCATTACATCTCCTAAAGTTTCAATACCAAGTGATAATGGTGTTACATCTAGTAATACTAAGTCAGCAACTTCACCAGTTAATACACCACCTTGAATAGCAGCACCCATAGCAACTACTTCATCAGGGTTAACACCTTTATTTGGTTCTTTTCCTAATTCTTTCTTAACAAGTTCTTGAATGTATGGAATTCTTGAAGAACCACCAACTAATACAACTTGGTCAATATCACTACTCTTTAATCCAGCATCTTTAAGTGCATTCTTAACTTGTACTAATGTTGAATCAAAAAGGTCTTTATTTAATGATTCAAATTTAGCTCTAGAAAGATCCATTTCAAAGTTAACTGGAGATCCATCTACCATACCAATAAATGGTAAGCTAATAGTTGTAGTAGTTTGAGTTGATAAAGCTTTCTTAGCTTTTTCAGCTTCATCTTTAATTCTTTGTAATGCCATATTATCTTTAGATACATCAGCATTAGTTTGATTCTTAATTTCTTCAGTAATAAAGTCAGCTACTCTCTTATCGAAGTCATCACCACCTAAATGGTTATTACCAGATGTAGATTTAACTTCAAATACTCCATCACCAAGTTCAAGGATAGATACATCGAATGTACCTCCACCTAAGTCGTAAACAAGAATAGTTTGAGCTGTATCTTGTTTATCTAAACCATATGCTAATGCAGCAGCAGTTGGTTCATTAACAATTCTATCTACTTCTAATCCTGCAATTTTACCTGCATTCTTAGTAGCTTGTCTTTGAGCATCATTAAAGTATGCTGGAACTGTAATTACTGCATGAGTAACAGGTTCACCTAAATAACTTTCAGCATCCTTTTTAATTTTCATAAGTACTTTTGCAGAAATTTCTTCTGGAGTATATTCTTTTCCTTCAGCTTTTACTTTTTCACTAGTACCCATTAATCTTTTAATTGATGAAATAGTATTATTTGCATTTGTAACAGCTTGTCTTTTAGCTTGAATACCTACAATTTCATCGCCATTTTTAAATGCTACAACAGAAGGTGTAGTTCTATCTCCATCACTATTAGCGATAACTACTGGAGAACCTCCTTCTAATACTGCACAACATGAGTTAGTTGTACCTAAGTCAATACCTATAATTTTTGCCATTTTTAATTCCTTCTTTCTTATTATTCAGATACCTTAACCATGGCAGGTCTAAGTACTCTATCTTTATATTTATATCCTTTTTGTAAACAATCAATTACCATTCCAGCTTTAACACCATCTTTATGTTCAGTCATAACAGCTTGATGAACAGCAGGATCAAATTCAACATCAATTGCATTGATTTCAACAACCTGATTTTCTTCTAGAATTTTATCAATATTTTGATAAATCATTCTAAATCCTTTGAATATTTCTTTATTTTCATCATTTTCTAATGATAAACCTCTTTCAAAGTTATCCTTGATTAAAAGTAATTCTTTTAATATAGATTCGTTAGCATATTTTTTATAAGTCGCAAGCGTTTCTTCTTGTCTTCTTTTGAAGTTCATCATTTCAGCTTGAATTCTTAAACTTTTTTCTTTTTCTTCTTTTAATTCATTTTCAAGCTTTTCTATTTTTTCATGATGTGAATTGCTATGATGTGATTTTTCTTTATGGCATTCACATTCTTCACCACAATTGCAAGTATCTCCACAAGTGCATTCTTCACCATTCTTACAACCACATGTGCAAGTTTCATCGCAATTACAATTTTCTTCACAATTACAGTTTTCGCCACAACAGCATTTTTCTTCTTTATCTTTATGTTTCATATATTCACCTATTTTTCTATATAATCTTTAAGGAAATTTAAAAGTGTAACAACTTTTTCATATTCCATTCTTTTTGGTCCAATAATAGCTATTGTTCCTTCATTTCCATCAGCTTCATAATGAGTTTTAATTATTGTTGTATCTGGATCAAACTCATTTTCTTCACCAATATAAACCTTAACTTCTTTATCTTTAGTATCTATTCTTTTTACTAAATCAATATCTTCTAATTTTGCAACCATTTCTTTTAATTTGCTAGGTTCTTCATATTCTTTAAAATCTAGTAAATTTGTTTTACCACCAAATGTTACATCAGTCTTTTCCATTGCAAAATCTTGAAATGCATTTGAGAAGAAATTATAAATTTGTTCATATTGCTTAACAACATCTCTAATCTTAGGTTTAATTTCAAGTTCAAGTCTTTCAATTACCTTATCTAAAGGAGTTCCTACAAGTGCTTTATTAATAATCTCACAAGTTTTAGTAAGTTCATTCATGTTTATTTCATTAGAAACTACTATTTGTTTATTTTCTACTACACCTTGATTAGTAACAAGTACTGCAACTACTGTTGAATCACCATCTTGTTTAATATCAAGTGGAATAATATTAATTTGTTTTAATGTATTATTACTTTTATTAGGTCCAATTACTACAGTAGTATAATGTGTAATATCACTAATAATTTCCATGCATTTCTCAACAGCATCACTAATAACTAAATTATTATTATTAAGTATAGTTTGAAGTTTAAGAACATCTTCACCTGTAATATCTTTAGGTTTCATTAAGTGATCTACATAATACTTATATCCTTTTTCTGAAGGAATTCTTCCACTTGATGTATGTTCTTTTTCAAGTAAACCCATTTCTTCAAGACTAGACATATCATTTCTAATAGTAGCAGAACTACAATTAAACTTTTCGACTAAAGCTTTTGATGGAACTGGTTCAAATGTTTTTATATAAGACTCAACAATTTCTCTTAAAATAGCCTCTTGTCTTTCTTGCATAAATAATCACATCCTAACACTTTACCAGTGCATATTAAATATAACTCAAAAATTAGCACTCGTCAATAGTTAGTGCTAATTTTCTTAAAATAAAAGAAGTAACTATTCGTTACTTCCTTCTTCTAATTCTGATTTATCAATTTCCATTAACTTTTCACTTGCTATATCAAGGAATCCTTCAGCAAGTTCATCATATAATGTTTTATCATCAACAGGTAATAAAAATTCACTGTTATCTTTTTTTATAGTTTTAAAAATTGTAAATTCATCAGTTAAAGTATCATCAATTAAAACTCTAACTGCATATAAGTATCTAACATCATCTTTAAATTGTTCTTCAAGAATCAAATATTCTTTATTATCATCTAAAGTAACAATATTTCCAACCTCTGTCATTATTCTCACCTATCTTCCTAAACTCATAGAATTATCATCTAAATTTAATGAATCTAATTGTTGTCTTAACGCTTCAGCTTCTTCTTCCATACCATTTGCTTGATATGTTTGAATTGCTTGATCTAAGGCATCTTTTTGTTCATCTAACGTCATACCATTAATTTGATCTTCTAAAGAACTAGGTTCATTAGAACCATTACTCATGTTTTGAATATCTTGATTATTAATATCTATATTTTGTGATGGATCTTGTGATAAGTCATCAGCATATAAAATATCATCAGGGATACCTACAAATGAATCACTTGGAGTATCAACAGAATGATCTACATCTTGTGGTTCTTGAGGTACATCAGGAATTATAGGTTCAACATCTTGAGGTACATCTTGTTTATCACTATTTGTTAAATCATCAGTCTTATCATTTTTATTATTTAATTTTTGACCTGTATAAGATGTAACAATATCATTTAAATCATTAGCTTTATCGATAAGCTTAGATGGTTCTTTATTAATTAAATCATTTTCTTTATCAATTGCATCATCAATAACTGCTTTTTGTACATCTGATAATGAATCAGTAGAACTTCTAAGTGATTGTAATTTTGTTAAATTGTTTTTAATTCTTATATCACCTAATTGAATAAGTTGAGCTACTTTAGTATTTGAAAGGAATTCAGAAAAACCACTAGCACGTTCACCAAAATTCTTATAACCATTTTCTAATGAATTTCCAATTTCATTTATCTTTTGTTTCACTAATGTACCAGCAGGTGTAACACCACCAAATTTCATATCATAAACATTAGTTAAATCTTTACTTAAATTAATTTTTGAAAAATCTAATCCATTATCTAATAAAGACTTTTTACTCATTTTTTTGAAATCTTTAGCGAATAAATTGAAAGTAGTATTAGCTTCTTTTTCAGCATTTGCTTTTTCAATTCCTTGATCCATTAAATCATTAATCATCATGTCTTTTAATTCATCAGAACTTGAAACATATTCAATTTTACCATTATCACCACGTTTACCAAATCCAACAGTACCAGCTTCATAGTCATAAATAACTTCTGTACCAGCTTTATGAGCAAGTTTCTTTAATTTGTCATCAAATATTTCCTTTTGAATTAAATCAACAGCAGTAGATATAGCAACAGTTGATGTAGCAGCACCAACACCAGCAGCTAAAGCTGGAACAAGAGCGGCACCACCTAATAATGAAAGAGCTGTCATAGTTGCCATAGCAACTTTTACACCAGTTTTATTTCTTCTCTTTCTGCTTCTAATACATTCTCTAGCGCTTTCACTTCCAGCAAGACCAATTGTATTATTCAAATGAGGAGCTTTCATATCTAAATCGCGATTTTGATCATTAGCTTTATTTTTGTCTGAATCATTTTCTGGATTTTGATCATTTTCAGAATTTTGATCTTGTGTTCCTTGGCCTTGGTTTCCTCGGTCTTGAGTATCTTGATTTTGATTTTGATGAGTATTAACATTATTTCTTCTATTTGTTAATTCTTCGTTTATTGAGTTAGCTTTTTCAATATATAAATTATATAATTCATTATTTCTACCAGGAGCAAATGGTCTAGATGAATCATATGGGTTCTTTTCGTTTTGAACTTCCATTAAATCTAATAATCTATCAAGTTCATTTCCCAATTGTTCATCAGTCATAACCGCTAATTCAAGTGGTCTTTGTCTTTCAATTTCACATTCAATTAAATTTAAATTTCTTACTAGTTCTTCAGCATATGCTTTTTCTAATTCATATTCTTCTGACCTAGTATTTGTATTTCTTTGAGCTAATAAACTTAATGAAACACGGGCATTTCTTTTTTGTTCAACTAATCCGTTTACTTCTTGATTTTTGTAAATATTATTATTTGCATATCTTCTTAAGAATTCAGTTTCGATTTTCATCGCTTTATTATTAAGATCTTTATATTCAGCTTCTTCTTCAGGAGTTCTATTTTTATCAGCAAGTTCTTCAATTCTCTTTGAATTTATATCTTTAACTTTAGTTAAATTATCATAAGTTAAGTTTTGTAAATCACTTAATAATTTATTTAATTCTTCTTTATATTCATTTTGAAGACTTTCTTCGTTATTTCTAGTTTCTACTTCATCATTAATAGAATCAGGTGTTGAATCACTACCCATAGAAACGAAACCAATAGCTTGATCCATAGAATTAATAGTATTTTGTTTTTCTTGAATCATTTGTTCAAGTTCTTTAATTCTATTATCGTTAGTTATAGTTTGTTGTGTAGCGTTTCTAAATGTTTCTATCTCTTGATATGCTTGTTGTAACCCTTCTTGAATTTCTGGAGTTAAACTTCCATTGTTTCTTTCTAACTGTAAAGCAGTTATATTTTGTTCTAATTCTTGTAAACGGTTGTCAATTTCTTCTCTTGTCATTAACGATGTGTCCATAAAATTCCTCCATTTCGTTTTTATAATTGACTAGTATATGTATAAATGTTAATCATGTCAATCCATAAAAACTCACTATTCTAAATACATTTTATCATTTTTAAAAAAAATTGTACATAGAAAAAAGACAAATTTTATTTGTCTTCTAATCTAACACTTACTAGTTTAGATACTCCAGACTCTTGCATTGTAATACCATATAAAGTATTTGCATATTCCATTGTCTTCTTTTTATGTGTAATAACTATAAATTGTGATTTATCTTTATATTTTTGAATATATTCACCAAATGATGCAACGTTAGCATCATCAAGTGCGGCTTCTACCTCGTCTAATATACAGAAAGGAACAGTTCTTATATTTAAAATACTAAATAAAAGTGCAATTGCAGTTAAAGTCATTTCTCCTCCAGAAAGTGCAGTCAAATTCTTTAAAGATTTACCTGGAGGGCAAGCATTTAACTCTACTCCAGTATTAAGCATATCTTCAGGATCAGTAAGTTTTAACTCAGCTTTACCACCTTTAAATAGTTCTTTAAATACTCTGCCAAATTCTTCATTAACTTTCTTAAATGTTTCACTAAATCTTTTCTTCATAGTATCATCTAAATCAGTAATAATAGAAAGTAAATCATCACTTGCTTTAACAAGATCTTCTCTTTGAGTATTTAAGAATGTATATCTTTCATTTACACGTTCAAACTCTTTAATTGAACCAACATTTACATCGCCAAGTTCATTAATTGATTTTCTTAAGCTATTAACTTTAGAACGTGCAACACTTTCATCTAGAGATAGAATATATTCTTGACTAGCTCTTTCATAAGTCATTTCATATTCATCACTTAACTTATTAAGCAGTGTATCTAATTTAATATCCATCTTACCTATTTCTACTTCTAGTGTTTTAGCTTCATCTAACTTTTTATTATATTCACTATTCTTTTTCTTATTAAGAAGTTCTAATTCCTCAATCTCACTAGAAACATCATTTCTTTCACTTCTTAACTTAATAAGTTTATTATTAGTTTCTTCTTTTTCTTTAGAAATCTTAACTATATCAGATAATACTTTATCAAGTTCTTTATCTACTTCATTCTTAATAACATTATCTGTACCTTTAATTTCAGATACTATTTGATCTAATCTAGAATTTAATTCATTAAGTTCATTATTTTTAGCATCTATAATTGCATCTTTAGCACTTATATCACTTCTTTTTGAAATAAGCTCAGTTTCTAATATTCTTACATCTTCATTAGTAATATTATACTCACTTTCAGTCATTTTTAGCTTTTCTTGTAAACTATCTAAATCCTTATTATGTTTATCTAATAACAATTTATTATTAATTACATTAGATTGTTTAGTATTAACATTACCACCAGTCATAGCACCACCAGTATGAAGTATTTCTCCATCTAGTGTTACTACTCTATATCTATATTTAATCTTAGATCCAAGTGCTTTCATAGTTTCAATATCTTTAACTACTAAAATATTGCCTAATTGATTATCAATAATATTTTGATATAAAGGATCAGTATTAACAAGATTAGATGCTGTATCTATAAATCCATCAAAAGATGCTGCAATATCCATTGTATCTGGGTCAACAAATCTAGGTTTAATTACACTAATAGGAAAGAATGTAAGTCTTCCCAAACTATTACTCTTTAAGAATTCAATTGCACGAGTTGCACAAGTAGTATCATTAACTACTACTACATTTGTATTTGCACCTAGAGAAATATTAATAGCATTAGCATACTCATTCTTAGTTTCAAATAACTTACATAATACATTATGAATACCATTAAGCTTAGGATTACTAATTATACTTTTAGCAGCATAAGGAACCCCTACATCATGTTCGATATCAGACTTTAATACATCTATTTTGTTTCTTAGAATTAAAATATCTCTATTAGTTTTATTTAAAGTATCACTTAAAATATTTCTTTTTTCAATTAATGTATTATACTCTAAAGTCTTATTTTCAAATTCTTTCTTTAACTTATCTACTTCTTCATTTAATATATCAATATTAGATTTAAAACTATTAATATTTTTCTTTAATTCAACTTCACTTTCTTTTAAGGCTAAAATATTATTTTGTAATTTTTGATCATCAACTTCGTATTTCTTTCTTTCAGATAATACTTGTTTTTGCATTTCTAAATTACTTAAAGTTTCTTGTAATTCAAGTAACTCATCTTGAGTTTTATTAATCTTTTCTTCAAAAGACATATGTTTAGCTTTTAACTTTTCTATATTAGTAGAATCTATCGAAGAAGCATTAGACATTTTTAATATTTCTTCATTAAGAATCTTTAATTTATCTTTAGAAGATACAAAAGAATCGTTAATATCTTTTATATCTTTTGCAAGTAAACTAATTTCTATATCTTTAAGTTCATCTCTATATTCAACAAACTTTTTTGCTTGAATAGATTCTAATCTTAAAGGTTCTAAACTTACCATAAGTTCTTTTATTACTAAATCTACTTTTTCAATATTATCTTTAGTATTATCTAACTTTCTTAAAGAATCTTCTTTTCTTTTCTTATATTTAAGAACCCCTGCAGCTTCTTCAATAATAGTTCTTCTATCCATTGGTCTACCTTTAAGTATTTCTTGAATCTTACCTTGTCCAATAATTGAATAACTATCAGGATTAGCTCCACTATCAATAAATAGATCTGTTATATCTTTTTTTCTTACTTTAGCATTATTTATATAATATTCTGATTCACCAGATCTATAAACTTCTCTTTTAATCTCAACTGATTCTAAATCAGTAGATAAATAGTGATCACTATTATCAAAAGTTAGAGAAACCCAAGCACGAGATTCTTCTTTTCTTGATTGAGAACCACTAAATATAATATCAGTTTGAGTATCACCACCACGAATCTCTTTTAAACTAGATTCACCTAATACCCATCTTACTGCATCAACAATATTGCTCTTACCAGAACCATTAGGACCTACAATACATGTAATACCATCATTAACACTAATTTCAATTTTATCTGCAAATGATTTAAAACCATGTGCTTCAATACTTACTAATTTCATTTAATCAACACCTTAAGCTATTTTCTCTATTGCATCTTTAGCAGCATTTTGTTCTGCTTGTTTCTTAGATTTACCAGTACCTCTACCATAATGTATACCATCAATAATAACTTCAACAGTAAATACTTTATCGTTTTGAGGTCCTTCCTCATGTACTACAGTATATTCAATATTAGTTCTTTCTGGTTGAACCATCTCTTGTAAATAAGATTTATAATCAGTTATAAACTTAATACGCTTATCTACATATGGAGAAATAATACCTAATACATATTTTTTAGCAACACTAAAACCATGTTCTAAATAAATAACAGCTAAAACAGATTCAAAGCAGTCAGCAACAATCGAAGGAGTCTTTTCAGTACCATTACCTACTCTAATATTTGGCGTTAAACCGATAGCATTAGAATATTCAAATAAAGCATTCTCACATACATAAGATGCTCTTACCTTTGACATTTCACCTTCGCTTAAATCATACTTCTTATAAAAATAATCACTTGATGCAAGTTGTAATACAGCATCTCCCAAGAATTCTAATCTTTCATAATACTTAGTATTACTATGTTCATTTGCATAAGAAGAATGAGTTAATGCTTCCATAAGTAAATCTTCATTTTTAACAGTTATTCCCAAATCAGTTAAAAACTTCATAATAATCACCTTTTATAATTATACAAGATAGCCATTCTTTATTCTAGTTATAATTTACAAAAATACCTTAAAATAGTATACTTTATTTTAGAAAAAGGAGCATATTATGAAAAAGAATATTAAAATTTTACTTATCATTTTTTCAGGGTTATTAATGGTTACAGGATGTTTTAAAACAGATACTATGGAAAACATTGATATTGTAGTTACTAAGTATCCAATCGAATATGCAATAAATATTTTATATAAAGATTATTCAAATATTATACCAATATATCCAAACGGTATTGATCCATCCACATATGAATTAACAGATAAAAAAATTAACACAAGTGCAAAAAACGATATGTTTATATATAATGGATTATCAGAAACAGATACTGCAATCAAATTTTTAAATAATAATTCTAAAATCAAACTAATAGATGTATCTAAAGGATTAGAAATTAAAAATAATGAAGAAGAATTATGGTTAAATCCTTCAAATTATATGATGATTGCTCAAAATTTAAAAAATGATCTTGAAAGTTATATTAATTCAACAGTTATATTACAAAATATTGATACAAACTATGAAAAATTAAAACTAACTATTTCAACATATGATGCACAACTTAATAATATTGCTGATAATGCTAAAGAAAAAAACATCATAGTTACAAACGATACATTTAAATTCCTAGAACGTTATGGATTTACTGTATATTCGCTTCAAGAAGGAGAAAATTATTCATCATCTGCATATAACACTGCTATTACATTAGCTAATGAAAAGAAAATTAGTTATATCTTTACTCTTGAAGGAGATGAAGAAACTGAAAAAGTTAAAACTTTAAAAAATTCTGGTTTAAATATAGTTACAGTACAAAAACTTGGTAACCTTTCAGATGAAGAAAGAGTTAATAATGTTGACTATGTAACAATTATGAATGACTTTATAGAAAATTTAAAACAGGAGGTTTATTAAAATGGCTAAAAAGACATTACTTATTACACATACAGACTTAGATGGAATCTCACCAGTTATTCTACTTAATTTAGCAGGTGTTAAATTTGATTATAAATCAGTAGAAATATCAGATCTTCTAGATACATGGAATAAACTAATCGAAGAAGATGAATTAAAAAAATATGAGCTAATTTATATATGTGATTTAACAGCACCTCAAGAAATATATGATTATATTAACGAACATAAATTAAATGTTAAGGTATTTGATCATCATGAAACACATTTATATGCAAATGTATATGATTATGTAGATGTTAAAGTTGATTATAGAAATAGACAAACATGTGCAACTGAACTCTTCTACATCTATTTAAAATCTATCTATAACGATTTAGATAAAGAATCAATCAAAGAATATGTAGATTATGTTCGTGAACTTGATACATATAAATTTACAAGTGAAGTTCCTAAAGAAATAGATGCTCTTAAAGGAACATATGGTAATAAAGAATTTATTAAAACCATTACAAGAAGATTAAAAAAGAATGATACATTTAAATTCACTTCATTCGAAAAAAGATTTACTAAAGTAAAAAAACAAGAATTACAAAGATATTTAGAAAAAAAAGAAAAACACATGTTTACTTATAATATAGATAAACATAATGTTGGAGTATGTTTTGCTGAATTAAATAAAAGTGAATTGGGAAACTACTTAGCACTTAAACATCCTGAATTAGAATTTATTATTCTAATAGATGCATCAAGCAGAATTAGTTATAGAGCAAGTCGTGATGATGTTAATGTCGCTGAATTTGCAAGCATCTATGGTGGCGGTGGTCATAAACTAGCAAGTGGTTCTTCATTCACTGATGATGATAGAAAAAAAATAATTGAAAGCTACTACAAAGATGCAAAAGAAATAGAAATTTTGGTTGACACAGAAGACTAAATTTTATATAATTTTCTTGTTGGCATGGAGTAGTACTCAAGAGGCTGAAGAGGCGCCCCTGCTAAGGGTGTAGGTCGGGCAACTGGCGCGAGAGTTCAAATCTCTCCTACTCCGCCATTAAGAAATATACGATATCATTTGATATCGTTTTTTATTTAATAAAAAAGATGATTTTAATAATCATCTTTTATGTTTTTTATAATCATATACTTTATATAATAAATCTTTACTTTGAATATCTTTTTTTACAGCTTTAACTATATCAGCATCTATACCACGTAACCAAGCATTAATATATGAACCTAAAGTTAATCCATATATAATTAATAATTTCGTTGCTTCTTTACTATCACTAATTCCGTTTAAAGTATCAATTAAAGAAGTTAAAGTTAAAGAACCTGCAAGCATAAATGATCCATAATAAATCGCAGCTAATTGTTTATATTTCTTTATATAATCTCCATAAGTAACTACTTTTCTAAATTCTTTTAAAGGTTTAGAATCATTTCCTCTATAAGTAGAAAAACCATATAAATACTTTTTTTCACTATCAGAAATTGGTTCATTCTCTAAAATAAAAGGCGGACATACAAAATTCATAAAATCAGTTTTATATTTACCTACTTCAAAACTTAAATCAAATCTATCAAAATTCCAAACTTTTTCTAAATTATATATATGGAAATGATAAAGCTCATCACCATGAAGTTTATCATAATTATCATCTATAATACTCATTGCATATTTATAAAGTATTTCACACTTTCTATTATTAGGATATAATCCAATTATTTTTTTAATTTTATCTAATTTAACTTTATAAATTGTATTCCATTCATATTGATAATTTAAATACTTTTTAACTAAATGAATACATTCTCCAAGAGTCTTAAATGATTCTTTATTATATTCACCTATAATTTTATCAAATGAATCAATTTGTACATATGTTTTACTAATATTTTCACTTATTACATCAGACTTTAAATAACCTTGATGTTCTTTATATTTCTTTTGTAAATCAAAGAACTCTTCTTTAGCATCTTTATAAGAAAGAAGTAGTAAACTATATAATCTATCAAATTCAGTTATACTAATTTCACCTAAGTAATATTGCTCTGCAAAATTGAATATTTCATCAATTGTAGAAGATACCTCAGATGAACTAATAGTCAAAAAATAATTAAAATGATCAATAAGATTTTTATTTTCATTATTATATTTTAAAGTATTCAAATCTAAATCTAATTCTTTAATTGATTCTTCCAAATATAAAATTAAACTATCAATTTTTTCTATAAATATATAATAACCATGATCTTCTATTTCTTGTTTTAATAGTTTTATCTGTTTCAATATAGTTTCAAATTCAATTACTATTTCTTTTATTTTTTGATTATAAACAAGTGGTGAATATAAATCATTTAAAGAATCATTTATAAAAGCAGATTTTTTATTAAGTAACTCCTCAATACTTCTTGTGAATTCTTCAATCTTTTCTTGATATCTACGTCTTATAATAAATTTTTTAAATTGTTTTTCAAGTTCTTCATCAAAATCAGTCTCACTAGTTTCACTGTAAGAAGAATTATAATTACTTCTTGATTCTTTATTAGATAAAACTCTATAAGCTTCACTTATCAATTTAAAAATTTCAGATTCTTCATTATTATTTTCATCAGGATGATATTTCTTAGCTAATTTATGATAAGCTTTTTTAATTTCTTCATCAGTAGCATCTTGTGATAAACCTAATACTTTATAATAATCAATACTATTCATATTTATCACCTTTTTTAGTTAATAAAAGTCTTTTTTCTGATAAGCTTTCATTCCAATTATCACATACTGAATCATTCTTCATGAAACTATCAATTGCTTTATCAATACTTTCAAAGCAATCATTTAACCTATTTTTATCCTTGAATATTCCAACTTTATCAATACCAATATTATTATCTAATTCACACTGACTTAATAATATGTATTCCCATCCTAACTTTTTAGTAGATTGAATTAAATTATTTAAATCATTTCTTGTATATTCTTTACTTTCAGTATCTTCACCATCAATTAAAATTGTAACTAATGTTTTATAAGAAAAAACATTATCTTTAAAATGATCATCAAGAATTTTATTAATATTAGGAATAATAGTATCATAAAGTTTTGTACCACCACCAGCAATGTATAATAAATCATTAATTTCATTTATTGGTCTTCGATAATATAATACTGAATCATTAAAATCAAAAAGTATAACTGTTATTAATATTTCTTCATCTAACTTTTTATATTTATTCATCATATTTACAAAATACTTTTCCATGAATCCCTCAGTTCCACTCATAGATCCACTTCTATCAATAAAAAATACAAATTCTTTATGAGTTTCTCTAAAAAAACTATTATATTCTTTCTTAAACAATTCATATGAAGCACCATCAAGAGTAATATCATTTTTCTCTCCTTGGACTGCAGGTAAAGTTACTTTTTTAATATCATTTAATTTAAAATGCATAATTATCCACCTATCAATAGGTTTTATTATAAACTCAATATTTTCTAAGTCAATAAAATTATTCCACTAAAAAAGTAGAATTGAATTCTACTTTTCACTTTCAGGAATACTAACCTTTTTAGAAGCAGGTTCTAACATTACTTCTGGATGTTTAAACATATATTCCATAAGTTTTAAAGCTTTTACAAAATAGAAACCATCTGCTATTCTCTCATCAATAGTAGCTCCTATTTCCATATAATACTTATTATTTTCTTCAACTATCTCACCAAATGTAATTAATGATGAACAAGTACCAAAATTAACTAAGTGATGATAAATTGCGCCTGTCTTAAATGTACCTAAGTTAGATACTATCGTAGAAGAATAATATAAATTACCCTCTCTTAAAGAATTAGGTAATAAATTCTTTTTATCTAACCATTTAAATAATCCCATAATAGGAATTCTAATAATATTAGGCATATTACCTAAAGTTTCTACTACATTGTCAATACCAGATACTTTAGATGCTCTGATTTTTTTTACTTGGTTATAAATAAAATCAGAAATATCATAAAGAGTATCTTCTGGTTTAACTTTAACAGTTGTTTGTAACTCAATAGATTCATCTTCAAATTTTTCTTTAGCTACAAAAGTAATGGATACATCAGTATGTTCATATAATTTTCTATCTTGAACAAAATAATTCATTTTAGGTCTAGAATAAATTGTTTTTCCTAACATAGTAACTAGTCCATGAAACATTGTTACATTTGGATTATCTTTTTTAATCTTTTTCATAAACTTAACAAATTCAGTTACATCGATTTTATGATTCATATATACAGTAGCATCTACTCTATTAGGAACAAAATCATATAATAAACGTGCCATTGCACTACCCTTTACTCTTCTACGGTCTTTACTCATATTAACTCCTCTTAACTATATATCTATTAACATTATACACCTTTGAATCAACTTTGGTATAAATAAAATACTTACCATCATTTATTAAAGATAAATCAACAAGTTTTCCATCTAATTTATATTCATATATACTTCCCTTTTCATTAAGAAGTATTATAGACATATCTTTATAATCACTATCTATAAATAATATATTATTTTGTTTTGCTATATTAAGTGATAATACATCACAATCTTTAAAAGAAGCTACTTCTGAATCAGATAAAGTATTATATTTTTGATTACTAGTTTGATAATAAATATTCATAGATTCATTTATATCTATATTAGGATATTTAACATAACTTTTTTTACTTTCGATATTTAACTTATTAACTTTCTTTAAATCATTAATTTCATAATTATTTAAAATAAGTTTATCTTCATAACTAATACTTGTTGAATCTATGTTATTAATAGTTTTATATATTCTAATTGATTTGTTAGATTCATTAATTATATATATTCTTAAAAGATTATTACTTTCTAATACATATAAATAATTATCTTTATATTTCATATCAATTATATTAGTTAAATATTTAGTATAATAATTCTTACTTAAATAATAATCCTTATATTCTAAAATTTTAGTTTCTCCAAATATAAATTGAAGTTCTCCACCAGTATTATAAAAATAAATACTATTTAAATTATTAACAAGTAACATATTATTATTTATATCTATTTTAGTACCTTTTATATCACTAAAATATATTTCTTCTTTGGTACTTTTATTTAGTTTTAAAAGACCATTACTAGTTAATATATATAAATAATCATTATAAGCATTAAAGTCTATAATATCATCATTAAAATAGTAAATATCACTAATTAATCCATATGGTGTAATTATATAAATACTATTTTTATTCTTTACTAAAAAAGATCCATTAGAAAGTATTTTATAATCGTCTACTTGTATATTTAAAGACATAACTAACTTAGAATTTTTATAAGCATCTAATGATTCATTATAAACATATAATAAATCATTAGTATTATTATCTATAGTTTTTTCATCATAAGTAATTACTAAAGGAATCTCTATTCCATTTAAACTTATAATATTAGTATCATTAGCATATAAATAAAATACAGGTAATATATGTTCATTTGTAACTTTAGAAGAATAAATATATTCTCCATTAATAACTACATTAATAGACTTTTCTTCCTTAGTTTTAAATGCAATATAAGCACTTAATGGATTATTACCATAAGGATTATTAATTATTAATGGAGAATCAATTGTAAACATATCTTCATTAAGTTTATTCTTAATATCACTAATTACTTTTATTTCATCTTTAAACTCATCAACATCTACCACTTCAGATGCATTTAAATCTTTTAAGAAAAGTAAGGACTCTTTATATACATTAGAATCATTTTTATTTAGTTTATTATATTCTTTTACATTATATTGCACGATAAAAGAGATGCTTAATAAAAAAAGAATTATTAATATAAGCTTAATTAAATTTTTAAAGGATAATAGTTCTTTTTTCATAATCACACATTTTTCGCAACGCAATAATCATATAAATTATTATCGACTTTATTAAAAATAATAACTTTTTCAATATTGCCATAAAATATATGACTTCCATCTTTTGCGCCACCTATATACATCTTAGCATCACTAGTACCAACTTGTATCCAAACAAATCCGGTAGAAATATCACTTTCACTAGGATTATCAAGATCTGGAATAAAATAATAAAATAATCTTTTTGGATATTTATCTTTATCAGAATTATACATAATATATAATCCATAACGTTTACCAGTTTTAAAATTTATTTGACTAGAAAATGAACCGGTTCCAGAGTTAAAAGAATATAATTTAAAAAAGGTATTAGAGTAATTTCCGCGTACTAAACGTATACCAAACCCACTATTATCTGCAAGAGATAACAAATAGTATTCTGAGTTTCCTGAACTTTTATTATCAGCTATTCCTTGAACATATACAGTAAAATCTTTTCTATTTCCTTCATTATCAGCGTCTAATAAAGGAATAGTTTCAATAACAGAATCACCATTAAATTCTTTCCCATCAAATTGATAAATAATACCATTAGGATCAGCAGAAGTAGTTTCTTCAGGATTTTGAGCAGGATTAGCAGTTATTTTTTCTTTTTCACTTTCAGAAGCAGATGTTACTCTAACATTTCTTATAGTTTCTTTTCTATGTACTTTACCATTCTTATCAGTATATTCCCATTTATATTTTATTTCAAAAGTACCAGTGCTATTAGGAAAATAAATATCATCTTTACTTATTGAAGGATCGTCTCCCTTCCATAATGTTGATTCTGTACAATTTTCTAATTCAGATGAACATTTAGTAAAATTATCACCTAATATTGCACTTAATTTAAATTCCTCCTTATATCCGTCAATTAAATATGCATAACCAGAAAGATCTTCAATTAAATTACCATTTTCATCACTAATACCAAAATCAATAGATGCTTTTTTCCCTTCAACACCCTCATATAAATAAAATGGTTTAAATCCCTTCTCATCTTCATATGTATTAATTGTAGTAGTAACTAAATACCTCTCTGTATCATAATCATCTTCTGTTAACGGATACTTATAAACTATTTCATAAGAATTACCATCAACATAGGCTTTTATATGACCTAAATATTGATCTTCAAGATCTAATTGTTTATTTGTATAAGGATTAATAATTTCTTCATCAAGTAAACCACTATTAACTAACTCTTTTAAAGAGATATATGAAAATGCTTTAGTAGAATATAAATCTCCAAATTCTTCAGGATATAAACTTACATAAGTTTTTGCTGAATTAACAATATTTTCAACCATACGATCATATTCAGTATCTTTAGCTCTTTTATTAATAGAAACTGTATTAACAATTATTACAGTACCTATTACTGCAATCATTGCAATAGCAACTAATAATTCTGTAAGAGTAAAACCTTTTCTATTCTTCATATATAAACACCCTACTTTACTAATAAATTATACTATATATAAAAATTCAAGTAAACAAATCATAAAAGAAAAAAAGTTTAATCACTTAAACTTTTTACTTGTTTTATATTTAATAAATCTATATTTAATTGATGATTTTAAAAGTGATAATTCAAATGATGATGCTTTAGAATACTTTTCATGAAAATACATTTGAGATTCACTTAAAATTTTAAATTTCTTTAAATCTTTTATTTCTTTTTCAATCGTAGATGAAAACTTATGTTTAACTTTTACTCTGTTATCTATAATTGTATATAATTTATTTTCTTTAATCTTAGTAGCTAAAATATTATCTTCATAATATAAAAATACATTACTATCTAATCCATCAATTAATTTAAATGTTTTAGAAGTCATCAAAAAGAATGCACTACTAATTACTTCAACAAAAGAAGTATCGTCTTTATAATATTCTTCTGGATATTCAATATTAGAATATCTCATATTTAAATTACTAATAATATCTTGTTTAGGAGTTGGTATTTTTCTTCCCCTTAATATCTTACCTCTTTCAAGTAATTGAGGACCAACTAAACCAATATTTTCATAAGATAAATCTTCAACAAGTTTTTCTATATCAGATTCAGACACAATAACAATATCAGAATTAGATATAATAAATATACAATCATTATATTTATCTATTAGATAATTACATCCTTTATTAATAGCAAAAGAATAACCTTTATCTTCACCATTAAATATTTTTTCTATTTTTTCATTAGTTATAGATTCTATTTTTCTTCTTTCTTCTTGAATAGAAGCATTGTCTATTATTAAAATATGATCAATTATCTTATAATCTATAATATTATCTACTAAATGTTTTGTAGATAAATAGTCATTTTTATTAACAATTATGTAGCAAATTTTCATAAAATCACCTATTTTTACTATATAAATATATCATATTTATCCCTAAAATACGCTAATTTATAAAAAAAATTAAATTTTTTCATTTTTTTTCAAAAAAATAGTAGATTTTGTTAAATTTTATGTTATAATGAATGAGTACTTGCGAGAAAACAAGATGTCTCCTTAGCTCAGCTGGTAGAGCAACTGACTCTTAATCAGTGGGTCTAGGGTTCGAATCCCTAAGGGGACACCATTTAAATGGGCTTGTAGCTCAGCTGGTTAGAGCGCACGCCTGATAAGCGTGAGGTCGGAGGTTCAAGTCCCCCCAGGCCCACCATTTAAATGGCCCGTTGGTGAAGTGGTTTAACACACATGCCTTTCACGCATGCATTCATGGGTTCAAATCCCGTACGGGTCACCATTTAGTACACTAAACTCAACATAAGTTGAGTTTTTTTATTATATAAAAACAAATAAAAATACAAGATTACTCTTGTATTTTATATTTTTAATATAGCATATAAAGTATTCTTTTCTTTTTCGAATACAAATCTATTCTTAGTTAAATTAGATTTATATTTAGATAAAGATATATTTCCTTTATCTTTTATAACAGAATTCTCAGTATCAAGAATATTATATATATAATCATTTTTCTTTAAAGCTGTAATTACTTCTATATAGACATATGTATCATCTTCGAAAACATTATCTATTTCAAATATAATATCATCACTAGTTATATCTTTATTCTTAATAGCAATAAATGAATCAGTCTTAGTTGAATATTTATATTCTAAATTACTTACAGTAAAATCAACTGGTTTATAATCATCACTACTAAATAGTTTATTATAAGATTCTTTTAAGTTATTAGATGAAACCATATATATAGTTCCTTCGATAGAAATTGAATCACTTTTTAGCATGTTATAAGCAAGTTTAAGCTTTTCAGTTATATTTACATTACTCATCTTATTTTGACCGTCTAAAAGACTTAAATCATTGATTACAACGTTATTCATTAAGTATTCATACTTCTTAACTAAATCTTCTTCCTGTTTAGTAACAATTGTTGTAGCTTCTCTTGTAATAGTTGGAAGTGGAATATTATCAGGAACAATAACATTTAAATTATTAGTAACATATAACTTATATAATACAAATCCAAATAAACCAAGTAATAAAATAATATAAATATATAGTCTAAATATCTTTAAACTTTTACTATGAGAAAGTTTAGTTTCTTCCCTTCTAATATTAGTCTTAATATCACTTTTAATTTCATCAGATATTTTATCTTTAAGTTCTTCTTTATATTCTTTGTCAAATTGTTTATTTACTTCATCTACTAATGATTTAGAAAGTTCAACAGTTAAATCATCTTTAATCTCATCATAAATAGAATCTTTAATTTTCTTTTTTTCTTTAGCAGTTAAAGTAATTTCTTTATTATCTTTCTTCACAAGTAACACCTACCCTTAAATAAAGTATATCATAAAAAAATAATAAGAGTTTTCTTATTATTTTAGAATACTGTAAAGTCAATTGGACAATCGATAATTACATCATAATCATCATCTGTTTCTTTAGTAGTACTAGCAAATATCATAAAATGTAATTTATCCATATTCTTTTTAGCATTTAAAGTGAGTACTACAGATTCTCCACTATTAGCAAATTCAGAATAGTCAAAATAAGTAGTTTTATTAACTATATCAGCTAAATCAACCGCATTGTCTAATGATTCTGTAGACTCTCTAATAAAATTATATTCTCCATTACCTGAATCATAATAGTATCCAATTCTATATTGATACACTTTCTTTTCTTCTCCGGTATAAACAGCACCGCTAGAATAAAAAGAACTAATTCTAGGATGGAAATATACACTTATCTTCTTTATTGTAACTTGATCAGATGCAAATGAACCATTATATACTTTATATTTTGATTTAAAATTAGCAAAAGCAAAAGTATATAATACAACCAATATTATTAATACAATTATAATTGGTCTTGGATCATTAAAAAACTTTTTTAATTCAGGTTCATTTCTTTTAAAGAAAACAACAATCTTATTATCTTTCTTGTTTTTATTTTTTTTCTTTTCTTTTTTCATAACCTTACTCCCTTATTGTAACTAAACTTGCTGGATCAATAGTTGTACAAGTTGCATCTATTGGTTGTGTTATATCAATTACACTACCTGCTGGAATGCTCGTACTAGTAACATAACCATATCCATTCAAATTATATTCTACACCTAATATATTACAGAAATCAACAAATTCCGTACTACTCCAGCCTGTCATATCAGGCATAGTATAACTTAATCCATTTGTAATAATAAATACTTTAGTATTAGCACTAACAGTTGTACCCTTCTTAGGATATTGACTAACAACTTTAGTACCATTACCAATAACAATTGGATTTAATTTAACTGTTTTTAAAGATTCAACACTAACATTTATATCTTTATTAATATAATTTGAAATATTAACAATCTTAGTTTCATCTGCATCACTAGTTCTATTATCAATATTTTTATATTTAGAAATACTTTCAACAGCTTGTTTAACAGCATTACCCATATCACTTGTACTTCCTTGGAAATCTTTTACAGCAAGATAAATTATATATTCAGGATTTTCCTTAGGAAATATACCAGCAAATGATCTAATTGTTTTATAAGTATCCGTTAAATAATTACCAGATGCATCAGTATAATTTGCAGTACCAGTCTTACCAATAATTCTTACATTATCAGAATGATATGGTTTACCAGTTATAGTCTTATCATCACTATTAACAGTTAAATCCATAAGTTCAATCATCTTATTAACTGTAGCAGTTGAATAAATACGTTCTAACTCTTTTTTCTTAGCTTGATATACAACTTTATCATCATTTGGATTAACTACTTTTTCAATAACGTATGGTCTTAATGGAGTACCATCATTAGTAAGTGTAGTAAGTGCTTGAATCATTTGAATTGGTGTAACTGTAACACCTTGACCAAAAGAAGAAGTTGCAAGTTCTACTTCTGATACTGAACCAGTTAAGTTCTTTAAAGAACCAGTATACTCATTAGCAAGCTCAATCCCAGTTTTTTCACCAAATCCTAGTTTCTTATAATAATCAACTAATTTATTTTTACCTATTGATCTAGCTAAATTAACAGCAGCTACATTTGATGAATAAGTAAATCCTACATCATATGAAATACTTCCCCATCCAAAGTTATTCCAATCTTTAATCTTATAATCACCTACTGTAATAGTACCTGAATTATATTTAGCATCACCATTATATTTACCTTCTTCAATAGCAGACATAAATGAAAATATTTTCATTGTAGAACCAGGTTCATAAGCATAAGAAGTAAGTGGATTATTATAATTAGTAATATTAAGTTTATTTGGATTAAATGATGGACTAGTAGCAGAACCTACAATTGCACCAGTCTTAGCATCAGCTACTGTAAATGTTATCCAAGTAGCACCCTTTTGATTAATTAAATTAACAGCATTATCTATAAATATTTGTATTTGTTTATCAATAGTTAAATAAACATCATAACCATCTTGAGCATCTTCTCTATAAGAAACACTATTAGCCATTTGATAACCATAAGCATCTTTAGAATAAGTTATCTTACCATCTTGTCCTCTTAAAAATTCATCACAATAACCTTCAATACCTAACTCACCCTTAGTATCGCTATCTCCAGTTTCTTCATTTTCATACTTTTTAGCATACCCAACTATATAGGATGCAAAATCTCCATTTTGATAATATCTCTTAGTAGTCTTTAAAAATGAGATTCCAGGTAAAGTAAGTTTTTCAATTTTTTCTTTAGTATACTCACTAATATTTCTTCCACCTGGTCCTAACTCAACTTGAACTTTATTTTGACTTAAAAGTCCTAATATATATTCATATGTCATAATTGGACTAAGAGGCTCTAATACAGTAGCAAGTTGTCTTGCAGTATAATCTTTGTCTACTACATGTTTAGGATATCTATCATCTACTGTTCTACTAGAAGATAAAAAAGCAATTACTATATAAGAATTCATATTTTGAGCAAGTAAATTACCACTATTATCGTAAATATTACCACGCTCTGCTTGAATAGTTTTAGTAACAGTTGATCTACTAGCAGCAAGTGCTTGTAAATCTATTCCCTCTACTTTTTTATTTAATCCAACGTAAACAAGTTTTAAAATTACAGAAGCAAAAAAAAGAACAATAAATAAGATAAGAAGAATATTTAATCTTATTTTACTGTCCTTAATTTTCATCTCGTCACCTTCTATTTTATTACTATAATATTATCATTATTATAACTTAAACCATAGTTTTCCGCAACTGATTGTATATTTGATAGACTTGCTAGTTCGTCAACTTGCATCGAAAGTGAAAGGTTAACATTTTCTTGTTTTTCAATCTTAGATTTCATTCTTTCTACTTCAATATTAGAACTTGATAACTTAGCATTAGAAAATACTGTTACCACTAATGAAGCAATAAAGAATAAAACAACCAAAGTAAGTAATATTTTTTCACTCTTATAGAGTTTAATTACCGGACCTGTTGTCTTTTTCATATTTACACCCTTTCTACTATTCGAAGTTTTGCACTAGCACTTCTTCTATTTTCTCTCAATTCTTCCTCAGATGGAAGTATTGGTTTCTTATTTACTAATTTAATTTTTGGTTTATATTCAAGTGGAATATCACTTTCCCTTAATCCTGAGAATATTTCACTAATTTCACTTTCTTTTTTAAACACTTGCTTTACAATTCTATCTTCTAAAGAATGAAATGTAATAATACTTATTCTTCCGTTTTTATTAAGTAAACTTATTGCATCAGGAAGTACACTTTCAAGTACATCCAATTCATGATTTACTTCAATTCTAATTGCTTGAAATATTTTTCTTTCTGGATGATGTTCTCTAAAGTATTTATAAGGAACACTTTCTTCAATCACTTTAACAAGCTCCATTGTAGTATTTATAGGTCTTTTCTTAACTATGTTTTTAGCAATTGATCCAGAAAACTTTTCTTCTCCATATTTGAAGAAGATTAATCTTAAATCAGATTCACTATACTCATTAACTACATTTTGAGCACTGAAATCTTGATTTAAATCCATTCTCATATCCAAAGGAGCAACTTTCATAAATGAAAATCCTCTTGATTCATCATCTACTTGTGGGGAAGAAAATCCTAAATCAAATACAATTCCATCTACACTATTTACTCCTAACTCTTCTAGTTTTTCTTTCAAATTAGAAAAGTTAGAAT
The DNA here is from genome assembly GCA_017450205.1 of Bacilli bacterium. Lineage (GTDB taxonomy): Bacteria > Bacillota_I > Bacilli_A > RF39 > UBA660 > UBA6985. The sequence goes on along the minus strand of JAFSVF010000009.1, from coordinate 37,378 downwards.
ATATTATTTTAAAATTATTACCTATTTTTGATAATCTATCTGTACTATATTTAATAGCTTCTTCATCTTGATCAAAACTGTATAAAAAACCTTGGGGAATACGTTTTAAAATCTCTGATGAATGTCCTCCATAACCTAAAGTACAATCAATATAAATGCCATCAGGTTTAATATTTAAACCTTCTATAGACTCATTTAATAAAACACTATAATGCATTTATTCACCTGCTTTAAATAAGTTTTCTGCTATATCTGAGAAATTTTCTAAGTTGTCATTAAAGAACTTATTCCATAGGACTTCTGACCATATTTCTAAATGATCGATAGAGCCGATAATAACAGTTTCTTTAGTTATATCGGCGTATTCGATCAATGGGGAGGAAATGCTAACTCGACCTTGCGAATCAAGTGAAGCAATATCAGCGCCAGACATGAAGAAACGTGTGAAGTTACGAGCATCCTTTTGAGTGAATGGTAATGTAGCAAGTTTACCTACAATCTTTTCGAAAGATTCTTTAGGATAAACAAATAAACATTTTTCTAAGCCACGAGTAATAATAAACTCTTTACCAAGTTCAGCCCTAAATTTACTTGGTATGACTAAACGATTCTTTTCATCAATATTATGATGATGTTCACCCATTAGCATGATAGTTCCCCACTTTCTACCACAATCTACCACTGTATGATTATAATATACTATTTACCGTACATGTAATCAAGTACTTAACCCACATTTTTATTATTTTACGTCAAATAAAAAAGACTGTGAAAAACAGTCTTTGAAAAAAACTTATTTTTTTGTAAATGTATTTACTGCACAACCTTCAGCATTAATTGACATGTTTCCTGAATAATCGCTATTTACATAAATAACTTCTATCTTGTTTAAGTATAAGAATTCCCCACCCCATGAAACAGGAAATCTTATAGCAGAAAGATCAATCATTGTTAATTCTCCACATCCTCTAAAAGTATAGTTTAGAACGTAATTTCCTTGAACTGAAGATTTTCCAATTACAATCTCTTTAAGTTTTGCACAATTACTAAAAGTAAATGAAAAACTACAAGGTTTTCCAAATTCCCATTGAGATAAATCAACAGATTCAAGATTATTACAAGCAGCGAACATATAATACATTGATGTTAAACTACTAACATTCCATGAACTAATATCTAACGTTTTTAAACTTCTACATGCATTAAACATAGACTCAAAACTTGTAACATTCGAAGTATTAAAATGTTCTAAGTTTATATATTCTATACCAGTTTGTGCAAACATATATTTAAAAGTAGTTGCACTTTTAGTATCAAAATTAGATAAATTAATATTTTTCAATTTACTGCAACCATATAAAAAGGCTTCAAAAGTAGTTACACTACTTGTAACAAAACTAGATAAATCTAAATTTGTTAATGATGTACATTTATAAAACATATAAGACATATCTTCAACATTATGAACATCAAAACTCGATAGATTTAAATTTGTTAAAGATGTACAATTTGCAAATAAATCTTTAAAACTACTTACTCTAGAAGTATTAAAATTACCTAAGTCAAGTGAAGTTATTGATGAACATCCAGCAAAAGCATAAATAATCGATTCTAGCTTATCAAATTTACTATTACCAAGATTCAAAGTTTTAAGTTTACTTGTTCCACAAAACATATATGCAATATCTTTAACATATGAAAAATTAAAATTACTTAAATCTAAACTTGTTAATCCTTCACAATAATAAAACATAGCATTCATATTTGTAACATTACTAGTATTCCATCCATTCATATTAATAGAACTTAATGAAGAACAATCATTAAATATACTTGCTAATTCAGTAACATTTGAAATATTCCAACTAGATAAATCTAAACTTGTTAGAGATGACATTCCAATAAATACTCCACCTAAAGATGTAATATTACTTAAGTCAAAACCACTAACATCTAAATTAGTTATTGATGAACAATATCCAAACATTCCAGTCATGCTTTCAAATTTAATACCTTTTAAATTAGATAAATCTAAACTTTGTAAAGATTGATTATAATAAAAAATCGAATCAAGATTTTTAACATTTTTAAAATCAAAATGAGATAAATCAAGTGAAGTCATTTTAGTAAATCCATAGAATGTAAGAATACTATTGCCATTTAAAAATATTTTATCAGATTTTGAACCTACATAAAGAATACCATTATCAAACCAAGTATATACTGGATTAGGTGAATCATCTAAAGATATAATCCTACCAGCTTCATTGATTTCATTAACATATTTTATTGATGTAACTAATTCATCAGTTTTACTATATTCAACATCTTCCCCTTTTGCTACAGATTTAAAGATAGCATTAATTTCAAGTCCAGTCTTTAAATATGCAGCAGAAGGTAGCATACTATTTTCATTATCAATAGTTTCTCCCGTAGATAAATCATTACACTTTGTACAATTAGAACTTAAACTACACAAATAAGAACTAGTTAACATATTATTAGTTTCTTCATCCGTTTTTCTATTAACTAATTTATCTTCAATTTTTTCATTACTATAATTTAAACCTATAACCATTAGTTCATCATTCCAAAGAGTTATATATGCTTCGTTTTTTGAATCTATTAAAACATAACCATTAAAGTCTCCAACAGATGATAAATCTAAATTATTCTTTATATTATAAACAACACAACCACTTACTTGTTCACCAGCTAGTTGCGATTCCATAAGTTTTTTTGTTGCTTGATTTACACTTTTATCAACAAATTCTTCAAATGTTTTTTTCCTTGCTGATTGTAATGTATTTAAAACAGCAGGAATTGCAATAAGCATAATGATAGCAAGTATTACAATAACAGCAAGTAACTCAACTAATGTAAACCCACTTTCCTTTAATTTTTTCTTCATCTTTAAAATCAACTTTAACATATTATTCACCTATTATCATTTTATCATCAATCATTTATTTTTAAAACATTTTATATATAAAATTAGTTTTTATACAAACAAAAAAGGCCATCACTAGCCTAATTCATAATTCTTCTAAACATTCTATCTAACTCATATTCTGAATAATGTATAATTGTAGGTCTTCCATGAGCACAATTATATGGATTATCACATTGAAATAGTTGTTTAAGTAACTCTTTTGCTTGATCAAGTGAAATTACTTCATGAGCTCTAATACTCATCTTACAAGCAGTAGTTTGTGCTACTCTTTTTAAAAACTTCATTTTATCAAACTTAACTGAATCTTCAATTAACATATCAAATATTTGTTTAATTAAAGTCTCTTCCATTCCTTCTCTTAACCAAGTAGGATGTTCTTTAACCACAATTGTATTAACTCCAAAATTTTCAAAAACAATACCAATACTTTCTAATGTTTCCTTATGTTCTTCAACTTTTAAATAATCTGAAGGAGAAAATTCTAAAGTCAGAGGTACTAAAATCTTCATTTTATAATTTTCAGCATTCTTCATTTGCTTTTGAACTTTTTCATAATTAATTCTTTCATGTGCAGCATGTTGATCTATTAAATATAAACCATCTTCATTTTCAGCAACTATAAAAGTTTGCATAATTATTCCAACCGGATGTAACTCTAATCTTTTAATATCTTCATTTATTTTTTTATCTTCACTTTGTTTAGCAACTTGAGATTGTACTTCACTAAAACCATGTGCTGATTCTTCTTCGATAGTCATTTTAGTATAGTCAAAAGTCATTTGTTCTTCACTTTTAACTACTTCATCACTTGCTTCAATTAAAACATTCTTATCTTTCTCGATTACTGAAGGAGCCGATACATTAGTATTAACTTTCATATCTTGAACAAGTAATGTTTTTCTTAGACTCTTGTTTATCATAGATTCAAGCATAAATATAAGTTCATCTATCTTAGATATCTTTATATCTGCTTTAGATGGATGAATATTAACGTCTACCAAAGTTGGATCTGTATCTATTTTTAAGACTACAACAGGATATTTAATATCTGGTTTAAAATCTCTATAACCTTCATTAATAGCTTTATTAATATCTATATTTTTAACCATTCTATCATTAACAAAAGTTAACATATAATTTCTATTACTTTTAAGTACAACTGGTTTACAGATATATCCTCTTATATCATAGTCATCTGAAGATGCATTTACTTCAATCATATTAGAAGATACTACATAACCAAATAACTCATGAATAGTTTTAAGTAAGTCATTTGATCCACTAGTAAATACTATTCTTTTTTCATTATTAGTTAAAGTAAAACTAATTTCTGGGTGTGAAAGTGAAAGTCTTTCAATAAAAGATGTTACACCTGCAAGTTCAGTAGTATTACTTTTTAAATACTTAAGTCTAGCTGGAGTATTAAAGAATAAATCTTTAACACTTATAGTAGTACCCTTTTTAGCATCACTTTCTTCATTAGTAATAAGTTTACCACCTTCAATTACTATATGAGTACCAATACTTCCTTGACTAGTTTTTAAATCAACTTTAGATACACTAGCAATAGATGCTAGGGCTTCACCACGAAATCCTAAAGTTTGAATAAAAAATAAATCATCTTCTTTTTTTATCTTAGAAGTAGCATGTCTTTGAAAAGATAAAAGCGCATCCTCTTTATCCATACCAATTCCATCATCAGTTACTTTGATTTTTTTTAAACCACAATCTACTAAATCAACTGAAATTACTTTAGAATTAGCATCTATTGAATTTTCTACTAACTCTTTAACAACACTTGCAATTCTTTCAATAACTTCACCAGCAGCTATCTTATTTGCAAGATTTTCACTCATTACATGTATCTTACTCATGATTATTCTCCAAACATTGAATTTCTTATTTCAATATATTTAGTATCAACATTTGTCTTAACAATCCCTTTATTCTTTATTCTAATAAAACCTACACCTAGAATAACAATATCCATATTATCATTATCTAATTCAACATTATTTCTAAGTTCAATCTCTTTATAATACTTTTTATGTTTTCCCTTACCATTTATAAATATATTAATTGGAGTATCTTCACTAAATTTAAAATAATATTTACCATTTATAAGTGAGATAACTTCACCAGACTTCATATTAAATGTAAGTGTTTTTATATATTGATCATATGCATCACTATCGGCATTATTTTCTAAAATAAATCCAGGAGAATCATATACAATTAAATCTTCATCAATTTTAACTTTAATAAAATCTAAAGTAGTATTAGCTTTTGAATTAGTATTTATAGGTTTTGCTTTAGATTTATTAATATGAATTAAATCATTAATAAATGTAGATTTACCTGAATTAGATAAGCCTAAAACAAAAGTTTCTTCAATTCCTCTTTCAGTTAAATATCTATAAATACTATTAATACCATGATTCTTAGTACCACCTTTAATTTTAATATCACCATCTACATGATATTCGTCTCTAACATAATCAATTAGTTTTCTTTTATAAATTTCATTAGGTATAAGTTCACATTTATTAATAACGAGTAACTTTTCACACTTAATAGAATTATAAATATCAATTACTTCTTGATTTAAATTAAGAAAATCAACTAAGAAGATTGCAAACTTTTTATCACCATTAACTCTTTTAATAATTTGTTCTTTAGTTTTAGGTAAATACCCTTTATTAGATTCACCATAATGAATCATACGAAAACATCTCATACAATAAGTTGAATCACTTTTATGTGGTGGAATATATCCAACTTCATCTTTATTTTTAGTTTGTAATTTAGCACCACAACCATAACAAATCTTATTCATAATATCTACCCTTTCTAAATAATCCTTTTTTAGTTAATCTCTTTGAAAAATGATCTTCAACTTTTCTACTTATTTTAGATAAAGCATTAATATCTTCACTAATTGGATTAACATAAATTGATGTAAAATCCATTCTATTCGCACCTAATACATCAAATAAAAGAGATGAACCAATACATGCTACTTGATGACTTTCTAAATTATATATCTTAAGTATTTTTTTATACTTAAACTTAAGTGGTTTAAGTGCAAAATAAGCACTATCTACACATAATAATTCTTTAAATGGTGTAACTTTTCTTTTAGATTGATTACTTACTAAAAGAATTCTAAAACCCATATTCTTTAAATCTTCAAATAAGTCTTTAACTTTATTAGTAGGTTTCTTAAAAGAATCAGCTACCAATGTATTATTTATACTAAAAATTAAACACTTTATTCCTGATTGTTTTAAGTTTTTATATTTAATATTATATATGCTTTTAAAATATTTATCAGGGACTAATTTATCAAACATAAAGTACCTCCAAATCAATATAATTTTATCATATTAGTAAACTTTAAACTATAAAATCTAACTATTTTAACAAATTAGTAAAAATTATTTGATTTTTAAAATTATTTTTGGTACAATCTTATATGTATTTAAGGAAGGAGCGAATAGAACTCATGGCTAATATTAAAAGCGCTAAAAAATCTATTAAGACTGATGCTAAAAGAGCTATTGCTAATCATGCAATCAGATCTAGAATTAAAAACGATATGAAAAGAATTGAAGCTGCAGTAGCTAAAGGTGAAAAAGATGTAGCTCAAGCTGAATTAAAGAAATTCATTCCAGATATCGATAAAGCTTGTTCTAAAGGTATTGTTAAGAAAAATACTTGTGCTAGAGAAAAGTCTAGATTAAATAAAAAAGTTAAAGAAATGTCTAAATAATAACATTTCTTTTTTTTATTCTTTTTTTTAAGTATTTATATGATATATTTAAATTGGTGATAATATGAGAAAAATAATTACTCTACTTTTATTCTTACTTGCTGCAGTTCTTGTATACGCATATCAAGATATTATTATTGATAATACTATTTATATAATTAATAATATTAGACAACCTTCATACACAACAACAAAGAATTTATATTCTAAAAATAAGAATTATCAATACATTTCAATTACTAATGAATTAACTCCACATAATTATCAAGATATACTAAATATAATTTATACATCTCTTGATAAAAGATTTTCAACTGTTACATTTTATTGTCCTCTAGAATATAAAGAATGCTATAATGATATATCAAAAGCAACTAGTAAAGATAATGATGAAGAATTAACTATAATTGGTAACTTAGTAAGTCCATATAATAATTTTACTAATATCTCTATTTATTATGATACTTCAGGAAAAGTTAATCTATCATTTAGTTATCTTTATGATGATGACATGGTAGTAGAAACAGAAAAATACTTAGATGAAGTTTTAAAGAATACAGTTACTAAAGAAATGACTATTACAGAAAAACTTAAAGCAATACATGATTATGTAGTTCAATATAGTGAATATGATACAAACTATGAAGGCGAACTTGCTCTATACGGAAAAGGATTACATCAATCAAATACATCTTACGGTTTATTTAAAAATAAACTAGCAATATGTACTGGTTATGCCGATACACTTGCCCTTCTATTTGATAAACTTGGTGTAGAAAACTTTAAAGTAGCAAGTGAAACTCATATTTGGAATGTAGTTAAAATTGATGGTTCATACTATCATATAGATGCAACATGGGATGACCCTACAAATAATATATTAGGTACCATTAGTGATAAGTTCTTTATGATATCTACTGAAGAACTACATGAATTAGATACTACTTCACATACATTTGATAAAAACGTTTATTTAGAATTAAAATAGCGAGTAAATTACTCGCTATTTTATATGTTCTAATAATAACTCTTTTAAACTTGTTTTTCTAACTTCTGAATATGAATTATTAACACCACTAATAAACGCACTTTCATCTCCAATAAGTAGTAAAGACTTCTTTGCTCTAGATACTCCAGTATATAAAAGTTTATTATAAAGCATTCTAGAATACTCTCTAGATACAGGCATAATAACATGATTAAATTCACTACCTTGACTCTTATGAATAGACATAGCATAAGCATGCTTAATTATATTAGCACTTAACTCTTCTCTTTTAAAAGTAACTTTATTACCATAAAAGTCTACTTCCATTATCTCATCATTCTTTTTAGGATTAATCTTTGTTATATAACCAATATCTCCATTAAATATATTATTATCTACATTATTAACTAAATTAATAATTTTATCTTTCTCTCTAAATACAGTCGTACCTATAGTTATTTCTTTTTTAGAATCACTACTTGGATTAAATATATCTTGTAATAATTGATTTATATTATCTATACCATTTTCTCCCTTATACATAGGAATAAGTACTTGCATATCTTTTTCATTTAATCCTTTATTCTTAGCCATTTGAATTATTTCATAAATCATTTGTTTTATTTGAGTTCGATCACATTTAATAAAGTTATAATCATCTCTTTTTAAACTTAAATCTGATTCAATAAAAACATTTTTTATCTCACTTGCAAGTGTTGGAATAAATGAATTAGCGCTTTGTCTATAAATATTTTTTAAATCAATATGAGGTATCATATCAGAATCAATTAAATCTTTTAATATATTACCAGCTCCCACTGAAGGAAGTTGATTAGAATCTCCTACAAGTATTAATCTTGCATAATCATTTATACCATCAAGAAGCGATGAAAAAAGATTAGTATCTATCATAGATAACTCATCAATAATAATTAAATCATGTTTAGTTTTATTATATTCATTAACCGCAAAATCACCAGTATCATGATTCCATTTTAAATATCTATGAATTGTAGAAGAAGGAAAACATGTGGTTTCACTCATTCTTTTAGATGCTCTACCAGTTGGTGCAAGTAATTGAACTCTATCTTTCATTTTATGCATAGGAACATTCTCAACTTCTTGATAAAGTCTTATAATTCCATTAATGATTGTAGTCTTTCCAGTACCAGGACCTCCAGTAATAATAGTTATTTGATTTTGAAGAGCTTCTTTAATAGCTCTTTTTTGTTCTTTATTATATTCAATAGAATAATCTCTTTCAATTAACTCTATCTTATTATCTATATTCTTAATTGGAGTAGCATCAAAATTAACTCTTCTATAAAGATTATCTGCAATATTTTTTTCATCATGATAAATTTCATATAAATAATATCTATCATCTTTAACTTTAATTAAATAATTATTCTTAAGTATCTTTTCGTAGAAATCAAATCTATCATATAAATCAATTTTAAATACATTCATCATATATTCATATATTTCATCTTTAGTAGAATAAGTATCTCCATTTTCAAAAGATAATCTTTTTAAAGTTTCTATAAAGCAACCGAGTACTCTCATATCATTAGTTTCATCAAAAAGATTAAAGAATACCTCATCTAACTTTTTAAAATCTACTATATCAATCAAACTATATAAATCATTAGTTAATATATCTTTTATTCTTTTACCATATCTAGAAATAAGTTTAGTAATCTCTTTAACAGAAAAACCTAATCCTTTTAGATACATTATAAGTTCATCTTGTCCATAATAGTCCATTAAAGAATCATATATTGTAGTAGCAGTCTTTAAAGATACTCCAGCTTTAATTAAGTTATTCTTATCTTTCTTTATTAACTCTAAAGCATTTTCACCTAATGCTTTAACAATCTTTTCAGCAGTCTTCTTACCGCATCCTTTAACAAAAGATGAAGTTAAAAAATCTATTACTTGATCTTCACCAGTAGGTTCAACTTTAGAATAACTTTCTACTTTAAACTGATATCCAAATCTTTCATGTTTAATATATTCACCATTAAATAAATAATTATCATCACTATTTAATCCTGCAAAATAACCAGTAAATGAAATAGTCGAAGGAACAGCAATCATACTTTTTAAGTTATCACTAACTTCAGACACTCTAAAAAGACCAACTGTATATCCACTTGATGTATTTTCAAAAATAGTACTTTTAAATTTTCCTTTAATATATTCCATTTTAATCACAATATATATTTTATCATAAAATAAATAAAAACCATTAGTTTTCTAATGGTTTTATTACTACTTTTGTAGAATTCTATATTTTAAAATTTTATTTTCAAAATTTAAATTTATTTTGTAAAAAAAATACTCATTATTGAGTACTTTTTATTTTTTATATTCAAATAACACAGAAGGTCTATGTCCTTCACCTGTTTTCATTTTATTAGTTTTCTTTACTTTATCTTTAATAATTCTTCTAAAAGCAGGATCAAGTAATTTTTTGCCTAATATTACTTCATATACTTTTTGAAGTTCTCCAAGTGTAAAATACTTTGGCATCATATTAAATACAATATCAGTATATTCAAGTTTATTTCTAAGACGCTCTAAACCAGCAAGAATAACAAGTGGATGATCAAATGCAATTGATTTATTATCTACTACTTCAAAAGAATATCTATCTGTAGTTTCTTCTCTTAAAACTTTTTTAATACTAAATTTTAAAGTATCAACACCATTATCTAAACAAATAGTAACTAAATTATTCTTTTCTTCATAAAGTGTTATATCAAACCAAGAAGCATTTTTATTTAAATTCTCATTTAACTTATTCTTATCAATTAAAGACATATATGATGTAGATACAATACGCATTCTAGGATCTCTATTAGGATTTCCAAAAGTATATAATTGTTCTAAGTAGATATTATCTAAATTAGTTTCTCTTTTTAAAATACGTTTAGGAGCCTCATCTAAATCTTCATCATACATTACAAATCCACCAGGTAAGCACCACATATCTTTAAAAGGATAATTATCTCTTTTAACAAGTAATACACTCATACTCTTTTCATCAGTCTTACGATAATTAGAAGAATCAGTACTTGATACACTTAATACTAAAATATCAGTTGTTAAAGATAATTTTTTGAATTCATCAGGATTATAATCTTTTAAAAATTCTTCTTCACTTTTATATTCTTTCATAACTACACCTCTATAATAATTATAACATATTCGTATCTCTATTTAATCTAATAATGTTAAAAGTACATCTTGAATTCTTTCAATAATTAATTCCTTATTGTCTTTTCTTTCTTCATATTTAGTATTCATCTTAAATGTATGATAAGTATCATCATCTTTTTTATAAATACTTACATAAATAGTATTATCATCTCCATATGGATTAGCTGGATCTAATACACCCATTTTACCAGTTACTCCTACACCAATATCAGAATGAGCAAAATCACTAATAGATTTACTCATTTCTCTAGCAACTTCCATTGAATAAACACTATATTTATCAATAGTTTCACTATTAACACCCATTTTAATTTTATATTCATTAGAATAAGTTACAGCACTAAATAAAAGTACTTCACTAGCACCAGGAACATTAGTAATAGCATTAGCAACTCCTCCACCAGTACACGATTCCATAGTCGCAATATGTAAATTTAATTCTTTTAATCTTTCAACAACTTTTTGCATTCTTTACCACCATATCTCTTATAATTATAAATTAAATCTATTTGTTCTTTAGTTAAATACTCTTTAACCTCTTCCTTAATATTATCTGGAATACCATAAAAACTTTCAGCAATAGAACCAGCAATTGCTGCAATTGTATCCGTATCTCCACCAATAGAAATAGCTTTTCTAATTGTATCCTCAAAACCATTAGCTATAGAAAATATATAAAATGCTTGAGGGACAGTAATAGAAGCTTTACTAGAAAACTTATTATTTCTTTGTAGATCTTCTAAATCATAATCTAAATCATAATAGTTGTTCTTTATATATTCAATTACATCTTCTTTATTTTCACCATTTCTTAGTTTAAATATAGCAACTGCTACTGCTTCACTAGCCTTAATTGAATCTTTATGATTATGAGATGGAATTGTAGCATTCTTACTTTCTCTTTTTACATCTTCTAGAGTATCAAATAGATATCCAACTGGACTTACTCTCATTGCACATCCATTACCATAACTATCACATCTTCCGTTACCTAAAAGCCAATCAACAAATCCACTTCCAAATCTATTTCTGCCAAATTTATCTCCACCTAAACTTAATTCCTTAAGTCCATAACTTCTTAAGTACTTTTCATAATTTTTATTACCATTAACTATTGCATCATATATTGCACAAGTTAATGTAGAATCATCAGTATAAGTAGAGTTTTCTGTAAATAAAGGAGTATTTTTATCAAGTATTTTTACTCTTTCATTAAACCCACGATTACGATTTCTTATTTCTAGTACCTCATAATATGAACCTGCAACATCACCAATTATAGCTCCTAACATATATACACCTCCTAATATAGATTATGCATCTTTATATAATTAAACACTTTATTATCTAAATACTCATTACTTAAATCATTTCTAATCTTTGTTGAAGAAACATCAAGATAATCAAAGTTACTTACAATTATAAAATTAGAATCTTTATAAGTGTCTGTATAAGACTTAATATCTATATTATCTCTATTCATAATAATTATTTTATATTTAATTAATTCTTCATAATTCTTCCATTTATCAAAATTAATAATATTATCTGCACCAATTATTAAATATAATTCATCATTTTTATATTCATTACTTAAACTTCTCATAAGTTCATAAGTATAAGGAATATTATTATGAGTTTCATCTATTAATACTCTTTCATTTTGAAAAAACTTTAACATATTAATTCTATCATTAACATCTACTAAATTAGTTTTATCCCAATAACCATTCGTAGTAACTATTAAAATTTTATCTACATAATTATTATCTAATAAATAATTAACTAACTTAATATGACCATTATGAACAGGATTAAAAGATCCAATATAAACACCAAGTCTCATACTATTCACCTATTTTTCTATTTTTACCTCACCATATTTAAATGAAGGCATAAGTTCTAATTTAAACTTATTAATCTTATGTTTTCTATCAATTATATTTTTAATATTTTCATCTTCACATATACCAGTTCTTAAATAATTATCTAAAATAGCATATGTAAAACCTAAATTATCTTCATCACTTTTTCCACACAAACCATCACTAGGAGTTTTATAAACTAATTCTTTAGGAAGTCCTAATTCAATCCCTAATTTTTTGACTTCATCTACAGTTAAATTAGCTAGTGGTGAAACATCACCTGCTGAATCTCCATATCTAGTTGAATAACCTACCCAATCTTCAGATAAATTACATGTATTAATTACTCTTCCATTAACACTTTGACTAATAGCATAAAGCGTAGCCATTCTAATTCTTGGAGAAAGATTAATAATTGTTTGTTCACTTAATTCATAATGCCCAAGTTCTTTAAATGATTCCTTAAGTTTTTTTGTTTCTGCATCAACGGTATCTTTAATATTAACTGTAGTATTTTTAATATCTAAAAATTCAACAACTTTTTTAGAATCGCTAATATCAGCCTGAATACCATTTGGCATAAGAACTCCAATAACTCTATCTTTACCTAATGCTTCAACCATTAAAGCAGCAGTAACTGTTGAATCTTTTCCACCAGATATACCAATTACAGCATTACATCCATTTCCATTTTCGTTAAACCAATCTCTAACCCATTTTACAAGGTCTTCTTTTACTTTTTTTGCATCAAATTTATACATTCTTCTTGTTCCTTTCTTTATTAAGCTTAATCCAATTTCTTAATCCAATAATTGCCATTATTAAGTAAATTGTTTTCTTTGTTAAATATACTGTATCAAAATGTACTATATACATTATAACAGCAATTATATCAGTTATGATCCACCAAATGTATTGTTCAGCATATCTATATAATTCTAAGATAGTCGCAATAATTCCAATCGCTACTGTTAAAGCATCTAAGAATGCTACTGTACCACCAACTCTAACTAAAATTTCATAAGTAACAAATGTTGTAACAAGAACACCAATAACACTAATAATATGTTGTTTTATAGTTAAATGTTTTGCCATTGTCTTTTCTGGCATCTTTTTGTCTCTATGTCTTGCCCAATTAATCCAAGAAGCTATATTCATTGGTAAATAGAATAATACTTCTAAACAGAACGTTCCATAAATCTTATAATACAATAAATATATAGCATATACGACTGTATTAACTAAACCAAATATAAAATTTGATACATTAGCTTTAGCACAGAAGAATATACAAATTATTCCACATACTGCACTAACGAAATTTACTAGTGTTAACCATAATGGACTAGTTGTACTTGTTGGATTTGCAATCGCTTTATAAACTGCAAGTCCAGCAATAAATACCATTATTATAATCATTATAATTTCATACCACTTTAATTCTTTAAAACTATTTTTAAGGTTTTTTATACTATCAACACGTTTTTTAAATCTTAATTTTAAACCATCCATATTTCTCTTTCCTCTTTTCTTTTCATATCTCTTATCATTGTTCCACTTATTGGATAATGTATTCTTTTAACATCAACAAGTCTATGTATTGCTTCAGGATAAGCTCTAGCAAAATAATCTCCATAACTTTCTTCGCTAGAGTAAACTGCATTAAGTACAGGACCTAAAGCATCTCTTACAAGTGGTGTTTCTGCATCCCAGTCTTCTTTTCCATCTTCAAGTCTACAATTAGTAACATCAATAAATACTGGAATAGCATTTTCATAATTACTAGTAAGTTCTAATACTTTCTTTTTTCTTTCTTCTACTGATAAATATAAAGCTTTATTATTTTTAAGAATCTCTACTTCATCAGAGCCTCCATAGAAAAGTATTACATATACCTTTTCACATTCACTACAAGCTGTTTCAACACAATACCTATGTCCTTTATGGAAAGGCATAAACTTTCCACCATACATTCCAATCTTATATATTCCTACACCTGCTTTCTTACCTTTGATAAAGCAAGTTTTGAATTAGAACTATTAATATAACCCAACTCTTCTAGTTCAAAAGCTTCTTCTTTAGTAAATTCCATATATTTAATATATTCACCTTCATCTAAGTTTTGTTCATATAATCTTTTGCAATCATAAGCAATAAATATATGATTATAAGCACTTGAACATCCCTCATCTTGATAGAATGCATCTACTTCAACAAGTCTATTTGGAACTAATCCTGTTTCTTCTTTTAATTCTCTTAAAGCTGCCATTTCAGGAGATTCGTCTTTTTCAATGTAACCTGCAGGAAAACCAACACATACACCCTTTTTAGTAAATACTCTAGGTTCAATTACTAATAGAAGGTTATTACCTACATAAGGAACTATTATTACTGCAGATCCTTCTTTACTGCCTTTAATAATTTGTTCTCTTTTTTGAACTTGTCCATTATTAAGTGTGAAGTTATAAGCTTTTACTTTAACAAACGATGGTTCAGTTTCTTCACGACTTATCGGTTTAAACTCTTCGATTATTTTGTCTATTTGTTCAAGTTTTTTCTTAATCATCTTATTCACCTTTTTTTCTATTTAAAATTTTACCTAATTCTCTTTTTTCAAATCTATTTGTTTCATAGCTGAATATTACATCCATTTTTTCAAATCTTTTTACATATTCTTCGAATTCTTTAATAATATCTTCTGGGATATTATCTCCATAGTATTTTCTTAATAATTGAAGTGAATGTTCAGCAAAGAAGAAAGGACCATAACAGTCATCTTCTTCAACTAATCCATCTTTAAATCTATTAGAAAAATCTTTATTTAAATCTTCTCTATTCCATGCTTCAAAAAATTGAGATTCATTCATTACGAATTCATAAGTTGCACTTCTAAAAGCTTCTTCGAAAGTATCACCATAATGATATACTTGAACAATATCTCTATCATAATTACCTTTTGATATATATCCAAAATTTTCTAAATAATGAATTATATAATAAGCATTTAAATCAGTTACTCTATCATAAACTATATCTGATTCTAATAACTCATTACGATAGTTCTCATCTTCCGAAACTATTTTTATAAACTCTAATAAAGAATCTCTTATTTCTCTAGTTTTTTCTATTTCTTCCTTTGTATAATTATCTTTTGTATAAAGATTTGTTCTATTATTATCAGAAGAGCAATAATTAAATTCATCTATAACGTTTGATTCCATTTTCATACACTTACTTAACTAATTTTCTTATTTTTACAATTAAATCATTTTTGAAATTAACATAGTCTTCAGTACCATCTACATAGTATTCAGTTGGATTAACTGGTCTTTTAACTTCTGGATATAATGTATTCATTTGTTCATTACAATAGTTTTGTTTAACAAGTAATTCTGGATCATCATATACAAGTACTCCATTTTCAAAAATTGGTTTTTGAAGTTCTACTAAATCAAAATTATCAATTGTAGTTTGTTTTAAATAATCTGTAACTGATACAATATTTAAATCATGTTTCTTAATATCTTTATCATAAAGATCCATAATATCTGCGATTGCATAACCAATTGTTTTATCGTAAGCACGATATAATCTTTTATAACCTGGATTAACGATTTTAATAGTATCGTTACTTAATTTAATCTTTGGTTCCCAATTTCCTTTAGAGTTAAGTGCTACTTCTTTATAAACACAACCCATTCTTCCTTCAGGTTTAGAAATATTATCTCCAACTCCTAAACTATCGAACTTAGCTCCTTGGTTAATTAAACTTTCAATAGTTTCTGCAGTTAAACCGTTACTTAAGCAAATCTTTGCTTGAGGGAATCCTGCATTATCTAACATCTTTCTTGTTTCTTTAGATAGATAAGCTAAATCTCCAGAATCAATTCTTATACTGATGTGATCTACAGGTAAACCATTTTCCTTCATATATTCAAAAGTTTTAATAGCATTTGGAATACCACTTCTTAAAGTATCAATAGTATCAACTAGTAGAATACAATTATTTGGATATGTTCTAGCATAAGCTTTAAATGCTTCTAACTCATTTTCATAAGATTCAATCCAACTATGAGCTTGAGTTCCCATACCTTTAAGATTTACCATATCAGCTGCAATCATATTACTAGTTCCAACACATCCTGCCATAATTCCATAAATAGATGCATCAATTGCTGCTTCCATACCATCTGCTCTTCTAGCACCAAATTCCATAACTCCTACATTCTTAGGTACAGCTTCAATTATTCTTCTAGCACCAGTTGCATGTTCCATTGCACCATTAACAATTGATAAAAGTGCTGTTTCAACAATTTGGGCTTCAATTAAAGGAGCTTTAACTGTAACAAGTGGTTCATTTGGAAATACTGGAGTTCCATCTGGAATTGCATAAATTGATCCATGGAATTTAAAATTCTTTAAATAATTAATAAATTCTTCAGGATATCCTTTTCTTCTAAAATAATTTAATTCTTGTTCACCAAATTTTAAATTTTCAATATAAGGAATGATCTTATCAATTCCTGCCATAATAGCATATCCACCATTATTAGGAACTTTTCTAAAGAAGATATCAAATACTGCTTCTTCATTTTCTTTTCCATTTTGTAAATAGCCATTTGCCATTGAAAATTCATATTCATCACTCATAAGAGTATAGTTTCTAGTTAATCTTTCATGTCCATTATAAGTTCTCATTATTTATTACCTCTTTTTCTTTCATATACTTTTACACCATTAGCTCTCATATCATTTAAAGCATTTTGTGTAACTTGATCTGCATCATGATTAGGTGCATTAAATGTATCAATTGCATCTTCATAAACTCCAACTTCAACATTTCTATTTACTTCATCGAAATAATTTCTTGCAGTAATTGCAGCATTCTTAACACATACTTCTGATAAACATCCAACAAATGCAACCTTTTCTAAATTTGTTAATTTTTCAAATAATTGAATTACTCCAGGTACTAACATAAAGTTAGTTGAATTCTTTTCAAAATCTAATGCATCTTCTGTATAAGTTTTTAACTCATCAGTTACTTCTGTTTCAGCTGTACCTCTTATACAATGTTTACCAAATGTGTTAAATTCAACTGAAGTTTCATCATGTGTATCTCTAACAAATACATTGATTCCATATTCATCATTTTTATATTCTTCAAGTAACTCAAGTTGTCTTGGAATTACCCTTTTAATTGATGGAGCTGCAAGTGCACCTTCATCAACAAATCCTTTTACCATGTCTATTACTACTAACATATTTTTAATATTTTTTAATTCATTTAATTTTTCTTCTCTTTTCATTTTAAATTCCTTCTTTCTCTTTTTATCATTTTGTTAATATCAAATATTAAATAAAAAATTAAAATCTTCTTTCTCTCATTTTTTGATCAACTGGTTCAAATTCAACTGAAGTATTAACATATTCTATATAATCTCCAGGTCTATCGTATTCTTTATGAATACTAAACGATGCTTTCTTAAAACTATAATCTGTTGGTAGATAATGATTAAATATCTCCGTTATCTTCATCATTGATACCTCTTCGCTTGCAGTTAATTTTATTCCACCAAGCACTATTTCCTTAGATATAATTGGAGTAATTTCTATAAATGAATCGTCTTGATATTTTGAAAACTGTACTTCTACTTGAATCCTTTCAACTTCTTCATAATATTTTTTTATTAATTCTCTTGTTTGTTTTTCTGTTAATGTTACATTCATCTTATCTCTTCCTATCTGCTGTTTCTTTTTCTTTTATGTTATTATCATTTTGTTAATAACAAATATTTTAATAAATCAGATGTTTTCCTCATCTGTTATTAACATTTTATTAAAAACATTTATAAAAGTCAACTATTTTTTTATTTTTTTTAAAAATTTTAATTAATTAAAAAAACAAGGTTAAACCTAGTCAAAATAACTTAATACTTTATCTTTAACTGCATCCCAAACAGTCTTTAAACTTTGATAAGATAATTTATCATATACTTCATTAAATTTATTAACTTTTAAGAATGATAAACATGCATAACTTAATTCATAATTTATATAATATAGTTTTTGAAAAAAATACTTTTATTATCAGAAAAAATTCTTTAAATACATCTAGTTCTTGTTTAGTAGAACTTTTAATTAAGTATTCATCTTTGATACTAAATACATAAGCATCTGTTTTACCTTCATCAAATACATGTATATCATCTTCAGTAAAATCATATTAAGTCTTAATTTTATATCACTATATATCTCATTCATGATTATCACCAATTAAAATTATAACATGATTGTCACTATAAACGTCACTGTCTTTTAGGCATAATAAAACTACAAGAGTTTTTTCTTGTAGTTTATTTATTATTTTGTAAATTCTACACCATTAACATATAGTTTATATCCATTTAAATTAATATTACCGTAAGTAGAATCTGCATCGGTTAATGATTTAATATAAGTATTACCAGTTAATGTTAAAGTACTTGTTTTATCAAGTGTTAAATTAACCTCTCCTTCATTGCTATTATTAATCATTCCTTTAAATGATGATGAATTACTCATATTTATAGTTAATTTAGAAATAGAATCTACTACAATATTACCTTCAACTTGTTGATTAGTTAAAGTTAAAGTAACATCTCCACCATTTGAACCACTATTACCCCAAGAATCTTTTTGAATTCTTAAGAAGTTTCCTGTTGAATCATTATTAACAAAAGTATTATTTTCTAAATTAATAGATGCAGTAGTATTAGTTACATATAAAGTATCACCTTTATTTGTAGTTATCTTAGAATTCTTAGCAGTAAACTTAGCTTCTCCACTTGCAGCATCTCCACTCATAGATTGATATAGGAATATATTCTTATAAGTAGTTGATTGTCCATTTAATTCACTATTAGTATCTGTTAAATCTACATTTTCTAAAACTATACTATTCTTCCCTTCAATGATAGCACCTTCAGAAGTAGTAGCAATTAATGTTGCATTTTTAACTGTTATATCTGCTGTTGAATAAACCACAGGTGAACCTTTACCAGTTGTTTTATAAGTTCCTTTCTCAACTATTACAGTTCCTCCACCTCTATCAGATCTAATAGCTGCACTTGAGGTACCAGCTGTTGTAATAGTTAAATTAGTAGCATTCATAATACCACCACCAGTAGTCATAATTCCGCCTGAATTATCTTTTGAAGTAGTAATAGTAGAATCGCTTATATTAACTATAGTATTATCTGATGATGAGTTATTAGTAGTTGCAGAACCACCATAACTAAATACTCCATTAGCACCTGTTGCATTTGTATTAACATTAATATTTTTAATATTTAATGTTGCTCCTCCTTTTGCAATAATTGCAGAGTTAGTTCCATAGAATGAAGTATTATCTCCTCCATCTGAGTCTCCTGTCTTAAATACATTTATATTAGATAAACTTGCAGTTATATTACCAGTTACTGAGATAGCATTTTCATCTTTTGTAGTTGATGAGTATTCTCCACTTGTAATACTTTCATCACTAGTTATTTCTTTAACTGCAGAATAACTGATATTAGTAGAACTATTTCCTCCTGGAATAGAATTATTATTATTAGTTATTGTACTATTATTCTTATTTGTGTTTTTTACAATAAAAATCCATAATACTGTTAATAATAGAATTAAAAATATAATTATTAGAATATATATGATATCTTTTTTCTTTTCCATATAATCACCTTATTTCTAATTACTACTTTGAGTAGTTGCTGCACCAGGTTTTTCTGGTGGAGTTCCAGTTT
This sequence comes from Bacilli bacterium, assembly GCA_017450205.1. Classification (GTDB taxonomy): domain Bacteria; phylum Bacillota_I; class Bacilli_A; order RF39; family UBA660; genus UBA6985. Next base: position 16,791 of record JAFSVF010000009.1, on the reverse strand, counting down.
GTCCACTTTGACCACCTGGCATTTCAGGTGGTTCATTACCTGTTGAAGATGTACTTTGAGTTGTACAACTGCTACTGTTATTTGTAGTTGTATATACATAGAAAGCACCCGTTGCAATAACAGCACCTAATAAAACACCTATAACAAATAAAAAGATTTTTTCTTTCACAAAACATTCTCCTTTCCTACACATAAACTTTTATCCTATTTACATTATATTTTAAAAAATCAATAAATTAAATATATTTAAAAAATATATGTGTAAATATTTGTAACAAGATATATATTATGAATTGATTATTAAACTAATATTAAATATTCATAATTGACAACTACACTAATTTATACTAGTATAACTAGCTAGAAAAAGGGATTAATATGGAAGAAATAAAAAGTATAAATAGAATTTTAGAAGAATATCCTTACCTTTCAAAAAGACATGATGGATTTCCCTCAGTTGGAAAAAATATATCTGAATTTTCAAATCCAGTAAGAAAAATCGCTGATGGTTTTTCACTTTATGATAGCTTAATAGCAACTAGATTTAATGATTCAAGAAAAGAATATAATTTCACTAGTGGAGACCCACTTCAATATGAAGCATTTCCTCCTATCAAAGATGCAATGCATAAATATATTGAATCAGAATTTAGTTATAAATATCCTTATTCAGAAGGTGATGATAGAATTAGAGAAATTCTAGTTAACTATCTTAAACAAGAAGGAGTTATAAATACTGATCCTTATAACTATTCAGATATTAATGATGTTGGTCTATCAAAATATAACTTAACTTTTACTATCGCAACATCTCATGCTTTTCAATGTATAATGGATATTATTACTAGACCTAAAGATGTAATTATAGTACCGGCTCCTAACTATGGATTATTTGCAATCAGACCAGAAAGAATGAATGCAGATGTCGTAGTACTTCCATTAAAAGAAGAAGATAACTACCTACCTAATCCAGAACGTTTAGAAAAAATAATTAAAGAAACTAATGAGAATTTAAAAAATAAATATAAAGATTTAGGATATACTCCAAAAGTAGTAGGATTCCTAAATGCTAATCCTTCAAACCCTACTGGTAAAGTAATGGGTAAATCTGAATATAATAGACTAAAAGCAATTGGTACAGTATGTAAAAATAATGGTGTCTTTATTATTGATGATTTAGTTTATAGAGATATTAGTTATTCAGAAGAAGAAAAAGCACTACCTATGTCTACAATTCCAGGAATGTTTAGAAATACAATTAGTCTATTTGGATTAAGTAAATCTTATGGACTTGCGTCTCTTCGTAGTGGTTTTGTAGTTGCTGATGAAGTTATAATTAGAGAAATAGTTAATAGAATATTCCAAGAAATGGATGCAATTCCTGCTATTATTGGTGAATCTCTTGGAGGAGCATTTAATAATACACCAGAAAGAAATGAAGAATATAAAAAATATTTTAATAATTTAAGACAAGAATATATAAATAGATATAAAGTATTTAAATCTCTAATTATGGGAATAGATTCAATTGATTATGAAGATAGAGAGAATATTTTTAATCTCCTTATTAAACACTCAACTAATAAAGATTATTATAGCCTTCTAGATAAAGGTATAAATGGTGTTAATATAATGAATAATCTTGAACCTGAGGCAGGTTTCTTCTTACTTCTAAACTTTAATGAATTAAAAGGACTTCACTATAAAGATATTACTATTAATAACGAATTTGATTTATTAAAATATTTATATCAAGATATAAAACTTAGATTTATATTAGGTAGTGGTTGTTTATGGCCTAATAATGAAGACTTAATAGGAAGATTTACATTTGCTAAACCTTATGAAGATTTAATTGAAGTTTCTACTTTAATGAATGAATCAACTAAAAAACTTGTAAGATAATCTTACAAGTTTTTTATATACTATTTATCTTTTAAATAAAATTTTGCCTTTTCAACATCAATTGATTTTTCTAGTTTTAACTTTTTAACTGCAGTTTCAAAATCATCAGGAAGACTCTTACCTTTAATTCCCATTTTTTGTGGTTCACCTACAAAAAAATCGTTTTTGTCAGCTTTTAAATATTCACGCATAAATTCTTCATCACAAGTTCTTCCATAACCGTGACTCCAATTTCTTTTAACATCGGCAGTTTCAAGAACCCTAAATAATATTCTTCTTAAAAACTCAACATCGCATAAAGATCTATATAATGCTTGATAATTAGTATATTGACCACTTTTTTTAATGTTTAGAATAATATCTAATAACTCATTTTTACAATAAGAAGTTTCAAATACATTAACATCTACATCCACTCCTTCTTCTTCGAGCGCATGAATAATATTAGTTAAAATAACTGCACGATTATAAACTTGCTTTTTAGTAGTACTAAAATTGTAACTAGCAGCTACATGAAACTTGGCTACATTATAATCGCTTTTAATTCTTGTAGTTCTATAAATATAAGGACTACCAGTAGCAATAGCTTCCGGTCTTACTACACCACCAGCTACACTATAGACAGTTTGATAAGTTCTTCCAAGTTTCAAATTTTTAACTTCGCTTTTAGAAGCTAAATTTAAAAACTCTTTATATTTTGGATCATTATAACTAATAAGTTGTTCAAGAGCTTCATCATATTCTTTACCTGCAAAATCATAACTATTTTCGATACTTTCTAAGCGTTTAAAAATTTTTTTGTTGATTATTGGTTCAGCTTTCAAATAATTATAAAGATCACTTAAACCAGAAAAAATAAATTTATATAAAGTATACTCATAATCTTTAACAGTCACCTTTTTAGGAGGGAGAACTATATCTGGAAATCTATCATGATTAATCTTTTCCATTTCTTTTTCCTTCTTTAGTAATTCTATCCATTTTAATATTAATTGTATTACTTTCCATTCTTCCATTATAATTCTTTACCTTTACGAGCTCTTTTTAAGAAATAACCAACTATATCTCCTTCTTGTGCTTCTGCAAGTGTACCTTCATAACATACATCAGGTTCAAAAGAATCAGATATACCATAAGCATTACACATATATCTAATAAGTGAATTTCTATAATCAGAATCTTTAGTTTGAACAAAATATTGACGCATAATTTGATCAAGAGTTTTAGCATTTAACTTTATATCCCTTAAAAGGTCAGCAGCATCTCTTGTACTAGCATTACCTTGAGCTTCATCTTTATTTTGTGTTTTAGCATATTCATCACAAGCGTTTCTAAAACGGACAAAGAATGTATACCAATTTTCATATTCATTTAAAATCATCTTTTCAACTTCGTCATTATAAGGAACATATATTGGTTTAAACCTTTCTTGAATAGATTCATCAATTTTACCTCTAGCGTTATAATTTAAATTACGCCCAGAACCATCTGTATTTGCAGCTGCAATCATTCTCATATTAGGATTAATTGGTATATCTATTTCTCCAGCAAACTTTATATAATAATCTTTTTCAGGATGATTTATTTTATCTCTTAAATTAGAATACATAGTATTAATAGCAACCATAGTATCTTCAAAACTATTATCAAACTCATCCAAAAATAAAATACCACCATTAGTTACGGCCTCAACAGAAGCAGGAGCCCTAAATCTACCTTGAGCATCAATAAAACCAAATACAGTGTGAACTTCAGTAATCTTACCATTATCAATAACTTTTTGACATAAAAGTTCTCCAATTTGATTAACCATTACCCCTTTACCAGCTCCAGAAGGACCATAAATATATGGCCAATCTCCAAGAATTAAACAAGCAATTATTTCCTCAATCACATCATTATAAATAACACCTTTTGATTTATTTTCTTCAATTTTATTTTTAATGTTTCGCATTATTTTTGCAAAATCTTTAGCATTCTTATAAGCATATGGTTTTATAATTTTAACATCCTTAGGAAGTACAACACTATCTGGAACTTCAACACTTAAAGAATGAGGAACAACTATTCTACTTATACCTTTAACCACTTTTGCATCAATACCAGTTTCTTCTAAAGGTTCATTTTTCTTTTCTTCATTAACTATCTCTATAATTTTTTTTCTAATAACTGCACTTTCTTCAGCTTGTTTTAAATATTCTTTTAATTCAGGATTATTTGAAACATATTCTCTTAATTCATTTAAACTCTTATTAGTTTCTTCTTTTAATATAGTTAATTCTCTAGTATTTTGAAGAGATAAATTTTGAGATACTTTTCTAAATTCATCAAGTTGTTCTTGATACTTCTTTAGAATTTCACTAAATACTGCATCTGCTTTATTATTAATTTCAATCTTAGAATCTTCTAAATGTCTTTCTAAAATGTTCTTAAGTTCTTTTTCTAAAGAACTTTTATATTCTTTTAATTCTCTAATTGCAATACTATGTCTTTCATTTATTTTTTTAACTCCATTATCCGCTTCATTGATTGCATCTCTAGCTTTTTCTTCAAGATTTAAAATATAATTATCTATTTTTTCAATTTGAGAATCAATTCTTCTTAAAGAACTAGAAGCACTAATTACATCATCATGACTAATAGAATAAATACCAGCACGTTTTTTATCTTTTTCTAATTCATTCTTAAAATATGCAGGTATATCTAAAACACTATCATCTAAATTATCAATTGTAGAAATAATGGATTTAGTAAATGTATCTTCATCAATTGAATACTTAGCAGATTCTTTTATATAACTTGCTATTAATTTAAAGTTATTTCTTGTAGATGGTTTTGCTTGAACAGTTTTCATTATTCTTAGATAATTATCAAAATCCTTAAATAATGCATATACTTCATGATCAAATATACCTTCAGTAACATAACCACCATTCCCTAAAAAATCACTTAAAATAACTTCTTTAATAGCGTTATAATTAGGTGTATTTAATCCATATGGAAGTAAATTTCTAACTACATAAATAGCATTAGTTAAATCTAGTACATTATCAAATTTAAGAAATGCTCTAATTAGAAAATCACTTTCAAAGAAAGCATTATCTTTTCCATCAATAACATCCTCTATATATTTAATTAAAAACTCTTGGCCAGTTTTATCATTTGCTAATTCTTTATTAGATTTTATTGCTTCTTTTAATTCTTTAAGATCTTTTCTCTCTTTTATTATTCTTAATTCTTCATCTGTTTTATTGAAAATTCCCATAATTAATTCCCCATAACTTTTTTTCTTATTTTATAATTTCCTTTTAAATCACCAGGTTCGAATACATCATAGTCTCTCATAACTGGATATGTATTATCTTTATTAATTAAATTAAAAACATCACTACTTGATACTTGATAAAAATATTTATTAGCATAATTTTCGTTATATTCACCACCAACATTATTTTCACCAAATGTTGTTTCTAAATATACTAAGCCTGAATCTTTAAAAGCTACAATTCTTTTATCTACATCATCAAAAATTAAATCTCTAACTGTTTTTAATTCCTTAGTTTTTCTCTTAAATCTTTTTTCAGCACTATTAATATCAATTAAATCATCTTTATATGTATCTACATATTCAATCTCTCTATAAGTAATACTAGATAAATCATCTATTGGTTTTGTTTCAATTTTAAATCCAATTGATGCACCCCAAGGTAGTCTAAACCAATCAAGTATATCTTCTTTATCAAGTTTTGAAATACTTGGTTGTGAGTTTCCATCTTTACTAATAATAGAATTAGTATATACACTTTTTTTATTAACATAAATATCTTTATTATTAACTAAAAAGCCATTATTATATTCAAAGTTTTCAAAAGTAAAATAATTAAATTCTTCACTATTACTTATAATATCTAAGCTAGTTTTATTAAAATTAATATGGACGTTTAAAGGTTTTAATTCTCCAAATACATTACCTATACTTATATTATAAGAATTATTTAATCTTTCTATTTTAATAGGAATAGAAATATAAATACCATTCTTCTTCCCATATAAAGTATAATTACCTAATGGAGAATATCCATGTATTCCATCTTCTAAATTAAAACTGCAATCAATATTCCTTAAATTACTCTTTATAATATATTCAATCAAAGGTAACAATGCTTTTAATTCATGATCACCTGATATTAAAGATTCATTAAAGAATTCCATATTTGAATATTTCTTATATAAATTATTAGTTTGTAAAGCAGTATCAGATAAAAGTATTCTTTTAGAATTATCATCAATTAATATTTTTCTTTTTAAAATTGAGCCTTCAATAATTTTATCTTTTTCTTTTAAATATACTTCCCTTGTCTTTTGAACTAAGTAATTAAAGTTCTTATCATCACTTGATAAACAAATAATATTTGTTCCATCATAACATACAGTAAGCATAGGTTTTACTAAAGTATTGCCATCGTCAACTAGTCTATCATTAAATTCTGTTCCAGCATTTTCAATCCTTGCAAGAGCTAAATCACTAAAGCCTATTGATACTATATTTTTTATTTTACTTATGGATATTCTTTCTTCATCCATACTATTAACTTTCATCAATAATCTCCCCTAAATTAATTCATACTATAACACTATAAATACCCATTTGCAATAAAAATATACAAGACTTATTCAACTAAAAAAAGTATATAAAAATGTATACTTTATTTTACTTTATTTCTTCTTTTTATTCCGCTTAATTTCTTATTAATTTCAAATACACTAACAAGTAATTCATTGTTAACAGCTACTACTTCATCTTCAACCATAAGTATTTTATCTTCAAAATTATATGGTATATTTTCATTTTTACAATAATTAATTATTCTATTAACAATACCAAAAGTATAGCCTTCAACTAATGCATCACTTAAATAAAAAGGATCAAAAATTAAACCAGGCATATCTTTCTTTGCATTAACTAAATCTATTGGAAACTTAACAATTCTATTGTATACAGCATATAAATAATTACTACTTATAATACAATTATCTAAAAAGATATTATCTAAAATACTTTCTTCTTCCATAGTACCAAATATTCTTATAAGCATATCATAACTACACTTTTCAGCAACAAAAAAAATTTCACTATCATCTCCTAAAAAACTTGAGTAGATTGATTTATCCATTCTATTAGCTTTTATTTTATAATTCCTTAAATCATTACTTTTATTTTCACTATTTAATTCCGGATAAACAAGTACTAATGCTTTAAATAAAGCCATTTGATATTTAGTAGAATTATCTACTTTTAATTTATTAATATTTGCTATTTCATTTTCAAATATTTTATAATCTTCATAACTAATATTTAAATAACCAATATTCTCGCTTAAAAATAAATCAGAAGGAACTTTTATACCTCTTTCTATCCTCCATATAAAACTCTTAGATGTTCTTAAAGATGTTGCAAAACCAGAAATACTTTGATTTCTAACAGTTCTAATCAATTTAAATGGAAGTAATTGATTAGAATCATTAACATTTTGATATGCATTTATTTCATCTGTTTTTACATTATTACTATTATTATTTATTTTTATATCAGAATAAACAAGCGCTAATGTTTTAAACAAAGCCATTTGATATTTAGTAGAATTATTTACTTTTAGTTTTTTAATCTTTGCTATTTCATTTTCAAATATTTTATAATCTTCATAACTAATATTTAAATTACCAATATTCTCACTTAAAAATGAATCAGATGGAAGTATTCTACCTGCTTCTAAAGACCATAAAAAATCCCTAGATGCACCTAAAGATATTGCAAAATCAGGAACACTTTGATTTCTAACAATTCTAATCAATCTAAGTGGAAATAAGTAGTTGTAATTATTAACATTTAATGTATCTCCCATAATCCCTTTTCCTCTTTCATTGACGTGTATAATACTATAAGAGAATAAAAAAAGCAAATTTTATAAATTTGCTTTATATAATATTATTCATTTAATAATCTAACATTAATACTATTATTATGTGAAATATCTAAATTATCTATATGCCCTATCTTAGTATAACTATAAGTTGTGTTAAAAGTCTTGTAGAATATGACTAAACAATCATTTCCAAAAAGCATTACATCGCCTTTATTAATAGTATTAAATTTCTTTTCATTAGTTGGTAAATTAAAATCTAAATAAACATACTTCTCGTTATCGTTTAAATCATTCATTATTAAATCAAGTGGTAACTTATCTTTAAATTTATCCACAGTTTCATTATCTTCAAGATTAATTATATATTCTTTATTATCAATTAAAACTTTCATATTACTTATCTCCTCAACTTGCTTACTTGTATCTCCATTCTGATTTTCAATTTCTGTTTTTTTACAACCAACTAATAATAGTAATAAACAAAGTATAAGTATAACCCTTTTCATAACTCACAACCTTTATAGCAAAAAAGAATACCAAGTAGTCTTAACAAGTTAAATTAACTTCTTCACTAAATTCATACTCTTTATAATCTTCTATCTCATAATCAAGTAAATTAAAGTATTTCATTTTAGCACTCTTCATTATTAAACAATTATTATCATCTCTTGATGTTGATGCATCTAAATAATAAAGATTAGAATCTATTATCTTAAATGATAATTCATACTTATCCGATATTGGTTGAATAGTTTTAATTGTTTTTATATGATTAAGATTTTGTTTATTAAATATAAATAACTTCACTATACCACTTAAATCATCATAATATATTATTTCAAGTAAATCATAAGAATATATTTTAGTATTCTCTAAATGTGAATAACTAAAATTCTTCATATATTTATTAAAAGTATATTTATTAGATTGCTCTTCTACTAATGCATCACCTGAAGATTCAAATACTTTTTCTATTTCTTCAATCGAAGACTTACTAGATTTTGTAATAGGAATAATCGAATCAATCAAAGATGTTGTAGAACTAGTAATAACATCATCACTAGAGTTATTTTCATTTTCTTTTAATTTAGTTATAAAAGCAACACAAAAAACAATTATTACTAAAACAAAAGCAACACTAACTGTTTTTAAAAATTCATGTAATGGATTTTTTTCTCTAATATCTGATCTCATAACATACACCTAATACAATTATGAAACAAAATAAAAATTAAGTAAATATACTTAACTTATTTTGTATCTATTGAATCTCTAAATACATAAAATCTATCATATAAATATTCAGTAATAAAATTACATATCATTAAAATTACAGTAACCAAATTTCCATTCCAACCACTTGCCTCAAGATAATTACCTAAATATGTACTTAATGGAGTAAATATTAAATAAAATATAAACACTTGAAACATAGCTTTAGGTACATTATTTGCACTCTTAAAAGTAAACTCTCTATTTAAAGTAAAATTCCATAAAACTGATAAAGTTAAACCTACTAAATAACTTGGCCAATAAGGGAACTTAAACAAATCATAAAGTAATGCAAACACTCCCATTTCTATCAAACCAGCAGATAAACTAAATAATGTAAATTTAATTGTTCTAATAACTTCTTTATTCATATACACTCACCATTTAAATTATAACACTAAAAAAGGAAAGATAAAACTTTCCTAGAATAATGCTTTTTCATCTTTATATTGACTACTTACAATAGCAGCTACAACTATTGTAACTACTAAAGATGATACAACAAATAATGTATATGTTCTTGGATCAAATCCTTTCAAGAATAAATCATTAAGTACACTTCCACCATTTGCAATTGGTAGCATATATAAAATATCACTTGAAACATTTAATAATCCCGTAAACATTGGAATCATTGAGAAGAATGAAAGTATTGAAACTTTACCTTGTGCTTCTTTAAATGTCTTAGCTTTACCACATAAGAATATACTTATTACACCTACTAAACAAGATACTAATACAAGAACTAATATAGATGCTAAGATTGTTGTTAAACTAAAATCAATAGACATAGTTTTAAACATTTTAGTTTGAGTTTTAACAATATAGAAAGCAGGTATAGATGTACTTATTCCAATTAATGATGAAAGAATACAAGAAATAACTATAGCCATTAATTTACCACCAATAATTTCATTTGAAGTAATTGGGAAAGTAAGTAATGTTTCAAAAGTACCTCTTTCTTTTTCACCAGCAATAATATCAGTTGAAGTATTCATAGCAGTTACTGTAATAATCATAATAAAGTAACATAAAGCAAATGACATTAATATATTAATAAATAAACTAGAACCTTCTTTTGCTTGATCTTTAACTTCATATTTAATTCTATTAAATACATCATCAGGATTAATTCCTTTTTCTCCTAAAAAGTTAGAAGCCAAATAATTATTATATGCTTCATAATAAGCATTCATTAAAGAAGTAATACTCATACCTTCAGTATTAGAAGTATCTACATATAAATTATAAATACCATCTTCTAAAGTAAGATATGCATTAATTTCTCCTTCATTAAATTTATTTTTTAATTCATCTAAATTTTCACTTTCAACAAGTTCAAGATCATTACCTATATTCTTCATGATTTCTTTTTCAACATCACTCATTTGGTAATTAACACCAATCTTAAACTTGTCCATAGAATCCATATCTTCATATAAGAATCCCATAAAAACAATATATAAAGGAATAATTAAAGGCATTAAGAAGATAACAGCTATAAACTTTTTATCTCTAAAAATTGCTCTTAATTCTTTTTTAGCAGTTATAAATATATTATTCATTACTAACACCTCCAATTAAGCTAAAGAATGCATCTCTTAAATTAGATGTTTTAGTCTTCTTTAAAATCTCTGCAGGTGTTCCAGTAGCAATTATTTCTCCCTTATTTACAAGAACTACTCTATCACATATGTTTTCAGCTTCTTCCATATAGTGTGTAGAATAAATTACACCTTTACCATTTTTCTTTTCTTCTTTAATAAAATCTAATATTACTTTTGAAGAAATAATATCTAAACCAGAAGTAGCTTCATCAAAGATATAATATTTAGGATTATGCACTAAACATCTAGCGATACCTACCCTTTGAGTTTGACCAGTAGATAAGTTTTCAATTCTTTGATTTTGAAATTTTTCCATGCTAAATCTCTTAATAATATCTTTAATTCTTTTGTCTAATACAGACTTTTCAACTTTATAATAATTACCACACATTTCCATTAATTCATTTGGAGATAACTCTTTATAAAGTTTAGTATTACCCGATAAAAATGCAATAATTTTCTTTATTTCTAAATCATTATTTTTATAATTCATTCCATCAATACTTACTTCACCTTCATTAGGTGTCATAATACCAGCAATAATTCTTAAAAGTGTTGTTTTACCAGCACCATTTGGTCCAAGTAAACCAACTATCTCTCCTTCTTTTACTTTAAAAGAAATATCATTATCAGCTAAGAACGTTACTTTCTTTTTATTCTCATCAAGCTTTTGAAATTTTTTTGTTATATTTTTAATTTCAATCATATTTCATCCTCCTTTAACTTTTTAAATATAACATAAGTTAATTCTAATATAAAGGATTATACTATTTTTTAAGTTTTAGTTCCTTTTTGTCGTTAACCTTATTTATTAATTTATTTCTCATATCATTTAGTATTGAATTACATACATCTATAGAAATCTCTCTTTCAGATTTTTCAGTTGTATCAAATAAATTAAAGTTTATATTATTCTTATTAGCTTCTCTTTCTAAACTAAATAAAGATCTATTATATTCACCTAAATTAGTCTCATTTAAAAAGTTTCTAGGTGCTAAAGATAAATTAGCTTTATAGTCTCTCTTTAAAGATGTAATAGAATCAGCATATGTAGCAATAATTATATCTTCATTTTCTTTTATAATTCTCATATACATTTCTAATAAATCATTATATTCATCTTTAGTTAATCCATCTTTTAAGAAAAGTCTATTAAACCAAATAAGTCTATCAAAAAGACATCTATCTACGATTATGATATCTGGTTTCCTAAGAATACTCGTATTTAAATTAGCAAGTACATATTTAGGTATTTCAATATTTAAAGTTTTCTTTGATTTATCATTTAACTTTGGATATATCTCTTCTTTATATTTTTTTGAAGTAGTAAATTCTTCTACTACATCGACATTATAGCCTTTCTTTTTAAAGAAATCTCTTAAATTACCAATCAAAGTAGTTTTACCAGTTCTAGGTGTACCAGTAAACTCAATAACATATGGTTCATTACTAACAAAGCTTCTTAGTTTAGTAATTTCTTCTAACTTATAATGTAATTTCTTTAACTCTTTATATTCATCTAAGGAGTCATTAAATATATTATTAACAAGATATGAATCATTACGTTTATCATAAAATATATAATCAATAAGTTCTTTTAATCTATCAAACATTGTGTGAGTATCTCCATTAGAAATTAAACTTTTATATACTTCAGTATAATACCATTTTTGATCATCATATCCTCTTTTAAAAGCACTAAAATCACATTCACCTTTAATTTCAAAAAGAATTCTTAAATCTTCAAGATTGCTTATTTTATCAGCGGCAATTACAGCTTTATGTCTTAAATCTAAAGTCTTAATAGTTTCAATAGTATGTTTTTTTCTTTCTTCCCAACTTAAACTCTTATCTGGTTCACTTGCACCATTAACAAGTGATGCAATGTCTTCACCAAAGCTGTTTCTTATATCGTCTAAAGTAACTTTAGTATCTTCAACAGTATCATGTAAGTAACCAGCAGCAACTACATTTTCATCAAAACCATATTCATTTAAAATATTAGCAACATTAATTGGATGAATAATCATTGGTTTAGATTTATCACTTTTTCTTCTTTGTCCATCATGTGCATCAATTGCAAAATTCTTAGCATCATCTTTTATCATATTATCACCTTTAAAACTTATTATAACATAGAAAAAAGTAGTTTTAATTAACTACTTTTCCTAAATTAATTTATTTAATTAGTTTCTTTTTATTCATATTTTAATGCATCTACAGGATCTAACTTTCCAGCTTTTATTGCAGGATAAATACCAAAAATTATTCCTAATATTCCACAAAATAATACAATATATATACAAGATTTAAAATCTAATAATAATTTTAATGTTATATCTTCATAACCAGCTATTATATTATTAGCAACTAAAGTTGCTACATAAGCTAAAGAAAGTCCAATTATGCCAGAAAATATTGTTAACATAATTCCTTCAATTAAGAACTGAAAAACAATATCTATATTTCTTGCACCAAGGGCAATTCTTATACCTGTTTCTTTAATTCTTTCACTAACTGATACAAGCATTATATTCATAATACCAATACCACCAACAATAATTGAGAGACTAGCAATCCCAACAAATACAAGTTCTATTAGATTAATAACACTACTAGTTTCTTTAATTATTTCATCTAAATCCATGGAATAAACAACATAGTGATCGGCAGAAGTGTATTCTCCTAAAATATTCTTTAACTGACCTTCAACTTCCTTTATATCTTTAACATCTTTTACTTTTATAATATATACAGGAGGAGTTTCTACATCTATAAACTCATCATTGACGAAATAATATGAAATAAACATATTAGGTACATCTTCATCAAATCCCCAATTCATAATTCCAATTATTTCAAATTCATAATTGTTAACATTAACTTTTCTACCAACAACATCACTTGATCCAAGTAAAGCTTCAGCTACATCTTCTCTTAAAACAATATATGGTATTTTGAAAACTATATCTTTTTTAGATAAAAACCTACCTTTTTTGATTTTAATTTTCTCCATAGCCTTATATTGAACTTCTGTGTAATTCTCATCAATAGCTTTATTATAACCATGTCCATAATCAGGATTATCATAATTCTTAACACTAAGTGCATATTCATATTCATTAAATTTAACACTTATCGTTTTACCCATAGTATCAACTTTATCATTTTCATTTACATATTTATTTAAATCTTTTTCAAGTAATTCTCTTTCAATTGATGAAACCTTACTAACAAGTACTTCAACTGTATCTTGTTCAAAATCTGAAAAAGAATCTTTCATAGATTTTCTAGTACCAGTAGAAATTGCAAATATAATTGATACAGAAAATATTCCAATAACAATACCTAACATTGTAAGAATAGTTCTTAATTTATTTGTAGTAAGTACTTTAAATGATGTTTTAATTGATTCAATTATCATTTTGTCTTCACCTTCTCATCTGAAATTATCTTACCATCTGAGATAGTAACTATTCTTTTAGCATTCTTTGCAAGTTCTAAATCATGAGTAACCATAATAATAGTTTGACCTTTATTATTTAAACTTTTAAGAATATTTAATATTTGTTTCCCTGTTTTTTGATCTAATGCACCAGTTGGTTCATCGGCTAAGATTACTTTTGGATTTGTCACTAATGCTCTTGCGATTGCTACCCTTTGTTGTTCTCCACCTGAAAGTTCGATAGGTTTATGTTTAAGTCTATCTTTAATCTCTAGTTCTTCAGCAATAGATTCAATAATTGCTCTTCTATTTTTCTTTCTTACTCTCTTATAAACAAGTGGTAGTTCAATATTTTCGTAAGCAGTTAACTTATTTAAAAGATTAAAACTTTGAAATATAAAACCAAAGTTGGTATTTCTAATCTTAGCCAGTTCTCTTTTACTCTTTTTACTTATTTCTTTATCATCAAATTTATAACTTCCTGTATATTTAGAATCCATACATGAAATTATATTTAAAAGTGTAGATTTACCTGATCCACTTTTACCTATAATTGCTACAAATTCTCCTTCATTAATTTCTAAATTAATATCTTTAAGTGCATTAACTGAATTATCTTTGGTTAAGAAGTATGTCTTGTTTAAATCATGTAATTTAATCATGATTATTCATCCCCCATTATTATTTCCCCTTCAGCTAATCCTGAAACGATTTCTACAGAGTTACCATTAATAGTACCAATTTGTACTTCAGTGAAATAACGAGTTTCATTCCAATAATCTTCATTAGCATCATAAGCCGCTTTATTTTCTTTCTTTAATACATAATACTTATTATCTCTAAATTCAATACATGAGTATGGAACTGTTAATACTGTTTTTTCTTCGACAGTTATTTTTACAGTTGAACCAAATCCAAACCTAATATCTTCACCAAATGGTATATTTACTCTTACTTTATATTTACCACTTTGAGGTAATTTTGAAATATAATTTACTGTTCCTTCAACTTCTTTATTAAGAACAACAATTTTAACTATAGCTTTTTGACCAATGCTTAATTTAACTACATCTCTTTCATCAACACTAAATTCAATACCAATATCACTTGTATCATAAATTGTATAAGTCATACGATTCATATCACCAGGAATTTCAAAATAAATTCCGTTAATTGATGAAGTTAATGTCTTAGTTTCGTAGTCTCCACCAATTTTCATGATTTTTTGTTTTGTAGTAACAGTATCTCCATCTTTAACATATTTATCTTTAATTGGATAATTTTCATCATTTAAATACTTAATATTAAATGATGTAATTTCACCTGAACCTTTAACGTAATCTACGACTTTTTCAGTCTTAGCTACATACTCTTTATTAAATGCACTCCATGCAGAATTATAATCTTCCATGTTCTTTTTTACTTTACCAGATATATATAAATATAATCCAAAGCAAGCACCTGCAATAATTAATAATACAATTATTATTTTTAAAAATTTCTTCATGTTCATCAATCTCCCTATCATAAAAATTATACAATATATTTTTTCATAAAAAAAGAACTATAAAAAGTCCTTTTAATATTTTAAAATTCAAAAGTTTGTGGAGCTTCAGTAAATGATGATATAACTGCTTTTGCATGTTCAAAATATAATACTTCAGTATTATCATCTAACTCATTATACATACTTCTTAAATCAGAATTTTTATCTAACATATCTTTTTTAGCTTCTACTCTATCATCTCTAACTAAATTACCTGAAACTCTAATCCATTTTCCATCTTTAAATGCACATATTTCAACATTAGGATTCTTTTCAATTTGCTTAGATACATCTTTTGATTTTCCAGTTTGAATATATAAATGATTCTCAAATATTTCAGCAGTACCAAAAGGTCTAACTCTTGGTTTATCTCCATCAATTGTAGCTATAAAATATACTCCAGCTGACTTTAAAAATTCTTGTGTTTCTTTCATTATTTTCCTCTTCTTTTCTTACTCTTTTTTCTCATCTTTAGTTTATCATAAATTAAAGCACTTTCATTAAATAATTTGTCATACTCTTCATCAGGTATGTAAACATTATCTTTATTTGCTTTTAATATCTTATATTTCATATCAATATCATTTAATTTTTTTATTTCATCTTCAGTAAACCCAGAATCTAAATAGTATTCTCTTTTTACTTCTTTCATAATTTCATAATCTAAAGGTCTATTCATTTTAGAAGATAAATATTTACTATTAATAACTTTTTTATTCATAATATCATTTATAAATTTAAGCATATAATCATCTTTATTTCTTCCAAAGAAATAAATAGCTTGATGATAATCAAAAGTTCCAATTGCTACATAAGGATTACTCAATAATTCATCACTTAAATATTGAAATACATTTATATCTTTATCAAATGCAATATAAGAATACATTCTTGAAAACATCCAATCTCTTTCTCCAAATAAATGTCCTTTACAACAAGCAGTTGTATATAACCTCTTATTCCATAATGTTCTTAAAGCGATACCCAAAGTTTTTGATCCCTCAGAAAAGAAATCAGCTAATTCTTTTCTTTCATCAATTGGAAGTTTCTTTATATCAATTAAAACTTTATGATTATTATTATTATTATTAT
>JAFSVF010000008.1 GCA_017450205.1 Bacilli bacterium | reverse complement strand
TTTTTCTATCTTCGTAAGATAGATGTTTATAATTTTTCATAATAATCCTTTCTATTTGACAAACAAATTGCTTAGAAAGGTATTATAATCATTTTAAATATTTATTGCACATATATTGTGCACTTTGAAATTTAATCTACAAAAATAAGAACTTTTATAGTTCTTTTTTATTTTTGTTGACAAAATAAATCATTAGAATTATATTAAAGTAGACATTTTACAAAAAATTATATTTTATGTATGGGTGTACTACATTTAAAATGTGGTTTTTTGTGTTATATAAAACTTTAATGGAGGTGATAAAACTTAAGTTCTTTCTAATACAAGACATACAGAAAATATTAATTTAAATGTTGATGTCTATTTAGGAGGAAGTATGAGTTTTATTACAGTCAAAAACTTAAATAAAACATTTAAAGTCTATGAAAGAAAATCTGGACTAAAAGAAGCATTTAAAAGTTTAATCAAAAGGAAAGTGAAAATTGTTAAAGCAGTTGATGACATTTCCTTTGACATCAAAAAAGGAGAGATAGTTGGATATATTGGTCCGAATGGAGCAGGTAAATCAACTACAATAAAAATGCTATGTGGAATATTAAAACCTGATAGTGGAGAAATCAAAGTAGCAGGTTTTAATCCTTTCAAAGATAGAGTTAAATATGTAAAAAATATTGGAGTAGTATTTGGACAAAAATCCCAATTATGGTGGGATATTCCAGTAATGGATTCATTTGAACTATTAAGAGACATTTATAAAATTGAAAAGAATGAATACAAAAAAAATTTAGATGAATTAATTGAACTACTTCAACTTGAAAAGTTTTTACATACTCCAGTTAGACAGTTAAGTCTAGGAGAGAGAATGCGCTGCGAAATTTGTGCATCATTACTTCATAACCCTAAGATATTATTTCTAGACGAACCTACCATTGGTTTGGATGCTGTATCAAAGGTTAGAGTTCGTAAATTTATTAAAGAAATAAATAAAAAACGAAAATGTACGATTATACTTACTTCACATGACATGCAAGATATTGAGTCTCTAACAAATAGACTTATAGTTATTGGTCATGGAAAGAAATTATATGATGGTACACTTTCTGGCATCAAACATAAATTCTCAAGTACTAAAAAACTTGAAATTTTGTATAACAACTTAATAAAGACACCTGAAGTTGAATTTACAAAAGTACTTAAAAAAGAACCAGGAAAAGTACTTTTAGAAGTAGATATGAATAATCAAACAATAAGTAATATAGTTAAAGTATATTCAGACTATTGTGAAATTAAAGATATCAATGTATATAACAAGACAATAGATGAAATAATTTATGAATTATATAAAGGATTTAATCTATGAGAGGTTACATAAGTTATTTTAAAACTGAAGTAAAAGCAGGACTTCAATATAAGACAGCTGCACTTTCAGGACTTGCTACCCAATACTTTTGGGGAATGATCTTTGCACTTGTTTATACATCATTCTATAGCCATACTCGAATTCAAGACATAAGTATTTCTCAATTAATGGATTATGTTTGGCTTAATCAAGCACTTTATGTACTAATTTATATTGGTATTAAAGATGAAGATATAATAGGTTCTATTAAAGATGGAACAGTAGCTTATGAATTATTAAGACCATATGATTTATATACTTGGTGGTATATAAAACTAATTGCAAGAAGATATGCTCAAGTAATACTTAGATGTTTACCAGTACTAGTATTTGCATATATATTACCTGATCCATATAGTTTAAGTTTACCAATTAGTATAAATTCATTTTTAATGTTTCTATTTACTATGTTCTTAGGAACAATCGTAGTTACATCAATAAATATGATAGTTAATTCACTTGCATTCTTTACTAATGAAAATAGAGGAATATCATCTATTATATATACAATTGCAGATTTACTAGAAGGTGGTCAAATACCATTACCACTTTTATCAGGAGTTGTACTTTTAATTGCATCATTTACTCCTTTCAGATTTATAGAAGATTTACCATTTAGATTATATTCAGGACATATTGATTTAATGACTGGTCTAGAAGAAATTAAAATCGAACTTATTTGGATAATTAGTCTAATTATAATAGGTAAACTTATATTAAAGAAAGCACTTAGTAAAGTGTCTATACAAGGAGGTTAAAATGAAGTTGTTTTTTCACTATATGAGTATGCATATTAAAGTATATTTAGAATATAAAATAAATTTTATATTAACTATGCTTGCTCAAGTACTTATTCTAGGTACTGAACTTTTTACGGTATATACTTTATTTGATAAATTCGAACTTTTAGAAGAATTTAATATTAACTATTTATTCTTAGTATTCTCAGTTAATTGGTTAGGTTTTTCGCTAGCAGAAACATTTGCAAGAGGATTCGATGAATTTAAAAAACTAATGAAAAAAGGTGGATTTGATATATTACTTATTAGACCAAGAAATATTCTTTTACAAATGCTTGGTAATGATATAGCATTCCATAAGATAGGTAGAATTATAGCATCTTTATTCTTGCTTATAAGATCTATAATTATTCTAATTCCTAATATTACAATTGATAAAATACTATTAATTATATTTATGGTTTTAGGAGATGCAATAATAATTACAAGTCTATTCCTATTTGGAGCATTCTTTGTATTCTTTACAGTCGAAGGATTAGAGTTTATTAATGTATTTACTAATGGATCTAAACAAGTAAATGAATATCCAATAAGTATTTATCATAAAGCAATAGGTATTATATTTACATTTGTAATTCCAATTGCACTTTGTAATTATTATCCAGTTGAATATTTACTTGGAACTAATACAAATATTTATATGTTCTTAATGCCATTTTCATCATTAATTCTATTAGGTATTTCAGTATTTGTATTTAACTTAGGATTACATAAATATTCATCAACAGGTTCTTAAAAATAAAAAAACATCTCTTTATGAAATGAACCCCTTAGAGTAGACATTATAAAAAAAACACATTGTTAGTTATGTTAGAATACACTTCCGAAAGGAGGTGTTTTCTAATGGCGAGAAAAGGACAAATTTTTAATCACTATTCGGATGAATTAAGAAATGA
>JAFSVF010000007.1 GCA_017450205.1 Bacilli bacterium | reverse complement strand
TGATAATTAATATACTCTATTTTATAAATATATTCAAATAATCTGCTATTTAAACAATAAAAAAAGTGCATTTTCTTTCGAAAATTCACTTTTTAAAACCTATTGCATTATTATGTGCACTTCAGATTTTATTTAACGAAGTTCTTATTTTTGACTAAATTCATAAAGAATTATACTAGTTGCAATTCCAACATTAAGTGATTCACATGTGTTATTCATTGGTATGTAGATTGATTCATCACACATGTTAGCTATATCAGTAGTTACTCCATTACCTTCATTACCCATAACAATTGCATACTTTTCTGGTTTAATAATTTCTCTTACATTAGTACCATTAACTACATTTGTAGTATATACTTTATATCCTTTATTTTTAAGCTCAGGAATTACACTCGTTAAATCCTTAATAACAATATTTATATTAAATACCATTCCTTCGCTTGCACGTAGAACTTTAAAATTATAGAAGTCTACACAATCTTTAGAAAGTATAATTGTATCTATTCCAAATGCAACACTTGATCTAATAATTGTACCTAAGTTTCCTGGGTCTTGAAGATTTTCTAAGATTAATACATTTCCATAAATCTCTTTTTCTTCTATCTTTTTAAAAACTGCAAGTACATTTGGAGGTGTAGATAAACTACTTAGTTTTCTCATTACTTGTTCACTTACTTTTGTATACGAATCATCTAATGAATAAATTTCTACTGCTTGAGTTTTCTTTAGTGCTTCTTCTACTAAGTGATCTCCTTCAACTATAAAAAGATTAGATTCATCTCTATACTTTTTAGATTGAAGTTTAGAATATTCTTTAATTTTAGGATTATTAACTGATTCTATCATGAATTAAGTTCCTTTCTTGCACGTTTGTAGTCTTTAAAGTGTCTACCTACTTCTTTCCAGAAAGCTGCACTATGATTCATATGTTCAAAGTGAGATAGTTCATGACATATTACATAATCAATTAAGTCTACTCTTTTATGTATAAGTAAACTATTTAATGTAACTGTCATACTACTTTTATTACATACACCCCATCTTGTTTTCATCTTTCTGATTCTTAATCTAAATTTAGGAAGATTATCAAATTCAGGAGTATATATATCCATTCTTTCTTGGAAATATTTTAATGCATGTTTTTCAAGTGATTCATTTACTTTTTCAACACTTGGACCATACGCTGTATGATCAGTAAAATGTACTTTAGTATCATATTCATAATTTAATTCATATCCTAGGAATAATACTTTAAAGTCATCTTTTCTTCTTGAAAGTTCTTTCTTAGCCATGTTTTCTAGACTCTTTTTATTTTTCTCTAGAAGTTTATTAATTTCTCTTTCGGATACTAAACGATTACAAGTAATATAAATTGAATCATCTTTTATTCTAAAATAAATATTTTTAATTCTTTTTCTAACTATAACAATGTTGTAATATTTATTATCAAGTTCCATATATTATCCTCTAAAGTTTTCATACCATTCTTTAGCTAAACTAACTATATTTCCGCCTACATATTTAAATGCACTTGAAACTAAATCCCAAGTTAAACCTACACTTTTCTTAAGTAATTTTAAATCATTAGTTAAATCTTTATAAAGTTCAGGTTCATTTGTTTTAACATATTCACAAATAGAAATATACTTACCTACAAGTTTAGCTTTAATATCATTGTATTTACTACTTAAAGTGTCCTTATAACCAGGCCATTTATTATCAATTTTACTATCAATAATAAGTGCATAGTAAATTACTTTTGCTTTTCCACTACTAGTTAATTCGTTAAATGTATGACCCTTGATTTCTCCACCATATAAGATAAAGTCTACAAGTGTACAGAAGTATTCTTTAGCTGTCTTTTTATTAGATTCATTAGTTGAATAATTATCTAATTTAGTTTTAAAAGATTCAACATAATTAACTACAATTTGATCAACATTTTCATTAGTTGTTTTCTTTTCGATTATTTTCTTTTCTTGTACTTGAGTAGTAGTATTTTCTTCTTTTACTACAACTGTTGTTGGTTCTTCAACTGGAGTTTCTTCTTCAGTTTGTTCTTCTACTTGAGTTGTTTCTTCACTTTTTTCTGTTGACATAACTAGTTCGATTGATTTTGGTTTTTCAATATCTTTATAGTATGTTACATAACAAATATCACCAACGTTATATTTATCTTTAGTTTTTATTGTATATTTAGTATCACTATCAACATCTTTAGCAAGTAAAAAATCATCATAAGTACTTACTACTTCAACATAAGTTTTCTTATAGTTATCACTAACATATTTTTTGGAAATAAAATCTGTTAATACTAAAGTAAGTACAAATATTAAGACTACTAATATACCAGTAACTATTTTTAAATCTCTTATATATTTATCTTTAACACTTTTCATATTATTCACTCTTATTCTTAAATTGAATTACAATAGGTGTTCCTTCTAAGTCGATGTTTTCTCTTATTTTATTTTCTAAATATCTTTGATAACTGAAATGTACTAAATTCTTATTATTTACATTAAAAGTAAATCTAGGTGGACATATATCAGTTTGATTAACAAAGAATATCTTAAGTCTATTCTTTTTATAACTTGGTGCCATGTGTAGAGCATAAGCATCTCTAATAATATCATTTATAGTACTTGTTTTAACTTCTTTAGTAAATGATTCGTAAGCTTTAATAATAGCATCCATAAGTTCTGGAACTTTTGGTTTTTCTTTAGCACTTAAGAATACTGTTCTTACATATGGAATGAATTGGAATTCGTTTTGAATTTTTAATTTCCATTCTTTTAAAGCTTGATCTTTATTTTTAACTGTATCCCATTTATTAACTACAAGTACGATTGCTTTATTATTTTCTAGAGCATATTGAACTATATGTTTATCTTGTTCAATGATACCAGCTTCAGCATCAATAACAACACAACATACATCACTTCTTTCGATTGCTCTAAATCCTCTAATAATTGAATACTTTTCTAGTTCTTCATAGATTTTTCCACGTTTTCTTATACCTGCAGTATCTACTACGATATAGTCTTCATGATTATATGTAAATCTAGAGTCGCTAGCATCTCTTGTAGTACCTTCAACGTTAGATACTATTTGACGCTCTTCTCCAAGGATTGCATTTACTAAACTTGATTTACCTACATTTGGTCTACCAATTAGTGAGAATCTACAAACAGAATCTCTTGGTTCAGTTGAATATGGAGGAAAATCTTCAGTAATCAAATCTAGAAGTTCAGTAATGTGTCTTTTATGTTCTACTGAGATAGTAACTATATGTTCAAATCCTAATTCGTAGAAGTTATATATATTTTCTTCTCTTTCGGGATTATCTATTTTATTAACTGCAACAATTACTTTTTTATCAGTACGCATTAACATATTTCTTACTTCATAATCATTTTGTGTTAAGTCTTCTTTTCCATCTACTACGAATACAATTACATCTGCTTCATCAATAGCAAGTTCTGCTTGCATTCTAATATTAGTATTAAAATCTGCATTCTCTAAATCAATACCACCAGTATCTATAACTGTAAAAGATTTATCATTATGATAACAAACCCCATAAAGTCTATCTCTAGTAGTACCTGCAGTATCACTAATAATAGCTTTATTTTGCATTACCATTCTATTAAATAAAGATGATTTTCCAGTATTTGGTCTACCTACTAAACATACTGTTTTTCTCATATATATCACCCCTTCATAAAGTGCCTTTATAATAGCATAAAAAAACCTAAATATCAATTATTTAGGCTTTTTAGAATTATGCTAAAATGTCTTTATATTCATGACCTGCAGTTGAGTCTTTTACTTCACTGCATGTTTTCTTATCAAAGATTGCATATAATCTATTATTCTTATAATAAATATATACATAACACTTGTTGATAATGTTTCCGCTTACTGGATTTTTAATTACATTATCATAATCGGAACCAGTAGTACATTTAGAACCACTTTTACATCTATCTGTTTCATCAAAAGATATTTCTTTTGCATTGGCTAAATCTTCAACTGTCATTCTATAAGCGGGATAAAGTACATCTGCATCTGGATTACTATCTTTACATTCTACTTCTGCTTCTTTTGTATTCGCATTTTGTGATATTTTAATCCATTGTTCTTGTACACCTGAAGCTGTACATTGACCTACGACTTCTTTTCCAACTCTATTAATTAGTTTTTCTCTTTTAATAACATCTCCATAGGAAACAGCACCATTAGTAATCATTTTGATTTTTGTATTATAACTTTCATCTTTTACATTACCAGAGATTTTTAAAACAGCAGGAATTGCAATTGTCATTAATAATCCAATTATTACTATAACTGCTAATAATTCAACTAAAGTAAAACCTTTTTTCATTATCATCACCTATTTTTATATTAGCATAAAAAAACAATAATAAAAATCTATATTATTGTTTTTTTTCGTAACTTGACAATATGCCATAAGTTTCTTCTCTTCCCTTTTTAGTAACGGATGAGAATAGTACTACTTGGTCATTTGGAAGTATATTTAATGTATCTCTAAGTAATTTTTCTGCCTTTTCTCTTTGACTAGGTTTAACTTTATCATATTTAGTAGCTACGATTACTGTTGGTATTTCATAGTACTTTAAGAAGTTATACATTAAACAATCATTTTCATCAGGTTTATGTCTAAAATCAACAAGTAAGAATACACATTTTAAATTACTTCTTGTTTTAACATATTCTTCGATCATAAGACCAAATTTTTGTTGTTTTTCTTTTGATACATCAGCATATCCATATCCTGGTACGTCTACTAAATAAAAGTCATCATTAATTAAATAGAAATTAAGTGATTGAGTCTTACCTGGTTTAGAAGATGTATGAGCATAGTTTTTTCTACCTAAGATGGTATTAATAAAACTTGACTTTCCTACGTTACTTCTACCACATAACATATATTCATTTCTATGATCAGTTGGATATTGACTCATTCTTACTGCGATAGTCTCTAAATTAGAACTTGTTATTTTCACAAGAACACACTCCTTCAACAAATGTATTATATCAAACAAATATAAAAAAACCTATTACTAAGAATCATTATTGTAGATAAAAGATTATCTTTATTATATAATTATATTGGTGAGAATATGCAATATCCTAATAAGATAAATAAAACTTATGAAAGACAAAAAGTATCTCATGCTAATAGAGGTATGAAATTAGAAAGTTTACTTAATCTAACTAATGATTATTATAGAGAGATTAATAAAGCAATTATTTATAAGAAGCCTACTCCTATTAAGATAGTTAAAACTGAGATATCTAATAAAGGAATTAAGATAAGTGATGCATATTTCGAAGCACCTTCAACATTAGATTACAACGGATTATATAAGGGTAAATATATAGACTTCGATGCCAAAGAGACTAAAGAAGTTACTAGATTTCCTTTACAAAATATACATGAACATCAACTACTTCATATGAAGAAGGTATTAGAACATGGTGGTATTACATTTTTAATAATTAGTATAAATGATTTAATATATTATTTAGATGGAAATGATATTATTAATTATATAGAAAATAATAAGACTAAAAAAAGTATTTCCTACTCTTTTATTGAAGAAAATGGATATGTAATAAAACAAAAAATAAATCCAAGAATTGATTATCTTGAAATAATAGACAAATTATATTTTAAGGAGTAATTATGGCAAATAGTAAGAAACAAAAAGAAAAAGAAATAGATACTAAAAAGACTACAAGTAGTAAGACTAGTACTAAAAAGAAAACTACTTCTACTAAGAAAAGTACAAGTACTAATAAAACTAGTACTAAAACTTCTACTAAAGAAGAAAAGAAAACTTCCACTAGTACTAGTAAAGCTAAGACTCCTAAGAAAACTACAACAACAAATAAAGTTAAAAATACTACTAAGAAAAAAACTAATACAAAGAAAAGAAAAAGTACTGAAAAAGATGGTATACCTAAAAAATACAATTTAATTGTTTTAGAAGGAAATCAACTTAAAAAACCAATAAAGCAAACTACAAAATCTAAGAAAAGGAAATGTAAAGTTTCTACTCCACTATTTAAAAGAAATACTAAAAAAGTATATAATAAATTAGAACTCAGAAAAGAAATTTACGAAGATGAATATAGTAAATTAGTGTTTCATAAATATAAAGGAACTCCTGTATACTTATGGCCTATTATTTTTTTGAGGAATAGATTTAAGGTGATGAGATTCGATATGAAAAGACTAAGAAAAAGATTAAAGTATGGAACTTTTAAAGATAAATTATTAATTATCTTTATGATTCTTTTAATTCTTATTTGTTTAGCAGGTGTTGGATTTATTAGTTATATAGTAATTCATGCTCCACAAATAAGTAAGGAAAAATTATATCAAGCAAGTTCTACTGTTATACTTGATGCTAATGATAATCAAATAGCTAGACTTGGAAAACAAAATCGTGAAGTTATAACATATGATGAACTTCCTGAAGTATTAATTGATGCTATTGTTGCTACTGAAGATTCAAGATTCTTCCAACACAATGGTATTGACCTTGCAAGATTTACTAAAGCAGTTGTTGGACAACTTCTAGGTCGTAGTGATGCTGGTGGTGGTTCTACTCTAACAATGCAAATATCTAAACTTGTTGCTACTTCTACTAAATCTACTGGTATTCAAGGTATTATTAGAAAGTTTACTGATATTTACCTTGCAGTATTTGTACTTGAAAAGAAGTATACTAAAGAAGAAATATTAGAGTTCTATACTAATATTCCTTATTTAGGAGCAGCTTATGGTGTTGAACAAGCAAGTAATGCTTATTTTGGTAAGAGTGTTAAAGAATTAACTTTACCAGAAGCTGCAATGATTGCTGGTTTATATCAAGCTCCTGATTCTTATAATCCATTTAATAGTAGTGAGAAAGCAAATCAAAGAAAAAATATTGTATTAAACTTAATGAAGAGACATGGATATATTTCAGATGAAGAATGTGAAGCTGCTAAAAAAATTCATGTTAAAGATTTAATTAGAGAAAAAAGTAATAGTGGTGTTAATCCAAATGTATCATTTATAGATACAGTTGTTGATGAAGTAATTAAAAGAACTGGTAATAATCCATATAATGTATCAATGGTTATTCATACTACAATGGTTCCTGAAAAACAAAATGTTGTTAATGATATAACTAATGGTGAATTTAGTAAATATGGACAAGACTTTAAATATAAAAATGAATATAGCCAAGTTGGTATTGCTGTTACATCTGTTAAAGATGGATCAATAGTTGCCATTGGTGGTGGTAGAAATAAAACTAGTGAACGTAGTTATAACTATGCTACACAAATTTCAAGACATCCTGGTTCTACTGCAAAACCTGTAATTGATTATGGTCCTGCAATTGAGTATTTAGGATGGGGTTCATCTAATACAGTAGTAGACTTAGAATATAATTACTCTAGTGGTGGTTCTATTAAGAACTGGGATAATAAATATAAAGGTGTTATGACAGTTAGATATGCTCTTGCTCAATCAAGAAATATCCCTGCTCTACAAACATTCCAATTAACTACAAATGCCCAAAAGAAAGAATTTGCTAATAACTTAGGATGGTATCCTATTGAAGATGGTAATGGTAACTTACTTGAAACTAACTCAATTGGCGGTTTTGATGGAGTTAACCCACTTCAAAGTTCTGCTGCTTATGGTGCTTTTGCTAGAGGTGGCGTTTATATTGAACCATATTCAGTTAGAACAATTGAATATACTGATACTGGAGAAACTTATAGAGTTAACCCTGTTAGAAAAGAAGTTATGAGCGAAGATACTGCTTATATTATTACTCAAATATTAAAATATGCTGTTACTTCTGGAGCTGTTTCATCAGGAACAGTATCTGGAACTGATATATGTGCTAAAACTGGAACATCTACTGTAGATGCAGCTATTAAGAGAGACCTTGGTATTAAAGGGAACTTAATTGGTGACTCTTGGGAAAATGTTTATTCACCAGACTATGTAATATCTACATGGTATGGTTATGATAAGATTACAAAAGATCACTACCTACTTAATGAAGAAGGTGGTGCTGCTAGAAAAGCTATTACTAAATCACTTGTTAAAGGTATTATGGAAAAGAATAGAACATTTACTAAACCTTCAACAGTTGAAGAAGTAACTATCGAGTTAGGTACTGATCCTATTCAATTAGCATCAGAATTTACTCCAAATGATTTAAAAGAAGTTGCTTACTTTAGAGATGGTACTGCACCTGATACGGTAAGTGAAAGATTTGCAAGACTTGAAAATGTTAGTGGACTTAAAGCTACAAGAAATGGTTCACAAGTAACATTAAGTTGGAACGCTTATACACCTAATGCTGTTAGTAATGAATGGTTAAATAAATACTTTAATGATTCTAAGATTTATAAACCATGGGCTGAAAGAATGGTAAATGATAGAATTAATTATAATAATTCAGTATTTGGTACTCCTGGTTATAGAGTTTACCAACAAACATCTAGTGGTACAGTTGATTTAGGATTTACTACTAATACAACAATGACAGTTAACTTACCTGCTGGAGATACAACTTATATAGTTAAATCATCATATTCTAACTTTACTGCTAATATGTCTACTGGTGCTTCTACTAAAGTAGAAAATGGTGGAGACATTCAAAACTATGACATATCATTCAAAGGAAGTGATTGCTTAAGCTACTCTGCTTACTCTTCTACTGGTGGTGCTTCTGCTGAATCAAAGGTTGATGTTAAAAGAAATGGTTCAACTATTAGTCCTAGTAGTGCTGGATTAAGTATTCAAGCTACTTGTTATAACTCAAGTAATTCACAAACATCTTGTGCAAATATAAGTGATGGAAATACATATTCAATTAGATTTGATTTAATAGATGATTCAACAAGAAAAACTATAAAATCTAAGACAATTAGAATTAGTAATTCATGTTAAAAGGAAGTATTTACTTCCTTTTTTATTTTAGTTTATTGACTATTAATATATATTCTTTTATAATTTTACTAGAATAAAAGAATGGGTTGATATTATGGATAATCAAGAAATTTTAGTAAATAATGCTGTTCCTGCTGAAGCAGTACAACCTGAAGTTCAAACTATGCCTGAAGCACCTGTTGTTCCTGAGGCTCCAGTTGCTCAAGAATCTCCAGTTGTAGAGGCTGTTGTACCACAAGCAGAAACTCAAGTAATAACACAAGAAATTCCACAAGATACTTCTGTTTTACCGGGAGATGCTCAACAAGTAGAAACTAGTTTACCTGCTGATGCTACTCTACCAGGAGATACGCAAGCATTACCTGGAAACGAACAACTTCCTGGAAATGAAGCACAAGTACCTGCACAAAATCTTGAATTATCTGATGCATCAAGTGGTGGACCTGCTACTAGAGGTGCTGGTTTAACTGGTATGGTTACATTTGATTACAACAATACTCCAATTACAGATATAGTTAACTCTATTATTTTGGATGCTATTGACAAAGGTGTATCAGATATCCATTTTGACCCTTATGAAGAAGGTATTAAAATAAGAATAAGAATAGATGGTTTATTACATGACTACTCTATCGTACCTTTATATGTAAAAAGAAATTTAGTAACTCGTATTAAGATTATTTCTGGTATGAATATTACAGAATCAAGAATACCTCAAGATGGTGCTATTAGAACTACTATTAATAACCAACCTATAGATATCCGTGTATCAGTACTTCCTACTAACATGGGTGAAAAAGTCGTTCTTCGTATCATGGACTATACAATGTCTGCTCAAGGTATTGATCATATAGATTTTTCAGATTTCAATATAACTAAGATACATAAAATGATGGAACTTCCTAATGGAATTATCTTAGTAACTGGTGCTACTGGTTCTGGTAAATCAACTACTGTATACTCAGTTCTTCAAGCTCTTAATGATGAAGAAACAAATATTATCACAGTTGAGGACCCAGTCGAAATGAATATCGAAGGTATTAACCAAGTTCAAACTCAATCTGAAATCGGACTTACATTTGCTTCAGTATTACGTTCTATCTTACGTCAAGACCCAGATATCATAATGGTCGGAGAAATTCGTGATGATGAAACAGCAAGAATCGCAGTTAGAGCTGCCATAACTGGTCACCTAGTATTATCAACAATCCATACAAATAACGCTCTTAATACAATCGAACGTTTGACAGATATGTCAGTTGAAAGATACTTACTTGGATCTGCCCTTTCTGGTATCATCTCACAAAAGTTAGCTCGTAGATTATGTCCTAAATGTAAAAAATTAAGACCTACTACTGATTATGAAAAAGAAATATTTAGAAAAACAGTTAAACAAGAAGTTAATGAAATATATGATGCAGTTGGATGCGATGAATGTTCTAAAGGTTATAGAGGACGTATTGCAGTACATGAAGTATTATTATTAAATCAACATGTTAGAGATGCAATTACTCAAAACGTACCTAAGTCTGAATTAAGAAAAGCTGTTTATGGTAGAGCTGATACAAGAACAATGCTTGAAGATGGTTTAGGAAAAGTTCTTCAAGGAGATACAACATTTGATGAAATCATTAAACTTATAGACTTAGATGATGATTTAGGATCAGATACTCAATTAGGATTGCAAAATCAAATTGAAGAAACTCAAATGAATTATGAACCTAATGAAGAAGTTAAAACTGAAAATGTTAAAGAAGAAGTTAAAGAACCTGAGGTTAAAGAAGAAATCAAAACAGAAATTACTTCTGAACCAGAAACTTCTAATGTAGAATCTACTCCTGAAGTTGTTGAAGAGACACAACAAACTACAGTTCAAGAAAGCCCTGTTGTTGAAAATGCTCCAATTGATTTTTCAAACGAACCTAAACCTGAAGAAGTAACAAATGCTGCAAATAATGATGATTTTTCATTTTTAAGTAATAATCCATTATTTTCAAATTTAAATACACAATAAAAACTGAAGAAATCTTCAGTTTTTTTATTTATCTAAATCCGATATAGAATAAGTATAATATCCTTCGTATTGATAACTTACATCAATACCTCTCATATATATTTCTCTATTATTTACATCATCAGTTAAAGCACTATTAAGTAATTTTTTTATTTCAATACTTCTTACCGGACTTCTTTCCATAGCAAGTAAATAATCTTCTTTATTTACTTTACTCCAATCAATAACTTTAGAAAGTTCTTTTCTTAGTATTAAATCTAACCAAATTCTAGTACTTCTTCCATTTCCTTCTCTAAACGGATGAGCTATATTCATTTCAATATATTTATCAATTATTTCATCAAAATTAGTTTGAGGCATTTTATTAATACTATCTAAAACATCATCTAAATACAAAACAGATGCAAATCTAAAGTTTCCTTTAGCTAAATTTACATTTCTAACTTTTCCAGCAAAATCATATATATCATCAAAAAGATATTTGTGAATTTCAGATAAGCCATTAAATGTACCTACCTCAAACTGATCTATTATTTTTTTATCAAATAGTTCTAATGCTTTAAGTTTTGTAATTCTTTCCTCTTCCTTAGAAAGTTCAATTTCGCTTGTAATATTTAATTTATTATTAAGCATATAAACCACCTCTAATATGCAATTATTATAACATGTTTTTGCATATTATTCCACTTTTATATGCCATAATAAAAGGTACTTAAAAGTACCTTTTTATTATATTAATTTAACAACTTCTATTATCTTTTTATCTGATTCATAATATCCAATATTTAAAGTATCTCCTGTATTAACAAATGGAAGTTCATCACTTAGTTCAATAGATATTACATATTTTTTATTATTAGAAGTTACATAATAATAAGTATTACCATTCTTATTAGCACTAGTAATCTTATCTACTTTGATTGTTTCTTTGATTAGTAAGTCTTCACTAATTTCTTCAGCATATTGATTTAAATAGTTTTGAGCTGCTGTTTTAATTCCTTGAGAAGCATCCGTAACTACTACTTTTTGATAGTCTGCTACATCAATAAAACCATACATCTTAACTAGTCCTGCTGCATCTTTTAAACTAACTAAATAAGTTGGTTTATTATTTAAATTGATTAAAAGTGGGAATGTAGATTTATATGACATTTGTTGAACTTGACCTTCAGCAGATGACATAGCACTATACTCTTCAGCACCTGGTACTGAGTAGAATACTGTCTTACCTGTTCTCATATTAGTTAAGATAAACCCTAAATTAGATTCATCACTTAATACTGAAGTGATTCCTGTATATAAATATACATCATCATTCATAGCTAAGTAATTATATCCTTGAGTAGTATTAACAACGTTCTTTTGGCCAAATACACTATTAATAAAGCCATTTCTATATGTTCCCCAGTCATTTACTTGTTCGATAATTAAATCAGCGTTATAAGCATTATCTACCCATGTAGGAACATCATCTATTTTATAGTGTTTAGACTTTCCTGTGATTGGATCTAGAATAACTACTCCAGTTACTTTAGTCTTAAGACCAAATGCTGTGTAAGTATATGTTGGAATAATCCAATAAGGATTTCCTTCATTATCAATTTCAAACTTTTCTGCTCCAAAAATTAATGTTGGATACTTAAATCTTAATACTCTAACTAGTTTTTCATTAAAGTGAGCACTAGGCATATATTTCATACCTTTATCTAATTTAACTAGATTTGCTTCTCCATTAACTGAGTTAACTGTAATATAACCTTTAACTCCTTCTTTTCTATTACTGATCCATTTTATAAAGTCAGCATATTCAAGTGAAGTAACTCTAATAATATCATTATTATAATTAATTTGTGAGTATTGATCACTTACATAATATTGTGATACAAAGTCACTCATTTGACCCATTACTCTATCTCCTAGTTTTTCAGAAGAATCTCTATCTAGAAGTGGTAAAGAGTTAAAATCAACTTCATTAATATCTTTTATAAAGTCTCCAGTTTCATCTACTGTTATTCTTCTTGAATAACTTTTAGCATTAAATAAAGGAGATGCAAAGAAATTAATTACTACAATTACAATTATAATAGCAAAAGCTAATATAAATGGTACAATACTAAATTTATTTTGTACATCAATTCTTCTTCCTTTAAAGATTCTTTCTATTCTTTCTGTAGAACATACAATTAAATAAATGAATTCCCAAATGATTAATGCAATAAATATAAATGCCCAAAACCCAATTGAGTGAATATTAATTGCAGGTAACATAAAGTAATACATAAAGAATACAATTAATACTTCTAAAATGATACCTAATAATAATTTAATATTTTTCATATAATCCTCGTATAATCAATATTAAGGAATTGATCCTTTTAATTGATTCCTTTCATTTTATATTTTCTTATTATTTTATATAATAAGAATCGCACTGTGGATTTGTTTCTGTATAGTTCCGGCTTGACTGGTCAAGGAGGCTCTTACCACAGATTTTTTATTTAATTGTTGATTAGTTAGTTAACACTTTGATGTTTTATATGTTCAGCGAGGATACAAAATAAGAAAAACTTGTGGCCAAACAAACAGTGCAAAAAAATCTAATCAAGGAGGTGCATGTATATGATATATGTTGGAATAGATATATCAAAATACAAACACGATTGTTTCATCTGTAAAGATACAGGTGAAATCATTGTAGAAAATTTATCATTTGAAAATAATAAAAAAGGATTCCAACGATTTCTAGACTTGTTGAAATCCTATGATAATGAAAATGTCCATATCGGTCTCGAAGCCACTGGACATTACGGTTTGAATTTGAAATTATTCTTAGAAAAGAATAATTATAATTTTATGGAATTTAATCCTTTATTAGTTAAAGAATTTAAAAAATCATTAACTTTAAGAAGAACTAAAACTGATAAAGTTGATGCTATTATAATTTGTCAAAAACTTATGTCAGTTCCATACACCCCAAATTCAAAACTATTTTATCATAAATATTCAATCAAGTCACTTTCAAGACTAAGAGAATCTTTAGTAAAACAAAGATCTAAATATATGGTTCAATTAACTAATATATTAGATATTATTTTTCCTGAGTTTAAACCATTTTTTAATAATAAGTTTTCAGTTACATCGTTATATTTTCTTAATAAATATGGTACTGCTGAAAAAATGGCTAATATGCGTGATTTTGAAACACCAAATAAACTATCTAAATGTCACTTAACTTATGCTAAATTTGCAAAACTTAAAGAACTTGCAAAAAATACGATTGGTGAATCAAACGAAGTATTTGAAATTGAACTTCAAACTCTTATTTGCCTTTACAACGAAATTGATTCAAAAATAAATTCAATTGATAAACAAATTTCTACAATTGTCAAAGAACTAAATCCACCAACACTTTCTATTCCAGGAATTGGTGAACTTACCACAGCTGTAATCATATCTGAATATGGAGATTTTAATAAATTTTCAAATGCAGATAAATTATTATCATTTGCAGGTTTAGAACCTGGAATATACCAATCAGGTACTATTTCATGTAATGGTAAAATGGTTAAGCGTGGTTCTGGATATTTAAGATATTCTTTAATGAATATTGCAAATATTGTTATTAAATATAACCCGACTTTTTATGATTTTTACTTAAAGAAACGTTCAGAAGGTAAAAATCATCGTGTTGCATTATCTCATGTTTGTAAAAAACTACTTAGAGTTATTTACAAACTCGAAACTCAAAATATCCTTTTTGATCCGTCTTTATTGAAATAACTAAAATAATTATTTTTTTCAAAAATTTCACGAAAGTGAAATCTTTTTGGCGTGGGATTCTCTTCCAATTTATAACTACTATTAAAAATTATTGACTTTTAATAGTTAGCCTCCTAAACTAATTTTATAATAAAATCATAAAAAAAGATATTAAATTTATTTACTATTAATTTAATTTAGTTTTGGAAATAGCATTTTTTTGAAATTTACAAATATTTTTAAAGTTTTAAATATAAAAATGAGAAAAATGGACTTCGACCGTGTATATATAATATTAGAGGATTATTTATCTTGATGTTATCTCGGCATTCTAAGTGAATGTGAGGTGTTTAGTTATGAGCAGAAGAGATAAGATTATCTTTATTTTACTTATAATTATTCTTTTATTGATCATATAGAAGGAGTCTTTTCTTTCAGGGGTTTTGGTTAATAAAAAACACCTAGTCATTGACTAGGCGTTAACCCAAACCGAGATAACATTAATTGATAATGCTTCCTCTACATCATTTATATCATATATTTATTGAAAAATAAATATTTAACATATATTTCTTTATTGATCTTTTATTAATTCATATCATTCATATAATTCACTCTTCTTCATTATTTTTTATAAAAAAACAATTCATAATTACTAACTCTTATATTACTTACACATATAAAATAATAAATATAAAAAGTGTCAAAAAAAAGATATCAAATGATATCTTTAAATTATCTTTTTCTTACTAATTGTTGAGCTTTCTTTTCAGCATAATAATCATAATCGCCATAATAAATATCTAATTTACCATTATCAATTTCATAAATCTTATCCGCAAATTTATTAATAAAATATCTATCATGTGATACAAAAATCATTGTTCCATTGTAATCATCTAAAGCGCTTTCAAATACCTCTTTAGTATCAATATCTATATGGTTTGTTGGTTCATCTAAAATTAATGTATTAACTTTATTTTGTAACAACTCAGCTAATTTTAATTTCATTCTTTCACCACCAGAAAGATTTCCTACTCTCTTCATAATTGAATCATTATAGAATTGGAAACCAACAAGTATTTGTCTAATCCTTTGTTCAGGTAAACCAGTAGCATTTCTAAAGTATTCTAGTAATGACTTCTTCTCATCACTAAATTGAATAATTTGAGGAATGTATCCGATTTTAACACTAGGTCCAATTATTATTTCACCATCATACTCTAAGTCATTAGTACCCATAATTGATTTAACAATTGTTGATTTTCCACATCCATTTGAACCAATTAAAGCAATTCTTTCACCAGCTTTAATATCAAAACTAATATCATCTAATAAAAGATCAGCATTTGGTAACATAACAGTTAAATCATTAACTTGAATTATCTTTTTACTAGATTTAGCTTCTTCATTAAATTCAATATTTGATTTTTTTCTTTTAACTGGTCTAGCAACAGCATTTTCTTTAATTTTATTAATTCTAGTTTGAAGCGCATGAGCTCTTGCTGTCAAGGTAGAACTGTTAGTTTGCATACCACGTTCCGCAAACATTTTCATTTCAGTTTCTAATCTTTTAATAACTAATTGTTGATCTTTATATTCAGCTAATTGTTTTTCAAATCTATTTTCTTTTTCTTCTAAATAACCAGTATAATTAGTATTAAAAATTTCAGGTTCTTTATCTTCTAAATCTAAAATCTTATTACACATTTTATCTAAGAAATATCTATCATGTGAAACAATTACACAAGCACCTTTAAAATTCTTAATATATTTTTCTAACCATTCTATTCTTTCTATATCTAAATGGTTTGTTGGTTCATCTAATAACAATAAATCCGGTTTAGTAATTAAACATTTACATAATTGAATTAAAGTTTTTTCTCCACCACTTAAATTATTAAATGATTGTTCTAGAACTTTAGAATCAATTCTTAATCCAGATAATACTGTATTAATAGTAGAATCCATCTCATATCCACCTAATTGAGAAAACTTATCAATCATAACACAATACTTTTCAATTATTTTAGAATTGTCTGGTTGTGCTTCCATAGTTTTTTCTAACTCTTTAATATCTTTTTCTAATTCATATAAACTACCAAAAGATTCTTTTAAAACATCATATACTTTTCTTGAATCATCCTTTGAAGCACCAGTTTGATCTAAATAAGCTACTTTAGCACCTTTTTTAATACTTACTTGACCACAATCTTGTTTTTCTAAACCAGCAATAATCTTTAATAATGTGGATTTTCCACATCCATTTGGACCAACAATTGAAATAGATTCTCCTTCATTTAAAGTAAAAGATAAATTACTAAATAATGTTCCGAACCCAAAATTCATTCCTAACTCATTTACATTTAATATTTGCATAATATCACCCCCTGTTTTTTATAAAAATACATCTGTTAAAATAATATAATAATCTATAATATCATATTTTGGTTCAATTCCTAATAGTTTAAATAAATACTTCTCTGCTTCATCAGTTTCATAATTTTTTCTTAAAGATTTAACTAAAATTGCTATATCAAACCACATATCAGCAATTCCAGAATCTCCTAAATCAACAAATCCTGTAATTTCTTCATTTTCATAAAATATATTTGGAATACTTAAATCTCCATGAGAAAACACTAATTTTTCTTCTACAATTTTATTATTAACTAAATACTCATATGCCCTTTCTACACTTCCAAATCTTTTTTGGCTCTCTTCAGACATATCTTCAGTCTTTACCAATCCATGTTCAATATTATATTTAGCAGTTCTTAATTTAATATTTAAATTATTATAAAAAGGACAAGTATCAACATCAATTGATTGTAAAATGTTGATTGCCTTTGCTGCTAATTCAATAACATGATTCATATCATCAAAAATTTCATCACAACAAATCATATCACCAGATAGTTTTTCAGTAAATAAATAACTATATTCACCATCAAATTTAAACTCAACTATTTTTGGAGCTAAATGTAATTCACTTAAATAATTAAACATATAATATTCTTTATCAAGTTTATTCCCTTTAGCCTTTTTCAAATAATAAGTTTTATCGTTTTTAACTATTTCTTTAACACTATCTCCTGAACAACCAATACTTATATCATTAATTGTTGCGTTCTTCATTATTTCATCTATCTTGCTTTTCATCTTAATGGCCTCTCTATCAATACTCTCTTAAGTGAGCAATCTTCTTTTAGAAGATTAGAATTTATCCCACTTCCTATATTAACATTATTTTCTTTAGTATAAAAGTGGAAATCAGAACCAACTGATTCAAGTAAAGAATATTTTTTTGCTATTTTAGAATATAAATCAAATTCATAATCACTATAATAAGAATAATTGCTTTCAATTCCCATAAGACCTTTATTTTTTAACTCTTTAATTAAAGAATCTTTTTTCTCTTCGCTTATATGAATTCTATTAGGATGTGCTAAAACAGGAATACCATCAGCTTCTAATATAATATCAATTGCTTTACCTAATTCAATTTCATAATCTTCATATAATGGATAATCATCTTTAATAATAGAACTAATAAATTTATAATATTTCTCATCATAACCATTATTTAACATAACAATTTTTAATTGATCCTGAATAAGTCTATAACTAGAAACATCTATTTGTTCAATAACATTAGGAGCTAATGGTATTTTTTTACTCAATAAACAATTAACAAATCTAGTACTATCATCAATTAATATCTCTCTCATTCTTTTAAGTTCATTAAGTAATTTCTTATTATATGGATTAAAATCATAACCCAATAAATGAATATAACAAATTTCATTATTATATTTATAATAAGTAGATAATTCTATTCCATTAACCATAGTTATATCCTCATCATTTACTTTATGAGAACAAGCATCTACTTTATCATGATCAGTTATACTAAAAAATCCAACATTATTATTCTTAGCCATTTGAACTAATTCATCAACACTATAATCACCATCACTAAAAGTTGAATGACAATGTAAATCAATATACTTATTCATATAAACACCCTATTTAAAACCATTTAAAACATCCATTAAAGATTTAAAATCAAATAACAATGTTTCAAAAGGCTTAGAAAATGTAATTCTTCCAATAATATCATCCGTATTATTCCATGCAAATGAATTACCAGGAAGAAATTTAATTTTAGAACACTTATAAATCTCGATTAAGAAATCTATATCATTTTTAATAAGTTTCCTATTAATCTTTTTCCCTTTAAATTTAGAAAAATCTAATAATATAAAGAATCCAGATTTAGGAATAAGATTATGATAAATACTTACATCTTTATTTCCATCTTTATACTTATTATAATTACCTTTTAATAATCTCTTGATTCTTCTTTTATTTCTAGATGAAATATCAGTCTCACCATTGACAAAAAATTTAATAATATCTAGGTTATCTAAATATTTTTGCTTAATTTTACTTAAAAATTTTTCTCTATATTCAACTCTCTTTGTATCATTATTAAATACGCTAGATAAAGCTATTTGACTTAACATTGAAATAGAATCCATTTGAATAAATAAACTATCTCTGATATCTTGAATAATATATTTATTTCCGTGTATAAAACCAGTTCTTAATGCCGCAAGGGAAAATGATTTTGAAATACCAAATAAAGAAATAACACAATCTTTATATTCTTTAAAAGAAGCAAGTGGTATAGATATATCATCTAAATCGTATACTGAATCTCTATAAACTAAATCATCAATAACCAATAATTTATATTTTTCACAAATTTTTAAAAAATCTTTTAAATACTTTTTATCCTTTTTGGAATAAGTAATTCCTAAAGGATTATTAGGATTTTGATGATAAATAGAAACTACTCTTGGAGTATATCCTAAATCTTTATATTTATTCTTTAAATCTTTATTAATTTTAATTATTAAATCTTCAAACTCTTTTAAATCTAATTTCCAATTCTTATCTTCATGAAGTTCAATAAACTCTACTCTTCCGCCAAGTTTTTCAGGTTCATAAACAAATAAACCATAAGTTGGTGTTGGTATTATTACAACATCATGCGGCCTAATAATAGATTTTAAAATTAAAGAATAACCATGAGTAGTAGAAGCAGTTATAAGAAGTTCTTCTTCATTAACATCACTTATACCAATACTTTTAAGATAATCAATTAGTTTATTTTTTACTTCTTCATCACCTGAAGTATGAGGATAATCATTTAATTTATTTTTCTTTAAATAAGAATTAATATCTTTATTTATGTATTTATACGTCTTAAATTGAATAGGATCACCACCACCAAGGTTCTTAATCCTATCTTCATCATCTCTATAGTTATAAATATCATATCTATAAACATTTGCTCCATATAAAACTTTATCAACGTTTTCTGATTTTCCATATTCAAATAAACCTACATTTGGACAAAAATTATCTTCTAATAAATATGGTTTTCTAGAAATTAATTCTTTATGTACATAATCAATTTTCATTTAAATCACCCCATATATCATTCAAGTATTTAATAACTTTTAAATATTCACTTTTTTTGAATGATGGTCTAAAATACAATGCTTTATATCTATAATCATTAAATTGTTTAAACTCGTCTTTAATTTTTAATCTTTCAAATGGTGAAACTTCAATTGTAGTTTGAACACAATTAAAATTATTCTTATCTAAAAATTCATATAATTTATCATCTAATTTAATAAAACCTTTTTTTGTGATTTTCATAATAAATACTATTCTATGTAATGAAGAGTTACTATGACTAATAAAATACCCATGTATAAGCAAATTCTTTTTTATAAAATTATAAATATGTCTTCTTTTTAAATATTTAAATAAAAATAATAATCTTTTAAAATTAATAATAAACCTTAATTTAAGACTAATTTTATACTCAAAATTTATTTTTTTACTTGAATAAAATAATGAATATTTACCAATACTTATAGGTTTATTCTTATTAAAGGAATAAACAATAAAATCATAATCAGAATTATTATTTTTAATGATATTTTGACAAGAATCCAATATATTTATAATTTTTTCATTTTTCTTATTCTTATAAGTACAAACATTATTAATATCAAAACCATATTGTTCAACAAAAATGATTGCCCTTGTTTTATTGGTAATTTTCTTTTTAATGTCTTCTTTTTTTATCAAAAAATTTTTATCAATATCTACAAAAACAGGAACTAATGAATTCTTTATAATAGAATTAATTACACATTCACATAATGAAACAGGTACAATTACTTCATCACCATTTTTGAAAAAATCGGATTTAAAAATAACATCAAAAGATTCAGTACCACTGTTAGAATAATATTTATACATATTTGTCATTTTTTTCACCATAATCGTACAAGTCATTAAATAATTCTTCTCTATTTTCTCCATAATAAAAATTAAAATATAAAACTTGCTTAGATCCAAATGAAAGATTCCATTCTTCTATTTCTTTAAATACTGATCCTTCAAAATCTAAATTTTCACATATATTATGATCTTTTAAATATTTAATAATCTCATAATATAAGAAAGGAATAACTGTAGTTGTTGTTTTATCATAATATGAATACATAATATATGCATTTTTATTATCCCAAACTATCGCAACGCCACCTAATATTTTTTCTCCATCAGAAGCTAAAAATATTTTACCATTATTATTTTTGATAGCTTCACTTAAATACTTTTTGGTAAAATCTACACTTATATCATTACTATAGTTATATTCCCAAATAAGAGCCTTTTCTAAATCAAAAAGTGAACACTTATCATCAAAAATCACTTTATAATTCTTACAAAGCTTAATTTGTTTCTTTCTATCTCTACCAAAATTAGAATAAATCATATCAAGATTATCGTTTAGATCAATCTTATAAGTATATCTAACTTCAGGAATAAAACCATTTTTTACAAAAGAAATAATATCAGTTAATAATGGATCTAATGATAAACATACATTCTTATAATTATTCTTTAAATACAAACATATAACATTTAAAATATTTCTGGTATATATAATATTTTTTCTATAAGAAGGAAAATTATATAGAATTACAGGACCACCATAAGGAATATACATGGTAGATTGATTCAAATCACCATTATCTTCAAATAATGGCATAAAAGATACTAATTTATCTTCATCATAAACACATAAAACATATTCAACATTTTTAAGTTTCAAAAAGAAATCATATGAAAAAGATGTTCCATTATAAGAATTATCAACTAATTCATTGATATTTTTTAAACTTTTGAGTTTAATTCTTTTTACTTCCATTTTTACTAATCCTTAAATAACATCTATCAATAAAACTTGTAGCAATTCTATCATAAATCTTATTATTCCTTCCCCATAAATCTATATATAAGTCTTTCTTCTTAGATAACCTTTTTATTTGATTAAATAAACAAATTATTCCAGCATTTAATTTTCTTCCTTCTTCAGTTGCTCCCCATTTAGCAGCATAATATATACCGCTATAATAAATTAATAATGAATAACCAACTGGAACGCCATTTTTATAAGCAACTTCAATATCAGAATTCTTAATTTGTGATAACAAAGTAATATGTTCATAAGAAAGATTAAACATATCACTTTCTTCTTCACTCTTCCAACTATTTTGATCTATATATAAAATATTCTTCCATAAATCAAAGGTATTTCCTTTTTTAAATTTTAATTCTTTTAAATAATTATCATTCTTCTTAATCATTCTTCTAAAATTATATGATTTTGAATTAACATAATTATCAACTTCATTTTTCTTTAATTCTAGGATAGGTGCTTTCCATTTATCTGTAATATCAATAATAAAATTAATGTTTAATACCTTATATAAATTAGAATCCATATTAATGTATCTAAATTGAATATTTGAAGATTTATTTATATTTTTTAAAAAAGATATATCTTCATCATCTATTGCACTATCAAAATATTGAAAACAAATATTCTTACCAAAATATTTAACTATATCTAAATTCTTAGATGACTTAATCTTATTAGTTGTAAATCTAAAATATAGTGAATCTCTATACAATTTATCATTTGTAAAATTACTTTTCATAATAACTTACCATTTTATTTTTAATATAATTTATCTCTTTTTTACTTAATTTTGAATTCAAAACTAACCAAGCACTTCTATTCAAAAGATTTAAACTTTTTAAACAAATTTGAACCTTATAATTCTTATAAGGAAAATTATTTTTATAAGGGGATAAACCTTTTTCAAATGTATTATATTTGGGTAAAAAATTAGTTATTCTTTTCGAAAATTCAATACCATTGTCATTCATATAATCAATAAACTTATCGCATTCTATTTTAGTTTTAAAAGTAACACATAATGACATAGGAATAATATCAGAACTTTTATTAATCTTTCTAAGATTATATTTATTTAATCCTTCAGTTAATGCATTAAATATTAATTTTTGATGATTAATTATTTTATCTAATCTCGTTAATTGAATGCTTAATAACGCACTTTGATAATCTGTTATTTTGAAATTTTCACCAAAACTTGTAAAACTTTTATTCCATAGTGGCATCATGTCTTTTTCTCTATAACCACCATTATCAGCATATCTATTAATATAATCCATATTAACTTTAGAAATAACAGCTCCACCTTCTCCACAAGTTATAACTTTGCAAGCTTGAAAACTAAAAGCAGAACTATTTCCAAATGTACCAATTAATTTATTATTATACTTACTACCAAAAGCTTGAGCACAATCTTCAATTAAAGCTAAATTATATTTTCTGCATATTTCTAGTATTTTATCCATATCACATGAATATCCTTGATAGTGAACAACCACTACAGCTTTAGTTTTTTTTGTAATTCTTTCAACTATTGAATTAGGATCAATAGAAAATGACTCATCAATGTCTGCAAAAACAGGAATAGCTCCAACAGATAAACAAGAAGCAGCTGTAGCAATAAATGATAAGCAAGGAACTATTACTTCATCACCTTCACCAATTCCATTGGCTAGTAAGCAAAGTTTTAGTGCACTTGTTCCATTATTTACAAGTAATGCATCTTCATTAAACATGTTCTTAAG
This sequence comes from Bacilli bacterium, assembly GCA_017450205.1. Classification (GTDB taxonomy): domain Bacteria; phylum Bacillota_I; class Bacilli_A; order RF39; family UBA660; genus UBA6985. Next base: position 86,758 of record JAFSVF010000007.1, on the reverse strand, counting down.
GCTTTCTTCTACTTTATCAGACTCATAAAGCATGTTTACACCATCATATCTAAATAAGCTTTTATTCTTAAGAATCTTATTTACTCTAAGCTTTTCTCTAAAACCAATATAATTTAAACCATAAAAAGGATCAAAACAAATCTTTTTCATATTAACTCCTATAATAAATCATCAACTATTTCACAAATTCCATTCGTATCAAATTTATCCTTGTCTATTTTTTTATTTACATCATTTTTGTTAAAGAATGATTCTATTTCTGCATCAAAACTACTAAAATCATATTTTTTAAGATTATCAATTACTTTATTAACTCCAATTGATTCTTCTAAATATTCTTCAATTGCACTCTCTTTATTATTAATTTGATAATCAAAATAATCATAATACTTTTTAAATTTTAGTCTTTGAATATATTGACTATAATTTATTGGTAATAAAAACATTGTATTAATATTAGATAGAATAATTTCATTAAAATTACCTAGCCCAGGTGACATAATCGCATAACGACAAGAATGTAATTTATCTAAATATTCATCATGATTATAAGTGTTTAAAATAACATTATCTAAAACAATTAAATTATCTTTTAAATAATCTATTAGTTCAGAACCACCAGTAATATAAATAGTTTTAAATTCCTTAGCTTTAGCATTACTTAAAATATGATTAATAACATTTAAATAGAACTTATATATTAAATCACTATTAAACATATAAGATTTTGCTCCGCCTAATGAAATCATCAAATTATTATCAGTTTTAATATCTTTATTATAGTTATGTCTTAACATTCCAACTTTATATAAATTATTAAATCCTTGTCCAATTCTTTCGATGTTTTCATCACACGATATAACATCGGAAATATAATATCTTTTTAATTTTTTTAATTCTTCTTCTAAAAAATCCCACATCCAAAATAAATTATCTACTAAATAAATATTCTTTAAATCATAATTATTAATTAAATAAATAAGAATATCAGTTGTCTCAACAGCTAAGATCTTATTAGCATTTTTAAAAAGATCTATGTTTTTTTCAATTTCTTCTGGCATATAACGAATATCAACATATTTATCACATAATCCTTCACTTTTTATTTTATTAATACAAAACTTAGGACCAATAAATATCAATTCAATATCTTTATCTCTTCTTTTAATCTCTTTAGCTATTTCAATTAATGTGGTAACTGGACCAAACCCAAAATCTTCCGCTAAAAGAATAATACTATTTTTTTTCATTAACTAGTAAATTAAAATGAACATTAGCATAATCACATTTTGACTTACACTTACTCGCACATTTTAATTCCTTTCTTAATTGTTTACATTTATCATTACTATATATTTTTTCTAAATTATCAGCTAAAACATTTCCAAAACAATAATAGTCATAATCTCTATGTACACTGCAATCACATGGATAAACATTTCCACTTACACAATCTATAAAAGAAGCGTAATTTAAAGCATTACAAGGAACATCATTTTTTCTTAAATCAGAACCATCGTTTAAATATTTAGAATCAACAAAATAATTTATATCATCATATAAAAATTCAACATTATGATTTTTAGCCAATTCTAATAATAAGTTAGTTTTATTTTTATAATCATCTATCTGATCATCTGTAAAATAAAACTCAGGACATTCCTTTACAATAATAGGATTTAAATAATCGTATTTAATTTCATCCTTTAACGCAATAAATTTATCTAAATCATCAATATTTGAATCATTTAAAACATGATTAATTATTATTTTTATATTTGGATATAAATGCTTTATATTATTTATACCAGCAGTAGCTCTTTCAAATAGTTTATTAACACTTCTAGTCTCATTATGCACTTTTGCTAAATGACTATCTATTGAAACAAAAATAGCTCTAATATTGTAATTTTTAAATCTTTTTACAATTGATTCTGTAAGAAAAAATCCATTAGTTATAAAAACAATATTTAAACCTAATTTGGTAGCATATTCTAAATAATCAAAGATTTCAGGATTTGCGAAAGGTTCTCCACCTCCGGTAAATTGAACATATTTTCCACCAATATTTTTAATATTATCCAATAATTTAAAAACATCTACTTTAGTATTAATATCTTCTTTCTCGTGAATATCACAAAATTTACAATTAGCATTACATTTATTAGAAAGTGAAATCCAATAATATAAAGGAAATTTATTATCAAATTTTAACATTTCAGGAAATAATTTTTGATACATATTAAATTACCTCCTTAATTGATTTTATAATTAAATCAACAGTTTCATCAGTTAATAAATCATCATAATAAATAAAAGTACAATCAGTTAATTCTTTTAATCCTAAAATCATAGGACTATATTCAATATTCTTATCTAAAAATACTAACATTTTTTTATTATATGCGCTTGCCCATCCAATCTCTACATGTACTCCACCTGAAATAGGATTACCAGGAATTGCAACAAATAAATCACAATCCTTAATTCCATTAACATCACATATAATACTTTCTTCGGGACTCACATAATTTTCTCCCCAATTTTCTCTTTCTTGAGAACAAAAATAATCAAATTTATTTTTTTTAAAAAACTTAATTAATCTTTCAAAAAACCATCTATTTTCTACAATTATATCTGAATCTCCTTCACAAAATTGAGAAAAAGGAGATGCTAAAAATATATTCATTTCTTATCACCTATTAAACCTTCCTCTATTTCATCCATTAAATACTTTTGAGCTCTAAATATTTTTCTTTCTCTGATTTTTCTTATTTCTTCATAACCAAAATACTCCTCAAGTTGAATAATCATATTATGAACATCAGCAATTTCTTCTAAAATATTTGGAATATATCTCTCATCATTGTCTTCTCTTTTATATTTACAAATGGCTTGAATTAACTCACCCATCTCTTCCATACAAACATTACTTTGACAATCAAATCCCCATAGGTCAATAAAGTTTTTCAATAAAACATGCATTTCATTTCTACTAAGAATAATATTTTTATCAATCAAATTATAAATTCTAGAAGCTTCATCAAATTCAATTTGACTTACTTTATTACCATTATATGCTTTTATATATTCTTTATATCTTCTAACAATTTCTTTTTTCGCATGTTTAATAGCAAGTTCTTCATCAATAATTCCGGCACTAGTATTATTAATGAAATATTCATAAACAGTTGTTCTTTTTTCTTCTTTTGGAATTATTCTATTTAATATTTTAAAGGATTCAGCATCTCGAGAATCAATACAAATAAGCATTCCTCTCTTTTTTAAATAATCTGAATCAATTGTATCATCCCCTCTAACATCACACATCGCCATTGAACAAGCTAAGTTAACAGGATGATTAATTGGATAATCAGGAATTAAGAAAGTTTCAAATTTTCTATAAGTCGAACATATTTTTTGTTTCTTTTCATGATAAATTTGAGAAATACAAACTGCAAATTTACCAGAATTTGTACCAGGAGCAATAACATAAACTACTCTTTCAGTACAAGGAATATAATCATTAGATCCAAGTCCATTTTTTGAAACAACACTCTCTACATCATAAGGATAATTTGTATCTTCAAAAAAACGATAAACACCACAATTCATATCTTTTAATTTATCAATAAATCCATCTACATGGAAATTTTCTCTATATCTAGTTATAGCAACATTAAATTTAATTTTATCTTTTTTTAATCTATCTAATAATTCTAATACTTCATCAGTATATAATTTTTTAGTATCTTTTTTCTTTTTTCTTTTGATAATAGATATCGCACTAATACAAACAATAATTTCAAAACCAATTTCTATATCTTTTATAATTTTATATTTAATATCAGGATCATATCCATTTAAAACTCTATTTGAATGAAAATCACCAAGTGTTTTACCACCAATTTCTACGTAAAATCTTTGAAAATCACCTTCAAAGCTTTTAATAAGACCTTCTTTTTGTTTTTGAAAATATAATTCATTATTAAAATTCTTCTTCATACACTTTACCACTTCCTAATTTTAATAATAAACAAAAAATGATGAAAATCAAGTTTTTTATTAATTATTGGACCAAAAAATGATATTTTTCTTATATTTGTCAATAAAATGAATAAAAAATGCGATTTTTTGGACCAAAATTAAAAATAAGTAAAAAAAAGAGTTTATATGAAATAAACTCTTTATATTAATTATTCAGCTAATTGTTTAGCAACTTCTTCAGCTAAATTTTCGCTTCTCTTTTCCATTCCTTCGCCTACTTCGTATCTGTACATAGCAGTAACTTCACCACCAGCATTTTTAACGAAAGTTTTGATATCCATAGAAGAATCTTTAACGAATTCTTGGTCAACTAAGCAATTTTCTTTATAGTATTTAGAAATTCTTCCTTGAACCATCTTTTCAGCTATATCAGCAGGTTTTCCTTCATTAATAGCTTGTTCTTTTAAGATTTCTTTTTCTTTTTCTAATACTTCAGCAGGAACGTCATCAGCTTTTAAGTAAGCTGGTTTCATAGCTGCAGCTTGCATAGCTACGTCTTTAGCTACATCTTCATTAGCGCCTTTAACAACTACTAATGAAGCAATTTTTCCACCCATATGGATGTATGAACCAAAGTTATCTTCATCAGTCTTAGTAACAACTTCAACTCTTCTTAAAGATAATTTTTCTCCGATAACTGCAGTTTTAGCAATAACTAAATCGTTTACAGTTCCTTCAGTTCCTTCAACAGGTAAAGCAAGTACTTCTTCTAATGATTTAGCATCACTTTTAACAGCTGTTTTACCAATTTCATCAACTAATGCAACGAAATCAGCATTTCTTGTAACGAAGTCAGTTTCGCAGTTTACTTCAACGATAGCAGCTTTGTTACCATCAACATAAATATTAGCTAATCCTTCAGCAGCAATTCTTTCAGTTTTCTTTGCAGCTTTAGAAATACCTTTTTCTCTTAACCAATCAATAGCAGCTTCAATGTCACCATTACATTCAGTTAATGCTTTTTTGCAGTCCATCATTCCTGCACCAGTTTTTTGTCTTAATTCATTTACATCTTTTGCAGATATCATATATATTCTCCTATCTTAATTAATTAACTTAAAGATGCGATTAGTTCATCTTTTTTCATTGTAGAATAACCTTTGATGCCAGCTTCTTTAGCCATGTTTCTTAATTCAGTAACATTTTTAGAAGCTAAGTCGTTTTCAGAAGCAACTTCTTCAACTACTTCAACTTTTTCTTCTTTTTTAGATTCTTTTTTAACTTCTTTAGTTTTTTCAGTATCTAAAACTTCTTTTTGAGTTTTTGGTTTTTCTACTTCAGTAATATAATCAACTAATGGAAGTCCTTTAGCTTCACAAATAGCATTAGTTAATACTCCTAAAATAACTTTTACAGATCTAACTGCATCGTCATTACCAGGAATAACATAATCAACTAAATCAGGATCACAATTAGTATCAACGATACCAAATACTGGAATATTTAATTTTCTAGCTTCTCTAATAGCATTAATTTCCTTAGAAGGATCAGTAATGATTAAAGCGTTAGGTAATTTATCCATTCCTCTGATACCACATAATACTTTGTTTAATTTTTCATATTCTTTTCTTAAACCGATAACTTCTTTTTTAGGTAATTTTTCAAAAGTACCATCTTTTTCCATAGCTTCGATTTCATCTAATCTTCTAACTCTTCTTCTAATAGTTCTGAAGTTAGTTAGAGTTCCACCTAACCATCTAGATGTTACATAGAAAGATTCTCCTCTTTGAGCTTCTTCTACTGATGCTTCAACAGCTTGTTTTTTAGTTCCTACATATAGGAAGTTTCCACCGTTTTCAGCGATTTCTTTAACTTTTGCATATGCAGTTTCGATGCATGCAACAGTTTTTTCTAGGTCGATAATATAAATATCGTCTCTAGTAGTAAAGATGTATTCCTTCATTTTAGGGTTCCATCTTTTAGTTTGGTGTCCGAATTGAACACCTGCTTCTAATAAATAACTCATAGAAACAACTGCCATAATTTCACTCTCCTTTTGTTTTTTCATCCACTTACCTAAGCTCCACCAACCTTATGGCCACTGGGCAGAGACTTCTGGGTAAATGTGTCTATTAGTTTTGTTTATACAAAACCAATAGTAGTTTAACAAAAAAATGTACGTTTTTCAACTAAAATACGTACATTTCTTATATTTTTCAATAATTTATTAGTGTGATACTTTTTGAATGTTTTTTGATAAAAAGTTTCACACTTTACAAAAAAAAGAAGAATTAATCTTCTTTATGAATATATATTTTTAAAGAATTGTTTTCTAAACAATTATTAAAGTATTCTCTAGTAGATTCAATATGCTTTAAAGTATTTTCTAGCTTGCTTTTATCTAAATAAGAATATATTTTATTTCTATCTACATCAAATATAATAAACTTATATTGAAGTTTAGCATACTTGTTAAAATCACTATAATCAAACATTGGATACTTGTATATATTTTCTATATCTAAATAATCAATCATAGCTTTTTCTCTATTCATATCTACTTCATGGAAATATATTTTATTTACTCCATACTTTTTAAGTTCAAACTCTAATAGTCTTTTAAAATTTAAAAATGTACTTGGTAAATATACAAATATATTATCTCCATTAGTTATTTCTAATGTATTCTTTATAGTTTCAATATTCATAATTACTTATCTAATACTTTATGAACTACTTCATCTAGATGATCTCTAACTATTGGTTTTGAAATATATTCAGCAAATCCTTCTCTTAAATATTTTTCTTTTGCTCCTTCAACCGCATCTGCAGTTAAAGCAATTACTACTGGAGTATTAAATCCTTTAATTCTTTGTAATTCATGGAATGTTTCTACACCATTAAGTGTAGGCATCATTATATCCATAAAAATAATATCATACTTTTCTCCTCTACGAATTTTATCTAAACATTCTTCTCCACTATAGCATTCATCAGTTTTAAAATTATATTTAGACATAAATTTAAGAGCAACTTTTAAATTTAATTTATTATCATCTACTACAAGAATTCTTTTATCTGAATAATCTGTATATTGTCTATTGTCTTCTTCTGTGTATGTATCCATAATTTCCCACCTTACTTTATAAGTATATCATAATATTAATAATCTCTTTAGTAAAAATGTAAAGTAATAGACAATTTTAATACTATAAATTTTTTTCAAATATGTATTGTGCATGAGAGATAGGAACATTCTTTTCAAAGTGTTTAATATATTCTTTTTTTGTTTCTATTGTCTTAATCGTAAACTTACTATACTTCCCTATTTATTTAAGTATATTATTAAATTAAAACAAGTAAAAAGACTAGATTTCTCTAGTCTTCACTTTGTTCTTTTTCATCTAATACTTTATGTATTACTTTATCAAGTCTTTCTCTTACGATTGGTTTAGAGATATATTCTGCGAAACCTTCTTTTAAGTACTTTTCTTTTGCACCTTCAACAGCATCTGCTGTTAAGGCAATTACTACTGGGATATTAAATCCTTCAATCTTTTGTAATTCATGGAATGTTTCTACACCGTTTAAGTTAGGCATCATAATATCCATAAAGATAATATCGTACTTTTCACCATTCTTAATCTTTTCAAGACATTCTTCACCGGAGTATGCTTCATCTTCTTGGAATTTATATCTCGATAAGAATTTAAGAGCAACTTTTAAGTTTAATTTATTATCATCTACTACTAAGATTCTCTTATCAGAGTAATCAGTAAATTGTTCATTTTCAGGAATAACTATTTCAGCATTAGCACCTTTATCATTGAATTTAATTCCTTCAACTTGAGATTTTTCTTCAGGTTTTGCTGTTTGTGCTTGAGTTGCAGGTTCAGGTGCAGCTTGTTCTTTAGTAACTACTACTGTGTTCTTAGAAGAAGCACTTGATAAAATATCATTTTTAGTTTCATCACTAATAACACTCATTGGTCTACTTGAAGTTAATACATCATCACTTAGACTCTTAGCTTCTTTCTTATCAAGTAAGAATTTCTTAAGAATTATTTCTAATTGATCTTTTTCAATTGGTTTAGCTAAATAATCATCAAAACCAAGAAGTAAATATTTTTCTTTCATACCTGCGATTGCATTAGCAGTTAATGCAATAACTGGTGTTTTAAAGTTTTCAATTCTTTTTAATCTTGTTAGAGTTTCACTACCTAGCATCTTAGGCATTACATCATCTAGTAATACTAAATCATAAGTATATCCTTTATTAATGTAATCTAAGCATTCGAATCCACTTGTTACGCATTGAACTTTACAGTTATATTTTAAGAATATTCTTTCTGCAAGTTTTAAGTTTAAATTATTATCATCTACTACAAGAATCTTTTTATCATGTAGATCAAATCTATATTCATCTGCTTGAATATCTTCACGAGCAACATGAGCAAGACTTATTCTTTGATCTAGTGCAACTGTAAAGTTAGAACCTTCTCCATAAATAGAAGAAACTACAATATTACCACCCATCATTTCAACTAATTGTTTAGTAATAGCAAGTCCTAATCCTGTACCTTCAATAGTACCGTTACTCTTTTCATCAAATCTTTGGAATCTAGTAAATAACTTATCAATATTTTCTTTTTTAATTCCAATACCAGTATCTTTAACTGTAATAATAAGTCTACATATTTCAGGTGTTTTAGCACATTGGACTGAATAATCAATATAGCCTTCTTTAGTATATTTAATTGCATTAGTAAGTAAGTTAATAATAACTTTATTTAAGTTATTTTTATCACCATATAATGTATCAGGAAGATCAGGTGCGAAATGAACTCTTAAATCAAGTTGTTTATCACCCATTCTTGCTTTAGCTATTCTAACTGTGTTATCAAGTAATTCTTTTAAGTTATAATTGTCTTCAATAATTTCTAGTTTACCTGATTCAACTTTAGATATATCTAGAATACCATTAACTGTTTCTAGTAATGTTTGAGACGCACATACAACATCTTTAGCAGTATTATGAGCATCTTCGATAGAATCACTATCTAAGATAAATTCAGAAAAACCAATAATAGCATTTAGAGGTGTTCTTATTTCATGTGACATGGAACTTAAGAATTCGCTCTTAGCTTTATTAGCTCTATTAGCTTCATCTCTTGCTTTTTCAAGTTCTTTAATTATTCCTAAATCTGGATTTTCAACAGTAAAGTACATAACAAATCCCGTAAATGCATGAACAAAAGCCATTAAAAGTATTTGTGGATTCGAACGTTGAATAACAAATGATCCAATAAGTAATATTAATAAAATAATAATAGGTAGATACTTTTTAGTTTTAAATTTATTAAAGCTTATAACACATAAAACAATCATAATAAAACAATATAATCCACAAATAGAACTTATAAAATCTACAGCAAGACCAGAAGAATATCCCGAACTGCCATAATCAATTAATTGGATTGGTAATGTAAATACAATACCAATAATAGCTAAACCAAATAAAAAATATGGAATCAAAAACTTCTTAGTAATTAGTTTTTCAAATGAAACAGATATTGTATATAGTAAAAAGAACGCAGTCCATAAGTAATAAAAAATTAATAATAATTTTAATAAAGCAGTATAAAACAAAGTATTTTTGAAACCAACAAGCAAAATCAAACCTTGCTCACATGATAGTGAACAAACAGAAATAACAAGTAAAAAAGAAAAAATAGTTAATTCAGTAGATTTTACTCTTTTCTTTCTAAAAAATAATATACTAATCGTTACAGTATATATAAATGTACATAAATTTAACAAATCAAAGTTCATATATCTACCTTCTATTCTTGTTCTAGTGAAATTATAACATAAATAAAAAGCAAAAAAAATAGGAAACGATATATATCGTTTCCTTAAATAGAAATACATCAATTATTTCATTAATACTTTACTCTTATTATTTTCGTTTACAAAATTTTTGGCTTTTTCTGCTAATAATTTAAAATTATGTTTACCATTCGAATATGGTATACTATCTAAAATTTCAATATATGCAGGATTTTCATAATCAGGAATGTTTTCTGCGCAATATTGTTTTACACATTCGATCAATTCATCGTTGTTTACTGTAACATCGACATTTTTTTCAATATATAGCATAGGAACTTCCTTATGTTCTTCATCAGGAGCACCTACTACTACACAATCCTTAATATAATTAAGTTTTAAAACACATGATTCAATAGTTTCAGGTGATATTTTAAAGCTATCCATTTTAATTAAACGACGATTTCTACCAGTTACAAATACAAATCCATCTTGATCAATAAATCCTAAATCTCCAGTATGAACCCATGAAGATCCATCTTTATGAGTTTGTTTAATTTTATTTGTTTCAGTTGGATTATTAATATATTCAACAAACATATTATCTGATTTCATACATAATTCTCCAACTTCACCATCAGGTAGTTGTTCATTAGTATTTTCATCAAAAGCATGAATTTCTACACCTTTTAAAGGAATACCAATTGAATCAGGTTTAGAACCATAAACAGGTGTAATAACGGAAGCACCACACATTTCATTATTTCCATATCCATTAATAACAGGAACGTTAAATGTATGTTCCATTCTTAATATTTCATCAGCAGTAATTTTATCTCCACCAGAAATAAATGCTTTAGTATTTTTTAACTTATTAATAATATCATCTAATTCTTTTGTTTTCTTTAATAAATCTTTTTTAACTGATGGTGAATCTAATTTAATTAATTCATCAATTTCATTTTTTAAAGAAACCATTTTAGCATATATACATCTATAATGTAATGGAACACCAGCAGAAATATCAATCTTACCTAGAGCTTTCAAAACTACATCATCGTCTAAGTATGGAGAAAGAACACCTTCTAGTCCAAAAGTCATTGCTGCATAAATCGAGTTACATAAACCATATATAATAAATGGTGGAACAGTAACAAACATCCTATTGCCAGCAACTAAAGGTAAATCAGAATATGATTCTTTAACCATTTCACTATTAAAGTTATACTCAGTATGTAAAATAGATTTAGACTTACCAGTACTACCACTTGATTGAACAATAATAGATGGTCTATCTTTTTCAAACGATACAGGTGTAATATCAGTATTTTTTGAACCTTCTTTATAAAAGTCCATATATTTCATAACTTTATCGTTATAATCAATATCTATTTTTTTGTTTTCTTTAAAATCTTTATAATTAGCAACAATTTTAGCAATTGGATTTAAATAATCCTTAGGAGAAACAACTAATACTTTTTCGACATTTGTTTCATTAAGAATATTAATTACATTATTTGCAACTCCATCAAATGCAACTACAAATTTACAACCATCATTTTCATTTAATTTATCAATTAAATCTTTTTCTTTATTTCTTACATCAATCCATTTAGCAGTTGCGCCAAGATAACTAAGTGCTAAAAGATTTTCTTGAACAGCAGGAATGTTAATTAAAAGCAAACCAACAGAATCTCCTTCTCTAACACCATTTTTATAATATGCATCAGCAAGTTTAACAGTTCTTTCATTAATTAAACTATCAAATGATGTTCTTGTACCAAAGAAATCAATTGCTTTTTTATCCATATTATTTTCATTAATATTTTTAATAAATGAATACATTGTTTGATTAGGATTTAAATCTAATACTGGTTCATTTCTATAAAAACTATAATTTTTTTCCATAAATAACCCCCATTATCTATACGGAAATTCAAGTCATCATCTTCCCTTGAATTGCCCATAATATATTACTTTTTAATGATTTTGTCAAATTTTGGAAGGTTCTAAAAAGCCTTTAGTAAATGAAGTTAACTATCTAGTTAGCTTCTTTTCTTCACATACTTTATCTAATTCATTTGTAAATACTTCTTTGTTATGTGGATACATTGAAGCGTCCATTAATCTTAAAGTATCCAAGTTTATATATTCTTCATCAAAGTTTATACCATCTTGAATTAACTTAATATTATTTGGATTAGTAAGTTGTTCTTCAAGAGTTGATACTTTAATGAACGATGTATTTAAATAATTTCTGTAAAAGAATTTATCAGCTTCACTTAAGTTATCAAATTCTACTCCCACTAAATTACCACTTTTATAATTGTAGTAGGCTTTATAATTATCACCATCTACTTCTTTTAAAACAGATGATCCATATATAATATTTTTATCAGTTACTCTATATTCGAAGTAAACATTTATATCTTCTAAATCATTAAATTTTACCACTTCTTCATCATTTACTTCTTCGATATTTAAAGCATCAATAGACTTTGGAATATCTGTATCTGGATTTATTTTTGTACATCCTACTAAAGCAAGTAAACTTAAACCTATTAAACTCCCTTTTATTTTTCTTTTATTTATAATCTTCATCTTTTAAGATCCTTTCTAATTTCTTTTAATTTATTTCTACATATTTCTTCTTTTTTCTCACTTTTATTATAATTATAAAAAGTTAATCCATCATCTAAATCTATTAGTTTAACTTCTAAATTATTATTAAACATTATATTTTCATCTCTAATATCTAATGGATATATATAGTTATTAAATAAATCTTCATAAGATACTTCAATGTTATGATATAACTCATCTAATTCTTCTTGTGATAAATTATATATTGATGAATGCGCTAGAGTTAAATAATCTTTATAATACTTTAATACTGTACCAAAACAATAATTATAATAGTATGCTAATCCTTGAATTAAATCATAACTATATTTTGTATAGGAAAGTCTTTCCATTGTTTCTTTTAGTCTTTCTTCTTTAGTTGTATAGTTAGTATCATAAGTCTTAAAATAATATTCTTCTAGTTTTTTATCTTCTTTAATTTCTTTATAAATAACTCTATTACTTTTCTTCTTAGATTCTTCAACCATAGCTTTTAATACGTAGTCATTATTATATAAGTAACAGCTACCAAAGTAACCTTTACCTATTGGTTTATTTGTTTTTAAAAACTCTTTTAAATTATTTGAATCAAAATGCGCATCCATAATTATCTTCTCAACATTTTACTTTCATTATAGTAATCATATCTATACTCTTTTAGTATTTGTAAATTTCTTTTAAGTTCACTAAGAACATGGATTTCATAGTCTTTATCAAATTTATTAGGATATATTTGATTTATTTCTTCTACTAAATCATATAAATCTTCTAAATTGAAATTATCTATTGCATCACTAAGTAAATAACCATAGTTTTTATTTTTAAAGAAATCTATGATTGTATCATAATTTAAACCATCAAATTTTCTATTTATAACAGTAAATGAATATGTATGTTCATCAATTGCAAGTGTATTTACTATTTCTTCATTATCAAATATTGGAGAAACTCTATAATTATTATTCTTTTTAATAAAACCTATATTTCCACAGTTTCTATCACTATTAGCCATTAATATATCAAAGATAAATACATTAATAAATTTATCTAATTCTTCTTTAGAATTAAATAAACATATCTTAGGTAATATTTTCTTTTTCATAGTATCAATACTATTATCATATTTATAACTAATTTTAAGTTTACTTCTTATTTGACCAAAAGAAATAAATTCTTCATCTTGTTTATTAACTGCGTTACATACAACGCCTTCATTACCACTAAATGTAGCAATATCATAACTTGCATGTTCAATACCCATTTTATCTGCGACTTTTGATGCAAAAATTTCCTTAAAGGTTTCTTCTTTACCACATCTTTTAAAGAAATATCTTGTTTCATCTTTAACAAACCTAAATCCACATCTATCAGGATTAAACATATCTATATTAACATTTAAATTATTAATATTAATTATTCCATTTGAATCTTTATCTAACTTGATCATAATAATCCTCTTTCGTAGGATATATATTATCACAAATTATTTTTTTGTCAAAAATTAAGCAAAAAAAAATCAACTAAATTATTTAGCAGATTTTGCAGCTTTTTTAGCGATTTCTTTTTTCTTTTTTTCGTCAGCCATTTTTTTGTTAATAAATTTAACTTTAACTCCACGAACAGCTCCGAATGCAGATTTTACTCCATCTGGTAAATTCTTTTTATAAGTTCTCATTTATTTCACTCCTTTGCGTCGATTAACATTATAACAAAAACTTGTTAATAAAACAAGTTAATTTTTAACTACCTCTTTTGTATTAATACTATTAATATTTTTAGTATTAGTAGTTCTATAAACTCTATTAAAAATAACTATTTGAGTCATAGCTAGGATTAGTCCTAAAGTAATTGCTGTCATAAATAATACAATTAAGTTATCTATGTCTTCAATGTTTTCTGATGCACTTATTTTATAAAATCTTGTTTGAAGCATCCAGATAATTATTAGAGAAACTAAAAATCCATTTACAAAGAATATTCCAGCCATTTGATAATATTTATATTTTAAACTATATACATTTGAGAATGTTATTTTTGGTCTGTCTCCTACTACTTCATCTTGAGTATTGTCTCCAGTATCTTTTTTTACTTCTACAACATTTAAATCTATAAATGAAAATCTATCATTAGTACTATCGTAATAATTAGATACTATATAGAAAGTACCAATAGATATTAGAATACCTAAACAAGCAAATATGATTTTTATTACTCTCATATATACCACCTAGTATAATTATAATTAAAATATAAAAAAAATAGAAGATAGTTCTTCTATTTTTTATAAACATTCATATCCCCAGCAGGATTTAACATGTACTTTTGTTTTTAATTTTTTATTATCTAAGTAAATGTATCCAATTACATATTTAATATTACTTATTAGATCTAAATTATAATCATCTACTGATAGATTACCTACGAATACTTCAGTTTCTTCATTTACTTCATCAATATCAAACGCAATTTTTTCTTCATTAACATTAAATATTTCAGATATATCTTTTTCTTTAATTCGATTACTTTTCATCTCGTCTAGTTTTTGTTCAAGTGCTGAAGTAAAGCCTTCAAGTGGTTTGTTAACTTGATAAATTACTTTTAAATCATCAATATTAAGTTCACAATCATTATTAAACTTTTTATATACTTCAGCTACTTGAATATGATTATTAACTTTTTCCATATATTCTTTATTATCTTTAAATAAAGATAATTCTTTTTTTAAATCATCTAAGTAGATATCTTCTACTTTAGCTTTTTCTCCATAGCCAAAGACACCATTTACTTTTAATCCATTAACATAAATCATTAATTTAATTGATCCATCTACCATAAAAAATAAAATATCATTCTTATCAAGAACTTGATGTATTTCTTCTCTATTTAAATTCCATACATTATTATCTTTAACAAGTTCAAGTATTTTTAAAGGATTTGAACCTTTATTATATTTTATCCACTCGCGCATATTAAATCACTCTTTCTTTTATTTTTAATTTATATTCTTCATTTATATGATTAATTGCAAATGAATCACTAAAAGTATAATCCTTAGTAAGTTCATTATAAATATAAACGAAATCTCTACATATATTATCTGGAACCATTTTAGAAATTATTCCAGGAACTCCATTATTATCAAAAACTTTTGTATTAACTATTTTATTAAATACTTCATTATCTAAGTGATAAATATTATTATTACTTAAAAACTTTTCATGAACTAAATCAAAAATATATTTAATTTCTACATGTCCAATTTCATTATTTAACTTTAAATAACAAAATGCAGTTGATTTACTACTTAAAAAGTATTCAGTTCCGATAAATACATATGAATTTTTCTCTTCCATTTAAAACCCTCCATCTTAAATAAATTATAATACAATTCATTTAACAAAAAAAGAAAAAGATTACTGATCTTTTTTCATTTTAAGCAACTCCCTAAATTTATTTAAAATAATAATTTATCATTACTCACTTCTTCATAAATTGTTTTCTATTATTACATAAAAAATATTAACGTAATTTTTTTATTATTGAAATTATAATATAATCTTATATTCTCTAACTGCAATTCTTTCATCTGAACAATATTCTATTACAAACTTGTTTTCTCTTTTACAAATTAATATTCCTATTGTATTATTGTTACTTACTTCTTTGACATTTTTATCTATGTAATTCATATACTTTTGAACTTGTGAAATATATTCTGCTTTATATTCAGTTACTTTTAATTCAACAACTACATAGCAATTATACTTTATATTGAATAACAATAGATCAATATAATAATTTCTATCGCCTATTTTTATTTTATATTCACTACCTATAAAGCAAAAGGAATTTCCTAGTTCTTTCATAAACGATTCAATATCTTCTAAGATTAATCTATGTAGTGCTTTTTCATTTACAATTTCAACATTATTCTTATTTTTAATTAATATGGGATTAGGAACTAAATCTTTTACATCAAGTTTTTGACTATTGATAATTTTGTTTTTTGTTTCATCTGGCAATCTTTCGTATTCATTAGATTTTATTCTTTCCCTTAATTGTCTTACTGATAAATTATTTAATTCTGCAGCCTTAATATAATATTGAAATCTATCATCATCAAACCAAAGAACTTCACAATAATAACTCCAACTTAATTTGGCAGACAATGTCTGCCATTTTAGAGATATTTTATAAAATTGTCTCATGTTTCTTAGGTTTCTTTGACTATATCCTGGTCCTAATTCTTTTGTAAGTTTTAAAGAATACTCTTTAATAATTCTATCTCCATATTGGTTACCAGCGTCTAATAATAATTTTCCAACTGTATAGTACGTATCTAGTTCGTTTTTATTAATTGAATAGTTTTTTACTCTTCTATTTATCTCATTATTTATAAGTTCATTTTTAATTTCATTATAGTAATTCATAGTACTCCTTTCTTATAAAGAATAATAAACTATTTGAAATATATTTTTTGTCGATTTTTTAGACAAAGAAAAAAGACCCTAAGGTCTATAAATTGAAACGTAATTTTCTGCTTGTTTAATTCCATCGATTGCAGCAGTAGTAATACCACCTGCATATCCTGCCCCTTCACCAGTTGGATATATTCCTTTAATATTAGATTCATAATTTTCTCTAAACATTTTTATTGGACTTGATGTTCTTGCTTCAATACCTAGTAGAAGTGAATCAGGATTACTGAATCCTTTTATTTTATTTTCAAAATAAGGAATTGCTTCTTTTAAAGAATTATTTATATAATTTGGAAATAATTCATTTAAATTAGCAAAGTTTGTTTTACCTTTTGTAATTGGATTAATACTACCAAAGTGATCACTAATTTTATTTAAAGTATAATCTTCATATCTTTGAATTGGTATAACTCCACTGCCTAATACATATGCTTTTTCTTCAAGACTTCTTTGGAACTCTAAACCAGCAAAG
Organism: Bacilli bacterium; assembly: GCA_017450205.1. Taxonomy (GTDB): domain Bacteria; phylum Bacillota_I; class Bacilli_A; order RF39; family UBA660; genus UBA6985. The sequence continues at coordinate 69,370 of JAFSVF010000007.1, read as the reverse complement.
AGATTTTCTCCAAAGTCATTAGAGTTAACTGTAACAACAATTGCTGAGTTACTTGCTCCACTATCACGTTTTTGATCACTCATTCCATTAATGCATAATCTATTTTTTTCACTTGATGCATTAACAACATATCCACCTGGGCACATACAAAATGAGTAAACACCACGTTTATCGCTTGTATTATATGTAAGTTTATAACTTGCTGGTTCTAGATATTTATAAGCTTCTCCATACATTGATTTAGATATATCAGATTCATTATGAATAATTCTTATACCTACTGCGAATGGCTTATTAGTCATTTCTAAACCAACACTATTTAACATATAAAAAGTATCTCTTGCTGAGTGACCAATACACAAGAATAAAGAATCACATTTAATTAATTCATTATTATTTACTTCGATGGAAACTAATGCATTATTTGAAACATTGATATTTGTAAGTTTTGTATTAAATCTTACTGAACCACCCAATCTAATTATTTCTTCACGCATGTTTTTAACTACTTTTCTTAAATAATCTGTTCCAATGTGAGGATGAGCATCATATAAAATATCTTCTTTTGCTCCAAATTTAACAAAAGTTTCCAAGACAAACTTTTTTCTAAATTCTTTATCATTAACAAGTGTATTTAGTTTTCCATCACTAAATGTTCCTGCTCCACCTTCACCAAATTGAACATTACTTTCTTCATTTAAATTATTAGTTTCCCAAAATTCATTAATGGTTTTAACCCTTGAATCAACGTCTTCTCCACGTTCAATTAGTATTGGATTATATCCATATAAACTTAATAAATAAGTTATAAATAAACCTGATGGTCCTGCACCTACTATGATTGGATTACTTTCTTGCTTTTTAGTTCCAGTAATTTTAAATTCATAGTTTTCATTTGGAGCTTCTGTAATAGAATCACTCATATGTTTTACATCTTTAAGCGATACATCTACATCAACTGTATAGATATAGTTAACATCTTTCTTTCTTGCATCTATTGATCTTTTAACAATTGAGTATTCAAAATCACTTACTTTAAGAAGTTTTCTTATTTGCGATTTTAAATCACCAGTTAAATTTACCTTTATATTTCTAATTCTAATCATTTTTTCCTCTTATAAAACTACCTGCAAGAATTCCAGAAATCCATGCAAAACCTAAATTATATCCACCACAGTCACCATCTACATCTACACATTCTCCAATGAAGAATAGATTCTTTTGTCTTAGAGCTTCGAAAGAGTTTAGATTAAGTTCTAGAAGAGATATCCCTCCAGTAGTAACTTCTGCGGTTGTATAGTCGCCAGTGCCTATGATATTAAATTTAAGTTTACTAATATTTTTAGCTATATTTATTTTTTCTTCATTACTTAGTTTATTATAATACTTAGTTTCTTTTACTGATGAAGAAAGAAGAATAAACTTAACTAACTTATCATTAAATATTCTTTGTAAGAATGAAGAAACAGTTATATCTTTTAAATTTTTTGCTTTATTATCTAGGTAGGAAACCATATCTTCATATTTAATAGATGGAAGTAGATTTACAAAAAGAGATACTTTTCTGTTTCTTGTTAAGCTTATATTAACATTTCTAGATATATTAAATATACATATACCTGAGATTGAATCTTTATTAAATTGGATTTCTCCAAGTTCAGATTTTTCCTTTTTATTATCTATATATAAAGATACTTCTGCATCACTTCTTACACCACTAACTATATTTAGATCACTATCAGTAATAAGTTTAACTAGTGATGGTGTATTAGGTACATATGTAAGTTCAAATTCTTCACATACTTTTTTTGCAAATCCAGTTGATCCAGTTTTAGGGAAAGATAAACCTCCAGTTGCAATTATTAAATAATCACATTCGATAGTTTTATCTATTAAATATACTCCATTTTTATATTCTACTTTCTCAACTGTATAATTATATTTAATATCTACACCTCTTAAGAGACACTCATCTAAAAGAGCATTTCTAATAGTAGATGCTTTATTAGAATATGGATACATATATCCATTTTTAACCCTTGTTTCAATACCTAAATTAGAAAAGAATTTGTATACTCTATCAATATTATCTTCATTAATTATTAAATTTAAGAATTCATTATTATTAGAGTTAAATTTATCAATAGTAAAAGTTTCATTAAAATAATTACATCTTCCATTACCAGTTAGTAATAATTTTTTACCTACTTCACTATTACTTTCTAAGATAGTAACACTTGTATCATCATTTACTGCATTTATAGCAGCAGTAAGTCCTGCTGGACCAGCTCCAATAATAACTACTCTCTTCATATTAATTCTCCTTTATAAATTCTTCACATACTTTTTTTATTCCTTCTAAGTCTCCACCTGGTTTTACTAAGTAAGTGTGCCAACCAAGACTTTTTGGAACTTCTAGATTAACTTCTTTATCATCTAGAAATAATATTTCATAATCCTTTAATACATTATCTACATATTCATATATTTCTTTGAATGGTTTGACCATTCCTAATTCATAAGATAAAAATTTATAATCTAATTTTTCATAATTTATGTGACTATCTTGTCTTTTTTTATCTAACATTGATGCATTACTTAAGATTCCTATTTCTATTCTTCCTTTAAGTGAATAAATATATTCACTTACCTCTTTATAATATGGGTTATTAACTAACATGTTAATATAAATTTCTTTATATTTTTTTACATCTTCATCAGTTACTACATCAGAAAATCTACTTAAATATTTTTTAAGTACTTCATTTATTTTAGATTCATCATTTATGTAATCAAATTGAGAGAAAGAATCTTTTTCATGGAATTCATCATATACATCAGTTGTATGTATATTATAGTATCCTAATGAATAAAGGCAATCCCTAATTGTTTGATATTCAATATGAGAAGTTTCAATTACCCCTCCCCAATCAAATAAACATATTTTCTTTTTCATAAAATATCACCTTTAAAATTATAATCATCTAAATAACTTAAATCGGATATTATTTCATTTTCACTTACTAATAGATCATTTACTTTATTAACTCCATTATTTTTAACAAATGTATTTTCTTTTGTTTCATCTTTTTTTATTTTACTTTTATTATAATTAAAAATAATGAATATAAGTGAGATAGAAAAAGATATTAAGAATATTAGTATTGAATATATAAAATATTTATTCTCTGTTTTAACAGTAGTTACTTTAGTTTCATTATAGAATGATAAATCTTTTTTATAATAACTACTCATATTATAAATAATATCTTTAAGTCCATTTAAGTACTCATTATTATTAAAATACTTATAAGAATAATCTAGGATACTATTAATAGTTGATTTAGTAAATATTGATGTTACATTGCCAAATGTATAAATACTTACTAAATTATTTTTATTTTGAAGATCTATTAAAACTAATATTCCATTTTTCTTAAAACTATTATAGTTATAAAAGTTTTCTGCATATTTTGAACTACAATTAGTCTCTAAGTCATAATTGCATTCAGGATTTTTTTCTATAGTTAAAATTACATAGTCACTAGTATAAGCTTCGATATAAGATTTAACTAAACCTTCAAGTGTTTCTTCTTCACTATCTGTAAGAATATCGCTGAAGTCGTATACTCTATTTTCATCATTAACACATGGTGTATTCATAACATCTTCAATATTAATCGTATTTATATCTATTGATTCATTTATTTTTAAATCATCATAAGTTCTTTCACAATAATTTATTTCTTTTGCAGATATAAAAGAAGGTATTAAAAGAATTAAGAATAATATTACTTTTTTCATTTAGCACCTCCTAAGAAGAATATTAATGATGCAATAAGCACAGTTATTAAAAATACAAGAGTAGTCAGTATAAACATTCTTTCATTAGAAATAGGAATATCTAAGTCTAATTCTCCTGATTCACCATTCATTTTTAAATAATACTTGTTATTTAAATAATTTATTTCTACATAAAGAATTGGTAAGTATACTAATTCAGCATTTATTAAATCATATTTTATATTATTAGAATTTATTACTGAATATTTATGTTCAGTCTTTTTCATAACTAAATCATTAATTAGTTTTCTACATTTTTTATAAACAATTTTTAATGATTCATTATAAGTTATATTAGTTTCTAATGTGTTATCTAAATCAGTTGGTATATCACTCAAATTATTAAAATCAAATTCATTTATACCTTCAATATTTTTTTTATCAAAGTCATTATTTGCACATACTTGAATTTTAGCAAAATCAACTTTTGAATTAATTGTAGTTTTATATTTTTTAATATTAATTATTTTATTTTCATCTTTTACTTTAGATACTATATCAGTACATTTAAGATTAGTATCTCCTTCGCTTTTAATATCAAAAATATAGAATGGTACATATTGAAGTTTTATATCTTCTTCTCTAATTCTTTTAAAAATACTAGGAATAAATATCTTACCCTTAGTTATTCTTTTTACTTCATTTAAAAGATCATTTTTTGTTTTAGTAAATGGAATATATCTTGTAACTTTATCTATTGTTATATCACTAGTTATTGGAATGTTATTTTTTATATTTTCTAAATCTAATTCACTAAATTTAGAGTCACAATAATCACAAATGAATGACTCATTTTCATAATTTAATAATGAATTGCAATTGGGGCATAATTTTTCTTTTGAATCATTCATTGTAATCAACTCCTACTATAATATTATAGTAAATTTCTTATATAATATCTATTTAAAAGATAAAAAAATAGAGTTTAAACTCTATTTTCTAAATGCTTTTTCTAATACATCATAGATATCTCTTACTGTATATGGTTTTGAAATATAATAACTATATCCCAAGTTCAAATATTTTTCTTCAGCACCTTCGATAGCATCTGCTGTTAAACATATAACTGGTATATTAAACTTTTTAGCATATCTTAGTACTTGGTCATCATAACCATTTTCTAAATAGACATCTGTAAATATTAAGTCATAACCATTGTTTTTAATTAAATCTAATGCTTCATCTACATTATTAACTGTATCAATCTTAAAGTTAAATTTAGATAATGTTTTCTTTTCGACCTTTAAATTTAATTTATCATCATCTAAAAGTAGTATTCTTCTATTACCAAAGTTATAATTAATGACTTGAGATTTATTTACTACATTAACTGGTTTATCTACAATTTCTTGATCTAATTCAACAGTGAATTTTGATCCTTTTCCGTAAGTTGATTCAACATTAATAGTACCTTTCATTGAGTCTATTATTTTCTTTGTAATAACTAAACCTAAACCAGTTCCTTCAACTGTACTTATTTTATCTACATTTAACCTATCAAATTTATTAAACAACTTAGAAGTATCTTGAATACCAATACCTGTATCTTGTACTGATATTATTAAATGACATTTTTTATTAGTTAAATCATTTTCACAACTAATGTTAAATTTAACTTCACCTTCATTAGTATATTTAAATGCATTAGTAAGTAAATTATTCATTATTTGTTTCATATAAACTTTATCACCATATAATGTATTTGGGATACTATTATCTATATTCATAATAAAGTTTATAGGTTTATTTTCAATTCTAATAGAAGTCATTTCTACTATAGACTCTACTTCTTTCTTTAAGTTATATTGAACATTGTTTAATGATATGAATTCACTAGATATTTTATTTAAATCTAAGATGTTACCCACTAGTTCTAGTAAAGTATCAGATGCATATAAACAATCTTTAAGTTCTTCTTTTATTGAATTATCTACATTAGATTCAAGTAAATCATTTGATGTTACTACGATAGTATTTAAACTAGTTCTTATTTCATGGGACATATTAGATAAGAATTTAGTTCTTTCTTGGTCAAATTTATTTGCTTGATCTCTTATTACTTTTAATTGTTCTACCCTTTTAGTATCATAATTTTCAATAAGGAAATATATTAAAATAACTATTAGTGCTACTTCACAACATATGATTGTTATACCAGGTAGTAATAGTCTTGCAATTACTCCATCAAATAATAATAGAAAATAAAATATTAAACAAGTCACTCTATGTTTAGTAAAATAATTTCTAAATTTTAAGCATGATATTAAATCAAGTATAAATAATATAAATCCATAAATTATTACAAAGGATACTCCTGGACCATCAGTATAAACACCAAATTTATCACCAAATTCATTACTGATAAATTTCATTGGTAAAAATAAATCAATAATTACTACTGCTAAACATGAAATATCTAATAGTTTTCTTATTTTAATTCCCTTTTGTTCATTTATTTTAAATTCATCATTGTATAGGAATATTATAAAATAACTAATTTGAAGCATGAGAAGAGCAATTAAAGAGACATATAGTCTATTAAATATAATATTTAATGTTGGTACAATATCTCTATAAGCTAATGTAAATGTTGCTCCTATTTCAACTAATATTGTTATTAATGTAACAAGAGTTAATCTAAAGAAGAATATTGATTCATCGGATTTATTTTTGTTTCTAATCATAAATGAACAGAATATTATTATTAAAAATAGAAATGATAAAAATTCTAAAGTAACTGTAATTAACATCCTCTAATCACCTCCATTAGTAATTTCAAGAACATTAACTATATCTGATTTTGTAAATGGTTTTATTATAAAACCTGAAAAACCTTTTTCTAAATACTTCTTTTCAGCGTCTGGTACATCATCAGCTGTTAATGCTATAACAGGAACATTAAAACCATCTATTTCTTTTAATTTTTTTAATGTTTCTTCACCATTTAAGTTTGGCATCATTATATCTAAGAATATATAATCATAAATATTATTTTTTACAAATTCAATACATTCACTACCTGAGTTTGCAAGATCACATGCAATATTAAGACTTGAGAATACATTATTAGCAATTTTTAAATTTAAGTTAACATCATCTACTACTAGTACTTTCTTACCTTCATAACTTACATTATCAAAGTTTTGCATTTTAACTCCGATTGTATGAGGAATATTAAATATAATATTGTTTCTGTTTTCTTCGATTTCTAAATCAATTTTACCATTTAATTTATTTGTAAGAATTGATGCTAAACCTAATCCAAAGTCTGAATTTTGAACACAGTCAAATATAGATACAGATAAGTTATCTATATTCTTATAAAGATTTCCAATTCCTTCTTCAACGTTTTCTACTTCTAGAACTAATTGAGAACCTTTATCTGATTCTTCATCCCAAGATATTTTTAAAGTTAAAGAACCACTCTTAACATAGTTAAGAGCAAATGTTAATACGTTATTAATTATTAGTCTAATTGCTTCTTTTTCACCATAGATTAAATCTGGTACATTTGGATCTATATATACAAAGAAGTTTATTCCATTTGGATCTATTTTCATTTTTTCTACAAATGGTAAGGTTTTAATTTCAGTTTTAATGTTATAATTAATCTTATTAAAATTAGCTTTATTATTTTCTAGTTTATTAACCATTAATATATTACTTATTACTTCTTGAAGCATATCTGAGGAATAGATAATATCATTGATTTCTCTTTTAGTAGCATAATTAATATTATTATTTTCATTTAATGTTCTAGATGTATAAAGAATTGAATTTAGTGGTGTTTTTATTTCATGAGACATATTAGATAAGAAGTCTGATTTAAATCTAGCTCCTTTTTGTAGAGAAATAATTGCATTACTTATATTTTCTTGAAGTTTTTCTTCTCTTTTTTCAACGCCAAAATAAGTAACAACTAGAGAGAATGCTATTACTAATTCATTAAGTGATAAATTAACTACATATTGAAAATATATTGAAAGTATACATAATGCAAAGAATAAGAATGGTGAAAATAGTTCAAAATAATCTATCTTTCTTATATTCATTATAAATTCAATAATTACAGGTACAAATGATGAGAAAGCTGCTATCATAGTATATGTTACAGATAGACCAGTAAATGAGAATCTACCATCATTTAATTCAATTGTTATAGGTAATGCAAATATTAAAATAATTGAAATTATATAAAATAAGAAGTAAAAAATACTCTTTTTATTTTTAGGTAATACATTCATTTGAAAATTAAAAATATTAACACAATAATAAGAAGACAAGAATGCTATAAGTGAAAATAAATAAGCGCAATAGCCCTTAGCTAAAAATACATTTTTTAATGAGTACCAATTACTTGTATCATAAAAATTATTACCTAATATATTAATAACTAGTCCAATTATAAAAACAAATAAACATGTATTAAACAAGTTTAAAGATTTTTTAAATGAATTGTTATTATTAGTATCTCTTATCATGATAAGTAAAAATACAACAATACTATAAGCTAATAATAAACCTAAATACGCATTTCTTATATCCGACATACTCTCACCTAATCTAAATTCATTATAACATGATTATATTTTTTAAAAAATATCATAAAAAAAGATTTATATTTTTTATAAATCTTTTTTTATTATTCATAAGTTTCTTCGTAAAGTTTTAACATATCATCACGAGTAGTTGTTCTTGGATTTCCTCCAGTACATACATCGTTAATTGCTTGATCTGCCATGATTGGAAGCATATCTCTTTCAACGCCCAATTCTTTTAAAGTTTGTTTAATTCCAACTTTAACTGATAAATCTTTAACAGCATTAACTACTGCATCTACTGCTGCTTCATCACTTAAACCATCCATTGATAGTCCCATAGCTCTACCCATATCTCTATAGGCATCTGGACAAACACTACCATTGAATTTTAATACATGTGGAAGCATAACAGCACAAGCATCTCCATGAGCTATATGACAATAACTTCCTAGTGAATGTGCTAGTGAATGAACAATTCCTAAACCTGAGTTAGAGAATCCCATACCTGCGATATATTGACCATATGCTACTTTTTCAATTGCATCTTTATCTTTTTTATTAACTGCCGCTTCTAGATTCTTATAAATAAGCGCGATTGCATTAATATGGAACATATCTGATGCTAAGAAAGAACCCTTAGTAATATAACCTTCCATTGCATGTGTAAGTGCATCCATTCCTGTTGCTGCTGCAAGTGGGGATGGCATTGTGCTCATTAGATCTGGATCTACGATTGCTACCACCGGAATATCATGTGGATCAACACAAACCATTTTCTTTTTATTTTCTTCATCACTAATTACATAGTTTATTGTAACCTCTGCAGCTGTTCCTGCTGTTGTAGGAAGTGCAATAATTGGCATACATTTATTTTTAGTAGCTACTACTCCATCAAGACTTCTTACATCTTCATATTCTGGATTAGTCATTATAATTGCAATAGCTTTGGTAGTATCAATTGCTGATCCACCACCTACTACTACAAATGAATCAACATTTTCAGCTCTTGCAACTTCTACTCCACCTTTAACATTTTCAATGCTTGGATTAGGTTGAATATCTGCATATAACTTATAAGCTATTCCATTTTCATCTAAAAGGTCAGTAATTTGTTTTGCAATACCTGCATCTACAATTCCAGGATCGCTTACTACTAATACTTTTTTAAATCCTCTTCCTTTTATTTCATCAACTAAACTGTCTTTTGCTCCATAACCAAAATAACAAGTTTCATTTAATACCATTCTATTTGCCATGGTAATTCCTCCTATTCTCATGTTAAATTATAGCATGAGAATAATATCAAATAAATACATCAAAATAAATATTGACTTAATAATTAAATATATGTTATTATATTTTTGTTCTTGAAGAAATGGCGATGTAGCTCAGCTGGCTAGAGCATCCGGTTCATACCCGGCAGGTCGAGAGTTCGAATCTCCCCGTCGCTACCATTTAGAAATTAACTAACTAGAAATAGTTAGTTTTTTTTATATAAAAATAAGTCTAACGTTTGTTAGGCTTATTATGTTTTAAAGTTCTTTTTAATACTTCAGTATCTAGTTTTATATTATATTGATTTTCTATATTCTCTTTTTCTTTTTCTAATTCATATGCTTTTTCACTATAATACTCTAGATTATCCTTTGTAGATTTAATATTTTCCTTGTATTCTCTTCTTTCATCGCTTAAGTTTTCTAATGTTCTTCTTCTATTATCATTTGTTAAAAGTGCTATTAAACCTGCAATTCCAATTGCACTACTTAAAATACCTGCTACTATACTAAATGGTAAGATATATCTAGTACTTTTTCTTGAATCTAATTTGTCTTGATATGTTTCTGTAATATGAATTATGGAATCAGTTGTATTTTCATTTTCAGGAATTACATCTGATAATTCACTAAATTTATACTTTTCTCTAATATTACCTTCGATGTTTTCTCTTGTAATTCTAAAATCACTTGAAGCATTTTCTGGTGTAATATATTCGTAAGCTACAGCTTTTCTAATATACCCTGGACCATTTGGATTCTTAGTCCATGGTTCATATATTGTAAGCGTTGCAACATAACTTGTTTCTTTGTCATCATATTCTTTTACAGGTTCAGATAAATATTCACGTGTATCTAAATCTATTTCTCTTGTTATAGTTGCATATTCAGTAATTTTTTCACTTGTTGATTTTCCAACAGAATATCCAAGGTAAGTTCCAAATACTGGTATTGATAATGCACCAATTACTGAACTTCTCATTATAACCTCTTGAATAACATTTTTTACTAAATCAAACTTATGATTCTTTAAATATGTTTCATCTGATGTAATTTCATCATTATTTCTTTTTATTTTCTTTTCAAGTAGGATTAGTTCTTCTTCTTGTTTTTTACTCATGCGATTCATTTTATTAGCAAATTTTGTATTAGCAAGTAATTTTAAATACTCTTCACTTAAATAATCGTATCCTAAACCTTCATTGATATGATTAATAAATTCTGAATCTATATCTTCTGATGTAATAAAACCTTTTTCAACTAAATCTTTAGTTTCTTTTCTAATAATTTCTCCAAGTGTTTCTCTTGTTGTAGATAAATTTAATGATTTAATATAATTTAGAATGTCATGTCTGTTATATACTTCTTCATATAGAAGAGCATTATAAATAGTTTTGTGTGCTCTATCAATTAAAGTAGTAGTTTCAATATTATTATGCGTTGAAACTAAATCTATACTATCCAACAATTTAAATGTTTCAGATAAAACTTCTTCAATATCATTATCTTTTTTATTATTTATCTTTTTATCAATTGATCTAAAAAGTAAATAAATGTTATAAATTGGTGTAACATTATTTTCAAATTCATTAGTTAATTTTTCTAGTGATTTATTTAGTTCTCCTAATGTAAACATTTCATAATCTGTTCTAAAGCTTTCAAATGTAATTGTAGAAGATTGTAACATTTCATCTTTTAAATTGAATTCTTTCTTAATTCTATTTAATTCATTTTCATAATAGCTAATATCTAACTTATAATTATTCATTTGATATACTTTTTCAAATATACCTTCAAGGTTCTTAATTAATGCATAATACTTATCATAACCTTGTTTATTATCTGCGAATTGTACATTATTCATTTATACCAACTCTCCCCTTAAACGATTTTTAGTATAGCACAAAATTTATTTGACAACAACAATTAAAAAATATAGAATAATTCCTTGAAAAAAGGGAGATTAATATGAAAAAGAAAATGATATATAAATTATTACCTTATATGATAATGTCTTCATTAACATTATCTGGTTGTGGAGAGACAAGTGAGTGCGAATTACCTAATAGACATGTTCATTTATATACTAAAGAAATTAATGGTTTTACCATTAAAAAATATGAAGATAATGAACATCTTTATGACCACAACGGATATCAATGGAATCCTGAATATATAGATATTAATAAAAAAGATGAATTAGCTTTTGAGAAAATTTCCAAAAAAGACTTATTTGATGGTATAGAAAACTTTGATTACCTATATAATAAAATGGCTAATAATTATGATTATTTAGAGTTTGAATATAAATATGAAACTAGAGAAATAATTGAAATTAAAGATGAAAAGGGTAATGTAATTGATACAAAAGAAATAGTTGAAACTCATTACGATTGGCATAAAGATCAATATGATTTTGATAATACTGGTAAAGTAAGATTATGCCATGAACAATACTTTGGATATAGTGTAGAAGAAAAGAATGGTAAATGGTATGTTGAAAGAAGTCCATATGTAGATGATTATAGAGAAATACTTGAATACTATCCTTATGTAAATGAGAATTGTTCAACTACAGTAACTAAAGAACATAATCTTTCATTCTTTAAATCAAGAGAGGTTACACCAGAAGACTTCCATTATGATTTTGGTCATCCTGATTTAGAAAATACATCTCCTATTTTAAGAAAAACAAAATAAGAAGGTTACCCTTCTTATTTTACTTTGTTTAAAATTTTTACACCTTCACCAATTTCTTGTTCAAGAGCCTTTATCTCATCAAGTGTATAATTATCTTTTACTTCATAACCTTAACTAATAAACTTAATAATCTTTAACCAATTGTTTTTTTAACTTTTTTTCAATTCTCATTTTTTCTAATTCTTCATGTGTTTTTCTTACTGTTTTTCTATTTTCTGCTGGAGGTTCTGACGTAATGTTAATCCCCACTCTTTTTATATTTTTTCTTATATCAATATATTAATAATTAAAATTTAATAAAAACATATCAGTAATATTTTATTTAATTTATTATATTGATATAATTATAATAAGGATGTGGTGAACGTGATATACTGCTATTCAATTGGTATTACAATATTCTTTTCACTAGTAACAATTATTTTATTCTTTTCAAAAAAAAGAATAATTAATGAGCAAACTAAAATATTTACTAAATTATTGATATATAACTTTACTGGCTTAATCAATGAATTTGGTACAATGTTATATTTGTATTATCAACCCAACTATAATATTTTATTTGGAGAAATACTAATTAAATTTTATATTGTTTATACATGTGCAATGATTAATGAATTAACATTATATATTTTATCTGTATGTTATGAAAAAGAAAATAATAAATACTATATTAAGACTAAAAGATATTCTTTTATGTTTTGTATAATTATTTCTATAGTATCTTGTTTCTTACCAGTACATATTAATGACTTATATGGGTATGGTGCTGCTATTAATACAGTAAGTATTTATTCAGTAGTTAATGTATTCTTTTGGACTATGACTTTACATAGAAATAGAAGTAAATTTAGAAGAAATATTGTATTACCTTTATATATATTTATATTACTTGCTGTTATAGGTGGTGTTATACAAGCACTATTTCCAACTCTTGCAATAGTTACAATAATTGAATATTTAATCATGTATTTAATTTATTTAACTATGGAGAATACAGACTATAAAATGATTAAAGAACTTGAAAGTGCTAAAAATAAAGTTAATGAAGCTAATAGCGTTAAGAGTGATTTCTTAAAGAATATGTCACATGAAATAAGAACTCCACTTAATGGTATTATTGGACTAGCTGAAGATATTAAAATTAATAGTAAAAATATTCCTAAAGAACTTGAAGAAGATGCTACTGAATTAATTTATTATTCTAATCTATTACTTGATACTATTTCTAGTATTATAGATATTAATAAACTAGATACTAAACATACTGATATAATTGAAAGTAATTATGATATAAGAACTATTATTACTCAAATAAGAAAGTCTATAGTATACAAAATATCTAATACTACTAAATTTAATATTAATGTTAGTGACAATATTCCTATTCTTTATGGAGATGAAGGACATATTAGACAAATTATTACTAAATTACTTGAGAATTCTTTACAAACTACTACGAATGGAGATATAGATTTAGATATTGATATTGATGATAATATGGAAAAACCAAGATTAAAGATTGTGGTTAAAGATACAGGTCTTGGAATTCATAATGATATACTTCCTTTTGTATATGAATACAATAGTGATAAAGTTAAGAATAATAAATATTATAATGCTAAGTTATCTTTAAACTTATCAGTTACTAAGAAAATAGTAGAAATGCTTAAAGGTACTATTAATATAGTTAGTAGTTATGGTAAGGGTACTACTGTTGTAGTTGAATTACCTCAACAACCAGGAAGGAGGATTACTCAATGATTCATTACTATTTAAGTCCTTCTCATTATATTGCTATTTATATTCCTATTATATTATTTAGTTTAGGATTATATGTTACATTTAATATTAAAAATAAAAATACTTCAGAAACTATTAAAGTATATAATACTCTACTTGGTTTATCATTTTTTAGTACTGTTATTATTACTATAGTTATGGTTTTAGTAGATACTTTTAAAATAACTAATTTTATACCTCAAATACTTATGAGAATTTATAATGCTTCTACGATAGTATATATAGTTTATGTTAGTTTATATATATCAGTTTTACTTCATTTAGGAGAAAACTTTAGAAATAAAATATTCTTTGATTTAAAATATAAGAAACATATGATTATGGAAATTAGTAGTGTAATTATAGTTATGTTATTACCTGTTAATTTAAAGAATTGTGAATTTAATGGTTTAGGTGCAATATATGTATCTTTCTTCTATTTTATGAATATTATATTCTGGATATATTTAACTATTAAATATAGATCAAGAGTAGAAACTAATAGAATACTTCAAATAATTGCTATTATGTTCTTAGGAAGTACTGTACTTGTACTTACTATGACTACTAGTGATGTACATATTATTTCTATAATTGAATTCTTATTTGTTTATATAGTTTACTTTAAAATGGAGAATCCAGATTTAAAATATATAAATGAACTTAATAGAAATAAAGAAGAAACTGAAAAAGCTCTAAGAGCTAAATCAGATTTCTTAAATTCAATGAATGAAGAATTAGCAGAACCACTTAATAATATAGTAGCTTTATCTAAAGAAATTTATTCAATGAAAAATGAAATAAAAGATGAAGATGTATTAGATGATATTGAATATTTACTTCCTGCTTCTAAGAATTTAAATGAAATAGTTGGTAATATTCTAGATATAAATAAGTTAGAGAACAAAGAAATTAAAATATACGAAGCTCCATTTAATCCTATTAGTACTATCGAAGATGTTATTAATAGTGAAAAATCAAGAAACTCAAATAAGAATCTAGAATTTGAATTTATATTTGATGATTCAATACCTGAAGAATTAATTGGTGATGAAAAACATATTAGAAAGATTGTACGTAATTTATTAAATAATGCTATTAAATATACTGAAACAGGTAAAATTTCTACTTACCTTTCTGTTGATCAAGTAGATTATGAAACTTATAATTTAAGAATAAAAATATCTGATACTGGTATTGGTATTAAGAATGAAACATTAATTACTCTATTTACTAATTTTGCTAAACAAACTGATGAGAAAAATTCGAATATAGTTGGTACTGGTTTAGGTTTATCAATCACAAAAAAATTAGTTGATTTATTAAATGGTACAATTACAGTAGAAAGTATTTATGGAAGTGGATCTACATTTACTGTAACAATACCTACTAAAACAAGGTAATATTTTTTATAAATTATTTAAATGTTAAACAAAAAGACTTCATATAAATGAAGTCTATTTTTATTTAAAAATTATTTAATTGTTTCAATTTTCATAAGGTTTGTGAAACCAATCTTACCAGCAACTAATCCACCAGTAACGATTACGTTATCACCAGTATTTAAATCCATAAATTTTTTAGCTTCTTCGATAGATAAATCAACAAGTTCATCCATGTCATTTTTAATATCACATACTTTAGCATAAACACCATAGTTTAATGCAAGTAAGTTAGCAGTTTCTTCATCCCCTACTAAAGCAAGGATTGGACAACTTGGTTCAAGGTTAGAAATTAATCTAGCACTTTTACCTGATACTGAAGGAACTACGATTAATTTAGCTCCTAATGAGTTAGCAGCTTCTGCTACTGATTTCATAATAGCATCTGTTGCAGTTTCAACTTTTTTATCTGCGAAAATGTTTTTGTATTCAATTGAACCTTCGATATGTTCACAAATTCTTGCCATTGAAGCAACTGTTTCAACAACATAATCTCCAGTAGTTGTTTCTCCTGATAACATAACTGCATCAGTACCATTCCATACAGCGTTAGCAACGTCTGTTACTTCAGCTCTTGTAGGTCTTGGATTATGTTTCATTGATTCTAACATTTCTGTAGCAACGATACAAATCTTTTTATGAGCTCTACAAGTTTTAACAATTCTCTTTTGACAAATAGGAAGATCTTCAAATGGAACTTCTACACCTAAGTCTCCACGAGCAACCATTAAACCATCAGCAACTTCAGCAATTGCTTCTAAGTTATTCATACCCATTTGAGATTCAATCTTAGCGATAATTTTCATATCTTCTCTATTTTGTTCTTTTAAGATTTCTCTGATAGCTAATACATCAGCAGCAGTTTGTACAAATGAAGCAGCTAAGTAATCTCCTTCATGTTGACAAGCATAGATAATGTCTTCTCTATCAATGTCTGAAATAAATGGAATATGTAAGTCAACACCTGGAACAGCACAACTCTTCTTAGAGTATAATACTCCACCATTAATTACTTTACATACAACATAGTCATCATGTTTTTCAATAACTTCAATTTTCATTAAACCATTTTCAAGTAATACGATATTACCTACTTCTAAAGCATCAATTGCAGTCTTATGGTTAAATGTTAATTGTTCTTCAGTTCCGATAACATCTTCTTTAACTAATTTTATAGTGTTACCAGCAACTAATTTAATACCTTCTTCTTGAGCTACACCAGAACGGAATTCAGGTCCTTTTGTATCATAAAGAATTGAGATATTTTTTCCTGTAATTTCTCTAACTTTTTTTACTGTAGAAACAGCTTGTTCTCTTTCTTCAATAGTAGCATGAGAAAAGTTAATTCTTGCTACATTTGCACCAGCTTCAACCATTTTAGTAAATACTTCAACAGTGTTACTAGCTGGACCAATACTTGTTACAATTTTAGTCTTTTTCATAATATTTTCCTTCCTTGAAATTGCAAACGCAAACAGGTATAAATATACCACAAATAGAAGCTTTTTGCAAACTTATTATTAGATTTTTTTGATATATTCTTTGTACTCTTTTTCACTTATAAAAGCATGTTTAAGTGCACATCTAAACATATACCTTATATTGTTAATTGTAAATCCCTGGTGAGACATCATTATCTTAATTTCATTAGTTAATGTAGTATTAGAAACTGTACGATTATCTGTATTTATACATACATCACATTTTTCTTTGAAAAGAGTCTTTAATTGATGTTCATCATATGAAAAAGATGCTCCTGTTTGAATATTACTAGTAGGACACACTTCATATAATATGTGATTATTGCATGTATATTCTACTAGAGATGAATCTTCTACTGATTTTACTCCATGTCCTAATCTTTTAGTTCCAAATTCAATTGCACTCTTTATTGAATCCACTCCATCTGCTTCTCCAGCATGAATAGTAAATGGAATATTTCTTTTTCTTGCTTCTATAAATAAATCTTCGAATGTATAAGTAGGATATAATCCTTCTGCACCTGCTAAATCAATTGCACATACTCCTTTACCTAAATATTTTTCAGCAAGATCAATAACTTCTAAATTAGTATTATAATCAAAGTTTCTCATCATACATAAAATAATATTTATTTTTATACCTTCTACTTTATTAAATCCTTCAAGTGTTGCATCTACGACTTCTTCTAGTGAAAGACCTTTTAAAGTTGATTTATGAGGTGAATAACGTACTTCAGCATAAATAATATTTTCTTTTTTCATATCTTCTGCTAATTCCTTGGAAACTCTAATTAATCCACTCTTATCTTGCATAATACTTAATGGTAAATCAAATTTAGATAAATATTCATTTAAATCTTTTTTAGTTTCTTTAAAACACATTTGTTTTTCTGCTTCTTCAAGTGGCATATTTAGTATTTCTGAAACAGTTGAAGGTCTAACTGAACCATCTAAATGACAATGCAATTCTATCTTTTTTAATTCTTCAAGCATATTATCACTACCTTACCTTAATTATAGAATAAAAAAAATGCACATTAAAGTGCATTTATAAAACTATACATTTATGATAGAAAGAATTTTATTAAGATATTCTTTATCATTAAACTCATTAATTGCAAAACATTTTTTACCTAAATCTTTAAATGATGCTCCACACGAATAAACAATTTTTCTATCTATTATTATAAATCTATCATGAAAAGAGTTATTGTTTAAAAATACTATATTCTCATATTGTGAATTATATTTCTTAATTAATTCATTATCAAAATTTTTAGAAACAATTATTATTTTCTTTTCCAGTTTTCTTAATATATCTAATAAATCTTTTGAAAAATAATTATCTATAATAATTATTTCATTACTACTTTTATTAAATATTTCTAGTAATATAGAATATGAGTCATATATTTGCCCTTCAAAAAATATCTTATTGCATTTGGTTTCAACTAAATAATTATTAAATACTTTTTCTAACTTTTGTATTCTCATTTCGTGATTTGATACTAAAGCGTCATCATTAAAATATTTTTTCATTAAACAAAAAGCTTCAATGATTTGAACATTTACTTGCACAGCAATTTCACTTTTTAACAAACCAGAAAGCATCATGATACCCTGTTCAGTCAAAACATATGGCATGTACTTTATATTATATCCTCTTGAATTATTACTTTTGTTCAAGGTCACAATTTGTGACCTTGAAGATAGATTTTTTAATTCATCATTAGTCAATTGAAAACAAAAAGTCTCTGGGAAACGATTTATATTTCTTTTTATTGTTTGATTCAAAACTTTAGTTTCTACATGATATATCTTTGCAACATCAGAAGATAACATAACATAAACTCCCCTAATTTCAAAAATAATACTTTGTAAATCAATATCCCTTATTTCTAAATCAATAATTAATTCCTCCCTTCTAAAAACAAAAAATGAGAGTATATATTCACACCCTCATTTCGTTTCATACTAAATATATAAATTATAGTTTCAATAATCAAGAAAAATACGCTATATAACCGTTTGACTATAGACAATTTTCTAAATCTGCAATAATTTCATCTTTATCCATATTTCTACCAATAAAGACTATCTTATTCATTTTATCTCCAAGTTCAGGATCCCATGCAGCTTTTACATCTGGATTATATTTTAAGATTTGTTCTTGTTCATTCTTTGGCATATCAATAATCCATGCTCCGATTGATCTTAGTGATTTAT
Source organism: Bacilli bacterium (assembly GCA_017450205.1). GTDB lineage: Bacteria > Bacillota_I > Bacilli_A > RF39 > UBA660 > UBA6985. Next base: position 50,081 of record JAFSVF010000007.1, on the reverse strand, counting down.
CTTTACCAATCTTTTCAAAGATAATTGTCTCTGAATCAGTTTCTTCAGTCCAAAGGAATCCTTTTGCTCTGATTATTTTATCTGAATACTTTTCAATTACATCTTGGAAAGCTTCTAGTTTGAATGGTTTTCTATTATAGAAAACAAAAGTATTAATTCCATATTCATAAGCTTCACCATCTTCATGTTCTTCAGGATGTTCCATTGCCTCAACCCATCCAGCTGATGTTTGAACCTCTTCTAAATCAAAGTTATTAGTATCAAGAATAATATCATTTTCTACTTTTGAATAATCAGTTTCAATAACTTCAGCAGTTGGATTAAGTGCTTTAATTACACTTTTAACTGTATCTAATTCTTCAGAAGATACATCACTTACTTTATTGATAATAATTTGATTACAGAATTCAATTTGTTCAATTAAAAGTTTTTCTAAATCTTCATCATCATGTTCACTATTAATTAATGCATCGCCGGCATTGAATTCACTTACAAGTCTTTTAGCATCTACGACAGTTAAAACATTATCTAAGTAACATACTTTTGGTAATCCATAGGATTCAGTAGTTTGTTCCATAATAGAAATAGTTTGAGCAATTGGAAGTGGTTCACAAATACCACTTGCTTCGATGATTATATAATCAAAATCTTTATTAGTTGCTAGTGATGTAAGTTGTTTCATTAAATCTTCTTTTAATGTACAACAAATACATCCGTTAGATAGAGGTACTACATCACCTTTATCTTCTTGTTTTATATAACCTGATTTTAATACTAATTCTTCATCTATATTTACTTCACCAATATCATTAACTATTAGTGCAATTTTCTTTTCCTTATTTTGTTTTAAAATATTATTAATTAAAGTTGTTTTACCAGAACCTAAATAACCAGTAATAACTAAGACTGGAGTTCCTTTATTCATAACAACACTTCCTTTCAACAAAACTAATTTTAAAATAAAAAGAATAATGTGTCAAACATTATTCCTTAATTGATTTAATTGCATTCTTTATTACTTTAATTGATGCATTGAATTTAGCTGTTTCTCTTTGAGTAAGATTAATTGCAATATTATCTTCAACACCATTTCTTCCAATAATTGCAGGATAACTTATATAAATATCATGTTTCTTATCATAAGTTGAAACTGCAAGGATACCATGTTCATCATTAAGGATAGCATTAGTAATTCTTACCATACTTACACCAATTCCAAAATTAGTAAATCCTTTTTTATTTATAATTTCATAAGCAGCGGTTCTTACACGTTCTTCGATTTCATTCATCTCTGATTTATTTAAATACTTACTTATATTTTGTGGTCCGATATTTAAAGTACTCCAAGGAACAAATTCTGAATCACCATGTTCTCCAATTACATAACCATGAATACATTTATTACTAATATGAAGTTTTTCTCCGATTAAATAACGTAACCTTGCACTATCAAGTGTAGTACCTGTCCCAATTACTTTATTAGAACTCATTTTAGAATATTTATATGTAAGATGTGTCATAACGTCAAGTGGATTAGTAGCTACTAAGAAAATACCATCAAATCCTGATTTCATTACTTCAGTAACAATTGATTTAAATATCTTAGAGTTTTTATTTATTAGATCCATTCTTGTTTCACCAGGAGCTTGGTTTGCACCTGCTGAGATTGCTACGATGCTAGCATCTTTACAATCTGAATAACTACCTGCTTTTATTTTCATTTTATTAGGTGCAAATGGAAGACAATGATTTAAATCCATTACTTCTCCTTCGATCTTTTCCATATCTAAATCAATTAATACTAATTCTTCAACTGCATTATCTTGATTTAAAAGTGAATATGCATAACTTAATCCAACATTTCCACATCCAATAATAACTACTTTATTCATATTATCACCATAATAAGTATAACACACATAAAAAAACCTTTAAATTGCTTTAAAGGTTTTTATTTATTATTCTTCAGTGTCAACAACTTCTAATTCTGATTCTTCATCATCGTTTAAGAATTCATTTTCTAAAACTTCAGAAGCGTCATCGTTTAAGAATTCATGTTCTAATTCGATTCCAACATTGTTATATTCTCTGAAACCAGTACCAGCTGGTATTAGTTTACCAAGAATAACATTTTCCTTAAGACCCTTAAGTTGGTCAACTTTACCTCTAATAGAAGCATCAGTTAATACTCTTGTAGTTTCTTGGAATGATGCTGCAGAAAGGAATGAACCAGTTTCAAGAGCACTCTTAGTAATACCAAGGATTATTGGTCTTGCATTAGCAGGTACTCCACCAGTCATAATTACAGGTTTATTAGCATCATTGAATTCATTTATTGATACTGTTAATCCTTCAACTAATGAAGAATCTCCTGCATCTACAACTTTAACTCTATTAATCATACGAGATGAGATAATTTCGATATGTTTATCTGAGATATCAACACCTTGTGATTTATAAACTTTTTGAACTTCCTTAAGAATGTAGTTAAGAGTTGTAACTCTATCTGTTACATCAAGTAATTCTTTTGGAGAAATAGTACCTTCAGTAAGTTTATCTCCAGCAGAAACTTTGTCTCCAACTTCTACTCTTAATTTAGCATCATATAATGTTGTATGTTCTTTAGATACTGAATCATTTTCAACTGTAACTTTCCATTTTCCGTTAGCATTTTCAATCTTAGTAACTTCACCAGTAACTTCAGAGATTGTAGCTTTACCTTTTGGATTACGAGCTTCAAATAATTCTACTACTCTTGGAAGACCTTGAGTAATATCGTCTGCTCCGGCAACACCACCAGAGTGGAATGTTCTCATTGTTAATTGTGTACCAGGTTCACCGATTGATTGTGCAGCCATTACACCAACAGCTTCACCATTTTCAACGATATTTCCTGTAGCTGGGTTTTCACCGTAACATTTACGACAAATACCATCTCTTGATTGACAAGTAATTGCTGATCTGATTTCTACTGAAGTAATTCCAGCTTTCTTAATCTTCTTAGCAATACTTGGAGTAATGTATTCATCTTTTTCACAAATAACATCTTTAGTTTCTGGATTAATAATTTTCTTAGCAGCATATCTTCCTGTAATTCTTTCAGATAGAGATTCAATAACTGAACCATCTTTTTCATCAATAAGGTCAGTTACTACTAATCCAGATAAACAATGACAATCGTCATCATGAATAATAATATCTTGAGCTACATCAACAAGACGTCTTGTTAAGTAACCAGAGTCTGCTGTTCTTAACGCTTTATCGGCATTACCTTTACGAGTTCCGTGTGTATTTAAGAAGTATTCATTAACTGTTAATCCATCAACAAGGGATGAAGTAATAGGAATTTCTACTGTAGAACCGTCTGGTTTAGCCATCAAACCACGCATACCAGCCATTTGTCCGAATTGGTTAACAGAACCACGGGCACCAGATTTCATCATCATGAAGATTGGGTTTTCATTTGCAAGTTTATCAGATAATTCAGCAAACTCACCATGAACTTCGTTAGTAACTTTAGCCCAAACGTCACAAACTGATGTATATCTTTCTTCTTCAGTAATAAGACCACGTTTAAATTGTTTATTAATCTTATCAACTTTCTCTTGTCCTTCAGCAATAATGCCTTCCTTCTTAGTTGCAGGAGTAATATCATTCATTGAGAATGTAATACCAGCAATTGTAGAATACTTAAATCCTGTGTCTTTAAGTTTATCTAGCATTACTGAAGTTTCAGTTGTTTTATATCTCTTGTAAACTTCTCCAATTGAGTTCTTTAAGTCTTTCTTAATGAAAGCTTCAGTTAAAGGCATCTTAGCGATAGCAACTGGAATATTAGTTCCCATTTCTAAGAAATACTTCATTGGAGTAATTCCTTCAATATTATCTTTTCCTGGTTCATTTAAGTATTGGAATGAATCTGGGAAGATTTCATTGAATTTTAATTTACCTACTGTTGTAACAAGATATTTATCCATTACATCATCTAGGAATAATTTATGAGTAAATGATCTAACTGGAATAGCAATTCTAGTTTGTAAATCAATTTCTCTTCTTTCATAAGCCATTAATGCTTCATTAGAATTCTTAAATACTTTACCTTCAGAAGTACCATAAGGTTTCTTATGTCCATCTTCAATGTAATTATATTTTTCTAAATCTTCAATTCTTGCTTTTTTAGCTGATTCAGTTGCTACTACTTCAACAGTTTGAGTTAAATATACATCTTTAGTATCTTTAAATACGATTTCATATGTATAAGTTCCTTCAGTCTTAGTATCAACATCTTTAAAGTTCATTTCTAAGCTTTCTGCTAAGATATCTAGAGTTTCATCTCTATCAATGTGTTTAATATAATCTTTAACATCAGTACTTAGTTTTTCACCTTTAGCAATAACTACAGTCTTAGCTTTTCTACCCATTTCCATAGTAATGTAGTAGTTACCTAATACCATATCTTGTCCTGGAGTAACGATTGGTTTTCCATTTGCTGGTGAAAGAATGTTGTTAGAAGATAACATTAAAATTCTTGCTTCAGCTTTTGCTTCTTCAGAAAGTGGTACATGGATAGCCATTTGGTCACCATCGAAGTCAGCGTTAAATCCAGTACAAACAAGTGGATGTAATCTAATTGCTTTTCCTGGAACAATTTTAGGTTCAAATGCTTGAATACCTAATCTATGTAGAGTTGGTGCACGGTTTAATAGTACAGGATGTTCAACAATAACTTCCTCTACAATATCCCAAATACAATCATCTCTATTGTCGATAAGTTTCTTAGCTCCTTTAATATTATGAGCAAGTCCTTTTTCAACTAATCCATTAATTACATGTGGCTTAAATAACTCAACAGCCATTTCTTTAGGTAAACCACATTGATACATCTTAAGTGATGGACCAACTGCGATAACTGAACGTCCTGAATAGTCAACACGTTTACCAAGTAAGTTTTGTCTGAAACGTCCTTGTTTACCTTTTAACATTGATGATAATGATTTTAATGGTCTAGATGAAGCATTAGTAATACTTCTACCTCTTCTACCATTATCAAATAATGTATCAACAGCTTCTTGAAGCATTCTCTTTTCGTTTTGAACGATAATTGAAGGTGCTCCAAGTTCAAGTAATTTCTTAAGTCTGTTATTTCTGTTAATGATTCTTCTATATAAATCATTAAGGTCAGAAGTAGCAAATCTACCACCATCAAGTTGAATCATTGGTCTTAAATCTGGTGGAATAACTGGAATACAGTCTAAAATCATCCATTCAGGTTTATTTCCTGATTCTTCAAATGCTACTAAGCAGTCAAGTCTCTTGATTAGTCTTACTCTCTTTTGTCCGTTAGCAGTTTCCAATTCTTTTCTTAATGTTTCGATTTCACCTTTAACATCAACCATTGAAAGTAATGTCTTAATAGCTTCAGCACCCATTCCAACTTTGAATGTATCGCCATATTTTTCATAATAAGCTCTATATTCTTTATCAGAAAGGATTTGTTTAAATTCTAAAGGAGCAGTTCCTGGATCAATTACTACATAACTTACGAAATATAGTACTTCTTCTAGGTCTCTTGGAGACATATCAAGAGTAAGACCCATCTTTGATGGAACACCCTTAAAGAACCAAATATGTGAACATGGAGAAGCAAGTTCAATATGTCCCATACGTTCTCTACGAACAGCTGAGGAAGTAACTTCAACTCCACATCTATCACATACAACATTTTTATATCTTAATCTCTTGTATTTACCACAAGAACATTCGTAATCTTTTGATGGTCCAAAAATCTTTTCACAGAATAAACCATCTCTTTCAGGCTTTAAAGTTCTATAGTTAATAGTTTCTGGTTTAGTTACTTCACCATAAGACCATTCTCTAATTTTTTCAGGGCTAGCAATGCTAATTTTAATACCTTTAATGTTATTAACGTCTATCATTATTCTTCCCCTCCTTCAAAGTCTTCTTCCATTTCAAGTAAGTCTTCTTCGCTTGGTTCTTCGTCTTCGATTGAATAATCGTCATCGAAGTCTTCATCGTCGAATTCTTCTTCCATTGGGTCAAGTTCTTCTTCACCAACTGCTGTTGGAGTATCATCTACATGATCCATTTCAGCGTCTACTGGAGTAAGTGTTGATTTTGGTTTAACTTCACCAGTATAAGCATCTATTTCATCAACAGTAACAACTTCTTCTTGATTTTCTTCAGATTCTAATTCTTTTAAATCATGAATTTTGTCGTCATTATCGATCATTTCAATATTTAATCCTAAAGCTTGTAATTCTTTAATCAATACTCTGAATGATTCTGGAATACCAGCTGTAGAAATATTCTTACCTTTAACGATAGCTTCGTATACTTTTACACGGCCCATAACGTCATCGGATTTAACAGTCATCATTTCTTGTAATACATGAGAAGCACCATAAGCATATAATGCCCAAACTTCCATTTCACCGAATCTTTGACCACCGAATTGAGCTTTACCACCTAAAGGTTGTTGAGTAACTAAACTGTAAGGTCCAATTGAACGAGCATGTAACTTATCATCAACCATGTGATGTAACTTAATGAAGTACATAACACCTACAGATACTCTGTTTTCGAATGGTTCTCCAGTTTTACCATCATATAACCAAGTTTTACCATCGTGATCCATTCCAGCTTCATCCATCATTTCGTAGATTTCATCAACAGTTGCACCATCGAATACTGGAGTTGCACAATAAACATCAAGTTTTTGAGCAGCCATACCTAAGTGTAACTCTAGGATTTGTCCTAAGTTCATACGTGAAGGAATACCTTGTGGATTAAGTACGATATCTACTGGAGTTCCATCTGGCATGTATGGCATATCCTCTTCTGGTAAGATTAGAGAAACTACACCTTTATTACCATGACGTCCTGACATCTTATCACCAACTTGGATCTTACGTTTTTGAATAATGTATACTCTTATAACTTTAGATACACCAGCAGGTAATTCATCAGAATTTTCTTTAGTATATATCTTAACATCGTGTACGATACCACCAGCACCATGTTGAACTCTTAGTGAAGTATCTCTAACTTCTCTAGTCTTTTCACCAAAGATTGCATGTAATAATTTTTCTTCTGAAGTAAGTTCTTGAACACCTTTTGGAGTTACTTTACCAACAAGGATATCTCCATCTTTAACTTCAGTACCAATTCTTACGATACCATTTGCATCTAAGTTCTTACGAGTTTCTTCAGATACATTTGGAATATCTCTAGTAATTTCTTCTGGTCCTAATTTAGTATCTCTACAATCGATATCATAATGTTCAATATGTAATGTAGTAAATACATCGTCTTTTACTAAACGTTCGTTTAGTACGATTGCGTCTTCGTAGTTATAACCGTTGCATGTCATGAATGCAATTGTCATATTCTTACCAAGTGCAAGTTCTCCGTTGTTTGTAGAAGGTCCATCAGCGATAACTTCACCTTTGTGTACCTTTTCACCTTTTACAACGATTGGTGAATGATTAATACAACTTTCAGCATTACTCTTTTCGAAGTTAGCTAAATAGTAAGTATCTCTATCATCTTTTGTTTTTACAATAATCTTTTTAGCATCTGCATATTCAACAACACCATCATTCTTACAAACAATAGTTGCTCCTGAATCTCTAGCTGCTATATATTCAACACCAGTACCAACTCTTGGAGCTTCTGTTCTTAAAAGTGGAACTGCTTGACGTTGCATGTTTGAACCCATTAGGGCACGAGTAGCATCGTCGTGTTCTAGGAATGGAATAATTGATGTTGTAATAGCTGTAATTTGTGCAGGAGAAACATCAACAAAGTTGATTTTTTCTTTCTTAGCAATTACGTCATCTCCATTGTATCTACATACTGCAGTATCAGCAATAATATCCATATTTTCATCCATTGGAGTAGTGGCTTGAGCAATATAGTAATCTGCTTCTTCATCAGCAGTTAAGTAAACGATTTCATCAGTTACATGACAATTTTCAACTTTTCTATATGGAGTTGTAATAAATCCATATTCATTGATTTTTGCATATCCTGATAATGATGTAATTAAACCAATGTTTGGTCCTTCTGGTGATTCGATAGGACAAATTCTACCGTAGTGTGATACGTTAACGTCACGTACATCAATTCCTGCTCTATCTCTTGATAAACCACCAGGTCCAAGAGAAGATAAACGTCTCTTATCAGTTAATTCTGCGATTGGGTTAATTTGATCCATGAATTTTGATAATTGAGATGAACCAAAGAATTCTTTTAACGCAGCAGTAACTGGTCTAATGTTAATTAATGTTTTTGGTGTCATTGAATCTAGTTCTTGAGTAGTCATTCTTTCACGAATAACTCTTTCCATTCTAGTAACACCAACTTTGAATTGGTTTTGAACAAGTTCACCAACTTGTTTAACACGTCTATTACCTAAATGGTCAATTTCATCTGTATTACCAAATCCAGCTAAAAGATTTAAGTAATATGAAGTTGCAGCATATACATCTGGAATAGATAATCTTCTTAAATCAGAAGTTGTATCATTACCGATGATAGTAATAGTTTCATTTTCATTATTTGGATCTACAATCTTAATTGTTTGAATCTTAGCATATTGATCTAATTCTTCATTAATTGTAGCGTCTTTTAAATTATATCCGTCTTTGAAGATAGGTCTTAATTCTTCAAGAGTTGCTTTATCAATAACTGTTCCAGCTTCAACAATAGTCTTACCATCAACAACGATTGATTCAGCAATTTTTTGACCTAGTAATCTATCTAGGATATTTAACTTTTTATTAAATTTATAACGTCCTACTTTAGCTAAATCATATCTAAATCTATCAAAGAATCTAGTAATGATTTGGTTTTTAGCAGAATCTAGTGTTGCAGGTTCACCTGGACGTAACTTTTCATATATTTCAATTAAAGCTTCGTCAGTATTTTTTGTAGAATCTTTTTCTAATGTATTTTTGATGAATTGGTTATTTTCACCAAACATTTCTAAGATTTCTTCATCACTTGATAAACCTAGAGCTCTTAAGAAAGTAGTAGCTGCTACTTTTCTAGTTCTATCAATTCTGATATAAACTACGTCTCTTGCGTCTAATTCGTATTCAAGCCATGTACCATGGTTAGGGATAATCTCACCTGCTACAACTGGACGTCCATTCTTATCTATTGTCTTTGAGAAATAGATTGCTGGACTACGAATTAATTGAGATTGAATTACACGTTCTACACCATTAATGATGAATGTTCCTGCTTCAGTCATCATTGGAACGTCGCCTAAGAACACTTCTTGTTCTTTAACTTCTCCTGTTTCATTTAAGAAAACACGAGCTTGAACCTTTAAAGGAGCTGAGTATGTTACCATACGTTCCTTAGATTCTTTAGTGCCATATCTTGGTTCTCCAAATGAGAATGAATCAAAAGATAAAGAAACTTTACCTGTGAAACTTTCAATTGGGAAAATATCTTTGAATACTTCATCAATACCTTCAGTCAAGAACCATTTATATGACGCTGTTTGAATTTCTAGTAAGTCAGATAATTCTAACGCACTAGAAGTTTTAGAGAAATTTCTTCTTTCTCTATGGTCACCAAATTTTTGAACTTTGTATGACATTTTTTCACCCCAATACTATAGTAATTTTGAGAATTATTTCCACCAAAAAAAGAAAATAAGTCACCAACATAAAATTATACTAGCAACTTATTTTCCTGTCAACAGTTAAATCCCTTTAAATATGAAAAAACCTTTACTTTTATCAATTATTTCAATTTTATATAAATCTTCTAACTTTTTAGCAACAGTTAAGGCTCCTTGGTCCTTTCTCATAACAAACCAAAGTTCTCCACCTGGTTTTAAAAACTTTTTAGAGTCTCTAAGGAATGTTAGAACAGTTTCTCTTCCAGTTCTAATTGGAGGATTAGTTATTACTACATCATATAAACCTTCAACTGATTCATATATATTTGATTCAAATGCAGTTGCATTTTCTATCTTATTATTTTTAATATTCATCTTAGCTAAATGGACTGCTCTTTTATTAACATCTACCATAGTAGAATTAGTATTCTTAATCTTCGCAAGTGATATACCAATAAAACCATATCCACATCCAACATCTAAAAGATCAATATCACTTCTACCATGTTCTATGTAATTTTCAATTAATAGTCTTGAACCATAATCAAGTTTATCTTTTGAAAAAACACCTAAGTCAGATGTGAACTCGATTACACCATCTCCATAGTTATAATGAATTAATCTAGTATCACTTTTTAAATCAGCATTGTTAGTAAAATAATGTTCTGCCACATTATCCCCTTCTTTCGTTTTTGTATTATAACTTAATTTTAAAATAAAAAAAAGAGATTGTTAAGCAATCTTAACAATCTTTATTTCGTATCCACCACCGTTAGGTAATTTAACTTCTACTACTTCGCCTTCTTTATGACCATATAAAGCAGCACCAATTGGACTTTCTTTAGAAATCATGTTGTTATCAACATCTACTTCAGTAACTCCAACTACTTTGTATACTTCTTCTTCATCGTCATCAACAAATTCAACAGTTACAGTTGAACCAAGTCCAACTTCTCCATCAACTTTTTCGATGATATTAGCATTATCAACGATATATTCTAATTCTTTGATTCTAGCTTCAGTTTTAGCTTGTTCTTCTCTAGCTGCATCATAGTCTGCATTTTCAGATAAGTCACCTTGACTTCTAGCATCTTTAATTGCTTGAATAATTCTTGGTCTATCTTCTAATCTTAATTTATTTAATTCTTCTTGTACTTGTTTTAATCCTTCAGCTGTCAAATCTACTTGTTTTTTTGCCATTTTTGATCAGTCCTTTTTTATATTTTTTTCTTGTTTGTTTAAGTATCAAACTTACTTTTAAAAGATTACACCAAAAATATATAAAAGTCAAACAAAATCATTCATTTATTTATAAATTTACTAAAAAGAAAATAAAAAAAGAATGACATTAATCATTCTTTGTAGGTTCATCAAAGACTTTTACACGCATCATATCAAATTCTTTAACTTCAAAAGGAAGTTTAATTTTAATAATCATTTGAGGATGTCTTGCAACATCTATTGGATTTCCTTCTTCATCCATAATATTATCAACAACCCAATTAGTTGTTTTCATATTAGGGCCAAAGAATTGAACTTCATCTCCAAGTTTAAAGAAGTTTCTTTGTTCGATTGTTGCTACTCCATCTTTATAATCAAGAACTAAGCCTAAGAAGTCTTGATTTGATTCTTCTTTTCTACCTAAATAGTATTGTTCTTCTACTCCTGGTAATTTATCAAAGAATTGAGGAGTTGATTCACGATTAGCTACTCTATTTAAGATGTTAGTAGCATATTTTTTATATTCATCTGTTAATGTACCGTTTTTAATCTTATCTAAAAGTCTTCTATAAATAAGAATTACTGTAGATACATAATAGATAGAACGCATTCTTCCTTCGATTTTAAAACTGTATACGCCTGCATCAATCATATGATTAATGAATGGTACCATATTTAAATCTTTAGGAGTCATACTAAATGGGATATCAGTTACTTTTTCATTATCTTTTTTGTAATCAAATACCCATCTACATATTTGAGCACATCCACCACGGTTTGAATCTCTATTAGTACAATAATTAGAAAGAACACATCTACCACTTATACTTGTACACATTGCACCATGAGCAAAACATTCAATTTCAAGTCCTGTTTCTTCATGTATTCTTTTAATATCTTCTTTAGATGCTTCACGAGCAAGAACTAATCTTTCTGCACCCATCTCTTTATAAAACTTACCTACTTCGTAATTTAAAGTAGATGCTTGAGTACTTATATGTAGCGGAATATTAATATGTTCATCTTTAAGTAATTGCATAACTGCGATATCTGATGCAAGAATAGCATCTACATGAATTGATTCTAAATATTTTAAATATTCTTTTAAACCTTCTAGGTCTTCGTTATGGAATACAATATTACATGTAATATAAACTTTTTTACCTAGTGAGTGAGCATATTCCACTGCTTCTTTCATTTCTTCAAGAGAAAAGTTTTTAGCATTAGCACGTAGTGAGAAATTCTTACCACCCATATATACTGCATCTGCACCAAAAAGGAAAGCATATTTCATTTTTTCTAAAGATCCAGCAGGAGCTAATAATTCTGTTTTCATTATTTCACACCCCTATCTGTATATTCACTCATTCTATAAACTGTCTTTTTGTTTAAGAATCCATCATTACCAATAGTTTTTCCTTCTAGAACATCTTTAATAGTATTAGTATCTAAATCTAAGTTAAGGACTAAATAGAACTTAATATTATCATCATTTAGAGTATTACTAAAATCTATATAGTTAAAATATTCATTATTAAAGAATGCTGAACCATATTCAGTTTCTTTAACTAGGAAATTATTATTAGTATGATTTTCACCTAAAACCATATCATTATACTTTTCTAACTCATTATATTTATTGAAGTTAGATAAAAGTGTTCTTCTTGAATACATTATCATATTCTTACCAAATACATTAAATATTACTGGTTTTATTACTCCACTAACTATATCAGTAATTTCATTTGAAGTAATTTCATTAGAAATAACCGCTGAAGACACTTTGTCTAACCAAATATTAATTGATGTTAGATTAGTAGCAAAGTGTGCTTGATTCCAGATTAACTCTAAAGAAGTATCTTTAAATATTTGATATACTCCTAAGTCTTCAAAGATAATTCCTTTAAACTTAAGTAAATCATCTTTAATAGTTTTTAGGGAATCAATATCTTTAGAATCTAATACTCTGTTAATTAGAATATAAGAGTCTTCTGGTATTTCTCTTATTTCAAATGAGTTATAACCAATAGAAAACCCATTAAGCGCAAAAAGAAAATTGTTTATACCAATTTTCTTATATTCATTAATCTCTTCTAAATTGTTTATATTAATCAATATTTTTTGCTTTTTCATCATTCTTCTTAAAACTTATTGCAAGTCCGTCTCCTATATCATAAAACTTTGTAATATATTCGTCATTATCACTTAGATATTCTCTATATTCAATTATTTTATCTACAAGTTGTCTTACATTCTTTGATTCTATTCTTTCAGGATTTTTAACAAGCCCATGGAAGTTAACGTTATCAGTTATGATAATTCCACCTTCATTAAGATAGTTTTTAAATTTTTCAAAGAATTTAATGTTTTGACCCTTAGCAGCATCAATAAAGATAAGATCATATTTATAACCTGCTAGATTAACATCTAAGGCATCATCGAATACAACATCGATTCTTTTATCCATTTCACATGCTCTAATATTCTTTAGAGCTTCTTTGTATCTTTTTTCATCTCTTTCGATTGTAGTTATTTCTACATCTTTAGAAGCACAAGCCATAAGTATTGCACTATAACCAATTGCAGTACCTATTTCTAACACCTTTTTTACTCCGTTTAATTTGATATACTTGTCTATGAAAATAATAGAGTCTCTTTCAATAATTGGAACATTATTTGCCTCAGCATATCTTTCCATATCTTGTATAACATCTTTCATTTTTAAACTCTCCTTTTATTCAGGCCATAAATTCTTAGATTTTAAATCTCTAATATTTTGATCATGTCCTGATTGTGTTTCAGCAAAATATAATTTGTTATTCTTATCTGCAACAAAATACATATATTTAGTTTCAGTTGGTCTGATTGCGGCTAAAATACTTGATTTAGAAACACAAGCAATTGGTCCGATTGGAAGACCTTTTTGACAAGAACTTCCTCTAGTATTATAACCATTACATGTATTTAAGTCTTTATAAGTTAAACCTTCAACTAAGTCCTTCTTAACATCATAGTATGTTGTTACATCCGAACCCAAAGTCCAGCCTTTTTCTAGTCTATTATAGAATACACCAGCAGTTAAGGCACGATCTTCGGCGCTGACAGCTTCTAATTCTACCATACTTGCGACAGTAAGTAAACTATGAACACTTCTAGAGCTTCCTTCTATCTCTTGTTTATACTCACTTAAAACACTATCCATCTTCTTAATCATAGTCTCAATTATGTCTTTAATTGATGTATCTTTATTGAATTGATATGTATCTGGAAATAAGTATCCTTCAAGTGGATAATATAGGTTTTCATTTAAAATATCATCAGTAATAAACCAATATTTATTAACAAGTTCATTTAAGAATTCTTTATCATTCATAGTATTAATTACTTCTTCTTCAGAGTAATCAAATTTATTTGCAATTACTTTTGCATAATAAGGGATTCTTTTTCCTTCAACAAATTGAATATTTAAAGTATCTTGTTTAGCATTTGTAATACCAGTAAGAATACCTAATGTCATATCAAGTGGATATGATTTAGATAATTCATATTCACCAGCATAGAAGTTATTAATGCCATTATATTTAACATATAATTTAACTAATTTAGCATTTTTAACTAAATGTTCTTTTGATAATCTATCTATTACACCATATACAGTATCACCTTGATTAACTACAAAAGTCACTTTAGATTCATCTTCAATATTAACTGGCATTACTATATAAGTATATAAACCGCCAATAGCAAGTAGAATTAAAAATAGTATAACAACAAAAATGATACTAATTGTTTTAATAGAACTTGTTGCTTTTTTTTCTACATTATCTAATTTAGAAAAGAAATCTTCTTCACTAATATTATTCTTTTTATTCTTCTTCATTTTCAGCACCACTGTTCTTGATTGCTTCATCAACTTTTTCTTGAATAGAAGATAATATACTTTCAATTACTTTCCATTCTTTTGGATCAGTAAGTGGTTTTAATTCTAAATCTTCTCCATTTGGATCATATATAGATGCATATACTCTGATATTACCATTTTCATCTTTAGTATTATCTGTATAAGCAATATAACTTTTTCCTGTTTCATCACTATCGAATGTAAATAATACATCACATTCTAATTGTTTTCCTTCATTATTAGTAATAATTAATTTACCTGGTTCTTTATTCATTGTTTTCTCTCCTTTTCAATTTGAACTTTTCTTAAATAAGTATCTAATATAATTGAAGCAGCTACTGCATCTACTACTCTTTTACGCCCTTTTCTAGACATATCTTCATTTAGTAAATAATTAGTAGCTTCAACTGTTGAAAGACGTTCATCTATTAAATTAATTTTTAAGTTAGTTTTACTTTCTAACTTAGATTTAAAATTCATAGTTCTTTCTACAGCTTCTCCTTCAGTATTATTCATGTTCTTTGGATAACCTAAAACTAGAACTTCTATTTTATCTTTATTTATAATTTCTATAACTTCATTAACTAATTCATCAGTGTCTTCATATCTAATAGTTTTATAAGGACTAGCAATAAGTCCTAATTTATCAGATGTGGCAAGACCAAGTGTGCGAGTTCCTAAATCCATTCCTAAGCATTTCATTAGTTCTCTAAATAACTCCTTACGATAGTTTCAATTAAGACTCCTCTATCAATTGAAAGTATTTTTTTTCTCGCATCTTTGTAATTAGTTATATAAGTTTCATCCCCTGTTACAAGGTAACCTACGATTTGATTAACAGGATTATACCCTTTTTCTCTTAGTGCTTCTCTAACTTCATCTAAAGTTGTTTCTACAAGGGCATCTTCAATTTCTTTAAGATTAAACATTCTTGTTTTATCCATAAATCCACCTCGCAATTTAATTTTATCACATCATCTATTTTATAACAATAAATGTAAAAGTGGTAAAAAAAAGACTTTGATTATTCAAAGTCCATTATTCTTTTTAGTTCTTCTCTATCAATTAGACCTATACTTTTGTTTTTTTCTTTTCCATCTTTAAAGATTATAAGAGTTGGAATAGACATTATTCCAAATGAGAAAGATAAGTCTTGGAAAGAATCAGTATTTACTTTTAAAATGTTATAGTCTGTTTCTTCTAGGATTGCACCTAACATTTTACAAGGTCCACACCAATCAGCATAAAAGTCTACTATCCAAGTTCCTTCTTTAATTATTTCTTTAAAATCAGATTCATTTTCTAAATATTTAATCATAATACCTCTTAACTATTTACAATTTGATTGTAAGCATCTTTTGTTTCATCAGTAATTTTTTTTGATAAATCTTGATCAATAACATAAGTTCCTGTAGCTTCATATTCAGCTAAGAATTCCTCAATGTTATTAATTCTTAATTTATTATTATCAATAAGTAATTTTACTCCATCAGTTGT
Source organism: Bacilli bacterium (assembly GCA_017450205.1). Lineage (GTDB taxonomy): Bacteria > Bacillota_I > Bacilli_A > RF39 > UBA660 > UBA6985. The sequence continues at coordinate 33,807 of JAFSVF010000007.1, read as the reverse complement.
TACTACATTATATTTAAGTAAAACAGCTAAACTTAATAGATTAGCATTTGTTTTATCATCTTCATCTTTGTGTTCAAAACAAATGTTATAAACTTCAGTAATTGAATTATAAATATTTTTAGTTACTAAAGATAACCCTGGAGTATGTGAAAGTATCTTATCTCCCAAGTATGACTCATTATAATATTTTGAACTAAATGGTATTTGAGCCATTACAAATAGAATTAAAAATACATATATGAAATATTGGAATGCTCCACATAGAACTCCTAATATTTTACTTGGAAGTGCAAGTATAATTGTAGCATCTAATATCTTATCAATAATACCAGTTAGTTTAAGTATGATTTTTAAAACAATACTTAAGACTACTACACATAAAACGTATGCAACACCTTCATAGAATATAATATTAAATACACTTATACCACTAAATATTCCTCCAAAAGAAATAAATGGCCAATGTAAGTACATATATTCACTTAATGGATTCTTAATAAAGTATGAAAGTATAAATACTAGAAGAGTACCTGCTAAATTAATAGCTGCACTGAATCCTCCATATCTATATCCTTTATATGCTCCATATAAAAGTAATATTATTACAATAATATCTACAAAATTCATATTCATCACCTATTATAATTATATAATACTAAATAGATAAAATAAATTCCTTTAAAGAGTTTATTTGATCTGCTCCAAGTTTTATTTTTAAATCTATATCAGATAAATTAACAATAATATCTCTTAATTCATCTAATGAGTAGATATTACCATTCTTTTTCATAATAAATACTCTACCTATTTTTTTATAACCAAATTCATTCATGATATCTTCATCACTCATACCATGACTTAGAGCCTCTTTTACCATATATACATTAGAAAATTGACTATTTAATAGACCAATAAGAGAATACATATCGTCTCCTCTTTCAACTACTTTATCAAAGTATGCAAATGCATCTTTAAACTTTTTATTTATAAGTGCATCTACAAATTTAAAAGAAACATCGTTATAATCCATTTCATCTAGGTTATCTTTAGGAATAATATATGTTGATGAGTAATCAGTAACTACTCTAAAAGTTATTTCTTTAGTTAAGATAGATAATTTATCTAATTCGTTTAATAAAAGATCTATATTATTACATGTATTAGTATTAAGTTTATCCATCGCTTTACTATCTATTTTTAAATTATTTTCTTCAATATACTTATTTATATATTCTTTTTCTAATTCAAAATTATTAAACATATCAATATATTCAACATTTAATGAAAATAATCTTTTAGTAGATTCTTTAGTTTTAAGTAAATTATTACATACTAGTATTAAAGTTATTGTTGGATCTAAGTTCTCAATTAATTTAATAATTGAATTAACTTGATCTTCATATTTATTTTTACCACCAAAGTAGTTAACTTCTCTTACTATGATTGCTCTAGAATCATTAAATAATCCTACATAAGATGCATCTACGATAACATCTTCTAGTTCATCAGAATCAAGATTAAAATATTTCTTTTCTTCAATATCTTTTGTTAATTCTTGAATCTTAGAATTAAGTAATCTATAACTACTTGATTTAATAACATAAACCATTACATACTCTCCGTTTCAATACATGTATAAGAATCATTTATTGTCATAGTTTCATATACTTCTTTAGCTGTAGAGTCTTTAGTTAAACCAACACCTTGAGCATAATTATTAAATATTTCTGGTAATGTACCTACTTTAATATAAGTATTAACATATATTTCTTTATTATCTTTTTTAATATCATATCTTAAATTAGTAGTATCAATTATACTTTTCATATTATTTCTATAATCCACTAGATAATCATAAGTTTTATTTATATTATCTTCTGAATCATAATGATATACTTCATCTCTAAAGAATTCATATAAAATTCCATCTTTTTTAGCTAAGAATTTAAATGTAACAGTTTCACTATGTTCAGGTGCTCCAGTATTAGATGTACAAGTCATTATGGCATATCTAATCTTTTCCTTATAAGTCATATTTAAAAATAATATTAATAGAATTGTTCCTATAACAATTATTAAAGATATTTTAATTGGATCATATCTATATTTCTTTTTAGTTTTCATACTTTCACCTAACTAATTATAACACGTTTAATTTATTTTCGTTAACATAAATAAAAGACTTGCAAAAGTAATTCTTTTTTGTTATATTATTCACGTACCTGGCGGAGTTGGTGAAGTGGTTAACACGCCGGATTGTGGCTCCGGTATGCATGGGTTCGATCCCCATATTCCGCCCCATTGGTAAATTAAAACGATATCATTTGATATCGTTTTTTTATTTTTTATAATTAATATCCATTTTAGCAAATAGGTCCATTAATTCATTCCAATTAGTAGGAACTTCTCCATTACCTTGATAAATTTCAGGTTTATCACCAAATCTGTTTATTTCAATACTCCAAGTAATATCTCTAGAACCAGTATAGTTATTATTTACATCATTTAATAATCTTTTTAGATCTCTATAGAATGTATAATATGAAACAGTAGATATTCCAATATAATCATCTTTTGTTGGAATTTTATTTGCATCTCCAGCATAAAGAAAAGCACCTACTAAAGTCTTATCAACTTTAACAATTAATTCATAATCTTTATCTGAGTTTTTTACTTTAACTATAATTTTATCTTCGATTGGAGGCATAACCTTTTCTTCTTTTTTAGGCATAGGATTAGGAATACCATATACTTTTTGAGGAATATTTTCTTCTGGTTTTATTTCATATTTATTTTCATTAACATCAATAGGCTTTGGTATTCCATATACTTCCACTGGATAATTATCTTTTGAATCAATATTATATTTTTCTTCAATTTTTGTTTCTTTATCCCACTCTTTTCTCATATCATCAGGGATTCCATAAACAAATTGTGGAACATTTTCTTTTTCATCAATTGAATATTTTTTTACATCTTCAGTTTTTTCATTATTCATATTATATTAAACCTCCTCATAAGTTTTCTTAATACAAAAATTTGGAACTTTATCATCAAAATTAAATGTATGAAATGAATCTCCTAAGCAGTATTTCCATTTAGAACATTTATTACATTTTTCACACTTTAATCTATTATCACTTCTTAACATTTGAAATTTATTCTCCCAAACATCTACGAAATTATCTGTTTTTATATTACCTTGAACAAACTCTTTTCTTCTTTCAACATTTGGACATACAAATATATCTCCATTGCTTAAAATACTTGCAACATATAAACCAGTTACACAATAGAAGTATGTATCTCTTAATTCTTTTTCTAATGGAATATCTAGATAATGACTACATCCATACTCAACGTTCATAATATTTTCTTCACGTTTTTCTTTTATAAAATTGAATAGATATTTATATTCTTCTTTATCGAGTAGGATATCTTTATTGCCTTTAGCTCTACCAATTGGATCAACATTTATAACTCTCCATGAAATAATATTTAAATCTTTCATAAGTTTATAAATATCTTCTAGTTCATTTAAATTCTTTTTATTGGCAACTGTTGTAACTTGAACTATTTTAATTGATGGAACTTGTTGAAGTTTTTTAATATTTTCAATTATTCTATCAAATGAACCTGGAGATTTTCTAAAGTTTTCATGAGTTTCTTTTAAACCATCTAAACTAATAGAAATTGTTTCCATATTAGTTTCTTTCATTTTCTTTATGATATCATCATTTATTAACATTCCATTCGATGTCATTCCCCATCTGAAGCCTAGTTTATTTGCATAATCCATTATTTCAAATAGATCTTTTCTTACAAGTGGTTCACCACCAGTAATATTAAGTAAAACATCTTTAGGATCATATCTTTTTGAGATATCTAAAAGTGTCCTTTTCAAGTCCTCAGCACTTATTTCATCTTTAGGAATAAAGTCACCACATTGACTTCCACAGTGTTCACATCTAGCATTACATCTAGAAGTTACTTCTATAAATAAATCTCTTAATTTTGGATTTTTATATAGATATTGTCTATATTCATGTAATTTTTCTAAATTCTTAATTTTAATTTCTTTAATTTTTTCGTTCACTAAAAACACCCTTTATATTTTGAATGAATTAAATACTGAAGCATCACTTTTCTTTTTTTCTTCTTTATCTAATTCTTCTAGTTTATCATCTATTTTTTTAATTAAATCATCTACTTTAAATGGATTTTCCATCATTGATGGTTCCCCTTGTTTTGGTAGATTAATATTCTTATGGACATAATCTTCTAATGAGAATATTTTAATTTCTTTAGTTTCTAATTCCTTTAATTCAACATCAGTTCTTGAAATAGTAACACTTTCAAAATTCTTATCAATCTTTGAATTTATATTGTTAACAGTTATATCAATTGAATCATTATTTATTTTAATTAAATCACATAAGTAATTAATTGAATTACCATATTTACCTATTAAATCTTTTAATGATCTAGTTGCAATAACTGTTTTAATATTTCTTGAAATACCAGAACTTAAAATATCAGTTATTCCAAAACAATTTTCAATGTTATCAAAATTATCTAATATTAAATTCATTTTATTATTTAGTTTATTGTCTACTAAGAAAGCATATAATTGGTCAACAAATAGAGATGCTATTTGATTAACATAATGATTTGAATCATCTTTTCCAATTATAATAATTGCAGTTTTAGTGTCTTTAATACTTTCAAAATCAAATGTTGTTTTTGATAATAATTTTGATAAATTTTCTCTACTTATATATAATCTTAGTTTTTGTCTTGCAGTAGCTAGAATACCACCTTTTGTTTCGTTAGGTGCTAAGATTGTACTTGATGCAAAAATATATGGTTTAGAGTTTACATCCTTTTTATCAAAGTAAACATTTATATAATCTTTTGCACCATATTTTTTACCTACTCCATTAAACATATTATAAACACTATTTAAGTTTACTTCTTCTTTTTCAGCATCTTCGATTAAAGCTAGAGTTAAACCTGTGAAGAAATCTCTTGCAGTATCTATCCAAAATGGATCTATCACTTCTTTGATATAAAAGAAAGTTTTACTTATTTTTTCAATTTGTTCTTGTGCATAATCTGTATTACCACTTTTATATAAATCATATGGATATGATAATGGATTCCATCCTTCACTAAATTTAGGATCTCTTAAATTAATAACTATAGTATTATAACCATTATCCTTTAACTTTTTATAATACTTATTTAAATATTCTTCTTTAGAGTCTAGTAATAAAAGACTTTCATTCTTTTCAATTAATTCATCAACTAATGGAAATAAAACATTCGTAGTCTTACCAGAAGATAATCCGCCTTCAACTATTAAACTCTTATTTCCTTTTAGTATTTTGTCTAATATTTCATTTTTCATAATAAATTCCTTTCAAATAAAAACTTTTTTATAAACACATCATACGACTCCAGTTAACTGGAGAGTCAAGTTTTTATTTTCGACTATAATAAATATATATTATCTAACTTTCAGTTTAAATAAAATTAAAAAGGTTTTACAAATGTAAAACCTTTAATATTAGTTAACGATTTGAATATGATATTATTAATATTAAAATCCACATAACAATAGTTATAATGATTTTATTTCTTTTAGTTAATTTATCCGTCTTCCATATGTAATAAGTTAACATAAACGGAAATAGAAATAACCATGCTAAAATTAATAAAAGTGTTTTATTATTTTTCTTTTTTGGTTCATCAGAACGTGAATAAGTCCTGCTACTCTCTCTTTGTGCTCTAATTCTACCCATTTCAAAATCATAACCATTTTGTTCCATGTCATCAAACTTTATATGTTTTATTTCATCATCTATTTTAAATGTAGTACCACAATACTTACATGTCATTTCTTTATCTTCTGGGTTTGCTTTTAATAATGAACCACAATTTTTACATTTTAATTCAACTAATTTCATAAATATACCTTATTTCTATTATTTTTTAATGATGATGGTGATGATGAGATGAGTTTAACTTAATTTCACAGTAATCACTTTTACACTCTTCATCTACTAATTCTAATTCGATAGTTGAATGAACTATACCATGTTCTTCAAGTTCTTCTCTTATATCATTTTTAATATCTTTTGAATACTTTTCAACAACTACATGAAGGGTTGCATAATTATTAAAGCCATCAATACTTCTTACATGTATATGATGTACATCTTTTACTCCTTTAACATGTAATAGATGTTTTCTTATTTCTTGTAAATTAATATTCTTTGGAGTTACTTCTAAGAATACATCAAGTACATCTTTTAGTGTTTTAAGAGCATTTATAAGTATAAATATAGCAACACAAATAGATAGAATTGAATCAATATAAGTTATATTAGTAAATCTCATTATAATAGATCCAATTAAGACTACTAACCAACCAAATACATCTTCAAGCATATGAAGATTAACTGATTTTTGATTTAGAGAATCTCCATCTTTAGTTACCATACTTGCAATAAAGTTAATGATTACTCCAAATATTGCAAAGAAAATCATTCCTTCATAATTAACTTCAACTGGATTGAATAATCTATTAATTGATTCAACTATTACAAATATTGAACCAACAATTAGAATAGATGTAGTTATTACACTTCCTAATAGTGAATATCTAATATAACCATATGTATGTTTTTCATCTGGTCCTTTCTTACTTTTCTTTTCTAAAAATAAAGAAACTCCAATACTAAAAGCATCACCTAAGTCATGTACAGCATCACTAATGATTGCAATACTGCCTGTAAAAAATCCTCCAAAGAATTCAATAATTGAAAATGCTATATTAAGAAGAAATGCTATAAAAATATTTTTTTCTGTTTTCATAAGTCCTCCTTCTTTAAAAATATTTTATAAAAAAAGGATAATATATATCCTAACAATGGTGCTGGTTAGAGGACTCGAACCTCCGACCTACGCGTTACGAGGGCGTTGCACTACCAACTGTGCTAAACCAGCAGAAATTCTAACCCAACGGGTCAGAATAAATTAAATCCAAGCTTTAAGTTTTTCTAATGAATCATTTGCTTCATGTCCTACGATTGCAAGACCATTTTTATCAACAATTGCACCCTTACATATTTTTTCAATATCTTCGATAGTTGAACCTAATCCACTACCTTCATGTGTTGTAATTACTCTTATTTTTTTACCAGTTAAATCTAAACTTGATAGACAAGTTTCCATTTCTGGTGCATATGTTCCCCAATAAATTGGAGTCATAACATAAATAGTATCATAACTACTAATATCGTTTATATTATCTTTAATTGGGGCATTGTTTACTCTAGTCTTTGCTTCTTGAATGCATGTTGCATAATCTTTTGCATAAGGTTTTAAAGGTTCAACTTTAAACATATCTGCTCCGATTAAAGTTTTTAAGTTTTCTGCTACTATCTCAGTATTTCCCTTATCAACGTATCCTACACTATAATTTTCATCTGCTCTACTAAAAAATATTATTAAATTTTTATTCATCATAGACACCTCACTCTAAAAAAATTATAACATAAAATTTCCAATGAAACATTAAAAATGCTATAATCATTACAGGATGTGTTAATATGAAAAATAAAAGATTTATTATTATTTGTTGTGTTTTGATTGTTATTATTACAGTTTGCTTAGTAATAACTAGCTTATTAAAAGAAAAACCTGATAAAGTTATTCAATTTGATGATTTAAAAAATAAGACTTTTAAACATGAAATTAGTGATTCAATGAATACTTCTTCTGAAGAAATTGTGTTTGAAGATAATAAAGGAACTAAAAAAATTATAATTAAGTCTACTAATGAAAATATTAATGATATAAATGAAGAAGTTAATTTTACATATACAATTAATGATAAAACTATTTATATATATTACAATGACTTAACGTATGCTTATAGAATGAAGAATAATTGTATATATGATGTTAATAATACAGATATAAAATATTGTATAGAAAAAGATGCATAGAGAATTATGCATCTTTTTTAAAGAAATCATTTTTATAAAATAAATACTTAAACATTTTTTTAAATACTCTAAATGTATTTAACCATGTAATATGTGGATTCATTTTCTTATTTTTTATCATTTTTGATACAACAAATTTAGCTATAGTTTCAGGATAGTCTCCTAGCATATTATATATTTTTTTAGTATTATCATCTAAAGTAAACTTTTCTCCATCACCTAATGCGGTATTAATAAAATTAGTAATCATTATACCTGGTGTAATTTTTCCTATTCTTACGTTTGTTTTTAATTCAGTACATTCTTTATATAGACTATCTGTAAAATAAGTTACTCCCCTTTTACATGTACCATATACAGTTAACCCTAAATGCATTTGATTATTTGATCCAAAACCTTCAACATTATAAATAGTTCCAAATCCTTGTTTAATCATTGCTTTCATAATTAGTTTAGAACAATTAATTGTTCCTTTTAAATCTATATCAATAAGTCTATCTATAATTGTACTTTCAAGATTCCATACTGGATTCATAACTTGATTAACTCCTGCGTTATTTATCCATATATCTATTGAATCAAATTTATTTATTGTATTTTTTATAAGTTTAGTTATATCTTCTTCGCTTGTTACATCTGCTACTTGTGTATATATCTCACCAAGTGAATCTATTTCTTCTAATGTTTTCTTTGCTTTTTTTATTTCTTCTTCATTAATATCTGTCACTACGACATTAAAATTATACTTTCTAAATTCTTTTAGCATAGCAAGCCCAAAACCTCTTGCACTTCCAGTTACAACTACAGTCTTCATATAAACATCACCTATAATAATTATAGAATAATAAATAATAAAAAAAAAGTAATTAGATAATTACTTTTCTCCCATTGTAATAAAGTTAATTAAAAGAATAAAAAGAAATGATGCTGTATAACTAACATATTTTAAATATCCTTTTAAATTTGCTGGATTAAATTTATATAAACCATATTCATATATAGCTACTAATTTATCTACGACTGTAAGAACCCAAGCTTCTCTTGATTTTGGTAATACTACACTTAAAGGGAACATATGAGATTCAATTGCATTCTTTTCAATCTCATTTAGTTTAAAAGACCCACATGCATTAGCTAATGCTATATCTGGATGAACTACACCTTGAATTAAACCATGATTAGATTCAAATTCTTCATTGAAGAAGAAATCATGTAATAAAGCTGCTCTTGTTGCTGATACATAGTCTAAGTTTAATTTTTTAGCAACTTTATAAACGTTTCTTGATACTCTTAAAGAATGCTCTAATCTAGTTAAACCATGATGTGATTCTTTATTTAATAACATATATTTTTTATTCGACATAATCTCTTTTTCAAGAGATTTGTAACTTCTATTTCTTGTCATGAAATCACCACTTGTTAATTATACAATATTTTTTAATTTTTTCCAAATCTCCTGAAAATTCTATTTACACTTCTTTAAATATAATTTTTGAATTTTTATTAAATTTAAATTTATACTTTTTACCTATCTCATATTTATGATTACCATCTACATAATATCTTATATTATTAAATTTATCATTAGTTAATTTAAGTAAAAATGCATTCTTATTAATTTTTTTAATGTCTTCTACTTGGAAGGTTTCTATTTTTCTAGAAATAAAATATACATAAATAAAATAAGAACTAAATAATACTAGAAAAACAGATAAATACAATGGTAATACTTCTTCGATTGTTAAGAAGCTCTTATAACAAAAAGTTAAACTAAGAAAAAATAATATAATATAGAACACATAACATGATAGTATACTTATCTTATTTGCTACATTAAGTTGTTTTTTAGTATTAGGTTTATAAAAGATAAAAATAAGTCTTGGTAAAAAGAAACTAGTTATAATAATACTAAGTGATGAAAAGATTAATAATATTAATGAAAAATCACCTTTAATATATTCATATAAACTAGCAAAAAAAGCAGAAACGCCCATTGTAAAAATAGGTATTAGTATTAATATATAGAATATCATTATTTATTATTTTTGTCTGGGATCATTGTTCTTGGAGTTAATACTCCAGGAGTAATATTTTCACCAGCTATATCATTCATATTATCTTTATTCTTTTCTTTTACTGAACTAATTATTTCATCAACGTTAACTTCTTTAATTTTTCTTTTTAAAATATTAGGATTTACACTAGATGCTTTATCTTGATATTTTTTAAAGAAGAATAACATAACTCCAATTATTGCTATAAAAAATATACTTGTAAATATAATATAAGTAAGTGCTATATTTTTTTTAACAATTGTAATCTTATAATTACTAACTCCTACCATTTCATTATATACTTCAACTTCAACAACATTTGTTTTCTTATCTAATTTTACAATTCCATCACCAGCCATTTTAGTTAGGTTACCTTGAGGAACTGCATTTATGTATACTTCAGTAACATAATCAGGAACTGTTACTTTATATTCATTTAAGTTTGGTTTATAGTCAAGATTAAACCCTACAACTTCTAAATCTTTTAAAATAACTGATTGTTCTTCTTCAGAAGGTTTAACAATCTCAAAAGGAATAGTTACAAAAGAGTTTTTATCACTATTAGCATATGCTTTTACATTATATATTGTTTTTGTATCATTTAATAAAACGTTAATATTACCATCTACTTCAAAATAATATTCAGGAAAATAGCTAGATGGCTTTAATACAATTGTATCCTCTTCTGGAATTGAATATCCCCAATATTTATCTCCATAATTATAGAATACAATACCTTCACTTGTTTCAATTTTAGCAGGTAATGTTGATATATCAGACGCACTTACTGCAAATGGTATTAATGCAATTAGTAACACTAATATTTTTTTCACATATTTCATAATATCCCTCTATTCTATTTAAAATTATAGCAAAATATAAAAATAAATACTATAAGTTAAAAACAAATTTATTGTCTAAATATTAATTCATTGATATAATTTTTTTAGGATGGTGATACGATGTATTGTCAAAAGTGCAATAGGCTTCTAAGTGATGACAATTTAAAATGTACTAAATGTGGTTTTGACAATAGTATCTTGCCAAAATCAATTAAATTAAAAGAAAATGTTCATGATAATAAGAAAGTAAAAAAACCAATTGTTATAATTGGTATTTGTATTTTAATGATTGTATCTTTTATAATCAGTATTATTATAATGAATAATACTAGAGTTGAAGAACAAGAATATAATTTAGTTACAAATGAAGTTGTGTTAAATAAATCTTTTGATTTCAAAGGAATTACAATATCTTATCCAGATACTTGGGGATCTTCTAAGACTGTAATATTTAATAGAGAGTCTCCTAAACTAAATATTAATTTTAAAGAAATTAATGAAAATGAATATAACGAATTAACATCAATTAATGAATGCTTAAAGCATTCATTCAAGGATTTTTCAGGATTAACTTATGCTGATGAAAATCAATATACTTATATTTTTATATTAGATAACATATATTACAAAATAACTGTTAATTATGAAAAAATAAGTTATACTCAAGAAATGCAAAATGAAGTTAGTGAAATTATTTCTTCAATAGAACAAAAAAAATAGGTTTAAAATAAACCTATTTTCTTTTTCTACTTTGAATATTAGTAACAACAGTACTAATTCCATAACTACCAACTGATAATCCACCAATTAATTCAAGTATTTCAATAATACTTAAGTCACCTGTTTTTGGTGCAGGTGCTGGTGTTGGATTTGGAGCTAGTGTTGGAACTGGTGTTGGTTGTGGTTGTTCTGGAGTTGGTTCTGGTTGTTCTGGAGTTGGCTCTTCTGGTGTTGGTTCTTCTGGTGTTGGTTCTTCTGGTGTTGGTTCTTCTGGTACTAAACCTTTTTTTTCTTCTTCAGTTTTGATTGAAGGATCCCAATCTTTACCAGATTCTTCATCATAACCATTATCTTCAGTTATGCATTCATTTTTCTTTTCTTCTTTTTTCTCTTCTTGTTTTGGTTCTTCAGTCTTTTTTTCTTCTTGTTTTGGTTGTTCTGTTTCAACAACTGTATTATCTCTTACGATATCTTCTTCTTTGATATCTTCAGTTTTGTAATCATCATTTGTATCTTCGAATAATACTTCTTCTTCAGCTTGTACTGTTAAAGTTGAAACTGGAGATGCAAATGCCATTCCTGTTACTAACGCTCCTAATGCTATAAGATATTGTTTTTTTGTCATTTTTGATTTTCTTGAATTATTTACTTTTAACATATAAATTCCCCCTTAAAGAGATAATTTCTCTTTAAACAAGGCATATAATAGCACTTTTAGCATTAAAAGTCAAAAAAATAGAGAGTATCAAACTCTCTATAACCATACACCGTATACTACACCAAACATTGCAAGTAAGAATCCTACTACATAGAATACTCTAACAATATCTGTTTCTGCCCAACCTAATTCTTCAAAATGATGATGAAGGGGAGCTTTTAAGAATACTTTTTTATGGAATTTTCTAATAGCAATTATTTGAATCATACTAGATAGTGTTTCTATTACAAATACTCCACCAATAAGTGCTAATGATATTTCATGATGTGTTAATATAGCAACACTAGCAAGCGCACCACCAAGTGCAAGTGATCCAGTGTCACCCATAAATATTTTAGCTGGATGAGCATTAAATAATAAGAATCCCATTATGCTACCACATAGAATAAAACAGAAAATTGCAATTGAACTATATCCTGTAATCCATGTTGAACCCCAAGCAATAATACCATAGGCAAGTATCGCTAAGAATGATAATCCTCCACATAACCCATCTAATCCATCAGTTATATTAACAGCATTAGTTGTTCCTACAAGTAAGAATAAGATGAATAATGTATAAAATACTCCAAGATCAACTTTGAAATTGAATAATGAAACTTCTAGTGTAGATGTTCCACCAAATTTATGATAAATAAGATAGAATACTACTGCGATTATTAATTGTAATACAAATTTTATTTTTATTGATAGCCCTTTATTATCATGGAAAATTATCTTTTTAAAGTCATCATAGAATCCTAATAAACCATAACTTAAGAATACAAAGATTATAATAAATAAATTATAGTTCATTTGAATACTACCCTTAAGCATAAGTAAGAATATACTTAAGAATGGTGGAATAATAAATATTAAACCACCAAGGGTTGGTGTACCATTTTTTAATTGATGTCTTTTATTTATAAATTCGCTAACTGTTTGTCTTGCATTTAATTTTTTCATCATTGGAATTACTACTAATCCAACACATATAGATAAGACAAATCCTAATGTAATTGCTAATGCAGATTTTGCTAATATTAGCATACTTTTCACCTCTTATTTATATTTTAATAATCATATTCGCTTTAGTAAATTAAAACTAATATTTTTTGTCATATTATTTACAAAAAAAAGATAGTTATAAACTATCTTTTCTTACTTCTTCTTTTGCTTTTGGCATTTGTATATGCAGAACTAATTGCATAACTTCCAATTGAAACTCCTGCAATTACAGCTAGAATTTCTCCAAGTGTTAAGTCACCTGTTTTTGGTGTTGGCGCAGGTGTTGGTGCTGGAGTTGGAGCTGGAGTTGGAGCTGGAGTTGGTTGTGGTTCTGGTTGAGGTTCTGGAGTTGGAGCTGGAGTTGGTTCTGGTTGTGGCTCTGGTGTTGGCTCTGGTTCAGGTTCTGGTTCAGGTTCTGGTTCAGGTTCTAAACCTTTCTTTTCTGCTTCAGTTTTAATTGAAGGATCCCAATCTTTACCTTCTTCTTCATTATAACCATGATCTGGTGTAATACAATCTCCACCTTCATTTACTTTTTCTTCTGTTTTTTCTTCTTGTTTTGGTTCTTCTTGTTTTGGTTCTTCTTGTTTTTGTTCTTCTTGTTTTGTTTCTTCAGGTTCTACAACAGTATTATCTCTTACGATATCTTCTTCTTTGATATCTTCAGTTTTGTAATCATCTTCAGTATCTTCAAATAATACTTCCTCTTCAGATGCAAATGATTTAACAGCAGTTAATGGAGTAACAATTGTTAAATTTGCTACTAATGCTCCTAAAATCATTAAATATTGTTTTTTTGTTAATTTAATCTTCCTACTTTCTTTTACTTTCATTTTAATTACCTCCCTATTTAGTTAGCTTTCTTACTTTTTCTTCACCATTTGTAATTTGATTTTCGTTTGTATATTGTTTAACTGCCTTACATGTTAATACAAATCTATAATTATCTTTTTCGTACGAACATGTTACTAGGTTAACGATTTTATCTCCATATTCTAATTCAACATCTGTTTTTATTTTAGCATTTTCTTCAATAAATTGTTTATAAATATTAAAATTTGCTTCATTATCTAGATTATAAACTAGAATATTTTCATCTGTTTCACCACTAGTTAAATAACCAGCTACTATCTCTAATGCGTAAACTGATCCATCTTCACTATAATATACACCATATGGATGTTCATCCACGAATGATTGATCTTTAAAATATTTTAAATTATTAAACATTTTGACTCTTCTCCAATCACCCATATTATGTCCGAAGATTGGAATAGTTCTATTTTGAATTGTACTTGAATCATCACCTAATGATAAATCTACTTTAGTATCTACATAAATAGAACCTTCAGCATTTGTTTTACCTTCACTATTTCTATGTAAATAGTAATCATTAGTTTCATCATTTTCTCTTTGATATACTGGATAATCAATTGTTGTTCCAGGAATATCTATATAACCAACATAATCACTATTTTCAGTATTATATTGATTTGCATCTACTTCTTTAAATTCATATCCATTATCTAATAAATATGAATCTGTATATTCATCATATATTACTTCTTCTTGAACAGGTTCTTCAATAACTTTTTCTTCAGGAATTTCTTCAATTACTGTTTCAGGATTTTCTTCAATTACTGTTTCAGAACTTGGAAATACATTATATGTTGAATCTGTTTCTACTATTTCTTTTGGCTCTTCTTTTTTGAAAATATCAGTTAATTCTTTGTATTTATCTATTGATAAATCTTTTAGTTCTTCATATTTATCTTTTGCTGTTTTCTCAATATTATCTATAGTATTTTCAATAGTAGTCATGTTAATATTATCTAAATTTTTTTTTAAGTTTTCCTTAAATTCTGGATTAATTGTAGATAATATTGCAGTACCACCTATAACACTCGAAATAACGTATGGTAATGCCTTTAAAAAACTATTTTTTTTCATAATTATCACACTCCATTTCTGGACTCTTTTTCCCCTTTAATTGCTGCATATAATACATCAAAACCCTAAAAAAGTCAAATTTGGAGGCACTTAAAAAGACAACTTTACAGTTGTCTAATGTTTCATTTTTAACTTAGCAATTTTAGGTTTAATTAATAATATTAAATCTACTGGTCCATTCATAGAATTTATTAGTAAAAGCGCATCTTGAAGGTGTTCTAGATAAGTATATTCTTTATCAATATAATTACAAAATTCTTCAAAATCAAATGATTCAAAATCACTATCTTCTACATAAGCATCTATGAACTTTCTTGCATCTCTTAGAATATATACTTTTCTTTCATATTCATCTAATGATTTGATGCCTAAATAACCAGAAACCATATATTTAATGTCGTCATCATATTTAATATTATTCATAAAATCACCATAAATGAATTATAGCATATTAATTAAGGACATTTATAGTAAATTTATCATCTTTAACATCTATTAAAAGCGAATCTCCTTCATTAATATTAGAATTAAGAAGGTTTTCTGCTAACATAGTTTCAATATTCTTAGTAATAAATCTCTTTATTGGTCTTGCACCAAATTCTTTAGTATAAGCTTTATCTACTATATAATTCTTAGCATCTTCACTTAATTTAATAGTGATATGAGTATTACTTAAGTGTTCATTAACATCACCAATAAGTCTATCTAACACATCATAGATTACACTCTTAGATAAAGCATTAAAGATAACTATTTCATCTATTCTATTAATTAATTCTGGTCTAAATTTAGATTTTAATATATTCATTACTAATTCTTCTTTATTAGAATCATTACTTTCAAGAATAATATCACTACCTAAATTAGAAGTCATAATTATAATTGTATTCTTAAAGTCTACTGTTCTTCCTTGTCCATCTGTAATACGTCCATCATCTAGTATTTGAAGTAATATATTAAAGACATCACTATGAGCTTTTTCTATTTCATCAAAAAGTACGATTGAATATGGATTTCTTCTTACTGCTTCAGTTAATTCTCCACCTTGATCATATCCTACATATCCAGGAGGAGCTCCAATTAATCTAGAAACATTGAACGATTCCATATATTCAGAGCAATCTATTCTAATCATATGTTTTTCACTATCAAATAGTTCATTTGCTAGAGATTTTGCTACTTCTGTTTTACCTACACCAGTTGGTCCCATAAAGATAAATGAACCAATTGGTCTATTAGGGTCTTTAATACCACTTCTCGCTCTAATAATAGCATTACTTACTAGTTCGATTGCTTCATCTTGTCCTTTAACTCTTTTTCTTAAATTATCTTTTAAACTTAATAGTTTAGTTTTTTCTCCACCAATAAGTTTAGAAACTGGTACATTTGTCCAACGAGATACAATTTCAGCAATATTATCTTCATCAACCATATCACTTAATACTTGATTATGCATTGTTAATTTAAGTTCAGATAATTCTGCTTCAAGAGTTGGAATTTCACCATGTTTAAGTCTAGCTGCACGTTCTAAATCATAATTATCTTCTGCTTCAACAAGTTCAAACTTTAGTTTTTCTATTTTCTTTTTCTTTTCATTAATTAAATCCTTAAGTTTCTTTTCTTCAGTCCAAGTTTTTAAATACTCTTGTTGACGAGCTTTTAAATCAGTCATTATTTTTTGAATTTCTTCAACTCTATTTTTAGATATTTCATCTTTTTCTTTTTTAAGAGCTGCATATTCAATTTCTAGAGTCATTATTTCTCTATTGATTTTATCTAATTCAACTGGTACTGAATTCATTTGCATCTTAATAGTTGCACAAGCTTCATCTACTAAGTCTATTGCTTTATCTGGTAAGAATCTATCAGTAATATATCTATCTGATAAATTAACTGCTGCAATTAGGGCTGAATCTTTAATAGTAACTCCATGATATAGTTCAAATCTTTCTTTTAAACCTCTTAAAATAGTTAAAGTATCTACTGGAGTTGGTTCATGAACAATAATCTTTTGAAGTCTTCTTTCAAGAGCACCATCTTTTTCAATATACTCTCTATATTCATTTAATGTTGTTGCACCAATTAGTTTAATCTCACCACGAGCAAGCATTGGTTTTAACATATTACCAACATTCATTGCTTGGTTAGAACCCGCTCCAACTATCATATGAATTTCATCAATAAACATAATGATGTCTCCATCACTATCGGCAACTTCTTTTAATACTGCTTTAAATCTTTCTTCAAATTCACCTTGATATTTAGCACCTGCTACTAAAGCAGAAAGGTCTAATTCAAAGATTTTTTTATTCTTTAAATCATTAGGTACATCTCCCCTAACAATTCTTCCGGCAAGACCTTCTACAATGGCAGTTTTACCTACACCTGGATCTCCAATTAAAACTGGATTGTTTTTAGTTTTACGAGAAAGAATTCTAATAAGATTTCTTATTTCTTCATCTCTACCTATAATAGGATCCATTTTATTATCAATCCACATTTGAGTTAAATCTTTACCATATTTTTCTAATGCTTTGCTTTTATCTTCAAAGTTCATAATATACCTCCTTAAATAAAACTAGTGTCTAGCACTAGTTTTTTTAATTAATTAATATTGATATATTTTTTAGATTCTTTTTCTTTTTCTTCTTTTGGTACTACGATACTTAATGTTCCATTTTTAAATTCTGCATTAATTTTTTCTTCATCAACATTTCCAACGTAGAATTTTCTTTCACAAGATTCGTGGAAAGATCTTTCTCTTCTAATGTATTTTTTATCTTTGTCTTCTTCTTTTGTTTCTTCGTTCTTTTCACATGAAACTGTTAAGTAACCATCATCAAAAGAAATTTTTACATCTTCTCTTTTGAATCCTGGAATATCCATTTCGATATGATATTCATTATTCTTTTCATAAATATCACTTTTCATTAATGAATTAAATCCTTTCTTAGTATCAAAATCATCTAAAAAATCATCAAAAAATATTTTGCTTGGTAACATATACCTTGCACTTCCTTTCTTTACAATTCAGTTATAACTCTAAAATTAGCACTTGTCAATAGAGAGTGCTAATAAAATGTAAAATAAAAAGAAAAATTATTTTTTTAGAATTTTTCTCTTAGTTTGCATACATCTTGCACTATTAATTAATTCTTCAGGAGTTTTTGTGTTTTTACCATAGATGATTTCTATTTTATCTCTAGATTCAAGTGGATAATTAATTGGTGACCATCTTCCATTAACAAGCGCATAATCTATATAGTTTGCAGAAAGTGGATTAATGTAAAATGCATAATCAACTGGAGTTGATCCTTCAGGTAATTCTAAATTAACTCCATTTATACCTTCTAGATAAATCATTCTAGTTAATATATCACTTCTAACTATTTGATTATATTCTTCAGATGATAAATTCTCATTACCTAACTCAACTAGGGTTTGATAAAAAGGCATTCCTTTTACTTCATCTTGCATTATTTCGTTAACTGATTTCATTTTTTTATCTTTAAAGTCCCAATATGCTGTTATTCCATAAGCATTAATATTATACATTTCAGGAGTTTTAAATTGTAATTGTAGAAGACCTGATTCTGGTAAATAAATACTTGTATGTAATCCCATATATCTATTATTTTTAGGGTATGCTATATAGTCTTTATCTTTATTTTGTAATATTTTATACATATCAGATACTTTATCTTTTACTTCATAACACATTTCATTAGAAGGAAGTAATACTTTTAAAGCAAACATATCATGAATTCTACTTAGATTCTTATATTTATCGTATTTTCTATATACACCTAAAAGATTCTTTCTTCTAAAAAGTATATTATTTTGAACATTTAATTCATTAAGCATCATAGATATTTCTAAAAGAACTTGATCTATTTGGTCTCTTTGTTTCTTTTCATAATTATTAACCATAGTTAAAAATTGATTATAATCATTTTGATATAAGTATTTGAAAGCTAAATCTTCAAGTTCTGATTTAATAGTATATTGACCTAAAAGGAATGCAATCGGAACATATAATTCTAATGTTTCTTTAGATTTTTTTACTTGTTTTTCTGGATCTTGATAATCCATAGTTCTCATATTATGAAGTCTATCTGCTAATTTAATAATAAATATTCTTACATCTTTGGTAATACTATCTATTATTTTATGCATATTTTCTTCCTCATTAGAAGAATCTCCTTCACGTCTAATCTTAGTAACTCCATCCACTAAGTCAGCAATTGTTTCATTAAATTCTTCTGTAATTAACTCTTTTGTAACACCTTTACAATCTTCGATTGTATCATGTAATAATCCTGCACAAATAGTTTCTGCATCAGCATGCATTTCAGCTAATATACACCCAACTGCAGTAGGATGTATGATATACTCTTCTCCACTTTTTCTAGTTTGTCCTTTGTGATGATAACATGCAAAAGAGTACGCTCTTAGAATAAGACGTTTTTCTTCATTTGAATAATTATTAATTCTTGCAAGTAATTCGTCTAAATTCATACATCCCCCTAAAACTTTAAACTAATTATACAACAAAAATAAAAAAACATATAATATTATTTAAATATTATATGCTTTTTGTTTATTCAAGGTTTATCTTTTTATATTCGATGTATTCTTTTCCTAGTCTTACATTCTCATATTTATCATTAGCTTCCATTATTATTACTTAATATATTTTTAACTTCTCTTAGTTTATCTTGTAATATTTTTTGATCTATTAATTTTAACTTATATTCCGAAATCATTGTTTGTGATAAGTTTTTACTCATTGAATATTCAACTATATCACTATTCTTTGAACTACATAGAATAACTCCAACGCTTGGGTTTTCATTTTCTTTTTTTACATTTCTATCTAAAGCTTCTAAATATAAGTTCATCTTACCAATATATTCAGGGATAAACTCTCCTAATTTCAATTCAAATGCAACTAAACATGATAATTCTCTATTATAAAATAATAAATCTATATAGTAATCACGATTACCAACTTGAACTCTATACTCATCTCCTAAAAATGTAAAACCTTTACCTATTTCAAGAATAAAATCTTTTAGATTATTAATAATAGATTTTTTTAAATCTTTTTCAGAATAATTATTAGGTAGATCCAGAAATTCTAAACTATAGGTATCTAGTATTCTTGTATTTGGATAATCATCTTCATCGATTAATTTTTCAGAAAAAGGTAATCGTTCACCTTCAGAAATTAAATATCTTTCATAATACAAGGAATGTATTTGTCTTATTAATTCCCTTTTAGAATAATTATTCTTAATAGATAATTTGAGATAAAAATATCTTTCTTCCTTTGATTTGGAACTACTAAATATCAAAAAGTTATTAGTCCAAGACAATTGCGTCACCAGTGGTGTCGCAATCTCATCATCTTTATATGTTTTATAAAATTGGACCATTCTTTCTATATTTCTTTTATTAAATCCTTTAATTTCAGAATAATTATTTTGCATATATTCTGCTGCATTTGTTATAATCTTGTCTCCATAATGACTTGTTTGTTGTAATTCATATAGATATTTACCAACATCCAAGTACAATAATATTAATTCTTCATTTACTTTTCTATAAGCATTATTTCTTCTATTTTTAATTAAAACTATTAATTCATTAAAATTTGTTTCAAACATATTAATATCCCCTTTGTTTTAAACAAAAAAATTATTAAAGAATTAAATAAAATATGATATCCATATCACTCCACAAAACCTCCTTTTAAGAAGGATATATTTACCCTTCTACTATTCTCTTACACAGTCAAAGTTCATTTTCCCTATTTTTTTAAAAAAAAGTTGTAATTTTACATTTTCATGTAAATCATTTTGTTGAGGTCAACAAAATGATTAAAAAAAAAGACCAAAGATTTAATCTTTGATCTAATTAGTATATTAATTATTGTTTTGTTTCATCATTGGGAATAAAACAACATCCCTAACTGAATCAGCATTATATAAAAGCATCATTAATCTATCGATACCAACACCTAATCCACTTATTGGTGGCATACCTTGTTCCATAGCTCTTAAGTAATCTTCATCTAAGTCCATAGTTTCATCATCACCTTGAGCTTTTTGTTTTAATTGTTCTTCAAAGTTTGCTCTTTGGATTTCTGGATTAACTAACTCAGAGTAAGCATTACAGATTTCAGCTCCAGCGATAATTACTTGGAATACATCTACAACTTTATCATTATCATCATTACGTCTAGCAAGTGGTTTTAATACAGCTGGGTAGTTCCACATAATTGTTGGTTCAAAGATATTTGCTCTAACTAATCTCTTATAAGCAAAGTCGATTAATTGAGCACATGAATTACATTCTGCTAAATCAGCAGCAGTAAACTTACCTGATTCAATAATTTTGCTTCTTAATTCTTCTGGTTCTTCGATTGATAGAAAATCAAATCCTAAAGCTTCAGTTAAGGCTTCAACATAGTTAACTCTATCCCATTCTTTTCCTAAATCAATAGTTCTTTCACCAACTGTTAATTCAGTTGTTCCTTTTAAGTACATAGCAGTCTTTCTCATGAAATCTTGGAAGAATGTAATATTATCTTCAAAGTTCCAGTAAGATGCATACCATTCGATTTGAGTAAATTCTTGTAAATGTTGAGTATCCATTCCTTCATTCCTAAAACATTTAGCTACTTCATATACTCTTTCGAAACCAGCAGCATTACATTCCTTTAAATAACATTCTGGTGCAATTCTTAAATTACAATCAATGTCTAAAGCATTATGATGAGTGAAGAATGGTTTAGCTGATGCTCCTGATACAGCAGTTTGTACGATTGGAGTTTCAACTTCTAAGAATCCATTTTCATTCATGAAGTTTCTTAAGAAGAAATAGAATTTAGATCTTCCTAAGAATAATTCTCTAGAGTCTTGATTCATAATTAAGTCTACATATCTTTCACGATATTTAGTTTCGATATCTTGTAATCCATGGAACTTTTCTGGAAGTGGTCTTAAAGCTTTACCTAAGAAAGTAAAGTCTTCTACTTCTAATGATTTTTCACCAGTTTGAGTAGTAATAATTGTACCCTTTGCTCCTATAAAATCTCCTGAATCAAAGATTTTCTTAAATTCATCATATTTTTCTTCTCCAATAACATCTTGTCTAATTTGTAATTGAATTGCATCTTCAATATTTCTAATTTTAACGAAAGATAATTTACCCATCTTTCTCATAAAACCAATTCTACCAGCAATAGTTACATTCTTAGTTCCGTCTTCAAGGTTTCTTGCTTCAGTAATTGTATGAGTAGTAGCATATTTATCTGGATATGGTCTTTCTACACTTTTTAATTTTTCTCTTCTAACAATTTCTTGTTCAGTTAGTTTTCTTTCCATTTTTATTCATCCTTTCTTAAAATAAAAAATGGAAACATAAAATATAGGAACGAAGATTACTCCGTGGTACCATCCTATTTCATGTTTCCATGCACTTTTTGTATTATAATGCTTACCAGCAACAAGCTCCACTATCTTTTTTCATTAAAATATCTTTAAGGCATTCACATCAACTAGCCTCTCTCTTTAAAAGATTTAGATCAACTACTCATAGTTTCTCCGCTTTTCATTGAATATTATACTGAAAAATAGCAAATAGTCAAGTTATATTAAATTAATTATAATTTAGTAATTTATGCTTTCAAAGTGAAATAACCTCCATCTCCAGCATAAGCTTTATTTTTAGTTGTATAACTTGAATTATAATTTGGTAATTTAGTACACCCTCTAAACATATAATACGATTTTGTAACTTTTGAGGTATCAAAAACTTTAATTTCAATTTTAGATAATAAATTATCACCATCAAACATATATGACATATCTGTAACTTTCGAGGTATCAAAACTTGATAAATCTAAATAAGTTAATTCGAAACAGTTTGAAAACATAGCAAACATATCTGTAACTTTTGATGTATTAAAATGAGTAACATCTAATGAGTTAACACACTTACAGTTAATAAACATCCATCCCATTGAAGTAACATTCGAAGTATCAAAATGAGAAACATCAAGTTCTGTTATCTCACTACACGCATTAAACATACTTTTCATATTTTTTACTTTAGATGTATTAAAATGAGAAACATCTAATGTTTTTAAATCCTCACAATAATTGAACATTCCTTGCATATCTACTACATTTGAAGTATCAAATGAAGAAATATTTAATGTCGTCATAAACATACAATTAGAAAACATATATGACATATCTGTCACTCTTGATGTATCAAAATTAGATAAATCAAGTCTATATATACTTTCACATCCAGAAAACATACCAGACATATTTTCAACTTTAGATGTGTTAAAATTTTCTATATTAATTTTTAAATTATTACATTTATAAAACATATATGACATATTTGTAACATTTGAAGTATCAAATGAAGAAATATCTAAATGTGTAAGTTTCATACAATAGTAAAATAGTTCACCCATATTTGTTACTTTTAATGTTTTTAAAGATGACAAATCAAGATTATCTATTTGTGCATAATAAAACATTCTATTCATATTTGTAAGTTTACTACTATCAACAAACTTAAAGAATTCAGTTAAATCATCACCAATATCTGAACCAATTTTACTAAACATATTAGAAGAATCACTATTTAAATATATTTTATTAGCAGCACTATAATAATATAGTATTCCATTATCATTCCATATATATACTGGCACTTTTTGTGATTTTTCATTTGATTCAGATATATTTTTTATTTCAAATTCAGAAGTTAAGGTTCCTGCTTTTTTAATACCTTTTATATTTTTACATTCAAAACCTTTACATTCATTTTCACCCGCAAGTTCATGAATAATTTGATTAAACTCTGGTCCATTTATTAAAGTTGTACTTTTGGGTAATTTTTCGGGATCACTTGCTACGTTTTGTGATTCGCCATCATAGTTTTCATCTTTGTCTAAAGATTTATAAACGCATACTCCACAACCATATTCGCAAAGAGTTGATACTTGTAATTCTTTGTTTCTAGATTGATCATATATTTCAAGAGATTCTTTTATACTTTTTCTTTCACCTTTGTAATTTATTCCATCAGTATAGTTATATGCTATTAACATATAATCATTATTCCATAAAGTTATATAGTATTTATCATCATCATTTTCTTGATTTACTAAAACATAGCCATTAAACGTTCCTACATCATCTAATTCAAGATCAGTTTTTAAATTATATATAAAGCACTCGCTTTCTACATCTTCGTCATTTATTGTTTCTTTTAATGTTTTTTGTCTTGCGACTATTGATACTTTTTCTACGTATGTTATAAATGTTTTATTTTTAACTAATTGCATTACACCAAGTACAGAAGGAATTATTAGTACCATAAGAATTGCTATTATTACTATAATTGCTAATAATTCAGTAAGTGTAAATCCTTTATTTTTTATTTTGTTTAACATATTATGCATATAAACCACCATATATTCATTTTATATCCTTATTTATGTTTTATCAATAAGTCTTTCTACATATTATTAGATTTATAAAGTATTTTATAATTATCTATTTGTATTACAAAAAAAAAGAATGATTAATCATTCTTTAGTTATTGAATAATATTTTTACTATTTCTTTCATGATATAACTTCTTATAGTATTGGCATCTCTTTAGTAATTGTTTATGAGTACCTGCATCTATAACTTTACCATTATCAATTACATATATAATATCTGAATCTATAATTGTTTCTAATCTATGTGCGATTATGATAATAGTATGATCACTTACTAAATTACTAATTGTATCTTTAACTATATCTTGAGTTTCATTATCAAGTGCACTTGTAGCTTCATCAAAAAGAATTACTTTAGACTTTTTAACTAGTGTTCTTGCGATTGCTAATCTTTGTTTTTGTCCACCTGATAGGTTTACTCCACCTTCTCCTAAAAGAGTATTGTATTTCTTTGGAAGACTCATTATATAGTCATCTATAGATGCTAGTTTACAATAGTGTCTTATTTCATCAAGACTTAGAGAGTCATCTATAATAAGAAAGTTTTCTAAAATTGTTTTATTAAAGATGAATGGATCTTGTCTAATAATTGAAATATTATTTCTAAGAGAACTTTCTGTAAGACTTGCAATATTAACTCCATCTAATGTAATTTTACCTTTGATAGGTTCAAAAAGTCTTGTAAGTAAGTTAAAGATTGTAGTCTTTCCTCCACCTGAAGAACCTACGATTGCAATCTTCATGTTAGGTCTAAATTCAACATTAAAGTCTTTTAGTACATCACTTTCTTTTGGATAATGGAATGTTACATCTTTAAATCTAATAATACCTTCTGGATTATTAAGTTCTCTTACACCAAATGATACATCTTTAAATAACTTATTATTAAGAATTTCTCCAACTCTATCTAATGCTACACTAACTTCTTCTAGGTTTTTAAAGAAGTATGCTGAGCCATCTAATAGATTACTAAATCTATAAACATAATATGTCATAGACATAAAGAATGCTAATGGAACTACTCCTTTATATACTAAGAATGCACTTGTAATAAATACTGATCCTTCCATAGCAAATGAGAATAACATATCAGTTACATCAAATGCAGCATTTATCTTATTTTGTTTTAAAGTTGCATCTACAACTTTTTCACTTGATTCATTAAGCATATTATATAATTTGTTTTTTAAACCTAATGTTTTTATTTCTCTAATACCTCTTACAGACTCTACTGTAACTTGTGTATATTTGTCATATTCCTTATTAACTACTTTAGAAGCTTCTTTTGTTTTTTTTCTAAAATACTTAAGTGGATAAATATAAGCTATTACAAATATAAATATTTCTAAAGCAATAATCCATGAGTGGAATAAAATATAAATAAATACAATTATGGCACCAAGCACTCTTGTAATAAAATGAATAGTAGATTGAACAAGACCTAATACTTTTTCTGTGTCTTTAGTTACTCTATTAATTATTTCGCCACTAGACATTTTTTCAAATGCATAAGCTGGTAAACTTAGAGTTTTTACATATGTATCATATCCTATTTTTCTACATATTTTTATTTGATACTTATTTAAGAAACAAATAACTATTCTACTTCCAACATAAGATGTTGTTTCTACTAATACATAAAGTAAAAAGAATACGAGAGCTAATTTAAAATTATTTTTAGTAACTAGTTCTGTTCCTTGTCCGATAGTATAACCAGTAAATACACTCATTAAGTTTGTAACAAGTAAAAGTATTACTAGTAATATTAATTGTTTCTTAAATGGCTTTGCATATTTAAATATGACTTTAAATGCATTATATTTAATTTTCTTTTTATTCTTTTTTCTCATAAAATAACTCCTTTGTGTATAAAATACACCTCCAGTAAACCGGAGAGTCAAGAGAATGTTTATCTTTTTAAATATTTTATCTTTCTAGAATTATCATAATCTATTTCATATTTATTTAAAAGAGTTCCAACTGTTATTTCTTCTCTAAATATTCTTTTAATATCATTTAGTATTTCTTTTCTCATTGGATTACTACTATTAATATAATAATTATATAAATGAAATGCTTTTAGGGAAGATACTATATAACTTCTTAATTCATAATCTTTATTTTTTAATTTATAATTATTTAGATTTCTTTTAAATAATTCTAATCTATTTTCAAAAGCATTATGATTATATTCTTCTGAGCAAAAATTACTTATAACAAGTTCAATAAATATACTTAAGAATTCTCTATCAAAATAGTTTTCTAAAAGTTCATACATATTTTTTTCTATTTGAGTATGAACAAGTTCATGAGCATAAATAGATACTATGTTACTCATTAAATTTCTATCTAATACTATTCTTTTAAAATAAGTTATATAATCTTTAGAATCAAAATATACTCTTCCAAGTTGAGGGAAATATTCTGATGATTCTACTTTGATATCAAATGGATGAGATATATAGTTTATATTCTTTTTTTCGCTTTGAATATATACATTTTGAAGTGGTAATTTAGAATCAAAAAAATCTTTATTTATTCTTCTTACATTCTTAAAAATAACTTTATTTTTAATATATTTAAACTCTTTATTATTTAAGTAATCAAGTATTGAGTTTATATAAGAATCATATTCTAGGGAATCTACTCCATTAGTTGATTTTAATTGAAATATTTTAAATTTAGAAAATCTATTTAAATCTACCACTATTAACTCATACATAAAGATACCTCTCATATCTTCATTATAGCATATTTGATAAATCCATATTTAAATATTTATTAGTATTGTGTCTTATTTCTTTTATAAGTTTTTTAGTTGTTTTTTGTGCTAATTCAAATTCACTTTCAGAGATTAATCCATCTTTAAGTGCTTCAACTAATTCATCTTCATCCCATACTTCAATATTGTTTTTAGTAACTACTAAATCAGTATAAAGATCATTATAGTATGGTAGATTAGATTCTTCATCCAAACCTGATGAATGAATAATATCTATATAGTATTCAAGTAGAGTTTTATTCTTATCAAAGAATGCTCTAATACAATAATTCTCTTTTTTAGGTATAAGTTCTAAAATGTATGAACCATCATTAATTAAACATAACTCTGGATTAGCAAAAAACTTCTTTTCAACTTTTTTTATTTCTTTTACAGTTGCAAAAACATCTTCGTCATTAATAACGAACTTTATATTGTAATCTAATACATGTTTTAAATAAGTATCTTTAATTAATTTATGTTTCATAATTTTTCCCTTTGAAATTATAGCAAATAAACTACTTTAATAAAAGATTTTTTTTAATTAAATACAAAAAAGAGCATAGTTATGCTCTTTTAAGATCTTCTTTATATTTTCTTTCAACTTCTATTTTAGCAAGTTCTTCATAATTACTTTTTATTAAATCTATAAAAATACTCCTTAATTCTTTATTAGCAGTTTCTAAATCTTTATCTCCTACTAGATAAGGTTTACCAAATTGAACAATTAGATTTTTAGATTTTTTCTTATAATCACCAGTCGTAACCATTGGGATAATTGGAGAATTACTCTTTTTAGCTAGACTCACTGCTCCGAATTTAAAATCTAATAATAATGATTCAAAGTAATCATCTTCAGTAATTAGTTTTTGATCTACATATAATCTAAGTTTTGCATCTATATATGGTAGTGCTTTATCTAGTTCTTCTTTACTTATTTTCTTTTCATTATAAAGTTTAAGAAGAAAATTTAGTTGAGATAATCTAACTGATTTTTCTCTTAGAGTATCTTGAACTGTATCAAATCTTAAATTATAGAAGTACTTATTATATATTTCTTTAATCTTTTCATCTTTAGGATGATTTCTAGTTCCTTCAGGGAATATTCCTAAAAGTTCTCCACTATTAAGAACTTCTAAAGCTGAATCGACTGCATCAGTGTCCTTTTTAGATCTATCTACTGGGATACATCCTACTCCTTCAAAGAACCATTTAGTTTTTTTAGAATCAAAGTATTCTTTTTTAGCCATATAAAATATTGGTCTTTTAGTAGATACAATTGCATGACATTGATCATATAAATGAATATGATTACCTGCAATTATAGCGTTACCTTCAGTAGGAATATTATCTATTCCAATAATTACTGGTCTATAATATTTTTTAAATATTGGACCAAGAATAATTTTTCCAGTTTTATAAAGCCATGGCATTTTATTCTTCGTCATCATCTTCACCCTTATCTTCTTGTAAAGTTTTAAAATCTACTTTTCCAAGTTTTGTCTTAGGTAATTGTTTTCTAAATACATATTCTTGAGGAATCATATATTTAGCTAAATTCTTTTTACAATAATCCTTAACAGATGCTTTTACAAATATGTTATGTTTTCCATCTTTAAGCACAATAAATGCTTTACATACTTCTTGTTTATAAGGATGTGGAATACCAACAACTGTACATTGTAATACATCTGGATGACTTTCAATTATGTCTTCAACATGAGAAGGATATACATTATAACCACTAGTTATAATCATTCTTTTACTTCTTCCTTTATAGTAGATGAATCCATCTTCATCCATGTATCCTAAGTCTCCAGTATGTAACCAAATATGTCCATCATCATGGATTTGTAATGTCTCATTTGTTTCAGCTTCATTATTTAAGTAACCCATCATTAATGCTTTTGAGTGAATAACAATTTCACCAATCTCACCAAATGGTAATTCTTCACGATTTGAATTAATTATTTTTACATAATTACCTGCAAGTGGGATACCAATAGAACCGGACTTTTGAGCTCCTGGATAACATAAAGTTACTGCTGCAAGTGCTTCGCTTAGTCCATATCCTTGTGTAATAATTGCGCTACTACCATGGTTCTTTAAATATTTATTAACTCTATCTTCAAGAGTTTTTGGTAAAGTGTCTCCACCACTTACTACAAATTTTAAGTAAGATAAATCTATATCAGGTATATTAGTATTATTAATTAATGCTTCAAAAAGAGTTGGAACTCCTAAGACTACAGTTGGTTTAGTTTTGCTAAATAGAATGTCAAACTTTTTTGCATCAAATTGAGGCACTAATGTTGTATAACAGCCAAGTGTAAGTGCTGTATGCATGCATACTGATAAACCAAATCCATGGAAATTAGGCATTATTGCAAGACATGAATCTCCTGGTTTTAAATGTAAACACATATCACCAGTTTGTTTAGCACCTAGGATGAATGCTCTATTTTGAATAACAACATTCTTTGGTGTACCACTTGTTCCACCAGAGTGAATAATAACTGCTGGTTGGTTTTTACCTAGTTTTCTATGTTTAACATATGGCTCATAGAATGATTTACTAATAAACTTTTTATAAGACATAAACATATGTCTATATGGTATTCTTTTGAATTTTCTAAATGTTGAAATATTATATAGTAATCCTAGAAGTGGATTCATTGAATCACTTGCTTTAACAAAGATTACTTGTTCTAGTTTTGTTTCATTCAGAATCGGTTCTAGTTTGTTATAGAATTGATTACACATTATTAGAATTGTACTATTAGTTGAGTTAACTGCATCTCTTAATTCATTTTCACTAGAAAGTGGATGTGTCATATTAGCTATCGCACCTAATTTATTTAAAGCATATAAAGAATATAATGCTTCAGGAAAATTAGGTAAACAAATAGTTACTATATCACCTTTAGATACACCTAACTTTTTAAAAGAGATGGCTGCTCTTTCAATATTCTTTACTAGTTTTCTATAAGTTATTTTTCTTCCTAAGTATTCAATTGCTTTTAAGTTCTTATATTTATTTTCACTTAATAGAATTTGTTCATACATTGTTATATTTGGAATATTATAATTTAATTCTTCTTCAGTATAGTATTTTTCCCATGGACCATGTAATTCTTTTTTTCTTGGTCTAAAAATATCAAATATAGACATATTAATCCTCCAGACTACTTAATATAAGCTTTCTAAATTTTTCTATTTCTAATTCATAATTATCTGACTTAACCTTGTATGGTTTTAAAAACTCAATCGTTACTTTTCTTTTATATTTACCCTTAATTACAAAAGGAATAATTGGAGTATTACTCATATGTGATAGTTTAACTACTCCGGTTTTAAAATCTAATAGTTTTTCTCCATTTTTAGGGATAGTTCCTTCTGGAAATATTCCTATTACTTTATTACTATCTAAATATTTTAAAGACTTATTAAGTGCTTTAGTAGTATGATTCCTTCTATCTACTGGTATTAAACCTAAATTAGAAAATATTATTCCTTTTAATCCTTTGAATAATTCATGTTTTGCAAGAAAATGAACATCTTTTTTACTTGCGGTTATAAGTAATACACAATCTAAATTATTAGTATGATTACCTGCTAATATGTAATTAGAATTCTTAGGAATATTATCTATTCCAATAAACTTTGGTCTTAAAATCACTTTAGTAAAGATGACTATAAATGGTCTTGCTATTTTATAAAGTATAGAATCTTTCATAGTTACCTCTATTTTATAGAACAAGAATCACTCATAGATAAAGGTATTCTATAAATTGTAGCTTTATCATTAGAATCATATGCATATATAGATAGTGATAAATCACCATCAAATGTAAGACATATATTTGAGTTTACTTGAATACTAAAGTTATCTAGATAGTCATCTAGAGTCATATTTTCTTTAGTATCTGTATATATATTTCTATCAACATTATTTTTACTTATTAGAAGTGTTGATTCAATTCTTTTATAAATAGTATTATCTTTTGAATCACCACAATATTTAAGATCACTTATATAAATACTTGTCTTATTAGAATTATAGGCAATACTACCTGTTATTTTAAATTCAGGACAACTAGTATTTATTGTACCAAAGTGAAAATTGTTTGTATGTTTAATTATTAAAAATAAAACACTTAAAAAGATTACTATGATAATAGCAATAATTACATATTTAAGTTTATTATTCTTCTTAGCTTTATAAGAATTACCTAATAACTCATCAAGTTTGTAATTATACTTATCACATATATCTTTCATAATAGAAATATCTGGTAAATTCTTACCATTTTCCCATTTAGAAACAGCTTGATATGTAACTCCTAGAATATCTGAGAATTCTCTTTGAGTTAAGTTATTATCAATTCTTATTTGTTTTATTTTTTTTCCTATTTCTTCTTGATTCATAATTTATCCTCTAACTAATTATAGCACATAAAAAAATATATATAAAATCACTTTTATATATATTTGGATAAACAAAAAGGACATTATTGTCCTTTAATTAATTTTAATTTTTTCTTAATATTTTTAGTATTTAATTTAGGCATTTCAATTTCTAACTCTTGTTTATAACCAGTTGCTCTTTTAAGATTTCTAATTTCAGAAACTAGAATAAAATATGTAAGTCCACTAGTTGATGCAGCAAATGTACAAATAGAAAATGAAATAACTGAAAGTAAAAATAATAGGTAACTTCCTGAGAAGAAAGCAAATACTATTGAAAGACCACTGAATAAAATCATAGAAATATTAAATAATAACATTTTTGCTCTTGATTCATTAGTTCTTTCATAATCATCTATTTTTTCAGCGATTGTTACTTTATTCTTAATAATAGCTTCATCTAATTTTTTAATATTAGATTTAGTATTTGGTACATATCTATATAAACCTATGTTAGAAATAACTTTTATTTTATCTCCTTCGATTTGGTATTCGATAGCATATTTACCATAGTGATGGTAAAAGTAATTTTTTACCTTCTCTTCTAATGTTTTAAACATGATTTTTCCCCCTTTTTCGACAAGTATTAATGGGTTAACTACTTTGTCTACATTTATTCTTCTTGCTTTTCTCTTTTTATTCTTTTTAAATTTTTGTGTCTTACTCTTCTTTTTCCCCATTTTACCTACTTATCCCCCTGAATTGCAGCATATAATAACACTTTTTAACAAAAAAATCAAATTAAAAACAAAAGAAAAAAGTATAATAAAAATTATACTCTTAACTATCTTCTCACTAATTTTTTGTCTGATTCAGAATAGAAGTTTAAATAATCTAATGCATCATTATTATTAAAGCCTACTTTTAATATAGTTTGATTAAAACTAACTAGTTCATGTAGTTCTTCGCTAGTATGTGCAACTGTACAAAATATAAACATTGGTATCTCATTAAATGAAGCAAATGAAATTACATCTTCTCCCATAAAAATATAATACTTATCATCTTGGTATTTAACACTAAAAGTTTCATTTGGTATATTAAAGTGTCTTAGTGTTAAAGTTAATGCATGAGCTTTGATTGCATCTTCTATTCTGATATCTTTTACATTGATACTTATCATAAATCCTCCATGTAAGATATATAATAATACTTGAAATACACAGAAGCAATCTTTTTTTAAACTAAAAAAGAACTTTTAAGAAGTTATTTGAAGAAAATCTACACGAAATAAAAAAACGTGTAGATTTTTTTATATGTTAAAATTTTAATTAGGAGGAAGTTTATATGACAAGAGAATATCGAAATTTCACAAGAGAAACAAAACTAAAAGCTGTAAAAATGGTTTTAATTGATAAGAAATCACAATGTGAAGTTGAATGAATTGTATTAGGCAAAAAATATTGTACATGAAATATAAATAGATGGATTAGAAATATATTCAGGAAGGCGAAGAAAATTGTTTTAAAAGAGTTAAAGGATTTAAGAAAGTTGAAAAAACAGAAGATGGTATTAGATATGAAATATTAAAAAAAATAATTTAAAAAGTTAAAAAGTGTACACCTTTTCTGTGTACACTTTTTTAACTTACTACTTAAATATATTTTTTATAGCCCATTAAGATTTGTAAATGTAGCTTTACCTGCAATATATAAACTTAATGGTGAAAGATCTGTAACTGTAAGAATCTTATTCTTATTTAAGTCATACAATAAGCTTGTCATAGGTGTTTTCAATGTAAGACCTGCAAGTAATGAT
>JAFSVF010000006.1 GCA_017450205.1 Bacilli bacterium | reverse complement strand
TATATCCATATCATTAGTAACAGCCATTTTTACATTATTATGTTTACTAAAGAAAAATAATTGTTGTTGTGTTGTCGCCCACTTATAATAAACTAATAAAACAAAAAGTAAATTACGAGCATTTTCATCTTCAACGCTATTAATAACATCAATTTCATTTTTAAAAATCATTGTATTAATTCCTGTGACTAAAGGATAACTTAAAGCTCTATCAATAATTTTTTCATAAATTATATCTACATCTTTATTATCCAAATATTCACAACCAATTAAAGGGAACTTATCAAGTTCTTTTCTTATTTCTTCAGTAGACATACCTTCGCTTGCCAAATATCTGATGAGAATATATCTTTCAATATCTTTCTGTCTATATGTTTGAAATTCTTTTTTCTTTAAAAGATTTTTTGCGTATTTTTTCTCATCAAATATTAGCATCTTTTCTTACCTCCTGAAGACTATATTTTTGTCCTAAATATTCCATTCCATTTTCATCTTCAATTAAAACGGTTGGATTTTGTATAGGTATAACATCTATTATGTCGTCTCCCATTATATCCCATACAATATCGTGATTCATTCCTTTTCTTTGACACATCATCATAAGATGATTAAATAATTCTTTAGTATTACTAAAAATATTTCTAATTTCTTCTCTATATTTATCTTTATGACCATATAAAACTTGATTCATTATTTCATTAATTTCATCATCAGCAATACCTTCATTTTCTACCATAGTTGCAAATCCTCTATATTGTTTTTCTGATTTATATGTTTTGCATATATCCATTAACTGATTTAATTTTTCTTCGTCTATATCGTCATAATTAACAAAATTTGATAATAAACTAACTTTGCTTGGATGATATTTAATGTCAGAATCTGAACTTTCAACTTCCTTACATAAATTATTCATTACACAATCAGTTTCAAGCACAGGAGAATATTTTCTATATTTTCTAATAAGTTTATTTTCTCCCTCACTACGATTTTCTTTTTTTAATAAATCTTTCATAGCCATACCAAAATGTTTATAACTAATGCTATTAAAATTCTTTTCATATTGCTTATATTCTTTCATTAAAGTTTGATACAAGTAAATAAAGAAATAAGGTTTCTTTTTAACAACCATAGAATTATATTTATATTTTTCTGCTTTAGTAATGTCATCATCGTCTTTATCTATTTTTAACCAATAACGCCATTCCTTAGGAAATTGTGGAGGTGTCGTTCCTTTAATTTTATCAATTTCAGCTCCTTGAATTTCTCTAAGTAATTTGATTCTTTTTTGCATTTCTTGTAATTGTTCTTGTTGACCTTCTCCTCTAAATAATGGCAACATTGCTATCATACTTGTTGAGTAATTAGTAATTTGACCAACTTTAGTATCTAATCCTTTAACATCACATCTAATAAAATTAGGTAAAGTTACTTTTTGAGTCGGAACCATTTCCTTTTCATAAGTGATAGGAATTTCATCTCTCATAGCCCCTTTTAAAAAGTAAGGATTATTTGTTGAGCATACAATATCTCCATCAAAATCAGAATCTGCGTGTTTAACTGTTGCTATATCATAAATACTATATATAACACCGCTATAAATATATCTATACCACTTTTTCATTTCATCTGTATTAGCAGTTCTTTCAACATTAATTTCAGAATAATGTGTAAGTGGACTTCTCATTAAACAAATTTCTCCATCATAATCTCTTTCATTCCAGAAGTTAGAATAGATTTCATTTGCTTGAAGAGCACCTTTAACTTCTAAACCTAAAGCACTTCTTACTTGTGCAATAGGGTCGCTTATCATAAACTGATAATTACCTTTTACCCAGATACGTCCAAGTTTTGCTTGTCTAATAGATTCTTTTATAGAATTATAAATTTTTCTTTGAACATATCCATCTTCTAACATATTAGAATTCTTAACAATTGCTTTAGTAAAAGCACTTCCACAAGAATTCACTATATTATCT
>JAFSVF010000005.1 GCA_017450205.1 Bacilli bacterium | reverse complement strand
CCGTCAAGAAAACCAATAACAAATGATACAGCACCAGCTATGATTACCCATTTGCCAATACCACCACCATTTATATTAATTAGTTCAGTATTACTTAATTCCATTATTACTCCTTTCTACACATAAATTACTCTTCCAAAATAGTTCTTTTTGTTCTTGTGACTAACATAAATAATTGTTTTATCTTTAAAATTCTCAAATATATTTTTTAATACTTCATTTTCTACAGAATCATTTAATTCTTTTAATGTTTCATCAAATATATAGATATTAGATTTATTTATTAAAGTTCTAGCAAGAATAATTAGATTTCTTTCTCCACCACTTAGTTCTTTTCCTCCATCATAAAGATAAGTGTCATACTTAAATGGTCTATTTTTAATAATACGGTCTAAACAGCAAATACTTGCTATTTTATTAAAATCTTCATCACTTACCTTTCTTCCTAATAATATATTATCTTTAATAGATGCATTAAAGATATACTCATCTTGTGAAGAATATGTGATTTGTGTTTTTAAATTACTTGAACTAAGAGTTGAAAGTTCAACATCTCCAATCTTAATAGAACCTTTATAATTTAATTCTTTATTTAGTATCCTGCAGAAAGTTGATTTACCCTTACCAGATTCACCTTTAATGATTACTTTTTCCCCCTTTTTAATCTTTAAATCTAAATTACTAATGATATTATATAAACTGTTATAAC
Source organism: Bacilli bacterium (assembly GCA_017450205.1). Classification (GTDB taxonomy): domain Bacteria; phylum Bacillota_I; class Bacilli_A; order RF39; family UBA660; genus UBA6985. The sequence continues at coordinate 69,881 of JAFSVF010000005.1, read as the reverse complement.
CAAAACTCAGATTATTAACTTCAATATCATAAGTATTTGTTTCGTTATACCCATTATCTTTTAAATTGATTGAATAAAACTCATCAATTTTTCTAATAATAGATTTTGTATAAAATAAACCTGGAATAATTGCTGCTATACTTTTAAGAGAATCATTAATTAAATTAATAATAAATGATAAAACAATTAATATACTTAAAGTTATTTTGTTACTCATAAATACATATGTATATACACTTATTAATAGTATTCTAAATAAACCATCTAGAATATTATTATTTTTCATAAGTTTTTTATTGTATAAATAATATGTATTTAGATCTTCATTTTTTACTTTGCTAAGTGTCAAAAGTGAATGATCTATTAAATAATTATGATGAATACTTGTTAGTCCTAAAACATTATCAATGAGTTTAGAATTATATTTTGTAGATACATCAATCACTTGATTTAAAAGCGTTATTATATTCTTATTTAGTATAAAACTAACAAAGATATAAACGGATGTGAAAAAATTAATAATTATAAAGACAGGTTTTGATATAAAAAATATAATTATTTGGCAGATTGATAAGATTACGAAGTTGGTGAATATAATAACTATTGCATCAACGATTACTGTCTCTACTCCTTCTAAATCATTGATTCTTTTAATTATTTCTGAAGAGTCCTTTAAGTGAATATATTTTAAAGGGAGGTTTAATATATGTTTATAGAAATCTTTTAAAATATTAATATTAACATTCTTCTTGAGTTTTTCATGATACAAGCTAATTATATAATTTAAAAAACTAATAATTATGGTTAATATTAAGAATATGAAATATATAATCTTTGTATTACTAACTATATTAAATAATTCAATATAAAAACCATTAACAATTGATAGTAATACAAATAAGAGATTAAAGAAAACTATAAGTGATATTATTTTTTTATTTTTACTAATAAAGAATAGAATTCTTTTTAATAAATAATTATCACTAGTTTCTTTTTTAATAATTGTCTTAGGTGAAAGTAGGATTACTACACCAGTAAAACATTTATTAAATTCATTTACTTTCATATTCTTAAAACCGGAAGATGGATCCATGATAGTAAGTACATCATTTTTAAGTTTATATAAAACTATAAAATGAGAAAGAGAATTATTTATTTTAATATGAGCTATACAAGGATAGTTAATTTTATTCAAATCTTTAACTTTTAATCCTTTTGCATCAAATCCATAATTGATTGCACACTCTATTAAATTATATGCACTTACTCCTTTCTTGGTAGTGGAAGTTTCTATTCTTAACTTTTCTAAATTAGTATCTCCTCCATAATATCTAATTATAGAAAGTAAAGAACATACTCCACAATCAGAGATTTCTTCTTGTAATACTTTTAAATTTCTTTTCATTTATTTTCCTCCCTTACTATTCATATACACGGTCAAAGTCCATTTTTCTCACTTTTTCTTGAAAAAAATTCAAAAAGGTGTAGATTTTTAAATTCTACACCTGTTTTTTTAATTAAATGAGAAAAATAAAGACTTATCGGTAAAAATAATATAAGAAGGAGAATTTAGAAAGGAGTTATTAATGAGTTTCATTAGATTTTTTATTAAACATTTAAAGTTTATTAGTTTTACTATTCCATTTTAAAAGCTTGTAGTGATACAAGCTATTTTTTATTTCTAGGATGTGTATGAAAATACACGTCTTTTATTCTGTCATTTGAGACATGTGTATATATTGAAGTAGTTGAAAGATTAGCATGTCCAAGAAGTTCTTGAACACTCTTTAATGAACAACCTTCATTTAATAACATGGTTGCAAAAGTATGTCTAAACATATGTGGTGTTACTTTAATATTAAGTGCAGCTTTCTTAATTATACTATCTATGATATCTCTAACTCCTCTAGTAGTCAAATCTCCTCCAATATGATTTATAAATAATCTATCACTCTTTCTTCCATTTAAAAGATCTAATCTAGAATTATCTAAGTAATCATGTATAGAATCTATTGCATGTTCATTTAAATATACTATTCTTTCTTTATTACCTTTACCTAAAACCTTTATTTGTTTATTAGAAAAATCAATATCAGAGACATTAATATTGATTAACTCTCCAATTCTTGCGCCACTACAAAATAGCATTTCAAATAAACATCTATTTCTAATACCTAGAGTATCATCTGGTATAGAATTAATCATATCTTCAAATTCGGAATACTTCATATAATTAGGAAGTTTAAGCTCTTTCTTTTGTCCTTTAATAAGATTAAAAGGATTAGATGTAATCTTATTATTAAGTATTAAGTAATTATAAAAACTTCTTAAAGATGATAAATGTCTATTAATAGAAGTCGGTGTATATTCTTTATTTTCTTTTAAATACTTAGTATACTCTAATACACCTTTATATTTCATATTTAAATAATTTATTCTTTTACTACTTAAATATTTTTCATAATCTTTTAAATCTATTTCATAATTTACTTCAGTGTAATCAGAAAAATTCTTTTCTACTTTAATATAATCTAAAAAACCATCAATATGTTCATCCATATTATCACCTATATTAATTATAAAACAAAAAAGAACTTTTTTAAAAAAGTTCTTTTTATAATCCATTAAGATTTGTAAATGTAGCTTTACCTGCTATATATAAACTTAATGGAGATAGATCTGTAACTGTAAGAATCATATTCTTATTTAAGTCATATAGAAGTGATGTCATTGGTGTCTTAAGAGTAAGACCGGCAAGTAATGAAGATAAAGTAGCATAATCTGTTGATGTAATAATACCATTACCAGGCTTCTCTATTGTACCATTATCTCCTCTTACTACAACAACTACTTGATCATAAACTATATCATTTACAACTAGTTTAATAACTAAACCAGTACCAGCATATATAGTATAGTTATTAATTTCTTCACTATTAGAATATAACTTCAATGTATTAATATCATTATCTAAGTTAGCAAATACTTCATCAATAGTAGTTTTATCATTTATACCAATAATATAACTAAATTCTACTGAAGCAAGACCATTTTCAGAATCTCCGATATGCCATACATCATATACACTTGAAGTTATTTTCTTACTAGCAACAATAACTTTAACTTTATCATATATAAGTGTATTAGTAGTACTTCTTACATAAACATAAGTAGAACCTAAACCAATAGCTTTTATATGACCATTATTTAAAGTTATTATTCCTTCGTCTACTAAAGACCATGTAACAGTTGTATCATCAGTATCACTAGGTTCAAATGAATAATCAATATCTAATTCTTCATCTAAATCTAAAGTGATAACATCATCTGTAATATCAATAGCAGCTAAGTCTTTCTTTCTATATACATTAATTGTATAAGTCTTCTTAGTTTGACCATCTTCTGCCATTACTTCAAATTCTATTTCATTATGTCCATAATTTAGTGTGTAAGCATCATCAAGCAATGCTTTTGCATTAGGATCATCAAGTGTAACATCAAAACTAATAGTAGATGCAGAATCTGGAACATCAATTGTATAAACTCCATTTATAAGCGTTAAATCACCATGGTTAGATGTAATAGACAAAATATCAGTATTACTATTACCTGGTCTATTAATAGTAAATGTATAAGTATTAGTTTGACCGGAAGCTGAAGTAACTATAATAGTATGATTATTTTCTCCAACTTTTAAACTAATAGTATCTAAACCATCACAAGTAGCGGTATTAGAATACTCACCAGTAAATTTAATAGATGTATTAGCATTAGTTACATCAATAACATATTCTTTGACATCTGTATCAAATTCTTTATCCCAAGTACCTACATTAGTAGTTAAATTTAATAAATGATAATCGTTACTTTGAGATCTTATAATCTTAACAGTATATATTCTTTCAGAACCACTCTCAGAAACAACTTTAACATATGATTTATTATCACCAAAGTTCAAATCTATTTCTTTAGAAGTAATATCATCTACATTATCAATAGATATAGATGCTTTTTCATCTTCTAGAAGTGCTTTTAAAGTAACTTTATCTACACTTGAAGCAACTACAACTTCATAATATAAAACTGTCTTATCAAACGAAGGAGTAAAATCATATCCTTCAATATAAAGATCACTTAAATAATTAGAAGCAAGTACTGATCTAGTTACATATACCTGATATGTTCTAGAAACTCCCTTAGTAGAAGTAACTTTAATAGAAACAACATTCATACCTACTTTGAAATCACTATTACCAGTTATTTCTATAGTAGCATTATTATCTTCTGGAATAACATTTACATCTTCAGTTAAATCAAGTGATGTAACTTCATAAGGAACTGTTACATAATATTGCATTCCTTCATTAGTAAATGCTGGAGATAACTCACCTTCATAAACTTCAAGAGTTTCAAGTCTATTAGATGTATCTGCAACTTTAATAACATTTACTTTATATTCTCTGACATCTCCTGATTGACTCTTAACAGAAATAATTATTTCGTTATTACCATTTCTAATTTGATATTCTCCATTACCCTCTAAAGTAGCTTTAGAATCATTCTTTATACCTATTACTGTAATAGTATCTAAGAATGCTAAATCATCTTCAAGAGTAACTGTATAACTAGTTTTCTCAGGATCAAAGTCAGGAACTAAAACTCCATCACTAACTACAAGTTCTTTTAATCTATTATCTGTTGAATAACTTCTAAATACATTAAGTGTATAAGTTCTTGTATTACCTGCAGCACTAGTAACTGTAGCATAAATATAATTATTACCAGGAGTTAACTTATAAGAAATAGAGTTTTTACTATAGGTAGCACTTGAAGTAATAATAGAAAGACTAGCATCACTGTCCTCAGGTATAGCAGTTATAAATACACTAGTTATATCTTCAGTTACATTTGCAATATATACACCAGTATTAGTTTTTACAAATGTAGGATTAATTGAATAATCTTTAACTTCAAAAGAACTTAGATAATTATTATCAGATAAAGTACAATTAGCTGTAATCTTATAATCCTTAGTTGCTGTTCCGTCTGCTGCTGTTACATGAATAGTAACTGTATTTGCTCCTTCGTGGAAATTACCATTACCAATAATTTCTACTGTAGCACCAGGATCCGTAGGAATCGCAGTTATATCAAGTTTCTTAACACTTGAAGTAATATTGATACTGTAATTTAATCTACTTGAATTAAATGATGGACTTAATACATGATTCTTTTCAGCAAGTAATCGTAATGTAGCAGTAGGATTCTTACTTCTATAAACTATTACTTTATACATTCCAAATGTATCATCATTATTAAGTCTAGAAGCAACTTTAATATTTATTACATTTCTACCAAAGTTAACTGAATATGTTGCATCACCATAAGCAATACCTGATTCAGTTGATGCAGAAAGAATAGCATCATCATCTTCATTTAATGTAATAGCATTAGTTGTAACAGATGAAACTGAATAAGGAACCGTAACTGTATAGCTTCTAGTTGATTGTACAAATGTTGGTGAAAGTGTTGCTTCAACAGTTTCTTGTCCACTCTCTCCTTGAACTTTATAAGAAACTCTTAAACTCTTCAAATAATGCATAAAGAATTCTTCAGGTTTAAGTGTAACCTCAACTACATAATTTCTTACTTTTCCTGATTCACTTGTCACTGCAATTGTAACAGTATTAGTAGATGTCTTACTTAATCCAGCATAACCAGAAATTGTATATTTAGCAGTACTATCTTCAGGTATTATTGATGCTTTTTCTAAATCAAGTGAAGTATAAGTATCTACGATATACATAGTATAAGTTTCTCTCGTTTTTTCAAAAGGTTCTCTTAAAATACCTTCATCAAATTCTAGATATTCAAGATAATTATTATCACTTTGTTCACGAGTAACATTTACATAATAATATTTAAATGTATTATCAGGTGCAGTTACTGTAATTACTAATTTGTTAAGTCCTACTCCTGTATAAAGAATTCCATCAGCAGTAACAGTAGATAAAGCTGAAGAACCATCACCAAGTGAATAAGTAACTGTTACATTATTTTCTTCAGGAATACCTTCAAATGAAATAGACTTAACTGAATTATCAACAGTCATTGTATAAGTATCATTAGTCTTATCAAATTCTTCATTTAAATTATAGTCTTCATTATCTTCAAGTATATTAGATAAGTAAATATCATATGCTCTATAAAGATTTAAAGTATAAGTTAAATCATCTTCACCATTTTCAGCAGTTACATTAATAACTACTACATTAGCACCATAATCTAAATAGAATAAACCATTGCCTTCAACTGAAGCATTATCAAATGAAGGTGTAGCTAAAATATTAACTCTATCTACATCATATGCAAGATTTAAATTATAAGTAAGTGTATCTTTATCAAATACTTCTTCATCAATACCATATACAGTTTCTTGATCATTATCAAATTCATCTTTATATGTATTAAATACTTTGATACCACTTAATGAAGCATCATCACTAGGAAGAACTGTAACAGTAATTTGATATGTCTTAGTTAAAGTATTATCTTCATTAAATACTACAACATCTACATAATTAAGTCCTGTAACTAAATGGTTACCATAAACTACATATCTAGAAGAATCATCTTGAACTGAAGCTTCAATAACAAGTTCTCTAACATTTGGAGAAACTGTTAAACCATATTCAGTAGTACCTTTATCAAATGGTTTAGATAAAGCATAATATCCATTTGCATTTAAGAATACTTCTTCATTAGTAGCTGTTACTTTTAAATCAGTAAGATATACGTTAGATGAAATTGGTCTAATAACTGTTATTGTATAAACTGTTTCACTAATAACAGTAGTATCATCATCTTCATATAAAGTAGATGTAATATTAAATACATTAACTCCAGTTGAAACATTAAATTGGCCAGTTCCATCTGTAATAATATTCTTACCTTCTTCAAAGAATGCTTCAATCATAACAAACTCTGTAGAAGATTCAACATTAACTACATATCCAGTAGTATTCTTTTTAAAGTCTGGAACTAATTTCCAAATCTTACCACTAGATACCGTAATACTTGTTAAGAATGATGACTTCGTAGGATCTCCTACAAATATATGAACTATATATGTTTTTTCTGTTTTTCTATCAGGTGCTAATACTGCGATAGTTAAATCATTATATCCAGGTTCTAAATAATTATAACCATTTATTATTGTAGAAGCTCCATCACTTAATGCTTCAGGAACAGCTTCAACTGTTACTTCAGTAACTGTAGGATCTACTACTATTTCATATTCAAGAGTTTCTTTATCAAACTCTGGACTTAATTCATATTCGCTTACTCCAGTTGAAGAAATCTTTAATGACTCTAAATAAGCATTATTAGATTTATTTCTAGTAATAGTTAAATTATATGTCTTAGTAAGTTTATTTAAACCATCATATACTTCAACATATATTAAGTTAGCACCAGTAGAAAGTTCATATTCACCATTTGTAATATAATTTTCTACATCTTTAATCTTAACTGTTTGTTGTTCATTTGAAGTAGTATAACCTACTGTTAATGTATCATATTGATATGGAACATTAACTTTATAAGCTGAAGTAGTACCTTTAAAGTTAGGTTTAATTTTACATAAAGAACCATTACAAACAGAATCATTATCTACAATAAATAAATTTGCTAAGTTAGTATCTACTTCAATATCTCTAATAACATTTAAAGTATAGTTACCTACTTCTATTTCACCATCCATTAAATCAAGTGAATAACTCTCAATATCATCATCAATAACAAATGTACCACTCTCTTTAGATTTATTAGAAGAATCACTATCTTTATAAATCATTACATCTATATCTTCAATACTAATTTCACTTGTAATAGTTACTTTAGTAGCATTCTTATAAACATGAACATCATATGCATTAGTATCGCTTTCAAACTCAGGAGTTAAATTATAATTAATATTCTTATTATCTTTAACAGTAATATTATCTAAATAATAATTCATTCCTTCATTCTTTGTAGTAAATGTATAAGTTGAAGTATTTTCTAAATCTTCACTTGTAACTACGAAAGTATAAGTTTTATCATTTAATGTCCATCTTACTGTAGCATTTTCATCTTCTAAAACATAACCTAAAGAATCAACAGATACTATATACTTTCTAGGTATTACCCAATAATAATCATTAGTAGTATTATCAAAATCAGTTTCAAGATATCCAACTGATGGATTAACTTTAATTATTCTGGAAGAAGTACCTACTTGTCTCTTAAAGAAAACTTTATAAATATTCTTAGTTACACTATCCTCTGCTGTAACTATAACATTATATTCAGTAAACCCTTTAGTAGATATATTAGTTTCTTCTTGAAAACTAATCGTAGCTTTATTATAACTTAATGAATATTCAAAATCAGATTTAGAAATAGTCTTTTTACTATTATTTAAAATACAATAATATTCATAAGTATCTTTATTAAAAGTAATTGTACTAGTTAAGTTTTCTTGATCTACATAACTATAACCTTTTACCTTTAAGTTAAGTAAGTCTGCATCATCAGATACAAACTTAACAACATTAATTGTATAAGTTCTAGGAGTATTATCTTCTGCTGTTACTGTAATAGTTCTTACAGAAATTCCATCTGGAACAATCTCAGCATCAGTACCAGTATAAGTAGCATTTGGATCTTCAGTCATTACAGTAAATGAAAGTAATGAAACTGAATTATCTAATACTAAATCGTAAACATTAGTTTCATATGCAAATGCAGGATCTAGAGAACCGACACTTGGAACTAAATCAGTTAAGTAAGCATTATTTGATGCATTCTTATAAACATCAATAGTATAAGTTTTAGTAGTTCCATCTTCAGCAGTAACTACAATATTAAATATATTATGTAATGGATTAAGTTCATGTTTACCTAAACCATATACAGATGCAGTACTAGGTATAGTACCTGCAAATATAATATTATTTATATCATTTTCAACTGTTAAATCATAAGTAGTATGATCAGAAGTAAACTCAGGAGTTAATTTATAGAACTCTGTTCCACTTCTAACAGTTAAAGTAAATAAATCTTTTTGACTATCAAATGCTCTATTAACATAAACATGATATTTTCTTGTATAACCATTTAAGGAAACATTAACAGTAAATTTATTTTCACCCTTATTAAGTTTGTAAGCACCTAATTTATATTTAATAGAATCACTATTACCTGCTTCATTAGTAGTTGTAATAGTAATTGTAGATTGGCTAGTAGTTGGTGAACCAAATAATGTAATTTCATCAAAGTCTTTATCTACATCTAAAGTATAAATATATTTAGTCTTTGAGAAATCTTCTTTAAATTCACCTGTTTTATAATCATTATATAAGTATTCTAAGAAGTTATTTACATAAGGATTTCTAGTAACATTAATAGTATAGGTTTCAGTATTATTATTCTCACTATCAGTTACAGTAAATGTAACTTCAGTAGACCCTACAACTAAATCATCACATTTAGAAACTACTACTGTAGCATCTGGATCTACTTTCTCATAATGAGGAACAATTTCTTCATCTTCATAATTAATAGTTAAATTGTAATAGAAGATATTAGAATTAAATTTACTTTCAAGTTCATAGTTATCTACATATAAATTCTTAAGTAAAGCACTAACCATAGGTTTAACAGTTACATTAAATGTTATAGTTCTTGTTGAATTATCTTCTGCTACTACAGTAAGTGTAACAGTAGTATTAGAACTAAAGCTATTATTAGATACTCTATATGTTGCATTTGGATCTTCAAGAACTACTTTAAAGTCTAGAGACTCTTCAGATGAATAAACTTCAACATTATATGTATCATCACCATCGTTATTAAACTCTTTATTCATAGTTCCATTAAGTATTTCTAAATAAGTAACATTAGTATTATCAGATTCTTCACGAGTAATAGCAATTGTATATGATTTAGAAACGCTTCCATCTTCAGATACAACTTCAATTGTCTTATAATTCATTCCTGTATATACAGGTTGAATTCCATCACCTGTAATAGTTGGATTACCAGCCTCAGGTTCTGCATAAATTAAAACATTAGAAACATCATTTGGAACTGTTAAATAATAAATAGTATTAGTTGGAGTAAATGTTGGATTTATAGTAAAGTCTTTAACTCCTAAATCAGCAAGATTAGCATTTGAACTAGCTATTCTCTTAGCATTAATTTTATACTCTGTCTTATCTGTTCCATTTTCTGCAGTAACTATAATCTTAACTACATAAGTAGTACCAATCTCAGATAAGTTACTATTACCTACTACTTCATAAGAAGCATTTGGATCATTAGGAACTATTGAAGTAAAGTTAATAGAGTTAGAATCAACATCCATATCATACTCTACTGTGTTAGGACTAAATCCTGGTGTAAGAATTAAATCTTTAACAGTTAAAGTCTTTAACATAGAGTCATCATTTGGAAGTCTATTAAATGTTATTGAGTATACTCTATCATATCCATCAATACCATGTACAATTACATAAGCATTAGTAATACCAACTGGTAATGTATAAGTACCCAAACCAGAAATTGGAGTTGTATCATCAACCTCAAGTGGAGCTTCTACTGTAGCATCAATAGTATCAGTAGTAACTTCATATGGAACTTCTATATCATAATGCAAAACATTTGGATCAAATGTTGGGCTAAGTGTTCCATTACTTACGGTTAATTTCTTTAACTTAGTATTAGATGCACCCTCAGGAATAACTGTTAAATCAAATACATAAGTATTAATAGTACCATCCTCAGGTGTAACTATGATAGAAATTACATTTTCATCAACTTTTAATCCAGATACTTCATCACCATCTACAATTAAATCACTATCAGTAACTGCAATTGTATAATTTTCTGCATCATCACCCTTTGTTACTTTAAAGTGAACTGTTCTTACATCATAAGGAAGATATGCATAATAATTATTTTCATTTGGATCAAATACTGGAGTATATCTAGTTTCATTAATAACTACATTTTCTAAAGTATTAATAGTACTAGCATCTTTAGTAATAGTTAAATAATAAGTTAATTCTGAATTATCTTCAGCTTTAGTAATAATCTTTAATTCATTATCGCCAGTTACTAAAGGAACTTTACTTTGATCATATTCTGTATCACTTAAACTATAAGTCTTAGCACTAGTAGTACTAGCAGCAAAATGATATGTTAAATCAATATAATCTACATCATAAGTAACATCCATTGTATAAGTAACAGTATTATCAGTAAATGTTTCATTTAAAATAGATTTTGAAGAAGTAATACTAGTTAACTCAGGGTTTGAGTTAGGTTCACGAGTTATATAAATATTATAATAATTAACTACTCCATTTTCTGCTGTAACACTTAAAACTATATTATTTTCTCCTACTGATAAATAGTATTTACCATTACCAGTTACAGTAGCAAATACATTATTTTTAACACCATTAATATTAACTACATATACATCATTAGGAACTGTTACATAATAAACATTAACGGATGGATCAAATTCATTATCATTTATATCTTTAACAGTATAACTATTATCAGATGAATCTTTAATAGTAAGTTCTTTTAATGTAGCATCACTAAATGGTGGTCTTACAATAGTAAAGTTATAAATAGTATATGTTTTATCTTCTGCTGTAACTATTACTCTTTTAACTGTATTACCTACATGAATAGATTCACCATCAGGCATTGATATACTTGAAGTATTTACATTTACTTCAGGTACTAATGTAACACTTGTAACACCGGCATCTACATTAATAGTATAATCATGAACACTAGGATCAAATACAGGATCAAGTGTCCAATTAGTATCATCAGTCTTAGCTATAATGCTCTTTAAAGTTGAATCACTATTCTTAAGTCTAGTAATTTCAATTGTATAAGTACCAGTATAGTTATTATCTTCAGCTGTAGTATTAAGTTCATAATATGTTGTATTAACAGGAATACCTGTAATATCAACTGTATAATCTTGACCACTATGAGATTCACTAATAGATGTAGTTCTAGTTCTAGTAAATGCTGCAGTAGTAGTATCAGATTCTACTCTAAATGTTATTTGAGCACTAGTTTCATCATTAGGAATAGTAACTTTATAAGGACCAAAGTTGTATTTAGAGAACTCTTGATCAAAAATATGATCTTTAATAGCTAAATTATTAACATATACATTCTTTTCAAATTCTCTAAATACATGTAGTCTATAAGTTCTTTGAGTTACTCCATCTGGTGCAGTAACTACTATTTCAACTAAGTTAGATTCACCAACAACAAAGTTTTCATTTCCATTTATATCTACTTCTGCTCCATCATCATGAGCATCAGCTTCAGCAACTAAATATTTAACATGATCCCAACTCTTAGGAACTGAGAAGAAATAATCAAATACATCTGGATCAACATAGTTTAAATCAAATTCAATTTCTGCATCACTTGCTGGATCTAATTGAGGATTAGTTTCTACATTATCAATCTTTAATGTTTTTAAATCTGCATCATCACTTACTATTCTAGTTACATTATATGTATAGGTTCTAAAGCAATTAGCATATTTAGGATCAGACTTATCAGGAGGAGTATATTCTTCTTCAGGATCTTCAGGAGGTAGAGCATTTAATTCAGGATAATAGTAAGCACAATATTCTGATTCTACTTCTACTGTTACTGTAGTTAATCCTGAAGGTAATTCAGAAATACCATCACCTGTAACAACTTGATTAACATTAGATTTATCTACAATCCATTTTAATTGTTTAATACGAGATGGAACAGTAATTCTATACTCTTCAACATCAGAATCATAAGTATCTACCACATTATTACTTGTATCATATAACTTACAATAAGTATCATTAGAATTACATAATGATTTGATTAAACCAGATACATAAATGGCTGTAGGTTTAGTATTAGTTGAAGCCTGTCTAGTTACTTTTACTGTATAAGTTTTTTTATCTCCATTTTCTGCAGTTACTACAATATCAAAATCAGTAGTGCCAACAGGAACATCAAAATCTCCTAAACCATCAATTGTAGCTTTAGAATCTTCAGGTTTAGCACTTAATCTAATTGAAGTAATATCAGGATCTACTGTAATTGTATAAGTAGTTTTATTCATATCAAATGTTTCATTTAAGGTTAAATCTTTGATATCATCTAAATCTACAATATCTTTAATAGTAATATTACTTAAGAAATTATTAGTACTTAAATTTAATAAAGTAAGTTTAGCATAACCATTTCCACTCTTAGCATAATCGGGTGTAGGACTACTACTATATCTTGTAGTAGTTTCAGTATATATTTCACTATCTTCAGAAGTTGGACAGTTATAACATGTCATGTGTTTAGTTCTAGTAGTTAGAGATTGTAGTCTAGATGAACCTATATAACCAGATCCACCGCCACCATGAGTATCTCCATAAGCAGCTCCTCCACCATAGAAGCCACCACCTCCACCACCTCCGTCACCAGAGCGGTGTCCACCTTGTCCAAATGATGCATTATTAGTACCTGTACCATAAGTTTGTTGAGTACCTCCAGTACCAGATGAAGTAGCTCCAGTATAACCACCACCAGAACCTGAAAGACTAGCACTATGACCAGCACCAGAACCTCCACCGGCAACAATCAAGATATCATCAGATACATAAGTTTTCTTTGCATTATTATAGAAGCCTTTATAGCTTTCAAGTGTATTAAGTAAACCAGGAACAAATGCTATGTGAGTAGCTCCACCGCCACCACCAGAACATCCAGAGTTACCAGCATTACCTCCACCGTTGTATCCACCACCTGTACCAGCAACACAACCATTACCAGCTCCACCTACATAAATGTAAAGTGTTTCACCAGCAGAAAGTCTTACAACACCAGTAGCATAACCACCAAGTCCACCAAGTTCACCATCGTTACCACCTTGTGCTCCCCAAGCTTCAACTTGATAGTACCCAGCATATTCAGCAGTAAATGTTTGGTAAGTACCTGTATAGTTAAATTCAACATCACTTGCAGCCTCACCTTTAATAATATTAATAGCATATATAGTTTGACTAGGTGATGCATTAGGATTACTTACAATAATATAAGCAACTTTAGAAGTTTTAATATAACCAAAACCAGAATATTTAACTGTAGCATTTTGATCATAAGGAACAGCAATAACATCTAATGAATAAATACCAGAAAGTATTGTTAAATCATAATCATATACATCGTGTTCACAGAAGATTCTTTCATAAACATTACCATCAGTTAAATTGAAATCTATTAACATAAGTTCAGTTGTAGGAACTGAAGAATAAGCACGATATACATTAACTGTATAAGTTCTTACACTACCATTTTGAGCAGTAACTGTTAAAGTAAAATAGTTATCTCCAAGATTAATAAATCTTCTTTCGCTACCATCAACTGATTTAGCATTAGCAGCTTCACCTGTTACAGTAACATAATTTAAATAAGTATCTACAGTAACTTTATAATCATATACAGATGGATCAAATTCTTTATCCCAAGTACCTGTATCTTCAAGTTCATCATCTACAACAGTTAAACTTGTTAAGAAATTATTTTCACTAATGAATTCAAGCATTTCAACCTTTAAATATCCACCAGAAGTAGATGCTACATCAGCTACAAATGAACTTCCATGAGTACCTTTAGCATAAGTTAATATTTCAGGATCACTTTGAGCAGGACAATTATAACAACTCATGTGCTTAGTAATATCACCATATGAAATTAATCTTGAAGAACCAATAAATCCAGATCCACCAGATCCATTATTATCTCCATTACCAGCAGCACCACCCCAGAAGCCGCCTCCGCCGCCTCCACCGTCGCCATTTCTATGACCACCTTGTCCAAATGATCCATTAAGATTACCAGTACCTGCAGCAGTTTGAGAACCAGCTGTAGATGCATTACCTACATGACCAGCAGCTCCTCCACCACATCCGTAGTAGTCATTAGAGTTTCCTCCACCGCCACCACCACCGGCAACGATTAAAATTTTATCTGAATCATAAGTTTTTCTAGTAGAAGAATAAGTACCAATATAAGCTCCTAAGTTAGGAAGAGTACCCGAAACAGTAGCAACACTTGTTGCTCCTCCTCCACCACCGGAAGAACCAGAGCCACCTGCATTACCACCACCGTTGTAACCTCCACCGTTACCACTAGCAGAGTTAGAACCACGAGTTCCAACATTCATGTAAAGTGTTTCACCTTCAGTTAAGAAAGCAACACCAATAGAGTATCCTCCATCACCACCAACTTTACCATCATTACCTCCACTAGCACCCCAGGCTTCAAGTTTATAGTATCCTGTCGTTGGAATTGTATATGTATATTGGGAACTAGTAGCAGAATAGTTTTTAGTAATACTTTGATAATAATTCTTTAAAGTATAATTAATAATATATAAAGTGTCGTCTACTCCTGGAGCGGAAACCTTAATTCTAATAGTTCCATCATCAATAATGAAATCACTACCAGTAATTTCTACTGTTGCTTCAGAGTCATAAGGGATAGCTTCAATGTTATTAGCAATCTTATATGATGGTAATGTTAAATCATATACAAGTACACCTTTATCAACATATATTGTTTTTCTAACATCACCAACATCATCATAATTAATAAGCCTTAATTCAGAAGAATGTTTACCTTTTAAACTTTCTCTTAAAATAGTAATGTTATAATTCTTAACTTCTCCATTATCAGCAGTAACACTAATAGTTGCATAATTATAACCAATATTTAAAATGTATTCTCCAGTACCTGTTACAGATTGAGTAGAAGAATCAGTCATATTAGCATATAGATTAACTTTATGAGTATACATACTAACAGATAACATATAATCTTCTTCAATCGGATTAAATACTTTATTCCAAGTACCAGTATCACTAGTAATATTACTTAAATAATAGTTATTAGAAGGAACAGCTAATCTATCAAAAATAATTCTTCCATGTGTATTACTTGCATAATCATCTAAGAAAGAACTAGACATATTAGAGTTACTAATAGTTTTTGTTTCAGGATTATTATTAGTACTACACCAATAACAAGTCATGTGTTTAGTAATATCACCATAAGAAATTAATCTTGAAGATCCGATAAATCCAGATCCACCAGATCCATTATTATCTCCATTACCAGCAGCTCCACCCCAGAAGCCGCCTCCGCCGCCACCGCCGTCACCGTTTCTATGACCACCTTGTCCAAATGATCCATTACGATTACCAGTACCAGCTGCAGTTTGAGAACCACCTGAAGAAGCGTTACCACTATGTCCAACAGCTCCTCCACCACCTCCGTAGTAGTCATTAGAGTTTCCTCCACCGCCACCACCACCGGCAACGATTATAATCTTATCAGAATTATAAGTACCAGTAGTTGATGAATATGTTCCAATATAACTTGATAACGAACTCATAACTCCAGCTACTGAAGCAACGTGTGAAGCTCCGCCTCCACCTCCGGAAGAACCAGAGTTACCAGCGTTACCACCACCATTGTAACCACCACCAGAGTTTTGAGCAGCTGAAGCACCAACACCACCAACATAAACGTATAAAACTTCATCTTTAACTAATCTTGCAACACCAATAGAGTAACCACCAGGTCCACCATATTTACCATCTTTCCCTCCACCAGCACCCCAAGCTCTTATCTTGTAGTAACCAGAATAAGGAACAGTAAATATTTGTTGTCCTCCAGTATAACTATAAGTTTTACTATAACTTAAATCACTTGTACTTCGTCCTTTAGTATAGTTAATAGTATAAGTACTACTATTACCATTTAAAGAAACCTTAACAATAATAGAACCAGTATTATTAATTAAATATTCTCTTCCACTTATTTTAACAGTTGCATCTTGATCTTCAGGAACTGCATTAATATTTAAATAATAATAAGAATCATAAATAGAAATATTATAAGAATAAATATCTTTATAAAAAGTTAAATCATCTTCAAAATCTTCAACAACTAAAGATTTTAATTGAGTTGATTCAATTCCATCAGTATCTACAAGCAAGTTTTTATTAGAACTAACAATAGTATTATATTTATTTAAGCCAAAAAAAGCTAATCCAAAAATTAACATAAATACAAAAACAAAAATTACTATATATTTATAAACTTTCTTCATTAAATCCTAACTCCTATTCTATAAAAATTATAGCAAAAATAAGTATTTAAATAAATAAAAAAAGTTCAATTTCTTGAACTTTAATTTCTAATTAATTTTTTATAATCATCAGGATTCATACCTTGAATTTCAAAGTCTTCATCAGTTAAAAATTCTTCTTTTTCATAACCTTCGATTTCTTCATAAGTATCTCTTTTTTCAAGTTTCTTTTCAGTTAAATATGCATAAAGAGATTCTCTTATTTTTTCGTTATAATAATTATTCAACATAAGTATTAAATCAGCAAGTTTTCTCTTGTCTACATCATATCTTCCATCAGTAGCTTTATAAGATTTTGTCTTTTTATCATAAATACCAATCGAAGATCTTACAAAGTTTCTAATTAATTCATTTAATTTTCCTTTATCAATAGTTTCTTCATACTTAGCTATACCTAAATCATTGGCATATAAAACTTCTCTATAAACTTGTAAAATATTTTCTCTTTCAGCAATATAATTTTTAACGCCATTATATTTACTTAAAATCATTTTAGAAAGAAAAGTGAATAACTCTTGATTATATTTTTCATGTACTAATGTATTATATAAACCACTACCAGTATTATAATCCTTTGCAAAATTAAAAGTTAAGTTTTCGCCATTATTTAACTTAAGATATTTATCTTTTTGTCTATATACGTATACTAGTGGTTCATTTCCATCAATTAGTTTTCTATTTATTAATTCAGTTCTTAATTCTTCTTCGTCATAAAACTTCGAAGTATAGTTAATTACTGATAAAATATCATCTTCTTCAATACATTTAATCGGTTCATATATAGCATTTTTTAATTTTCCTAAGTAGTATTTCATATTCATCTCCCCATAACCTAAAGGTATTATATAAAAGTTTTATTTACTAGTCAAACTTTCTATATCATTTAGAGCTTCTAAAAAGACTTCTTTTGTATCATCATATGATAAATATTCACATACTAAGTCTTTATCTACCCACATACTCTTTTCAATTTCAGAATCTTGTTTTTGAATATCAAAACTTAATGGTTCTGCTAAAAAGAAAATAACATCTTTGTTTATATGATTATTAATTACGTAATTAATATAATATTTATGTTCTTTATAAACTTTAACATCGATATTAGTTTCTTCTTTTGTTTCTCTTATTGCTGTTTCTTCTTCAGTTTCCCCTTCTTCCATATGTCCTTTTGGAAAACCTACATATCCTCTATTTTGCTTAATTAAAAGCACTTTATTATTATAAAAAGTAATTGTTCCACATGATATTTCTTTCTTCATATTAAACTCCATTTTATAACTATATAATAACATAAAAAAAGTAACTTATTGTAAGTTACTTTGATTATTGGTAGTATTATTTACACTATTCTCTACTGGTTGTGGAGCTGCTTGTTGTGGAACTGCTGATTCAATACTTCCACTTTTACCTTTTTTGGACTTTTGTTGCATTTTATATTTATAGATTGGATCATCTTTACTCTTATGATTCATTACTTTAATTAATCTAAGTACTAATATAAGAATTAATAATGCTCCTCCTCCTATAATAATACTATTAATTATAAGCGTTTGATCAACATTTTTCTTAACTGATACTACATAAGTTTGTGTAGTATGTTTATCTAATGCAGTTACTTTTATAAGTATTTTTGTTCCATTTTGAATATTTGTATTATTTTCTACTGAAACCGTTGCACCATCTACAGTTGAAGTTGCACTAACTGCTAAAGTTTCAACTGAACTATCTACTGTAATACTATAATTAAGATTTTTTGGATTAAAATTAATATTATAATTTCCTACTTGTAAGCTAGATAAAGAAGCATCAGTATTTTTATCATATAGTCCTTCACCTTTATCTAATCTTTGTACATTGAAAGTATATACTGTTTCTCCTCCATCATCTGATCTAACAATTAAATCAAATGATTTAGTTCCAACTTCTTCTAATAATACATTTACTTTATTACCTTCCATTGTAACTGAATCTGATGCTGCAAGTGTTACTCTTGCACTTTCTAGATTCTTTTCATAAGTAAAGTTTACTTCTTTAACAGAATATAATACTTGAATATCATATTCAGTAATATATTTAGAAAAAGTAAATTCAGTATCTGCTTCAACATTTTTTAAAAGCGAATTACCATTTAAAATATTTCTATTCTTTGAAGTAGTTGTAGTTGTTGTTTCAGGTGTTTTTATTAAATTTATTAAATTACTTCTTAGTTTTTCACTTGATTCATTGCCATCTAGTTTATATTTAAAATCATCAATTGTAATTTGTGCAGTTGTATCTTCACTTATTTCATTTTTTACTTTACAAGCTAAAACAAAATCTTCTTTACCACAAGTTGTACCACTAAAATTAAATGATGTACCTGATAAATTACCTTCAAAACCACATTTAGCTTTTTCAATGGAACAATCTAGTGTATCTGGGATAGTAAAATTACCACTTAGACTTTCATAATTTTTATTTTCTTCGATACCATTTATATAACACTTAAATGAATCATTATACTTATATTTACCATTATCACATGAAATATCATATGCAAGTACTGTGCTTGGGAATATAACTATTAAAAATAGAAAAATAAAAAATTTCTTAATTTTCATAATAACCCTCTATTCTTATAAAAATAATATCATAAAATATATTTATTTAAAAGAATTGGATATTAAATAATCAAATAAAAAAATACAAAAACACTTACTGATTAGTAAGTGTTTTACATTTATCTTTTATTAATTTCTTCAACTAATAATTTATTTACTAAACCTGGATTTGCTGTACCTTTAGTTTCTTTCATTACTTGTCCAACAAAGAAACCAATTAGGTTAGTTTTACCATTTTTATATGCTTCGATTTGTGAAGGACTATTATCTAAAATTTTGGTAATGATATCAAGTAATACTGAATCATCACTCATTTGTTTCATTCCTTCAGTTTCCATTATTTTTGAAGGTTCTTCCTCTCTTTCAAGAGTTAAGGCAAATAATTCTTTTCCTTGTTTAGATGAGATTGTACCATCATTAATATTTTTAATAATAAAAGCAAGTCTACTAGGTGTCATAAATGTTTCATTAATTGAAATATCTTTCTTATAAATATAACCTAATACTTGTGTACAGAACCAGTTAGCTGCACTCTTAGCATCAGCTCCTAATTCAACACATTTTTCAAAGTAATTAGCATAATCAATATCTTTAATGATAATTCTTGCATCATATTCAGTTATACCAAATGAAGAAACATATTTTTCTTTTCTTTCATAAGGAAGTTCTGGGATAGATTTTTTTATTTCTTCAACCCATGATTCTTCGATTTTAAATCTTGGAATATTAGGCTCTACAAAATACTTATAATCTATAGCATCTACTTTAGAACGCATTCTAACTGTAGACATAGAAGCTTCATCCCATCTTCTTGTTTCTTGTTCAACTTCGTCATATCTTCCTTCATCTTTTAAAGTAGATTGTCTTTCAATTTCATAATTGATAGCGTCTCTAACTGATGAGAAAGAGTTAACATTTTTAATTTCTACTTTGGTTCCTAAAGTATTAGGATCTTCACTAATAGAAATATTGACGTCACATCTTATTTGACCTTTTTTAGAATCAGCATCACTGATACCTGCATATTGATAAATTGATCTAATATATTCAAGATAAGTAATAGCATCATCGGCTGAATGTAAACATGGAGTTGTAACTAATTCTAGAAGAGGTACACCTGCACGATTATAGTTAATAGTAGTTGTATCATATAGGTGTGTACTTTGAGCTGCATCTTCTTCTAAGTGAAGATTATCTATTTCTACTCTGAATGTTGATCCATCTTCTCTTTCAATATCAATGTATCCTCCATTACCAACACATTCTTCTGGTGGATTTTGAGTTATTTGATATCCTTTTGGAAGGTCTGGATAATAATAATTCTTTCTTTCAAAATACATGAATTCAGGAATTCTTGCATGAAGAATTTGAGACATCATTATAGACATTCTTACAGCTTCTTTATTAACTACTGGTAATATACCAGGAAAAGCCATATCTACCGGACTAACATTACAGTTAGGTTCTTCAGTATATTCATTTCTACCACTTGAGAATGCTTTAGTATTTGTTCTACTTACTTCACAATGCATTTCAAGTCCGATTGTTACATAATATTTATTCATTACTTAACCTCCTTAGCAATTTGGTTTTTATATTCCATATTTGATTCTAAGGAATAAGCAATATTAAGTACCTTTTGATCTTCATATCTATTTGCAGTAAAGTTAATACCTACTGGAAGTCCATTTATAAAACCATCTGGAATAGTAATTGATGGAAATCCACCAAAGTTACCAATTTGTAAATGATCTTCAAGTGCGCTTCTATCATCTTCAGATATTATATCTTTTTCTTGATCAAATTTTTTAGCAACACCACTTGATACTGGCATAACAAGTGCATCATAGTCTTTAAATAAATCTAAGAATTTATCTACTAATAATCTTCTTGCTCTTTGAGCATTCTTAAAGTATCTATCTTGATTAACAGCTTGTAATACATAAGAACCAATTATAAATCTTCTTTTAATAAGTGACGAAAATCCTTTAGTTCTATGATCTGTCATTTGTTCAATATAGTTATTACCTTCTCCTCTTGGTCCAAAACTAAATCCAGTTAAATTAGACATATTAGATGTAGCTTCAGCACAAGAAATAACTTGATAAATTGAAGGAATGGCATTAAGTAAATTTTCATCAATTGATACTTCATCTACAGTAGCACCTAGTTTTCTTAAAAGTTCTACTTTATCCATAAAGTTATCAAAATGTTTACTCATTTCATCATCCATTGATGAATATCTATTTTTATCTAAGAATTCTTTTATATAAAATAGTTTTTTACCTGATAAATCATTCTTAAGATTATCATATAAATAAATATTACTTGAATCCCAAGAAGTCATATCTTTCTCATCTTTACCCTTCATTGCATCTACAACAATAGCAGCATCTTCAACACTTCTTGTTAATACACCGCATGTATCTAATGAAGACGCAAATGGGAATAAACCGTATCTTGAAATCATTCCATATGTTGGTTTATATCCTACAATACCACAGAAAGCTGCCGGTTTTCTTATTGAGTCTCCAGTATCTGATCCTGTTGCAAATGGATAAACACCACTAGCTACAGCAGCAGCTGAACCTGATGAAGAACCAGCACACATGCGAGTTGTATCCCAAGGATTTCTTTGAATACCAGTATGTCCAGTTGTACCAGTTCCACCCATACCAAATTCATCCATAGCTGTTTTATTTACTGGAACACATCCATGTTTAAGTAAATTTTCTATAGCTGTAGCTGTAAAAAATGGTACATAGTCTTTAAGTGTATTTGATGAACCTGTAGAAAGAATTCCTTTTGTTGAATAATTATCTTTAATACCAAATGGTATACCAGAAAGTAAATCATCAGTTACTTCTGATCCTTTAGCATCATCAATAATAGTTACAAAAGCATTGCACTTTTCTTGAACTTCATGAGATTTCTCAAGAGATTCTTTTACTAATTCATCTGAAGTAATATTACCTTTAATTAATTCTTCATGTAATTCTTTGATTGTCTTATTTATCATTACTCCACCACCTTTGGTACTTCTACTTCTCTACCATCTTTTTGGTCACAGTTAGAAAGTAATTCATCAATTGATGGAGATTCTTCTACTACATCACTCCTTAAATCTGTAATATAAGAATCTAATGCATAACACATTGGTTGTGCAGCACTTACGCCATCAATTTTATTAATCTTATCAATATTTCTATCAATAATTTCAAATTCATCTAATACCATTTTATTTTCTTCAGGAGTAAGCCCAATCATAAGTAAATTAGCTAATTTGTCTATAGTTTCACTATTAAATTCCATTAAACTACCCCTTTCTAGTATTCACAAGAACCTGGTGTTCTTGGATATGGTATTACATCTCTAATATTCTCAATACCTGTTAAGTACATAATAAGTCTTTCAAATCCCATACCAAATCCTGAATGATAACAAGAACCAAATTTTCTTAAGTTTAGATACCATTCGATTTGACTTCTATCAACACCATGAATCTTAACTAATTCTTCTAGTTTTTCTAAATCTACTTCTCTTTCAGAACCACCCATAAGTTCTCCAGAACCAGGTACTTCTAGGTCAACAGCAGCAACTGTCTTACCATCATCATTAAGTTTCATATACCAAGCCTTAATATCTTTTGGCCAGTTATAAATAAATACAGGTGCTCCAAAATGTTCAGTAATCCATCTTTCATGTTCTTTAGCAATATCAGATTCATAATCAGGAGTAAATTCCCATTTTTCTCCAGAATTTAATAATAGATCGATTGCTTCTTTATGTGTAATCTTAACAAAGTCGTTATTAACTACTTTTTCAAGTCTTTCAATTAATCCTTTAGATACAAATTGATCTAAGAATTTTAATTCATCGTTACATTTATCCATTACATCTTTAACAACATATTTAAGCATTGCTTCTTCAACATTCATTAAATCATCTAAATGCATAAATGCCATTTCTGGTTCAATCATCCAGAATTCATTTGCATGAGTTTTAGTATTTGAGTTTTCAGTTCTAAATGTAGGACCAAAAGTATAAATTTTCTTAAATGCCATAGCAAATGTTTCGCCGTGTAATTGTCCTGAACCAGTAATATATGTTTGTTTTCCAAATAAGTCTTGTGAAAAATCTGCTTTTCCATCTACTTTAGGAACATCATTCATATTTAAAGTAGTTACTTTAAACATTTGGTCTGATCCTTCACAGTCTGCAGTTGTTAAAAGTGGTGTATGAACATATACATAGTTATTTTCTTGGAAGTAACTATGTATTGCTTGAGCTGCAACACTTCTAATTTTAAATACTGCTTGGAATGTTTTAGTTCTTGGTCTTAAGTAAGCTTGGCTTCTTAAGAATTCCATTGTATGTCTTTTTGGTTGGATTGGATAATCAGCTGGGCAGTCTCCAATAATTTCTATTGAATCAGGTTTTACTTCATAAGCTTGTTTACCATTTGATTCAACTAAAGTACCTTCAACTTTTAATGAAGTACCAGCTAAAATATGACATACTTCATCAAAGTTCTTTAATTCTTTTGTATAAACGATTTGAAGAGTATTAATTGATGTTCCATCGTAGAAATCAATGAAACCAAATTCTTTTTGGTCACGATTGTTTCTAACCCAACCTTCAAGTGTTACTTTATCGCCAATTTTTTTAGTTTTAAAAACATCTATTAAATCCATATTATTCTTCTCCTCTCAATTTAATTCCTAATTCACTTAATTGTTTATCATCTACGCTGCTTGGACATTCACACATTAAGTCAGTTGCACTTGCAGTCTTAGGGAATGCAATTACATCTCTAATGTTATCTGTTTCACATAGTAACATAGTTAATCTATCTAATCCTAATGCAAAACCACCATGTGGAGGGCATCCATATTTAAGTGCTTCTACAAAGAATCCAAATTTATTTTCAATATCTTCTTCAGTTAATTCAAGTGCTTTAAACATAGTTTCTTGAACATCTTCATCATGGATACGAATTGATCCACCACCAGCTTCATAACCATTAATAACTATATCGTAAGCTTTTGAGTAACAATGAGCTTTATCAGTAAGAAGTTTATCAACATCTTCATCCTTAGGCATAGTAAATGGATGATGACACGCCATAAATCTTCCTTCTTCTTCACTCCATTCAAATGATGGGAAATCAGTAACCCATAAGAATTTATAGTCACCTGCTTTGATTAAATCTAAATCACGAGCAAGTTTACATCTTAGCGCTCCTAAGGAAGTTTTAACAACGCCATAGTCACCACTAACAATTAATACTAAATCGTTATCTTCTACATTAAGTTTAGTTTTAACTCCATTGATTTCTTCTTCACTTAAAACTTTAACAACACTACCAGTTACTTCTTCATTATATTTAATGTAAGCAAGTCCTGATGCTTTATAAGTTTTAACAAAGTCAGTTAATTTATCTAAATCTTTTCTTGAATATTTATCAGCTACATTCTTTGCAACAATTGCATTAATTACACCTTTATTTTCAAGAACAGTTTTAAATACACCAAATTCAGTATTAGAGAAAATTTCGCTAATATCTTGAATTTCCATACCAAATCTTAAGTCTGGTTTATCTGACCCATAAGTTGCAATCGCATCATCATATTTCATTCTCATTAATGGGAGTTTAACATCAATACCTTTAACATCTTTAAAGATTGAAGCAACTAATTTTTCTCCAACTTCCATAACATCATCTTCATCAACAAATGACATTTCAACGTCCACTTGAGTAAACTCAGGTTGTCTATCTGCTCTTAAGTCTTCATCTCTAAAACATTTAGCGATTTGGAAATATCTTTCAAAACCACCAACCATTAATAATTGCTTAAAGATTTGTGGAGATTGAGGAAGTGCATAGAACTTTCCTTTATTAACTCTTGATGGAACTAAATAGTCTCTGGCTCCTTCTGGAGTTGATTTACATAATACTGGAGTTTCAACTTCAACAAAATCTAAATCATTCAAGAATTTTCTAACCGCGAAAGTAATATTATTTCTAACAATAAAATTACTCTTTAAGTTTTCTCTTCTTAAGTCTAAATATCTATATTTAAGTCTTGTATCTTCAAGTGCATTTGTATCATTAGTAATTTGGAAAGGTATTTCTTTTGATTTATTAACTAAAACTAATTCTTCAGTTTCAATTTCAATTTCACCAGAAGCTAGTTTTTCATTCTTTCTTTCTCTTTCAACTACTTTACCAGTTACTTTAATAACATATTCATTTTTAAGTGAATTTGCTACCTCGTAAAATTTACTTTCTGGTCTTACTACTACTTGAGTAATACCTGTTCTATTTCTTAAATCAATAAATACTAATCCACCTAAGTTACGAACTTTTGAAACCCAACCATTTAGTGTTACAGTTTCACCAACATTATTAATATTCAAAAATTTATATTTTTCCATATATATTCTTCTTTCTAATTACATATGTGTATCTAAATAATCTATGATGTCAGTTAACGACATTCTTTCTTCTTCTTTTGTTTTATTATCTTTTAATACAACTTCATTCTTAGCCAAATCTTCATCATTTAATACAATTAAATATTTAGCATTAAATCTATCAACTGATTTAAATTGTGATTTTAATCCCTTACCCATAAGATCAGTTTCTACTACAAAACCATTTAATCTTAAGTCTTGAGTAAGATAGGTTGCTGTTTCTCTTTCAGAATCAGAAACTGCTAAGATATAAAGATCTATATCATTCTTAATTGGAATATGAACATTATTTTCTTCCATAGCTAAGATAGTTCTATCATATCCCATAGCAAATCCTACACCTGGAACTGATGGACCACCTAATGTTTCAACTAAACCATTATATCTTCCTCCACCACCAAGCGCATAGGAATCTCCAAGTACAACTTCAAATACAGTATGATTATAATAATCAAGTCCTCTAACTAAATTAGTATCTACTTCATATGGAATATCCATTAAATCAAGTAATTCTTGAAGACGTTCAAATCTCTTCTTACTATCTTCATTTAAATAATCAACTGTTTTTGGTGCATTCTTAATTATTTCTGATTCAGCATCTACTTTACAATCTAATATTCTTAAAGGATTCTTTTCTAATCTGTTTTGGCAATCTTCACATAATTCACTAATATGTGGTTTAAAGTAATTTATTAATACTTCTCTATAATTATTTCTTGATTCAGTATCTCCTAGAGAATTTAGTTTAATAGAAACATCATCAAGTCCTAATAATCTATATGCATTATAAGCAAGTGAAATAACTTCTGCATCTGCTTCAACTGAATCACTACCAAACATTTCAAATCCCCATTGAGTGAATTCTCTATTTCTTCCTGATTGAGGACGTTCATATCTATACATCTTTTGATTGTAGTAAACTTTAACTGGATCAGTCATATTACCATATAGTTTATTTTCAATAAACCATCTTACAATTCCAGCAGTTCCTTCTGGTCTTAAAGTAAGCATACGGTCTCCTCTATCTTTAAAGTCATATGTTTCTTTAGTTACAATATCAGAAGTATCTCCAACTCCTCTATGGAATAATTCAGAACTTTCAAATACTGGAGTTTCTACATATCCATAATTATATTTCTCACATAATGCATTTAGTATGTCATTAACATACATTCTCTTTTTTGCTAAATCACCAAAAACATCATAAGTACCTTTTTGTTTAGTTATCATATTAATCCTTCTTTCTAATAAAAAAAAGTACCAAAAAGCGTAAGGACGAAACAATATTTCGCGGTGCCACCTTACTTTACATTGGTACTCTCAATTCGTAATTATCGCTTTACTTGCGTTTGATTCCAGAAAGTGTTAACCTTATGCTCTTTATACGGACTTTTCACCATGTACCGCTCTCTTATTATAAAGTTTCACATAACGCTGTGTCTTTCTCACAAAATATATAGTCATTATACCGATTCTACGTTGAAAAGTCAACACTATTTAGTAAGTTCGATAGGTGCAACTACTTCACCAATAGTTTGTAGAAATTCAATTTTTTTATCAATATAATCATTACAATTTATATCTTCACCTTTATACTCACATATATTTTCTTTGCTATTCATATATATGATTTTTTCTTTGTTTACTTTTCCTTTTTTAAATGTATATTTTACCCATCCAGAATTGTCTCCTGTAACTGATGTATATCCATCATTTGTATTTGACACAACATATTCATCTAAATGATACCCATACATTTTGTTACCATCTAAACTAAAGACATAGTCTTCTATACTATCACCCTTAGTTTTAACATACATTTCTATATGTGAGTCATTACTATAATCAACAAATGAGTAAGTATCAACTTCTTTTTCTTTTCCAAGTATATCCTTAAGATTTTTCTTTTTACCATCAATTATGAATTTTCTATTATCAAATATTTTTAAATATTCTTCTTCAAGACTTTTCTTTTTAAATAAAGAGCATCCACTTAAAGTAATACTAGAAATTAAAATTAATGCTATCATAATTATTTTTTTGCTCATCTTAATCACCAAAAATATTATAACAAAAAAAATGAAGTATAACTATACTTCATTAATTTTTATCAGTCTTTAATACTGCAAGGAAAGCTTCAGGTGGTATTTCTACTCTACCAATAACTTTCATCTTCTTTTTACCTTCTTTTTGTTTTTCTAGAAGTTTTCTCTTTCTTGAGATATCTCCACCGTAACATTTAGCAAGTACGTTCTTTCTCATTTGACTAATTGTTTCACGAGCTATAACTTTGGATCCAACTGATGCTTGAAGTGGAACCTGGAATAATTGTCTAGGAATAATCTTTTTTAAATCTTCAACAATCTTTTTACCTCTTTGGTATGCAAAATCTTTATGAACTATCATAGAAAGTGCATCTACTGGTTCACCATTAATAAGTATATCCATTTTAACTAAAGGACTTGGTTTATAACCAATTAATTCATAGTCAAATGATGCATATCCTTTAGTCGATGACTTTAATCTATCAAAGAAATCATATACGATTTCTGATAGTGGAATTTCATAGTGAATAGTAACTCTTTCAGCATTAATATATTCCATATCTTTATAAATACCACGTTTATCTTGGCATAATTCCATAATTGCACCAATATACTCGGAAGGTACAAATATATTTGTTCTAATATAAGGTTCTCTTATTTCTTTTATAAATGTTCTGTCAGGAAGTTTAGATGGAGAATCTATTATAATCTCACTTCCATCATTTTGAGTTACTTCATAAATAACTGATGGACTTGTAGTAATAATATCTAGGTCGAATTCTCTTCTTAATCTTTCTTCGATTACATCCATGTGTAAAAGTCCTAAGAAACCACATCTAAATCCAAATCCTAAAGCTTCACTTGTTTCTGGTTCAAATGATAAAGATGCGTCATTAAGTTTAAGCTTTTCAAGCGCTTCTTTTAGTGCATCAAATTTATTAGGTTCAATTGGGAAAAGTCCAGAATAAACCATTGGTTTCATTGGTTTATATCCAGGAAGTGGTGTTTTTGCTTCATGAGACATAGAAGTAATTGTATCACCAACTTTTACGGCATCTATTGTTTTAATTGAGGCATCAATCCAGCCTACATCACCAACTGTTAATTCTTTTAAACTTTTTCTTGCTGGAGTATTAACACCTAAATCAATTACTTCATAAACTTTACCAGTTTCCATCATTTTGATTTTATCATGTAATTTTATACTTCCATCAAATACTCTAACCGATGCGATAACTCCTCTATATGGATCAAAGTATGAGTCAAAAATCATTGCTCTTGTTTTATCATCATTTGACTCTCTTGGAGGATTAATTCTTTCTATTATTGCATCAAGAATTTCTTTAACTCCCTCACCTGTTTTAGCAGAACATTTTAATACTTCATCTTCTCTAAAACCTAAAACGGTAGTTAACTCTTCCATACGTTTTGGAATATCAGCATTTGGTAAATCAATTTTATTAATTACAGGAATTATAGTTAAATCATTTCCTAATGCTAAATAAAGGTTAGCTAAAGTTTGTGCCTCAATTCCTTGAGCTGCATCTACAATTAGAATTGCACCTTCACAGGCTGCTAAACTACGTGATACTTCATAAGAAAAGTCTACGTGTCCTGGTGTATCTATTAAATGTAATAAATAATCTTCACCATTATATTTATAATTAAGTTCTACAGCATTTAATTTAATAGTAATTCCACGTTCTCTTTCAAGATCCATAGAATCTAATATTTGTGCTTTCATATCATGTTCTGAAACTGCTCCAGTAATTTCAAGAATTCTATCAGCAAGTGTACTTTTTCCATGATCTATATGAGCAATAATACTAAAATTTCTAATATGCTTAGTGTCCATATAATCACTCTTTCTAAAAAGAAAAGAATACTATTTTATATTCTTTTTCATTCTTTTAATTTCATTTAGTTCTTTTTTTAATTTATGTCTAATTAAAATTTTGTTCATTGGAATCTTATCTAAAATATTTTTTACATAATCCTCTCTATATTTTAAATAATCCAAATTTCTAACAAGTATAGGACCATATTTAATTTCTAATTCTGTATAAGTTTTTCTACCTCTAATAAATACAATATTAATATAAGTTTTATTAGCATCTTTAACCATTTCCTCGTGAATTATATTAAAACTCTTTTTTATTAATTCAGCTCTTAATATTTCATGATCATTATTAGATTGAATAACTAACTTATTTATTTTTTTAAAATATGGATTTTCAATAATACTTAAAATTGTAGAAGTCCCCATTCCAGAAATTAGAATTGTATCTATATCATCTGAATTCTTTAAAACTTCTAAACCATTACCTAATCTTGTTTCTATTCTTTTTTCAAGTTTATGTAACTTAATGTTATCAATTCCTTGTTGTAAAGCTTTTTCATGTATATCAGATACAATCATGCTTTTTAAGATACCTTCTTCAATTAGATAGATATCAAGTAAAGCATGATCACATCCTATATCAATTACTTTATCATCTTTAGAAAAATACTTCGCTAAAGACTTAAGTCTATTACTAATCATTATTCCACCATAAAGTCTTTTAACTTTTTAGCTCTTGAAGGATGTCTAAGTTTTCTTAAAGCTTTAGCTTCAATTTGTCTAATACGTTCACGAGTAACGTTAAATTTCTTACCAACTTCTTCAAGTGTATAGCAAGTTCCATCAATAAGTCCAAAACGTAATTCAAGAACTTGTTGTTCTCTTGGTTGTAATGTCTTTAAAACATTTCTAATTTCTTCTTTTAAGATTTCATTAGTTGCATATTCTTCTGGAGATAATGTGTTTTTATCTTCAACGAAATCACCTAAATGTGAATCATCTTCTTCTCCGATTGGAGTTTCTAGAGAAACTGGATCTTGAGAAATCTTCATAACTTCTCTTACTTTATCTACACCAATACCCATTTTCTTAGCAATTTCTTCATCACTTGGTTCTCTATTTAATTCAAGTGTTAATTGTCTTTGAATACGAGACATTTTATTAATTGTTTCAACCATATGAACTGGTACACGAATTGTTCTAGCTTGATCTGCTAAAGCACGAGTAATAGCTTGTCTAATCCACCAAGTTGCATATGTAGAGAATTTGAATCCTTTACCAAAGTCGAATTTTTCAACTGCTTTTAATAAACCAATATTACCTTCTTGGATTAAGTCTAAGAATAAAAGTCCTCTACCAACATATCTTTTTGCAATTGATACAACTAGACGTAAGTTAGCTTCAGCAAGTTGATTCTTAGCGTCTTCATCTCCTTCAGCTGCTCTAATTGAAAGATCTGCTTCTTCAGCTGCAGTTAATAATGATTTACGTCCTATTTCTTTTAAATACATACGAACTGGATCATTAATATTAACGTCTTTTACTAAATCTTCGTCATTTAAAATAACTACTTCTTCTTCTTTTGCTTCTCCATCAGAACTTTCTGCTTCTTCTTTAGTTACAACATTAATTCCTGCATCTACTAAAGAGTTATATAAAGAATCTAAAGAATCAGAGTCCATTTCAAGGCCTTTTAAGGCATCTGCTAATTCTTCAAATGTAATAAAACCTTTCTTTTGTCCTAATTCAATTAATTCTGCTTTTCTTTCATCAAATGTTTTAATTTCTTTTACTTGTTTTGCCATGATTACACATCCTTCTTTGTTTTAATTAATTTATCTAATAGATTTAATTGTTCATTTATATCTGTAGTTTTCTTTATTGTACTTATTTCTTCATCGATTTTATTCTTTTTTTGAATCTCTTTAATCTTTTCAATAAAGCCTACAAAATCATTATCAATTAACTCTAAATTAATATTACTATCTAATATTTCTAATATATCATTTATATATTTAGAATCTCTTTCTTCAGTAATAAAATCTGCCATATTAATATAATTGTATTTTAAATAAAATGCAAGCACCGATGATGCTATTTCTGCATATTTATCTATTGGTAAGTATGATAATTCTTGTTGATACAATCTAATATATTTTGTATCACTTATCATATAGAATATAAGTTTTTCACATAATTCATTATTTAAATTTTTTCTTTTTTCTTTTAACTTATATTCTTCTTTATTTTTAACACTAACATATGGTTTTATATCTAGTGATTTAAACTTCTTTATTAGAGTATCTTTACTTATATTATATTCTTTACTTAAATCATTAATTGTTGCTTCAATTAATATATCATCATTACTCTTTTTAAGTTCTTCTAAAATTGAATTAATATACTTACTAATATCTTCAGCTTTAGTTAAGTTTTTACCATTACTAAACGTCTTCTTTTTAAATTCAAAGAATGTCATAGAATGTTCTATTAAATTTCTAAAACTATCTACACCATGTTTAATAATATATTCATCAGGGTCTTTTTCCATTGATAATCGACACACATGAGGAGTTACTCCATATTTTTGTAATAACTCTCCTGCCGCAATTGTTGCTTTTTCTCCAGCACTATCAGCATCAAAACACAATACAATATCTACATTTAGTCTTTTAAGTAAATTAACATGATAATCAGTTAATGCTGTACCCATTGTAGCTACTACATTTTTAATACCACTTGCATAAACTCTAATTGCATCCATTTGTCCTTCGACTAGAATTATTTTTTTTAATTTTTTTGCTTCATTTCTTGCTCTATGGAAATTAAATAATATTTCTCCTTTTTTAAATATATGAGTCTCTTTAGTATTTATATATTTTGCTTCATCATCTTTTTTCTCATATATACGTGCAGAGAAAGCTACTGGTTTACCATTAGCATTATGAATTGGGAATGTAATTCTATCTCTAAATAAGTCATATAATGATTTACCTCTATTAATTAAACCTGAATTAATTAAAGTTTCTTCATCGTAACCTTTAGCAATTAATAATTTAGTTAAAGTATCCATTTCTTTTGATGCATAACCAATTTCAAATTCATCAATTATTTCATCACTAAGAGATCTATCATTTAAATACTTATGAGCATTATGACCTAAACTTGATTTTAGGTTATTTTGATAATACTTAATAGCCAGTTCATAAGCATCATACATAGAATCATATTTACTTGATTCTTTAAAATCTAAATCAAGTTCGATTCCTGATTTTTCAGCTACAATTTTAACTGCTTCTAAAAAACTAACATTTTCATAATCTTGAATAAACTTAAATACATTACCAGTTGCATGACAAGTAAAGCAGCTATAAATTCCTCTTTCTTTAGATACACTCATTGATGGCGTATGATCATCATGGAAAGGACAAACAGCAAAATAGTTCTTTCCTTTTTTGACGAGATCTATATAAGAACCTATAATTTCTACTATATCAGCACTCTTTTGAATTTTGTTTATTTCCTCATTTGTTAATTGTGCCATATAAAATACCCTCTACTATTATATTATTAACGGTTACCCTTTATTTTTCTCAAAATTTAATAAAATTTTATAAAAAAAATGGTATTTTTTTATAAATACCATAATTTTTCGCCATTTTTTCTAACTTCTTTAATTATACCCGAACCAATACATTCTTCTCCTAGATATAATACACAAGCTTGTCCTGGAGTTACTGATGCAACTTTTTCAGGATATTTAACTCTTAGTAATCCATCTTCAATTTCTTCAATTGAAACTTCGAAGTCTTGTCCTCTATATCTAAATTTAGCAGTACAGAATGTAGGTATTCTTGGACTAATAAAGTTAACGTCTTCTAATATACATTCATCACTATATAAAGTTTCTGGATCTTCTCCAAAAGCTACATATAGAATATTTTTTTCTACATTTTTACCAACAACAAAGTGTTTATCTTTGAATCCACCAAGTCCTACTTGTTTTCTTTGTCCAATTGTATAATTCATTAAACCTTGATGAGTACCAATTACTTCACCTGTATCTACATTAATAATATCACCAGGATTTGGTTTTAAATAATTAGATACAAACTTTTGATAATTTCTTTCACCAATAAAACAAATACCAGTAGAATCTTTCTTCTTAGCTGTTGGAATACCAGCTTTTTCTGCTATTTCTCTTACTTCAGGTTTAGTTAAATCTCCTAGTGGAAATAATACATCTTTTAATTGATTAGGACTTAATTGTGCTAAAAAGTATGATTGATCTTTATTTAAGTCTTTTGCTCTATAAAGTCTATTATTTTTAGTATTAGCATAATGACCAGTTGCTATATAATCAGCACCCAACTCTCTTGCTTTTTTAATAAATGAATCAAACTTAATATACTTATTACACATAAGATCAGGATTTGGAGTTCTTCCTTTTTCTAATTCTTTTAAGAAGTAAGAAAATACATTATCCCAATACTCTTTAATAAAGTCTACTCTATGAAGTGGAATACCTATATGTTCACATACTGCTAGTGCATCATTATAGTCTTGCTCTTGTGGACAAATATTTTCTCCTAGTGTAGGGTTTCCTTCTATATCATTATTTATCATAGCATCCCAATTACGCATAAATAAACCTATAACTTCATATCCTTCTTGTTTTAAAAGATAAGCTGCAACTGATGAATCTACTCCACCAGACATTCCTATAACCACTTTTTTAGCCATAATAATCCCTCTTTTCGGGAGTATTATAACATACATTGAAAAAATTTACACTTTTCTTAAGATTATAAATATTATATAATTATTTTGTGGTGATAAAAATGAGAAAAGAAGTAGACGAAAGCGTATATGAACAAGTAGGACATATAAGAATAAAAGATAAAAAGAAAAAGAAAAACAAGAAAAATAAATCAGGTAAAGCTTGGTGGGAAATTGTATTAACATGGGGAATGTTAATTGCAATGGCAGCAGCTTTCATCGTTCCATTAATTCTTTATTTTATAAATACTATTAGTGGTGAATAATACTTCGAAAGAAGTATTTTTTTATGCAATAATTTATAATAACAATTGCAAAAAAAAATGAGTGATTAAACACTCATTAATTCATCATTCTTAGCTTTAACTGTTTCCTCAACTTTTTTATTAAACTTATTAATAAGTTCTTGAACATCTTCTTGAAGTCCTTTTTCTTGGTCTTCAGTTAATGCATCATCTTTCTTAATAGAATTTAATACATCTTGTCTAATGTTTCTTAATTGAACTTTAGCATCTTCTCCCATGCCTGAAGCTTGTTTAACATATGCTTTTCTTGTATCTTCAGTCATTTGAGGAATAGTCATAATAATAACTTCCCCATTATTAGATGGAGCAATTCCTAAATTAGCTTCGTTAATAGCATGCTCAATATCTTTGATAATAGTTTTATCAAATGGTTTAACCATTAATTGTCTTGCTTCTGGAACAGTAATATTAGCTACTTGATTTAATGGAGTTGGAACACCATAGTATTCAACTTTTACTCCACTAAGCATTGATGGGTTAGCTCTACCTGCTCTAATAGTAACAAGTCTTTTTTCTAAGTTTTCGATTGCTTCTAGCATTCTCATTTCAGTTTCTTCTAAGTAATTCATTATTACACCTCTTCGTTTAAATATTATATATTATTGTATTTTAGATATCAAGTGATAAAAACATTAAGATAACAAATGCGATAGTTAGTATTTCTATGATAATAGCTACACTTGATAATGCTGCGATCTTTCTAGGTGGTTTTTTACCAAGAGTTCTTACTTTCCCTCTTTCTTGTGTTTGCGTTCTTTCGTCAACTGTTCTTCCTTCAATACCAAATTCGTCAATTTCTTCTTTAACTTCTTCTTCAACTTCAGATAAACTATTTTGGTAGGCTTCATCTAATTTAGACATTAAATTAAATTCTTGTAGATTCATTTCCTTTCCATTAATCATAGTTCCACTTCTTCTTACGTTTTCAAATTCTTCTTTATTTTCGTTATAGAAGATTTGAATGCATTTAATTAAATTTGGAGAAACTTCTTGAACATAGCATAGATCAAATAGTGCTGACATTTGACTTAAAAGCTCATTTTGTAAATCAGGATCATCACCATGCATGATTGCATCTCTTACATCAAAAAGGTCTTTAAATCTATTTTGATCAAATTTAACTTGAACTTCCATATTACCAGTTTCTCTTTCGATTGGATCAGCAACATTTTTTTCTGAATCCTTAACATTATCTACATCTGTTTTCTTTTCAGTTGCTTCTTCTGTTTTTTCATTAGATCTATATCTTGATGGCACTTGAATAAATTTAACTTCTCTTACACCATTATTATTTGTATTTCCTTTAATAATACCATCTGCTACTCTATAGAATATTTCACCATATTTATCAATAGAAATATATATATCTTCACCCGGCATAAATTGATCTACTAGTCTTCTTACTTCTTCATATTCATAACCTAATACATTATTATCTTTTATTTCTGGTGAATGCATTCTGTTTTTAACTGAATCATCAGTAAGATAAGTTTCTAGTTTAACAAAATCAAGTGTTGCTTCAGTTGATGCTTTCAATTTATTTGCAAACTCAGTTGTAGACATACTAGATATATCTTTTGCAAACTCTTGAACAAATCTTTCTAAGTAATCTGGATCAGTTAAAGAAACTATTTCTGCTTCTCCTAATTCATTTGTAATAGAAAGATATTCTAAATGATTTTTAGAATCAGTTTCATATTCTTTTAGAGAAATTAGTTTTACTGAACTTAAGTTATTGTTATGAGTTTTAAGTTCATCAAGTGCGATTTGATTTGAACTAAATTCTGCTTCTTTAACTACATGATCATATTCATTAATCTTTTTAAAAAGTGGAGCTACTAATACTTGTTCATTAGCATATATATCATTATTAACATCATCACTTTCAAATTTGCGATATAAAGACTTTATATAATTAATATCATTTTCATCAATGTTTTCTACATCTATTTGTGAAATTAAATTAGCCACTTCTTCAACTGTATAGTTTTTCATTTCTGATGATGCAAATATTTGTCTATTAGCGTCTGTTGGTTCTACGTTAAAAGATAATTCTAATTTATCTCCTCTTTCAACTTCTCTTTTATTTGAAACTATATTTTTAAGAATTGCCATTATTTTCTTCGTGTCCATTATTAACCACCCATAATCTTTCTAAATTCAGTTCGATATTTTTTTTGTTTATTTTCTATTACTACCCTTTGGCAAAGAGAAAGTAAAATAATTACATTTAACATATAAGAACCACCATAACTCATAAATGGAAGTGGTACTCCTGTTAAAGGAATAAGTGCAAGTACTCCTCCTAAATTTACTACCATATGTAATAGTAAATATGAGAATGTACCAAATGCTATTATTGAACCAGTTAAGTCTTTAGTACTTCTTGCTATACTTAATAATTTAAATAATAAACATATGTATAAAAATAAAATAAATATTCCTCCAACTAATCCCGTTTCTTCTACTATTACTGGGAATATGAAGTCTGTATGGGCTTCTGGTAAGTATAAATACTTTTGAGTACTTTTACCTAATCCCTTTCCAAATATTCCTCCATTATTAATAGCTATATAACCATTACATACTTGATAGCCTGTATCTTCTTGATATCTATCACATGGATTTAAGAAGTTAAGTCTTTTTGCTTGCATTTCAGTTAAAAATGATTTGCTATTAATTAAAACTATTACTCCTAAAACCATTACTAGTACAAATAACATTTTAGAATATGTAATTGTACTATTTTTCGAAAATGGAATACTAAAGAATATAAGTACTGTGATACCTCCAATAATTAATGCAGTACCAAGGTCAGGCTCTGATGCTACTAGAGCTGCTATCATGAAACATGGTACTAAAGGCATAAATGGATCATATTTACCTTTATATGTTTTATTTGTTCCATATGATGCCGCTAAATAAAGTATTATTGCAGTCTTTGCAAACTCACTTGGTTGAAGAGTAAATATACCAAATATATTAAGCCAACTTTTGGCACTATTAGTTATTGTTCCATATGATTTTAATACGAATAATACTGCTATTATACCAAGTATTAATAGTCTTGAACTTCTCTTATATTTACTTAGTGGAATATTCATTATAACAATGGATGCAAGTAATCCTGCTCCTACTATTATAAGTTGTCTTTCAAAAAAATAATATTCTGCAACTTTGTATTGTAATACTGCAGCTATAGATGAAGCAGAAAAAATCATAATTAATCCTATAACGATTAAAATTATACTAATTAAAAATAAAGGAATATCTATTTTCTTAAGTATATTTTTCATAGTTTCACCTATAATAATTTTAACATATAAAAAGATATATTACTGAATAATATATCTTTAATTTGTAAATATTATGTTAATTTTTTCTTTAGGAATTTATTAGATAATTTATCTATTACAGTAGAAAACAAACTTGTTATTAATATTGCTATAAATGGTGCAAGTATTGGTGTTATAAGCATTAAAGAAAAAGTAATAATACCAATTAATATTCCATATACTTTTACTCCTTTAAGAGTATAACTTGATGATATCGAATCACTTGCAACATAAAGAAATATAAATAAATATGAATTAATAAATACTAATTCATAGAAGCTTTCATTAGTAAAGAAAGATGCAATTAAAGTAAGTATTGCAAAAGTAATACTTGCATATATACTTATATCTGTTTTACTTGAACTATTTACTCTTAATATAAATAATGCTATTAAATATGAGATAAATCCTGTACTTAATAAACTACCAGTAATATTACCTATTAAATAATCCTTATCACTTGTAGCTATTCTTTCTACTAAATTAAACGAAGTTGTATACTTAGTAATTAAATATATAATTATAAAACTAAGTGCCATTACATTTATTTTTATATCAATAAGTTTGCTAATAATAAATAATATTAAAAGTGTAATACTAAATGTAATTAAGCTAACTGATGGACTCATTAAACATCCTAGAATTACTCCATATTCAATATGAAATGATGAGAAAAGAATATCACTAAGTTTATCTTTTTTATTTTTTTTAGTAAATATTAAATTAACTAAAACTCCGATAATTAATCCAACGAATGCATATGTTAATGGTTTTAAGAATGCAAATAGATTAATATTATTTATTTTAAATGTATTTAAGTATATACCTACTAGAATGAATGGTAATAATGATAATAATCTTACCAAAGAAATGGTAAATATAGATATTTTACTTCTTATAAAAACTGTATTATTCATCTTTATCACCTAAATATTTCTTAAAATTAATTAGAGATGGACATACATAAGTACATGCACCACAATGAATACATTTACTCTTATCACCTTTACCATCCTTAATTAATTTTGGATTTAATCCAACTGGACATTTAAACATGCAAAGTCCACAATTAATACACTTTTTTTCTTTTCTAGTATCTTTGGTATTTAAAAATATACTTCTAGTATTTCTAGTAACTATATTATTCAGTTCTGATAATACTTTACCAGCAATTAATCCATTTTCTACTACTAAATATTTATCATTAGTTATTTCAATATTATTCTTAATAATATCGCTAATCTTTGTTCCATATTTAACTGCGATTACTTTCGATTCATCAATACAATTACCTCCAACAGTTATTAGTTTTTCACTGATTGGATTATCT
Organism: Bacilli bacterium; assembly: GCA_017450205.1. Lineage (GTDB taxonomy): Bacteria > Bacillota_I > Bacilli_A > RF39 > UBA660 > UBA6985. Next base: position 29,889 of record JAFSVF010000005.1, on the reverse strand, counting down.
TTTTTAAGAATTCTATAAATATTTAATAAATCTTCACATGTTAAATAATTATATTTCCATTTTAACTCTTTTTTAGTAAGTAATTTACTAACTAATACACTTTCTAATCCTAGTGGATAAGAGTTATCTAATACCTTTAATTTTATATTAGGATAAGTACCTATATTAGAAGTTAAATTATATACTACTTCACTATTATTATTTGTTATACAAAAATATGTTTTTTCAAAATGGAATATATTAATAAGAGCATCAATAGTTTCTAATATTTTAGCAGAATAATTATTAATAATAAAAGTATTATTTCTTTCAAATGGATCTACCTCTATTCCACTTATAACTAGAGTTTTAGCTATTGGATTTAAAGGTATATCAAGAATATTATATTTATTCATTAATTCTAGTACTTTAGATGGTTCTAAATCATCTATATATTTTGTAGCATATTTTTTCTTTTTAACTTCTTCTTTAAAATCATTTTCTATAACTATTGCTTTTATTGGTTTATTATTAATATAAATATCATCATCTATTTTTTTAATTACGCCTGATATTGGAGAATAAATATTAAAGTCACTACCTTTAAGTAATAACTCGTTCTTTAATACATTTAAATCTTTATCTTTATTTAATTTCATTCCTTTATATAACGGAATATAAATATTATCAGGATTATAAAATGTATTTATTTTATTATCTATTTTTATATTATTCGCTTGTACTACTTCTAAATTATTATTCATGATTATCTCCTTTATAATATTTAAAAGTATCACTATATAAATTATTATTAAATTCTTTATTTCTTATCATTTCAATTTCAAATTTATATGGTGGATATTCTTTATCAATATATGGTGTTTCTAGAATTTTAGGAATATTATCTAATCTTTTGTTATATATAACATTAATCAAATTATCAAAGCCAATTGTTCCATAGCCAATATTTTCATGTCTATCTTTATGAGATCCTAACTCGTTTTTAGAATCATTAACATGAATACATTTAATTTTTTCTATACCAATTAATTTATCAAATTTATCTAAGAATTCATCGAATCTAGAAATATCTACACCTGCATCATTTAAATGGCATGTGTCTAGACATACTCCGATATTCTTTTTATTATTTACTCCATCGATAATTGTTTTTATATCTTCTAAAGAACCTATTTCAGTTCCTTTTAAAGCCATTGTTTCTAAACATATAACAATTGAATCATCATCAATTAATACATTATTAAGTCCCTTTATAATATTATTAATTGCATACTTCCTATCAAGACCTACTGATGATCCTGGATGAAGTACCATATATTTAACTCCAAGTGTATTACATCTATTAATCTCTTGTCTTAAAAAATTACAAGCAAACTCCCATTTAGTTATTTCTTTATTATTAGCAAGATTAATAATATATGGAGCATGTACAATTACATTTTCTAGTTTTATATTATTTTCTTTCATTAATTTTAAGCCTTCATAAGTTTTCATATCATCAATCGGATTTCTTTGTGTGTTTTGAGGAGCGCCTGTATAAAACATAAATGCATTAGCATCATAAGAAAGAGTTTCTTTAACACTTCCTAGTAATCCAGAATCACTTTTAAATGAAACATGACTTCCAATATATAACATCATTATCACCTTTATAAATTATAGCATAAAAAAAGAATGATTTATATCATTCTTTCTTAAGACTTTATAATCTATTATTACGAAATTGAGTTATTTGAAGCACTTACTGTTGTATAACTTAATGCTTCAGTGTCATCTTTGCCTACTAACTCAATCTTATCTTCACCTTCATAAAGAATAAAACCTTTAGTAGAATAGTTATCATCTTTTAGTCCAACATAAATTTTAGTAGGATCATTTACACCTGTACCAGGACAAACAACTACTGCTCCTTCATATGAACCAGTTGATGATAATCCTAATCCTTCTTTTACGTCGAATGCTGTACAACCAGGTTGTGTTTTAAATGTAACTGTTACTGGTTTTACTCCAGATGCATTGCCACCTAAAGTTTGATTACTTAGATATGCGTTTTGTCCAGTTGTATAAACTTTAGTTACATACTCCTTGAATGTTTTTTGTCTTGCAGATTGCATTGTTTGTAATACTGCTGGAATTGCGATAATCATGATGATTGCTAGAATTACGATTACTGCTAGTAATTCTACTAATGTGAAACCTTTATTTTTTTTCATTTTCTTTCTCCTTCCTTATCATAGCTTAATTATATAATTATCATATATTTTAAATCAATATAATTTTGTTTTATTTACAATACATTTTATAAAAAAAGAATGATTTAAATCATTCTCTTAATTGTTATTACTTAGCTGTTCCATTATATGTTACACCATTAGCTGCTTTAGCTATTCCGCCATCATCACCATATGTGAATTCAGCAGCTGTACCTAATTCAATCTTATCTTCACCTTGGTAAAGAATAAATGTTTTAGTAGAATAATTATCGTCTTTTAATCCAACCCAAATAGTTGTTTCAGCACCTACTGTTGTTGCAGGACATACTACAACTGCTCCTTTATATGAACCAGTTGATGATAATCCTAATCCAGTTGCTACATCATATGCTTTACATCCAGTAAATGTTCTTGCTGTTTCTTCACCAGAGAATTGTCCTTCCATTGTAACACCTGTTTTTTCATCAACACCAGATGTATTTCCACCTAACGTTTGGTTAGCTAGATATGCGTTTTGTGCTGCGCTATAAACTTTAGTTACATACTCCTTGAATGTTTTTTGTCTTGCAGATTGCATTGTTTGTAATACTGCTGGAATTGCGATAATCATGATGATTGCTAGAATTACGATTACTGCTAGTAATTCTACTAATGTAAAACCTTTATTTTTTTTCATTTTTTCTTTCTCCTTCCTTATCATAACTTAATTATATAATTATCATATGTCCAAAATCAATATTTAATATTTTAATTTACATAATTTTCTTCGCCAATTTTTTCTTTATGTTTTTTAGTTATCTTAATAATTCCTTTCTTCCATAGAATATATAACACTAATGAAGTAATAGAAACTATTAAAATTAGGATTATAAATATTATCAAAATAGTGTATAGTAACTTAGAATTCGAATATCTTAATGTAAACTTATATTCTTTTACACTTCCATCTTGCGCTGTACATCTTGCTATTATTATTGAACCATTAGTTAAGTTTTCAGGCATATCAACATCAACTTTTGAAAATTGAGATGCTGCTCTATAAGTTAGTTTTATTTTATTTGTACCTGGTGGTGCAATAATATCATATTCATATGTATTTGGATTAAACTTTGGATTTAAATCATATTTATATACAAAAAGGTATCTAATTGTAGTACTTGATGTTGAATTCTTTTCTAGATTTTCTCCGATACTTTTTACACCAGCATTTACATTTAACATACTATAAAAAAAAGTAAAAACTAATGTAAATATAATAGTGAATTTTTTTATTTTTTTCATTTTATCACCTATTCTTCATATAAAATTATAAGAAAAACATAGATTTATTTCAACAAAAAAGAAGAATTTAATTATATCTTAAATTCTTCTATAAAAGATTGTTGAATTTCTTTTTTAGTAGGTTCTTTTTCTTTTTTTGGCTTTTCTTCAACTACTTCTTCAATTTTAACTGGAGTTGCAAATACAAATGCTCTTATAAAGTTTTTCTTTGAAATATTAGATCCAGTTGAAGATAAGTCCATAATTGATATTGTAGTATTTTTTAGAACCTCAATATCTTCTAAAAGTTGTAAACCTATTTCATCTTTTTGATTAGCTATAAATGCTGTTACTATTTCATACTTAGTAGTCTTTACTTTCTTCATTAAAGTACCACCACGTTTAGCTCTACTTAAAGTTTGTAAATCACTAATTTTTATACGTTTTGCAGTCTTTTGATTTGTAAAGATATCTAAATAATCATCAGTTTCTTTATAACCCATTGCACTAACTACTTTGTCCCCTTCATGAAGTGCAATTCCTTTAACTCCACTTGATTTAGTAGATGAAGATGGAATTTCTTCATTTAAGTAACTTAAGTAGTATCCATCTTTAGTAACAAGCAATACTTTATCATCTTCTAGACAAGCAGATACTAAAGAGTCCCCATCTTTAAGTTTCATTGCTGTATATGCTTTATTGTATCTTGATACTATAAAGTCTTTAAGGTTAGTTCGTTTAACCATACCAAGTTCAGTAGTCATTAAAATATTAGGATTTTCATTATTCTCATCGATTATATATGAAGCTACAATTTCATCATTAGGATCCATTGTAACTAAATTTGAAATATGTTTTCCTAAATCTTTCCACTTAGAATTTGGTAATGTATTAACTGGAACATATAGGTAATAACCCATCTTAGTAATTACTAGTAACTTAGTAAGCGTTGTAGTTTCATAAAGATTAATAACATAATCTCCATTCTTAAGACCAGTTTCTTCGCCATTTGCAGCAGCGTAACTCTTAAGTGGAACACGTTTAACATAACCTTGTTTAGTTGATACAACCATTACATTTTCTTTTTGAATTAAATCGTTTTGATCAATTGTAATATTAGTTACTTCATCAACTATTTCAGTCTTTCTTGGTGTTGCATAAGTTTTCTTAATTTGTCTTAATTCAGCTTTAATAAATGAATCTAGTTTTTCTGGATTATTAATTATTTCTTCAAGAGCAGCAATTACTTTATGTAAGTTATCAAGCTTTTCTTGTAAGTCTACTATATCAGTATTAGTAAGTCTATATAATTGTAATGTTACGATTGCAACTGCTTGATCTTTAGTAAATCCAAATTTTTCAACTAAATTATTTTCAGCATCAGATTTATTTTTACTTGCTCTAATAACTGCAATAACTTCATCTAGAATAGATATAGCTTTAATTAAGCCTTCGTTGATATGAGCTTCTTTTCTAGCTACTTCTAAATCATATTCACTTTTTCTTTTAACTATTTCTCTATCAAATTCAATATAAGCATCAATAATACCTAATACACCTAATTGTCTTGGTCTTCTATTAACAATAGTTACCATGTTATATGAGTAATTAGATTGTAAGTCAGTATTCTTCATTAAATACTTAATAATTAAATCTTTATCAGCACCTGGTTTTAAATCAATAGCAATTCTAACAAAAGCATCTTTATCTGATTCATCTCTTACTTCTGCCATACCAAATACAGAATTATTTATTCTTATATCATCTATCTTTTTAACTAATTGTTGTTTATTAACATCAAAAGGTATTTCGTGGATAATAATTTGTTCTTTTCCTTTTACTTTTTCATAAGTATATTTACCTTTTACTATTACTCTTCCCTTACCAGTTTCAAGCGCAGTTCTTATTTCATCTTTACCTTCAACTACACCACCTGTTGGAAAATCAGGTCCTTTAACTATTTCAAGAATAGTATCTAATCTACAATTAGGATTATCAATTCTCTTAATAGTTGCATCTATTATTTCTCCTAAGTTATGTGGAGGAATATTTGTTGCATAACCAGCACTAATACCTGTTGTACCATTTACTAGTAAGTTTGGAAATTTAGCTGGTAATACAGTTGGTTCAAGTAAAGTATCTGAATAGTTAAGAGCCATTGCAACTGTACCTTTATTAATATCTTTAAGCATTTCTTCAGCTGCTTTATTAAGTCTTGTTTCAGTATAACGCATTGCTGCTGGTGGATCTCCATCAATTGATCCATTATTACCATCTACTTGAACAAGTGGTAAATTATTTTTCCAATCTTGAGATAAATGTATTAAAGCGTCATATACAGATGAATCACCGTGTGGATGATATCTACCTAAAACTAAACCAACTGCATTTGCACACTTCTTAAATGGTTTATCATAAGTATTTTTATCTGTATACATTGCATATATGATTCTTCTTTGAACAGGTTTTAATCCATCTCTTACATCAGGAATTGCTCTATCTTGGATAATATATTTAGAATATCTTCCAAATCTATCTCCCATGATTTCTTCTAATGCATAATTATGGATTTTCTCGATAACTTCAACAGTTTCTTTTCCCATTTTTATCACCTTAAAGTATTATAACATAAGAAAATAAAAAATAGGTTAAAAATTAACCTATTCATATCTTTTTATATTGTTATTTGGGCATTCAATTGGTTGTTCTTTTTCATTTTCATCTAAATATGAACAATTACATACTGTTGAGTTTTTTTCGCATCACAATTACGAGCTTGACTACAAGATACTCTTCTATGTCTAGTATTATTCCCATTGTGAAAAAACTAATCTGATTTACACAATACATGCAGTTACTACTATAACTATTAAAGATACAATTATTTCTTTTTTAATTAACTTCATATTATCACCTAAAATAATTATACATTAAATGAAATAAAAAAAAGCGATTACTTTTCGTAAACGCTTACTTTTTTCTTATCTTTTCCACATCTTTCGTATTTTACAACACCTGCAACTTTAGCGAATAATGTGTGGTCTTTACCCATACCAACATTAGTACCTGGATAAATCTTAGTTCCTCTTTGTCTGTAGATAATTGAACCAGCATTAATAGTTTGTCCATCAGCAGCTTTTGCTCCTAATCTTCTACCAGCTGAATCTCTACCGTTTTGAGTAGAACCTTGAGCTTTAACGTGGGCAAAACGTTGGATATCTAAAGATATAATATTAAATAACATCATTATATTTCCTCCTTATATATTTTTACGTTTTTAGGATAATCTAACTCAAGTTCATTAAATAAAGACATCATATTGATAATTAATGTATCAATAGTTTCATTATGTTTTAATATTTCAATTGTAACTTTGTCTTTATTATCAGTATATTTAATTGATGATTCATCTAATCTTAATAGTGCATTCACAGTTGTATACATAATAGATGAAACACTAGCACATACTATATCATTACCATTTGAATAATTAGCATGTCCTGAGATAGTAATTAGATTTTCCTTATAATCAATTTTAATCATAATTAACCTTCGATTTTAACTACTTTTAATTTAGTATATGGTTGTCTATGACCTTGAGTTCTTCTATAGTTACTCTTTGAAACATATTTGAAAACTCTAATTTTCTTTTGTTTTCCATGTTTAACAACTTCACAAGTAACTTTAGCTCCTTTTACATATGGAGTTCCAACTTTTTCACCAACACTAACAACTGTATCGAAATTAACTTTAGAACCTTCTTCAGCTTCTAATTTTTCAACGAAGATTTCTGAACCTTCTTCAACATAGTATTGTTTTCCACCAGTTACGAATATAGCTTTCATACTTTAACCTCCTTTTAATTTTTTTGAAGACTCGCCATTAAGGTGACAAATAAGTACTTAAACCTTCTCTGTGCGGTTCGTAAGAAAGACTTACAAACAAAAAGATAATACCAAAATATTATCTATTTGTCAACGTTTTTACGTTTATTTCATTAATTATAATAAATATATTTTTATAAAATTTCTTTACCTACAGGATCATCCCACTCAAACTCTTTAGCACGATTCTCACCATTATAATTTTCGAATTCTTCACACTATGAAATTCTTTTTTTAATACTATTATTATCTATTCCATATAAATCATTTATTATTTTTTCATAAATATCTTGTTCATTCTTAATAGTATCTATTAAAAATAACTTATCATTTTTATATTGATTTAATCCTCTTAGATAGAAATGTTTATCAGAATCTAATATGATCATTGGCATAATATTATTTCTTAAGCATTCTTTAAACATAATCATTCTTCCAACTCTTCCATTACCATCTTCAAACGGATGAATAATTTCAAAGTTATAGTGAAATTCAATTATGTCTTCTAAAGTTATTTTATCTAGTGAATTATATTTATTTAATAAAGAATCAATTGATTCTTCTACTTGATTTCGATCAGTAGTCTTTATTTCATTAATTACACCTATTGTATTATTATGTTTTTTAAATCCACCTTTATTTTCATCGCTAGTATTCTTTTTTAAAATTACATTCATTTCAATAATCATTTCTTTAGTTAGACTTTTATCTAAATTATCTAACATATAATCAAATAATTTAAAATGATTTTGAATTTCGATTTCATCGTCACTATTTTCTTTATAACTATTTGTTTCAAATATCTTTATAGTTTCATCTTCACTAATTTTAGATCCTTCGATTTTATTTGAGTTAAAAGCAAAATTAATTTGAGAAAAGTGATATATATTTCCTTTTGTTTTATTTTCCTTTTGTTTAATTAATTCATTTTTTAATTTTTTTACTTTCATAAATCCCCCTTATTTGTAAAAAAATTATAACACTATTCTAATGAATTTATCACTATATTTTTTAAACTTTCTAATCCTATTTCATTTAGATTTGTTTTATCTTTATAAAAATATTCATCTTTTAAATCCTCATAGAACTTAATTGTATTTATATTATCAAATGAATCAAAAGAACTATTAAATGATATGAATGTAATATCATAATCTTTTAAAGTATTGAATAACTCTTCTAATTTAGATCTAGATGTTTTAAATGAATTATCAAGAATAAATACTAATCTTTTATTTAAAGTACCAATCTCTTTATACTTTTCTATATCGCTCTTTAATGTATCAAAATCATAATCTTTATTACTTATTATATTAGTATTTTCTATTTCAGTTAGTTTTGGATATAAATGTATTAGAGTTGTATTACCTATAAATGTAATACGTTTATTCTTTTCTAATTCTTGTTCTTTAAGAAGATTTTCCTTTTTTAAATCATATTCTTTTTTATAGTCTTCATATATTGCATTATAAATAGCATCACTATAACCTGTTATTCCTTTGGAAGTTAAATGTATTCCATCTTTATAAAAGTATTCTTTATGATCTTTACTTATATTTTTCCAATCAATTAAAGAAACATTTGAATAAATACTAGGATACTCATATATTTTTTTAGCTACATTTGGTACTTGATAGTCATTAACTACAGTTAACCAATAAATCTTTTTATCTTTTAATCTATTCATTATTTCTGGAGTCTTTTTAGTACATGATCCATTAGTACCCAAGTTAATTACTACAGTATCATAAAGTTTTCCTTTTGAATCTATTTCATTTAAAAGACTCATTAGATCACAATCAGTACGTGATACTTTACCATCAAAGTATCCATTAGGGAATCTCTTATAAAGTCCACTTACTGCTCCTAAAAGAACTGAATCCCCTATTCCTGTTACCTTTAACTTAGATACTTTACTAGATAATTCTTTTTCTTCTTCATCTAATGATTTTAGTTTTTCTTCCCATTCGAAGTCTCTTTCTTCAAACTTTTCCATTTGTTCATCACTCATATTTAAAACTAATTCTTCATTTTGTTTTAAAAGTTCTTCTAGCATTTTCATTTCTTCTTTGTTATCACTTTCAAATGCAAATATTCTTGCTCCAAAGAAACTAATTACTACAAGTCCTAAAAAGAAAAGAAATCGAAATATTTTAAATATTATATGTTTAAAGTTCTTATCAAATATAAATGAAAGTATGATTGATAAAACTAAAGTAATACTAATAATAATTAAATATTTATTCTTTAAGTCTAATGCAAAAACATAATAAATAACTGGATATTGAATTAAATATACTTCATATGAAATTGATGCAATATACTTAATTATTTTAGAAAAACATGAATCACTTAATATAACAGAATAATCTATTATTCTTAGTGTAAGTAAACTTGTAAGAATCATTCCAGGAATAAATAATATACTTCCAGAATCAATAAATATAAACATTACAAGTAAACATATAATCATTAAATAATAAATAATATGACTAACTATTTTATTTCTAAATGGTTTTATTATAGGTACTCCAAAGAAGACATGAACGAATCCTAAAGTAAGACCATAAATATAAGAATAACTTCTTGCAATTGAATCATAATAAGAAATCATTAAGCCTTTATTTAAAGTTATATAAATAAAATATAAAGTAAGTAATATAGACATAGTACTTAATACAAATATAGATAGTCCTTTAGATACTTTCTTACCTACACTTTTAAAGAACAAGAAAATAAATGGAAATATAAGTTCATATTGAATAAACATTGATATATACCAAAGATGTGTAAGTGGTGAATTAATTGACTTTGTAAAATAATCCACATTAGCAGATATTTGCCAATAATTATTATAATTAAGTAACACTGATTTAACTTCTAGTTTTAAATTTAACCAGGCAATACTATCAAAATATTTAGATACAAAAACAGTACATAATAAGACTAATACTACTGGTATATAAATATTAATTATTTTATCTTTATAATATATTAAGATATTAAAGTATTCTTTCTTATAATTTTTAATACATCCTAAATAACTGGATAAAGTAAAGAATAAACAAACTGCTAGATATCCACCTTTAAGCATTCCTAAATGGAATAGAAAAATAGAAATACAAGCTATTATTCTTAATATATCTATATATTTAAAATATCTTTTTTCCATATAACCATCACTATCAATTTAATTATATTATTTTATAATAAATAAAAAAAGATATATCTATTTTTTAGACATATCTTTTAACTTAAATAATATATTCATTGCTTCCATTGGAGTTGTATGTAATGGATCAATTGTTTTAATAAATTCTTCAAGTTCATTATTAGTATTATTATTTGTAAAGTCCATACTTATTTGTTCTACGAAAGCATCTTTCTTTTTAGAATTAGTACTTTCATATCTTTTAAGAATAGATTCACTGTTTTTTAGTAAGTCTTCTGGAAGACCGGCAAGTCTTGCAACATGAATACCATAAGATTTATCTGTTGCACCATCACTTACTTTATGTAAAAATACTACATTACCATCTGATTCAGATGCTTCAACATGAACGTTTTTAATAGATTTTATTTTTAAATCTAGATCAGTTAATTCATGATAGTGAGTACTAAATAATGTTTTACATTTTATCTTAGTTGAGACGTATTCTAGGATTGCTCTTGCTAAACTCATACCATCATAAGTGCTTGTTCCTCTTCCTAATTCATCAAATAGAATTAAAGATTTTTCAGTTGCATTTTGAATTGCATTATTAGCTTCAAGCATTTCTACCATGAATGTTGATTCTCCACTTACTAAGTCATCACTTGCACCAATTCGAGTAAATATCTTATCAAATATTGGTAAGTCTGCTGATTCGCAAGGTACAAACGAACCCATTTGAGCCATGATAACTATAATTGCAAGTTGTCTCATAAATGTTGATTTACCTGACATATTAGGTCCAGTAATAAGAAGTGTATTAGTATTTTCATCCATAATACAATCATTTTTTACATATGAGTTTCCGGATACTACTTCAACAACTGGATGTCTTCCTTGAATTATTCTTAAGTTACGTTCTTCATTAAGTGTTGGTCTTATTAAATGATATTCTTCACTTACTCTTGAAAGAGATACATAAACATCAATGCTTGCAATTAAGTCAGCTGTATTTTTTAGTTTAGCAATATTTTTCTTTAGAGTTTCTCTTATTTCACAGAATAAGTTATATTCAATTTCATTAATACGTTCTTCAGCATTTAAGATAAGTGCTTCTTTTTCTTTAAGCTCTGGTGTAATAAATCTTTCAGCACCTGTTAAAGTTTGTCTTCTCTCCCAATGGAATTCTTCTTTAACATTTTCAAGTTGTCCTTTAGTTACTTCAATATAATAACCAAATACTTTATTAAATCCAACCTTTAAATTATTAATACCAGTTCTTTTCTTTTCCTCTTCTTCGATAGATGAAATAAAGTCTTTCCCACCTTTTCTTATTACTTTTAATTCATCTAGTTCTTTATTAAATCCACTCTTAATAATATATCCTTCTTTAATGCTTATTGGTGGTTCTTCATAGATAGATTCTTCAAGTAAATTATATAAATCTTGATGTTCATCTAAATTAATATCAAATTTAAGTTCTTTTATAATTCGATTGATATCAGGTAAGATTCCTAAACTTTTCTTTATTTGAAGAGCATCTCTTGCATTAAATTGACCACAAGAAACTTTACCACAAAGTCTTTCTAAATCATATATTTCATAAAGATCACGAGATAATTCTTCTCTTAAAAGGAATTCATTGTTAAGTTTTTCTACGATATCATATCTTTTATTAATTTCATTAATATCTTTAAGCGGATTCATTAACCAAGATTTTAATTTTCTTGCACCCATTGCTGTCTTTGTTTTATCTAGTAACCAAATTAATGAATATTTTCTATCTTTCATTCTTAAAGTTTCAATTAATTCTAGATTTCTAATTGTATGTACATCCATATCAATATAGTCATCTTTATTAATAATACTTGCTTTACCTAAATGAGATAGGTCTTTAAGTTCTTTTACTCTTAAATAATATATTAAATGCTTTATTCCATAAGTTATTCTATCATCAGTAATGTCTTCATAAATTGATTTATATTCATCTTCTAAAACATCACTAGAGATAGATACATTTAATCCATAGTTATTAATTAACATATTAAGTTTTTCTAATGGATATTCGCTTTGAACTACTAGTTCTTTAATATTTAAGTTAATTAATACTTTCTTTAATTCTTCATCGTTATATTTAATATATTCAGAGTTTACTGATCCAGTAGATAAATCAATATATGTAAGTAAATATATAAACCCAAAATCAATAAGACCACCAATATAATTAAAGTCTCTTTCATTTAAGTATTCTAAATCTACCATAGTACCTTTAGTAATTACTTCAATAACATCTCTTTTAACCATTCCTTTTGCAGTTTTAGGGTCTTCAAGTTGTTCACATATTGCAACTTTATATCCTTTTGAGATTAGTTTTTCTATATAAGTTTTTACTGAATGATGTGGTACACCACACATAGGTATTCTTTCTTTTAATCCTGCATTTTTACCAGTTAAAGTAAGTTCACACTCACGTGATACAAGTTCTGCTTCTTCAAAGAATATTTCATAGAAGTCACCTATTCTAGAAAATAAAATACAATCAGGATATCTATCATGTATTTCAAGTAGTTGTTGCATCATTGGAGAAAGTTCTTGTCTATTTACGTCTCTTCTATTCACTTTTATCACCTTTATTTACTATTATATAAAATTTAATTTTTAAAAAAAAGAAAAACTTTCACAATTTGGAAAGTTCTTCTAACACTTGTTTAAAATTATCTGCTTTTATTAGTTTAATTTTTAATTTTCTTTCTTTAACAACTTTTTCTGCTTCTTCATAATTACTACTTGGAACAATAAAGACATCAGCTTTTGATTTAGCAGCACCTAATATTTTATATTTAATACCGGCAATTTCTCCTACATTACCTTCTAAATCTATTGTGCCTGTTCCACTTATAGTATACCCTTTAGTTATATCTTCACTAACAAGTGCATTATAAATACTTAAAGTTAACATAAGTCCACCTGATGAACCTACCTCAGATGGTTTATAAGCATAATGAATATCAGGGTCATTTTCATAATCAAATATTGTATAGACTACTACTCCGATTGCTTTAGTATCTTCTAAAGTTTTTACTTTAGCATAAGCATCACTTTCTTCTTTGTTTCTTAAAACTTTAAAGTTAATTATATCTCCATCACTCTTAGTTAAAATATACTTTCTAAATTCAACTGAATCAACAAAGTCATGATCATCATATTTTAGAAGTTTATCTCCTATTTCAAGTGATGTTTCTGCAAAATCAGGATAAATATAATAAATATATTCACTTGTATCTTTTATATTTATATCTACACCTGCTTCTTTATAAGCATTATATGTTGCATTACTAATTGAACTATAAAGATTTATAGTTTGTGCTTTTAATAACGTTTCATAATCAAGATTACTTACATCTTCATCTTTTACAATATTCCAATCAGGCAATATTTTAGCTAAAAGAACAGTTATTAAGTTACCTCTATAATTAGTTACATATGTTAAGTTAAGAGAACCTTCACTTTTATAAACGACATTTGATAAACGCTCATCAATATTAACAAGTCCACCTGGAGCTTCAATACTAACATTTGGTTTATAAAAAATACATAATAAAAGAAAAGTTAAAGTTATTAAATTTATAACATTCCTTTTTAGAAAATTAATACAATAATTCAAAAATGTTTTTATTTTTGTCATTTTTTTCACCTTAGTAATTATAACACTAAAAAACCGCTATCGAAATAGCAGTTTTAATTAAGATGTATAGTCACAACCATCAGGTCCATAGTATGTAACTTTATTCATAGAAACTGATTGAAATCTACTGTTACCATTTTTATATTGATATTTTGCAATATCACAATCATCTGATAAATGTATTTCTAACGGAACTCCTTCTATACCATCTCTTACAAATCTTGTATATTCATTATAACTTTTATCATTGGCACCAAATTCTGAAAAAGCATATTCAATTCCATTAGTAAATGAGCATTTATTAAGACCCGAAGATGAATGACTATGGCATATAGTCATATCATCTAAATATAATCTTAAAGAATTTACTCTATGATTTCCATAAGCATTATTACCAAAATTTTTAACCAAAGAAGATTGTTCAGGATAGTATGGTCTTGTTGACCTAATTTCTCCAGGATTTTTGAATCTTATAGATGCCAAATTATAAGTATGATAGAATATAGCTCCATGCATTATTGTTGTGCTACTTAATCTAAAAGGAATAACTACTTCATATGTTTTAAAATAGTCTTCTTCTGAAATATTTATACTATTTGGTATAACTTCTGTAAATGCATAATTAAATAAAGATATAAATGTTGTATTTTCGTTACATAATATTCCATCTAGAAAACCATCAGGCATTCCTCTTAAATATCCATCACTCTCAAATGCATAATTTAAACTTGTTGCATAACCAGTATCAATCATAAATCTATCAAATGGATATCTTCCATCTTTTTGAGCGTATGGTGTTATTCCTGCAAAATAGTTAGCTAATGATTCATCACTACTATAGTTTAGTCCTGCGACAAACGTTAAAGTGTAACATTTTTGAAATGCTGCAAGTAAATTAACACCAGTTTGGAATTCTGCGTCACATAAGAAGAAATAATGTAATTTAGTGCTATTACACATAAATTTATTCATATTTATAATTTCATCTTTAACCTTACTATGAATACCAGATAAGTCAATCGCTGGATAATATGAATAATAAAACATTTGTTGGAAATTAGTACAATTATTTAATTCTAAGTTTGAAAAATCTACAAGTTTTTCAAGATTATTTCCTGCATAAGAGAACATACCTTCTACAGTTGTAGCACCTCTGAATTTCGGTTTTTTACCAGTAAACCCTTCAAAGTTTGGTGAGTGATAGAACATATCACTTAAATTCTTTAAACTATCAAATCGTTCATCATTTGTTTCATCATCAGCGTTTAATTTTAATGTTTTAATACTACTATATCCAAACATATATTGGAAAGTTGTAGCATTTTCAAATGAAAGCATACTCATATCAAAATTTCCTAATGCGGTGTAATAAAATGCATATACCCATGATGTAACATTTGTTGTATTAAAGTTTTCAAAAGTAACTTTTTCCAATGATGTACAATTATAAAATACATTCATCATAGAATTTAAATTTGGCGTTATAAAGTCTTTTATTATTACTCTTACCAATTTTTTAGAATTATCAAAAGTATAATCCATAGAAGTAAATGATGGAAGAACTGTATTAGATAACGTTACATCAGTTAAGTAACTACAATTAGTTAAAATATTTGAAGTATTAACTAGATTTGGCATTGTCTCTCCACCGTAGTCTAATGTGAAAGTAAATATTTTTGAACTCTTTAGAAAATTTCTCATAGTCTTTACATTTTTTGCATTAAAATCTGTTGCGTAATTAAAGTCATTACTAATTCCAGACATATTAAATACCGAATTTGCGTATAACACGCTTTCTAAATTTATACCTTTAAATGGTGACCTTTTTATCATCGTTGTTCTATAGAACATTAATGAAACATCTTCAACGTTAGAAAAATCTAGTTTTTCAAAATTTATAAGTGTTGTTAATTCTGGACAATTATAAAACATTGAGTTCATGTTAGTTATTCCACTTGAATTAAATCCTCCAAAATTAACACTTTTTAACATTGTAAAATCTGAAAACATACTTGCAAGTGAAGAACCATATACCGTTACTCCACCGCTTTGTACTATATTTAAATCATATATATTTTCTTTACTATCTTTTGCATAATATAGTTTGACTGTTCCATTTTGGGAATATGAAATATCTATTGGTGGTGGAAATAAATCTTTATTTAATGTATTGTCGTCTTCGTTATAAAAAGTAACAGTTCTTACGTTACTTGAATATATGCCAACTTTATTAACATTAGAAACATTTATAAAGTTTTTATTCATACCAACAACTGATCCTAATTTTGCTTTTGTTTCTGAACATTTATAAATATAGGAATTAGATTCTGTTTTGTCACACACTCCGTTTTCACAAAAACATGATAATGAATTATCATCTTCAGCGCATGTAAAGTTTCTTTCTTCGTTACTAATACTTGGTACAGACGGATAATTTAACTTAAATGAAAAAGATAAATCAATGTCATATTTATATCCAGCTTCATCCATTATTGGAATATAAAGGTTACCGCTATTTAATTTTTGTTCACTATATTTTTTGCCACTTTCAAAACTAGATGTGTAAGTTAATTTATTACCCATCGGATTCAATTTTAATGCTATATTTTCATCTAATTTTTGTACAACTGAATATGTTTCCTTCCAATTTTCATAGACTGGAACATTTCCACTTACACAGTTATCATAATAACCTCTTCCATATTTCATTACCCATGATGGATTAGAAATATCTGAAGATTGTTTATATATTAAAATATAGCCTAAATCTGATATATCATATGATTGATTATATTCAATTTTTACACAATCATAATATGGTTCGTCTTCATCAATTAAATGATTTAAATTAAATTCTGAATAGGTACATGAAGAAATAGCTTTTACACCTATTTCAATCATGTCCTTTTCAATAGCTTTGGTTATTACGTTACGAGAAATCAATATTGTAGATTTTTTTGAACTTTCACTATTAATTTTTTGCAATTGCAATAGTAAAGTAAACAATACTCCCATTACTAAGGAAATAATTACAACACTTACTAAGATTTCAACAATTGTCATACCTTTAGAATTTACTTGTCTTTTGTTCATAATTATCACCTACCCTAATACAAATGGATTATTATATGATCCAGTTCCTTTTGAAATAATACTATCTAATTTTATAGATATTACTGGTCTTATGATTCTATTACTTGTTGAATTTCCATTAGCATCTTCCCTAGTTGTCGTTGAATAAACATAATATCCATAACTAAATAGTGAATCAGTTGATGTCTTCATGTATGAAGGATTCATCAAATAGTATATTCCAGCTAAATAACTTGTACTTGAAACATTGTTACCACCTGCAACGTAAGTAAACTCTTCATATGTTAATAGTCCTATTGGGTTGTCCATCAATTGATTACCTAACAATGAGCCATGCTTTGAATATAAAAATTGTCCTTCATCATCGCAGTTTTTGTATTGCCCATTAGCACTATTTCCATTTGAGTAAGTACTAAATTGATTTGTCATATAAAAACTATTAGTTGGTAAATTATTTAGATTCATATTCACTGTTTCAGTTAAATCATTACAGAATGTTGCGTTCGAATCCAAATACTTTTCATACGGTTTTAAATTTTCATTATAAAAAGTATCAATTTTATTTTTTATATTACTAGAAGTATTTCTATTTGATAATGTACCAATTAAATCTTTATCATATTCATCTTGCGTGGTCATTCCACCTGTTAATTTTAGAACTGTTCCTGAGTTATATCTATTAAGAACAAATAAAAGTGTTGAGCATGTGTATTTACTATTATCTTCTCGTTTTAATAAATCACCATCACACATATATTTATATGTTCTTAATTTTCTATTCAAATCAGCAGATGCATTATTATATTCACTAATTGTAAATGTAATATAATCATCTGGACTATCAGTTTTTAATGTGTATATTCCATTAGAATAGCTTACACTCTTAGATGCAATTAATTGTTTATTTGAAATATCATTATAATTTAATCCATTCTTGATTTTATAAAATTTTGTATAATTGTCGCTTGTGACACCAACATAATAATAAATTTCATTATCACAAGTTGTTGTTTGTCCACCTGGACATACATACTTATGAACAAATTTTTCATCTTTTAATCCTGCGTAATTTGACGCTTCAAAACTTGCAAAATTGATTTTTTCCGTTACTGGTGAATTATCTTCGTTTAGAATTGTATATTTATGTGTATCTTGATCATATACAACTTTACTTCCAAAGTAACAGTATGAATTATATGGACATGGTGTTGAGCTTTTTGCTGGTTCTGAAACAATTTCAATTAGTCCAGTTTTAGCTTTTAATTCCTCATCATTTCCTAAACCGGAAGAAGTTCCTTGTTTATTAAACATCCATGCATAACTCAAATAATTAAATCCACTGTTAAAGCTACTTGCTGCTTCTGGAGCCATATTTGTTTTACTATTACATTCATTTTTTGTTTTATCATATGCTCCATAAAACAAAGTTTTTATGCTATCAGTTGAACCAAATGTTGAAACTAAGGAATAACAATAATCACCAATTCTAACAAAGTTGTCTCCACCTGTACCACGGTATACTATATTTGTTTCATTATATCCTTCATGTCTATCGTTAAAAGCTCCATTTTTGGAAGACGGATCGTTTGACTGTATTTGACATTCAATTGCAGTTGATAATTTACCATCACCACACCATATAGCATATAATTTTCTAGTGTAACTTTTTACCCTAATTACTGTTCCTACTTTTTCACACATTATGTTTTCGTCAAGGCTAGCTTTATTGTTCAAACATGATTGAAAACCATCATATGTTCCATAAAGATCTTTGGCTTCATCATTTACCCATCCAATAATAACTTGCCCTGGATGATGTGTAAAATTATTTTGAGATAATAATTGATATTGATCATTATCTTCAAGTAATTGAGTTTCTGCAGGAGTTTCATTCGAAGTAGCATCTTCATAAAGCAAAATTGGAGCTGCACTTTCATTTCTTTGAATTGTGTTTAGACGAATTGAAGAATGATATACTTCAAAATCCGGATCAAAATCTACAACTCTATCATAATCAACTGGATACACATATGTTTTTTTATACTTTACAACCATATAATCTCCGACTAATTTCTTAGCTTTTCCAAGTGAATAATCTATTGTTGAAGCATCAAGCAAATTATATGCTGCATTCGTATTCAAATTTCCAAAATTAACTAAATAAATTTTATCAATACTATATGATTTTACAATATCATATAAAGGATCATTATCTACTTTTTCACTCGTATTATGATATGATTCAAAATTACATATTATTATCTGTTCACCATTATTTAGGAATCTACTTTTACTTCCATTATAATCATATACATCACATATTTTGGTATTCACGCTAGCATAATAGCTAAATGAATCAGTATATGAAGTTCCAGTTTTTGCATTTAAATAATAATTATCTAATAAATCTTTTACAAAAGTAGTTTTATAAATAGTATCTATTGTATCATTGTTAGTTCTGTTTTTTGTTTTTAAAACAATCGCTGAAAAAGTTGTATATAGGCTCATTAATGTTATTGTAAGAAGTAAAACTACTATTAACGTTTCAGCTAAAACAAAAGCGTTTTTTCTTCTCATTTTTTAACCCCCTTTGTAATTAAATAAGGTAACATACTTGTGCCATTACCTGAATCTATATATCCATTTGTAGACACATCATTTTTAGATACTTTTATTGTTGCTACAAATCTTGGATTTTGTGTTGTAGTTCCTCCACACTTAGGATTAGAATCGTAGCATGTACCTATATATGAACCCGGATAATAACAATAATCATAATATTCTTTACTAGATACTATTTTTGCAATATGTTTAAATCCTAATGAAGAGCTGCAATATCTACTTTCATCAGAATCATAATCAGGTTTATCAATGTTTAAATTTTTGACTTCTAAAGTATAAAATCCTTCTTCATTTGGTAATCCCGATTCACCTAAATCATCATCTTTAATATTCCAAAATGTATATTTATCATTTTGTCTAAATATTGCATGTTTAATTTTTATATTATCAATATTATTGATATCTTTAATATCTTTATTGTTCATTAATCTAACGTCAATTCCACCGTTTAAATAATACATAAATTGATAACTAAAAACTTTATAATTACCATCTTCAGTAATACCTGTTTTTGTAAAATCATAACTTCTAAAAGTTTGTGATGCTGCATTGTAATAAACATTTCCATTTAAAACTTTAGATAAAGTAGATAGATTACTAGTATAAAAATCTTTTGGTAATGATTCATGACTTTCTGGCCCAGTAGTAGGATCAATATTATTTATCGCAGTCATTAGCAAACCACCTTTTAATGCATCACTTGCACTAACAAAATAATACAAGTCATCACTTTCACTTGATGTTTTATCAATACTAAATAAAATCCATTTAGTGTTTGGATCAATTGGCGCAGTATATTGAACATCGGTAGTAAGTCCATTACTTACGTTATCAATTGTATCAAATATTACATAATCTCCGATTTCCATATCAGAGATTCTAGTATTACCATATTTTTCTAAATCATCTTTTGCCATTTCTTCTATTCTATTTATTAATTGCTTGTTTTGAATATAAGCAGACATAAAACCTAAAAATAGTGTTAAAAAAGCAATTAAAAATGCATATAAAACACTTGTAGCAATAAATCCATTTTTACTTTTCATGCATACCACACCTATTCTATACACAATTATAATTTATATAATTATTAATTACAATAAACCAAAAGAAAAAAGAACTAAATTTTAGTTCTTTTTACTCTTTTTAAATAATTCTTTGTAAACATCTATAAAGTTTTCAACACATATTATTTCAATATGGTTTTTAACTACTTCGGGTACAGTATCTAAATCATTTTTATTTTCCATAGGAATAAATACTTTTTTGAAGTTATTATTGTATGCACCAATTATTTTTTCTTTAACTCCACCTACTTTTAAAATATCTCCATAAAGATCTATTTCTCCAGTGAATCCTACATCTACAGGTATTTCTTTATTAACAAGAAGGGACGCCATAGCTGATGTAAGTGCAAGTCCACCAGATGAACCACTTTTCTTAACTGCATAACAAAGGGCATTTATATGATAATTTTTATTAATAATCTTCTTTTGATCTAAACCAAAATCACTAGCATTACGAATCAAGTAGTTAAGTGCTACTTCTGCTGATTCTTTTACTGATGTAGCAATATTTCCTGTTGTGATTAGTTTTCCTGTTCCAGGTAAATCAATTACTTCAAAATTTATAATTACACCACCAAATGGAGTTACTCCTAAAGTTGATGCCATACCAGCATGAGCTTTTCTAATTGATGTAACTATTTCATATTTAACTGGTCCCAAAATCTCTTTTACTAATTCTTCAGTTAGTGTCTTATTTTGTTTTTCACTAATAAGCATATTTCTAACTATTTTTCTTAGAGTTCTATCAAGATTTCTTACACCTGATTCATGAGTATACCCATCAATTACTAGTCTCAAAGCATCATCTGTAAGTTTGATTTTCTTCATATTATATTCTTCGAATATATTTGGAAGTAAATATTTTTTAGCTATATCTATTTTTTCTTCTTCAGTATAAGAAGATACATCAATAATTTCTAATCTATCTCTTAACATCGGAGGAATATCATTAACATCATTAGCAGTTAGTATAAATAATACTTTTGATAAATCGAATGGTTCTTCAATATAGAAATCAACGAAGTTTTGGTTTTGTTTTGGATCACATATATCTAGTAATACCGATGCTGGATCTCCTTGATAATCTTTAACCATTTTATCTACTTCATCGATTAATACAACTGGGTTTGCTGTTCCACATTTTTTAATTCCTTGCATTAATACACCAGGAGATGATCCAAGGTAAGTTCTTCTGTGTCCTGTTAATTCAGTTGAATCATTTAAACCACCAACTGATATTTTAAAGAACTCTCTATTTAAAGCATTTGCAATAGATGCTCCTAAAGTAGTTTTACCTACACCAGGAGGTCCTATTAAACAAATAATTGGTGAGCTTAAGTTACTACTTTGTTTTTTAACAGCAATAAACTCTAATATTCTTTGTTTTACTTCTTCAAGTCCATAGTGACTATCATCTAGTGTTTTCTTAATCTTTCTTAAATCTGTTGTATCTTTTGAATAAGTTTTCCAAGGTAGATTTATAACTGTATCTAAATAATTTCTAATAACTGATGCATCTGGATTAGCTTCACTAGTATAAGAGTATTTCTTTACTTCATTTAATAGTTTAGTTCTTGTTTTTTCACTTATATCTAATGCATTTATTTTTTCAGTATAAATAAGCACTTCTTCATTTTTATCTAAAGTACCACCAATTTCTTTTGATAATTTAGATATCTTTTGTTTGATGATATATTCTCTTTGTTCTTTTTCAAAAGAATCTCTTAAATCATCATCAATTTTATTTAGAATTTCAGTAGCTTTAGTTTCATTATATACGTCTTTAATTAACATATTACTTCTTTTTAAATAATCGAATTCTAACATATATTTAGATTTTATATCTAATTCAAAATCTACTAAATCAACAATTAAATCTGTTATATAATCAAGATCATTACTTTCTTCAATTAAATTATAAATTGAATTAGAAGCACCTGGAGTTTCATCCATATACTTTTTAGTTAAATCTTTTAGTTTTTTAATATTTGCTTCTTCTTCAAGAGTAATTGGATTTGAAATGTATAACTTTTTAACAGAACTCATTAATCCATTTTCTGTTTCTTCAAATGATTTAACTTGTACCCTATTTAAACCATTGATAATAACTCTTAAATTACCATTTGAAAGAAGTAATTTCTTTGATATTTTAGCAATAACACCAACCTTAGGAAGTGTATCACTATTATTAGATTCTAAGGAAGAATAAATCACCAATACTTTTTTATTAAATTCTTCATATGCAAGATTAAGAATACTTTTCGCTGTATCTTCATGGAAATCAAGTTTTAATTCTTGATAAGGAAGAAGAACATGCTTGTTAAGGATTAATACTGGTAAATTTTCAGTCATATCATTTCCCCCTCTGATTGAAAACTATTATATATTAAAAAAATTTTTTGTAAAGAAAAAAATACACTTAAAAGTGTATTATCTAGTCATTCCACCCATTTGATTTTGGATTTGGTCCATTAAGTTAATTCTTGCAAGTTTATTCTTAAGATTAACTCCTAGAAAATATAATTTATCCATATATTCGCTATAAGCTTCATTATCCATAAATCTTTGATATCTAATTTGTAGTGTTGCTTGTAATTTAGCTACTTCATCTAGAAGAATCATATAATCTCCAGAATCAGTTTCATCATCACTAGAAAGATAAGTAAAAACTACATTAGTTAAATTATTAAATTGTCTTTTGAACTTAGTTCTAACAATTCTATTTATTATTTCTTCATCATAAAATTTAGCAGATTTAACTTTAATATAATTATCTCCTTTTAATTTAGGATGAATAACAAGACCTTCAAGATCATATTCCATATAATTAATTAAATATTTACGTCTTATTTTTTTAACTACATAATTCATACCAAACACTCCCCAATGTTTACTTATTATCTTTATTTATTATATCAGGACGTCTTTCTTCAGTCCTTCTTACTCTTTCTTCGAATCTCCACTTATTTATATTCTCATGATGTCCTGAGATTAATACATCAGGAACCTTTAACCCTTTAAATTCATATGGTCTTGTATATGTTGGATAATCAAGTAAGTTATCATTAAATGATTCATCATCTAGACTCTCTTTAGTAATAACTCCTCCAATAAGTCTTGTTACTGCATCAGTTATTACCATTGATGCTGTTTCTCCACCTGTTAAAATATAATCTCCAATACTAATTTCTCCATCTATGAAATTAGTAATTCTATCATCTATTCCTTCATAATGACCACATACTAAAATTAAATGTTTACACTTACTTAAATCTTGGGCCATTCCTTGATTAAATACTTTACCACTTGGGCTCATTAAATAAACTTTTGATTCAGGTGTTCTTACTGATTCGATAGCATCATAAACAATATCTACTCTCATAACCATACCTGCTCCTCCACCATATGGAGTATCATCTACTTGTTTATTATTTAATGTAGAAAAGTCTCTAATATTAACAAGTTCAACATCTAAAATATTTTTATCAATTGCTCTTTTAATAATTGATGAGTTAATAAACCCTTCAAACATTTCTGGAAAAAGTGTTAATATACTTATTTTCATAGGTATAATCCTTCTCCGATATCAATTAAAGTAACAGTTTCTTCTTCTAAAGATACTTTATCAATCATATTGGAATTAACTGGAATAAAGTATGTTTTTCCATTACGTGTAGCTTCTAGTAAAGGATTAACTTCATTATTTATAAAATCAATAATTTCACCAGCATCTTGGTTTTTACATTTAATTTTAAAACCAATTAAATCAGAATATAAATAATCTTCAGAATCATCTATGATATTTTTTCTTAATGCATAGATATCTGAACCTTTTAAGAATTCAATTTCATTAATATCATTTATTCCATTAAATTGTAATAGAATAAAATTCTTAACTTTAGATACATGATTAATTACGTATCCTCTATTGTTAATGTAAACATAATTACCTACTTTAAATACATCATCTGGTCTTTCAAAATTAGAAATAACTTTTACTTCTCCTTTAAGACCTCTTGTGTTTACTAGTTTTCCAACAAAAACTTCATCCATATAATCACCTTTAAATTGCTATTTATTATAAACTTAGATTTGAATTATATCAAGAATATTATCGCATATGTATGCGTCATAGCACCCTTTTTTCTTTAAATATTGATTTCTATCTTTTATTCCATATCCAATTAAAAAGTAAGATTCTCTTAATTTTCTTGCTTGTCTATCTGAAACAAGTAGTGAATCAATTGCTACATAATCAAAAGCATGAAATATAAAGAATTTATAATAATTCTTTTTATCTACTGAATAACCAATTTTAATATTTTTGTTATTCTTATGAATGTACTTTAATACGCTTAAATCATTACTTTGTACGAAGACATTATCAGGATAATTCTTTAACATAGAAAGTATTTTATTTTCTATAAAGTGTTTTTTAGAAGTACTTTTTATATTAAGAATTACTGGTATTTTACCTCTTATTAAAACTAATGCTTCTTCAAGAGTAGATATTTTTATTTTTGAATAATAATTTATATCATTTAAAGTTGAATCTTTTAATTCTTCTTCAACATGTATAAGTCTTGTTAATGTTTTATCTGCAAAACAAATAAGATTATTATCTTTAAGTAGTGATACATCAAGAAATACTGGAATATTAAGTTTAATACATCTTTCAATAGCACCAACTGTATTCTCATAAATTCTTGTATTATCATATATTCCTCTATGAGCAATAATCTTATTTTTTAAATCTTCTATTTTCATAATTATCACAATTAAATTATAGCAAAATTATGTATTAATGGAAACAAAAAAACTAGGATAACCTAGTTTAATTTCTTTACTTTTATTAGTGAATAAACACTTATTAAGGAAACTATGAAATAGATAAATATATTATCGTTAGTTTTTGGATTAGTTGTTTCTTTAACTTCCTTTTTTAAGTTAGCTCTTCCTATATCAATCTTTAAAGACATTGGAAAACCAGTTACTGTTTCAGCTTCTTTAGTAAATGTAACTGAATCACCAAGTTCCTTCATTTCGATACCATTTCTTTCATAATCAAACTCATTACTTTCAATATATTCTCTTATTTCATCAATAGTATATCCATTACTTTTTAAAACATATGTTAATACCATATCAAATAGCATATAGTGACCTAATGTTGAATTAGCTTCTTCATAGTTATTTACTTCTTCTTTGATATAACTAATAACATTGCCTTCATATTTTAAAGAATATTCTTGATCAATATATTCATTAACGATTCTATTAATAATTATTTTTAGATTATCTTCATCTTCTTCGATTTCGAAATATTCATCATCTGTACTAGGTAGTAGTTCACTAAGTTCAAATAATACACTTGATAGTGAAGTTTCATCATCAGTTGGAATTGTACCTTCAAGATTTGCTTTTTTAATACTTATTTTGAAATGACGTTTATAATATGTTTCAGCATTATATTCATAAGAATCTCCATCTTCTATAACAAATCCATAATTTTCATATGTTGGAGGTGTATTTCCACCTAAGAATGCATCTATTTCTTCTTGTGTATAACCTTTTGCTTTTAATGTTGCTATTAAAAGAAGATAATAAAATGTATCATTACCTGACTCAATTTCTTTTTCTTCGTCAGTATTTGTTTCCCCTGGTGTATATTCAAAGATAATATCATCACCATCGGTAGTATATGTGTATTCTCTTTCTTTTGTTTTTGTTGTACCTGAATATACGTGTTCGAATGTTACATTAATTGCATCATCTGTTTTTACTGCATCAATTTTTACTTCATCACTACCTGCACTATTTAAATAATCAACTATTTCATCTATTGTTACTGCTTTAACTTGTACAAATGGCATAAACATTACAAATAATAAAATAACTAATAATTTTTTTCTTTTAATCATATAAACTCTCCTATACTTTCTATAAACACTCTACTATTTTATTTATATTATATTTTGTATATTAAATCAATTATTTTTTCAAAAAAATTAAAAAAATAAAACACATATTAAATGTGTTTATATTCCTTTTTATTATTAATATAATCTATAGCAAATTCTAGGACATTATCATTACTATTTAATATATCTTCTAGAGATGGTTCTAGCTCTATATCTACGTTAACAAATACTGTATCAAGTATATGGGGATTATTATTTATAGCTTCATCGAAATCTTCTTTTGCCATTTTATCTCCTTAATTAAATTTTATTTTTCTCTAAGCAAGAAAACAGCTATAAAACCTAAACTTATGGATATAAATATTACAAATAAGAATAGTAATATAATATTTCTCACTTTAACTTTATTGGATTCATTTTTATTATTGTTTTTATATTCAATATTTGTTTTTGGTGATGGTGCCTTTGCTGTAGTTGTAGTTGTTGTAGTTAGTTTTGAGTTATCATCAATTATACCTTCCATGAATGAATATTTAATATCTGCAATACTAAAACTTGTAATTGTATCTTTAACTTTAATATTACTTAAAATAAGATCATTAGTTACTCCATCAGCTACACTTATATTAGTAACTCTAATTGTACCTACTAAATACTTTTTATTAATTAATAATTCATCTTTTGGAATAAATGAATAACTATTATTGTTTTCTTGAATATTAAAATAATTTGATTGAAAATCAGTTATAGATAAATTATCTCCTAATTTAACAAAATCAATTTTTTCTAATCCATAGCTTGATGTAGTTAAGTAAATATCACAATAAGCTGATTCATCTGATCCGATTGAGTTAGATGTACAAGTTGTACTCATTAAAGGTGCGTTGTACTCTATAATATTACAATTAGATTCTTTTAAATTATTATTAGAAGAGCCAGTATATTTTATTTTAAATAAGTAATTTGATACATTATTTGGTATCTTTATTAACTCAGAGTTATCCCTATAAACTTTAGTAGTACCATCACTACCTACAAGGGACTTACAATAAATGCCCGTTAATCTTACATTTGTTCCACCACTCATGTAATAGTCGCCTTCTGTTTTAATTTCATACGTACTTATAGAAAAACTTAAATCTACAGTATTAATTAAAACAACCAAAGTAAATAATATTAATAATCCTATAATAGTTACTCTTCTCATATAATCTCCTAGTATAAATATAATTATTTTACATTACATTGTCAATTTAATATACATTTATTGACACTGAATGTTTTGTAAATAAACACTCGTTTGATATAATATTTACAGAAAGTGATATTATGAAATTATTCGAAATAAAAATTGATGATAAATCTTATGATTTTATTGATACAATTAAGTTAAATGATAAGAATTATGTAGCTTATAAAGATTCACAAAATAATATTTATATAAGTGAATTTATAAATAAAAATAATTCAATTAGCTTCCTAGAAATTGATGAAGAAACTATAAATAAAGTAAGGATGGCGATGCAAATATGAAGTATACAATTGAACTTGTAAATAACCGTCCTCAATGTAAAGTAGCTACTTTAGATAGAAAATTCTTCATACTAGAAGACTATGAATTATTTCAACTTATGAGAGAAATTGAAACAGATAGAAATTATAGAGATCATTCAAGTAATACTAAGAATCTTTTTTTAAAACATACTAAAATGAATATATCTGTTTTATTCAAAGATTATGATGAATTATATATTCCACTTGTTAGACTTTACAACAAGTTTATGAAACAAGAAGTTAAAGAACAAAAAATTCAAAGTATTAAGACTAAGGCTGCTGCTGTTGTTATTACTTCTGGTTTAGTTACAGTCACTTTATTACAACAATTTAATGATGCACTTGATCATATAGCAAGACCTAGTGAAGTAATAGGTTCCTCACCTACTATTTTTGAAGAATATAATATAAATAAACCAGTAAGTATTAATGGTGGTGAATTAACAATCGAAAGTAATGAAACTTATTCCCAAAATAGAACTTCAAATCAAGAAGATATAGATCATGAAGAATTAACTATTGCACCAAGAAATGAATATACTGAAAGTGTTGAAGTTAAATCTGAAATAAACAATACAGAAGCTCAAGAACCTAGACTCGAATCAAGTGAAAGTAATCTTGTATCTGTTGAAATGGATGCAGTATATGATAAAGGTATTAATGAGCGAGTTGATAAATATATTGATAGTATTAACACTTATGCTCATAGAAGAGGATTATCTCCTGAACTTGTATATGATGTTGCATCTCAAGAATATGGTGGTGAAGGTTCAAATATAATGCATGTTGTACCTTCATCTTGGTATGATTTTGTAATTACTACATTTAACTTTGATAAAAATATGTTAGAAACAATGGTTATTACTAAGGATCCTAGAAAACATAAAGATGTAGATATTATTATTACTGATGAAGATTTAAAAAACAGTAAAACTAATATCGCAGTTGGTTGTATAATCTTACAATACTCTCTTACTGAATTTGATTATAATATTCCACTTGGTATTCAAGCTTATAATAATGGTGTAACTGGCGTTAGAAATATTGTTTCTACTACTGCTAATGAACTTGGTTTATCAGAAGAAGATATATTAAGTAATAATAATCCAATTTGGCTTTCTAATACAGATGTAATTAGTAATGGTGATAAGAATTACTTTAAGAACGTTGTTAAACATATTGATGAAGATCAAGTTGATTCTAAGGTTAATGATGTTTATTCAGTTCAATATATGGAAAATGGCGAAGTTCAAACTAATGAAGTTCAATTTAAATTACGATAAAAAATCATCTCTTTAAATGTAGTGCACCCCATTTGGTAGACACTAATAAAAAACACATTAAAAGAAGCAAATTAATTTTGCTTCTTATTTTTTTGATTTTAATCTAGATGTGTTATAGAATAATATCCAGTCTTCTACAAATTGTATGTATTCTTG
>JAFSVF010000004.1 GCA_017450205.1 Bacilli bacterium | reverse complement strand
TAATAACATACCAATGCAAGTATTAAATTATTTAACTCCAATTGAAATGAAAAATAAATTATTAAATCAATAAAAAATAACTAAGAATCACCTCAGTTATATTTTATATATTTATGTTTCACATCATTGACTAATATTCAATGTTTTATTTTTCGATTTGTATGATAATTTATTGTTTTAATAACCTTTTTAATACAAATAAATTATTGTTTGTATAAAGTCATAGTCTTAGGAGGAGTATGACCTATAGTCACTACCATACGAATAAACGTATTATTTCAACATACAAAATTTTATTAGTGCCATAAAAATTACCAAAATAAAACTTAATCCGAAGATTAAGTAATATTTATAATGGTGTTCCCACCGAGATTCGAACTCGGGACAAACCGCGCTTAGGAGGCACGTGCTCTATCCAACTGAGCTATGGAAACAACTAAATAAATTATATCATAAATATAAAAAAGACACTTTATAAAAAAGGGCCTTCTTTATATTTTTATTATCTTAATCCTTTTGGTTTATCCATATCTAATTCAACATTATTAGAAATAACGTCATAGATTGCACTAAAGTTTGGATTAGTTTCTTTGATATATTGAATTTTACTATAGTCATCTAAGAATCCTGGAGATAATTGTAGATTTGCTTGAGATTCATAAATGCTTGGCATTTGTTCTCCCTCAGTAAGTCCAATACATTCACTTAAGTATAAACGTACTGCATTTTCTAGATCATCACCATTTTCGATTGCACCAAATTGTTCTTGATATCTAGATAAATAAGAAATTACTTCTGCTTTACTTAATAATTCTAATCTACTTTTTGGAATATCTCCGATTGGAAAATTATTAATCATATTGATTATTTGTAAATTATTCATATCTGCCTCCTATAATAAATATAGCATAAATTTATGCCTTTGTATCTAAAATAATTGTTGTTGGTCCATCATTTTCAATTTGAACAGTCATATCAGCACCAAATACTCTTGGATATGTTTTAATCACTATCTTTAACTCTTAAAACATATTCTCTAGCAATTATATTCTCGTTAGAAGAATAATCAACTACTAATTCATTATTACTCTTCTTACAAAGAATGATACCTAAAGTTGTATTCTCATCAACTGTTTTTAAATATTTATCACAATAATTCATATAGGTTTGTATTTGACCTATATGTTCTTTTTTTAATTCCGTTACTTTAAGTTCTACAACTACATAACACTTATACTTGATATTGTATAAAAGTAAATCAATATAATTATAGCTATTTGATAACTTAATCCTATATTCGTTTCTAATAAAAGTAAAAGATTCACCCAACTCATCTAAGAAATACGGAATATTTTCAAGAATAAGTAACTGCAAGGCTCGTTCTTTAATATTACTCGAGTCACTATAAAGAATAATAGGATTTTTAATAGTATCTTTTAATTCTAATTCATAATTATTAATAAGTTTATTTCTTGATGTTTCAGACAGTCTATAATACTCTTTATTCTTAATTTTTTCTCTTAATTGCCGTTTTGATAAGTTTTGAGTAATACATAATTCAGTATAGTACTTCATTTCTTCATAGTTTTTAATTATTAATAGTTCCGTGTAATGACTCCATGATAAATTTCTCGCCAATGGCGAGAATTTTTTATTACTAAATGTATTATAGAATTGTCTCATTTTATATAAAGTTTTAACACTAAACTTTTTACCTACTTCTTTAATTAATTTTTTAGAATAATCCTTAATAATATTATCTCCATATTTAGAACCTGCTTCAGTTAAAAGTCTTCCAATTTCAAAGTAAGTAGACACTCTATTTCTTTCTTTGGAGTAATCTTTTACTCTTTCATATATCTCATTATCAATAAGCTTATTTTTAATAAGAGTATAATAATCATTCATATAACCACTTCTTTCAAGAAGTATTATATGAAAAGCAAATGTTGATATTTTAGAATTATTGTCGAATATAAAAATGCCACCAAAGGTGACACTTTTATTGTTTAGTATCTAGAATAATTGTTGTTGGTCCATCATTTTCAATTTGAACAGTCATATCAGCACCAAATACTCCTGGATATGTTTTAATCTCTTTATTAAGTTCTTCATTAAAGAATTCATAAAGTTTAATAGCGTCTTCACCACGCATTGCGTTAATATAAGACGGTCTATTACCTTTTTTAGTATCTGCTTGAAGAGTAAATTGAGAGATAGAAAGTATTTCTCCACCTTCTTCAAGGATAGATTTATTCATAACTCCATTTTCATCTTCAAAGATCCTTAAATTAAGAACCTTTTTTGCAAGTTTAATTGCATCTTCAAGAGTATCTTCATTATGAACTCCAAGAAGTACATTTAACCCACTACCAATTGAATTAACTACTTTTCCATCAACTGATACAGAAGATGATTTTACTTTTTGTACTAGTGCTTTCATTAGAATCTCCTTACATCTCTAATAAAGTTAAGTGTTTTTAAATCTTCAATAAATAAATCTAGAGAGTCTTTATTCTTAACTTTAACTACAATATCATAAGAAATACTACTACCATGATTCATTTCATTTACATTAGAAAGAATAACATTTCTAGTTGTAGCTTTAGCAACAATTGATAGTAAATCAAATTTATTATCACTTAAATAGATTCTTATACGTGATACGTATACTCTACCTTCACTATTATTGTTTTCATTCCAAGTAGCATCTATTAATCTACTAGTTAAATCTTTTACATTTACACAATCTTTTTTATGTATTGTAATGCCATTACCTTTAGTAATATAACCAATTATTTCATCTCCATATACTGGTTTACAGCAACTAGCTAAGTTAACTAGTAAGTCATCAAAGCCAGAAACAATAATATCATTCTTATAGTTAGCTACTTTAGTAATTGGATTTCTATTAACTTTATCAAATAGAGCATCTTCAACAGTTTCTTTACCTTGATAAATTAAATTGACTATATATACTGGAGTATAACGTAGAGATCCAATTGATAACAATACATCTTCCCAAGAACCAACATGTAAATCTTGAATTAATTTATTAATATTTTCTTCAGATAAAGTTTCGCTTATACTTAGTTTTTGTTTTCTTATTTCTTTTTCTAAAAGAGTTTTACCTCTTTCAATATATTCTTCTTTATCTTGTTTAGAAAAATATGATTTAATCTTACTTTTTGCTTGAGTAGTCTTAACAAAGTTAAGCCAATCTTTATTTGGAGTTGAATTTGCATCTGTTCTTATTTTAACAATATCTCCATCACTTAATTTATAATCAAGTGTAACTATATTATCGTTAACAATAGCTCCAATACAAGTATCTCCAACTTTAGAGTGAATTCTATAAGCAAAGTCTACAGGTGTAGAATCTATTGGTAACTCTATTACATCACCGTTTGGTGTATTAACATAAATTGATTTAGATAATAATTCATCTGTTACTGAACTTGCAAATTCTGAATCATTAGTAATATCATCATTTGATGCATCAATTGTATTTCTAAACATTTGAAGTTTTTGTTCCATTACCTTTAATGCATTCTTAGTACCATGTTCTTTATAAGACCAATGAGAAGCCATACCATGTTCAGCAATTTCATTCATTTCTTTTGTTCTTACTTGAACTTCAACTGGAATACCATCTGGTCCATAAATACCAGTATGTAGTGATTGATAAGAGTTACCTTTAGGCATTGCAATATAATCTTTAAATCTCTTTGGTATAGGTCTATATTTTGAATGTATTAAACCAATAATTAAATAACATTCACTTATTTCTTCACAGATTACTCTTATACCTAGAATATCATATATTTTAGACCAAGTATGTCCGTTAGTAAGTTTATTATTAATTGAACTTACTGATTTAACTCTACATTTTATTTCAAAATTAATACCATTATCTCTTAGAAGTTCAGAAATATCTTCCATAGTATCATTAAGCATTACTACTAAATCACTTCTTGGTTCAGGAAGTTCTGATTCAATTTCTTCATATATATCTGGTTTAAGAATTCTAAAAGATAAATCTTCTAGTTCAGACTTAATAGCATTAATTCCTAGTCTATGCGCAATTGGAATTAAAACATTCCATGTTTCTCTTGCTTTAACTTTAGCTTCTTCTTCACTCATACCTTCGATTGTTCTTAAGTTATGAATACGACTAGCTAGCTTAACAATAATAACTCTAACATCTTCAGATAAAGCAACAAGTACTTTTCTTAAATATAAAGCACTAGATTCTGATTCATCTACTAAGTGTAATTTATTTACTTTAAGGAGTGACTCTACGATATTTCTTACATCACTACCAAATTTAGTTTCTAATTCTTCTAAAGTAGAAGTACCTCTTCCAATTGATTCATGTACTAACGCACTAATAATTGTAGTTACATCTGCATTTAAGTTAGCAACTAAAAGTGCAGTTGTAAGTGGATGAATTATAAATTCATCTCCATTTTTTCTTTTTTGTCCTTTATGAACTAAATAAGCATATTCATATGCTTCGATAATTTTATCTATTTCATAATTACTATAATTATTCTCATAGCATTTATTTAAAAACTCTTTATAAAGTTTATTTACTTCATTCATTTTACTCACCCTGTTTAATTAAAGACATCATGTATTTTTCATAATCATCTGTCTTCGTATTTAATATATCATTAACCATTGATGCTAGTGATAAATTATTAGATTTCTTCCAATATAACTCTTTACAGCAATTCCATATATCTATTTCTCTAACTACTTTAAACCCTTCTAAGTACATTTCATGTTTTTTAGTTCTTAGAGCAGGTTTTAATTTATTATAAAGATCACTTTGAGTTTTAATTTGTTCCATCTTTATCACCTATATAAATTATACAATAATTCTAATTATTTAAAAAGTCTACATTTCTTATGTAGACCTTTTAAATTATATTTTATGAATATCATTTAATGCTTTTAAGTCATTATTAACTTTATCACAAATATCTATATTTCCTTCGAAGCTTAATACATAAGCTTTTTCTGGTTCTATATATTCATCTATTTCAAATTTAATATTATCTCCTTCATAGATGGTTCTTATTCTATACATACTATTATCTTTTTTATAATCTAAGAATGATAATATATCTTCACAATTATCTAAATTATCAAAAGTAATACTTTTAGATTCTTTTCTAACCATTAAATCATCATTACTAATTTTATTTTCTTTAAAGTCTAGTGTATATACCCTTCTTTAAAGTGATTCTTGCATTAGTATTATTAGAATTTCTATAAATAGTTCTTCTTTCTTCATAAGAGTTTATATATTTATAATTTTCATTTAAATAGTTAATATATTCTTTTAAGTCATCTACTTTATAACAGTATTCATATTCCATAAGATCTCCTTATTTAATTACAAACTCTTTTGTTTATAATGTTCTTTTACTTCATCATATAATTTTGGAGTTTCACTCATCATTAACTCATGATTATGTAATAATTTAAGTATGTAATCTCTACCATAAGTTTCTACTACATACTTAAAGAATAAATAATATTGAGGATATAAATTTCCTCTTTTAACAATATCATCATAAGATGCTTTAAATTTAAAACTTTTATTACTTTTTTCTTCTCTATGTTTAAATTGATCAGAAAGATATGTTGCTATTCCTTCTAAAAACCAATAAGGGCAAAAATTTTTTCCGTATTCTTCAGGACTTGCCATCATTGTTGCAGCATGAGTAAACTCGTGTAAGAACAAGTTAGGAAGTGCATCTAACCCTTCTTTTGGATGACGTTTATGGTGTTCTTCATAACATAATGTTTTTATACACTTTCCTCCAAAACATACTCCTACTAGCCAAGATGGAACATCTTCTTTTTTCTCATAGTTAGTATGTTCAACATAATAATCTAAAAATTCATCTAATGTTGGATATATTTCAACTTCAATTTTAAAAGGTACACTTTCTAATCCTAGAAATTCAAGAATTGAATCACTTCTTTTTTCACATTCATCTGCAATATAATCAATATAATCTAAATCTTTTTCAGTATATTTAATTATAAAGTTTTTTAATTCTTTTTTCATTTTTACCTCATACTAATATTAAAAATAATTTCAACTATTATATCTAATATCTTTATTAATTACAATGGACTAAATATTTGAAGAAGAAATATAAATTAAAAAAGAAGCTTAATTAAGCTTCTTTAACTATATCTAATGCTTTATTTAATTTTAAATCGTATTCGATAGCATCTTCTCCACCAACATAGTCAGTGAATTCTTGTTCAGAGATACTATATTTATCAGCATTATCTTTAATATACTTTTTAATTTCTTCTTTAGTTACTTTTACTTTTTCTTCTTTAGAAACAGCTTCAAGTAAATATCTAGTTTTAATTCTTGCTTCAGCTTGGTTAGACATCATTGATCTTACATTTTCAATGTTTTGTCCAGTCATTTGTAAGTATTGTTCGAATGAGAATCCTTGACTTCTTAATTCTTGAGAGTATTGTCTAATCATCCTTTCTACTTCTGAATCAATAATTTCTTTATTAATTTCAACTTTCATGTTGTCACATGCTTTATGTAATACTTCATCAGTATATTTGTTATCAGCATTCTTTTCTTTAGATTCTTTAATGTTTCCTTTTACATAGTCTTCTAATTTTTCTAAAGAATCAATTCCTTCGATTGCTAAATCTTCGAAGAAGTCTTTATTGATTTCTGGTCTAACTCTAGTTTCAATCTTATTTAAAGTTACAGTGAATTCAACATCTTTACCTTTTAAAGCTTCAACATATTCTTCTGGGAACTTAAGATTTAAAACTTTAGTTTCTCCAACTTTCATTCCTACTACTCCTTCTTCAAATCCAGGAATAAATGAATGAGATCCAATTTCAAGTGGATAGTTCTTTCCAGTTCCACCATCGATTACTTTTCCTTCAACTTTACCTTCGAAATCAATAGTAGCAGTATCTCCAACTACAACTTCACCGTTTTCTTTAACTACTTTTTCAGCAAATCTATCTTGCATGTGTTCGATTTCTTCATTGATTTCTTCTTTAGTTACTTTAACAGCTTCTTTTTTGATTCCTAAGTTCTTGTATGCTCCAAGTTTAACTTCAGGATGACTAATTAATGTGAAAGTATATTCAATACCTTCTTTATCACATTTATTAATAGCTACAGCTGGTTCACATACTAATTCTTCTTTGAATTCATCTAATGCTTTTTTGTATGCATCTTCAATAGCTATATCAGATGCTTCAGCAAATAATGATTCAATTCCAGCTTTCTTAATATAGATTTCTTTAGGAACAGCACCTTTTCTGAATCCTGCCATTTTAATATCTTTTTTATTCTTATTAAATGCAGCATCAATAGCGTTTTCCCAATCTTTTCCTTTTATTTCGATTTTGATTTCTTTAACGTTTTTCATGTTTCACTTCTCTTTTCTTTTAACTTTAAGTATTATACATAAAAAAATGCCTTTAATCAAGGCATTTTAATATGAATTTAATCCTTCTTAACTTTTAAGTGTTAAATAGCCACCGTTATCATAATTTGCATATTTATAATCTATTTTTTTACTATCATATCCTTCTAATGAAGTGCAATTATTAAATACATCAAAACCGGAAGAGGTATTTAAACTCGTTAATTTCCACTTATCAGAAACATATATTTTTGTTAAACTTGAACAATCTTTAAATAAGTAATACATTTGTTGAACTTTTGATGTATCAAATGAACTTAAATCTAATTCTTTTAATGAATTACATCCTTTAAACATACCATCAATTTTTCTTAAATTTGATGTATTAAAATTTAATATATTTAACGATTCCAAAGCATAACAATTATTAAACATTTCTCTCATTTCTGTTACTTTTGATGTATTAAATGAATTTAAATTCACATTTTTTAATGATGTACATCCATCAAACATATATGACATATTTGTTAC
>JAFSVF010000028.1 GCA_017450205.1 Bacilli bacterium | reverse complement strand
TTTTTCTATCTTCGTAAGATAGATGTTTATAATTTTTCATAATAATCCTTTCTATTTGACAAACAAATTGCTTAGAAAGGTATTATAATCATTTTAAATATTTATTGCACATATATTGTGCACTTTGAAATTTAATCTACATTTAAAAATGCTTAAGATTTTTTAAGTATTTTTTTCTTGCAATATACTTGACAAGTTATATAATGTAGGTAAGGAAGGTGTGTGTATGAAGAAATTTCTTAAGAACTACAAAAGTACTTTAATTCTTTTATGTTCAATTATTATTGGAGCAATAATTGGAATAATATTTAAAGAAAAATGTGAAGTTCTTAAACCATTTGGTGATATATTTTTAAATCTATTACTTGTATCTATTGTGCCATTAATATTTTTAACTATATCTACATCAATTGGTAAAATGGAAAGTCCTAAAAGAATAGGTAAAATACTTGCTTCTATAATTGGAGTATTTGTATTTACATCACTTATAGCTTGTATAGTAGCATTCTTTGTTACTAAACCAATTAACTTAGTTAATGTAAGTGATACTGAAAAGATTAGATCTATTTTTGAAGTGGCTGAAGAAACAGAAAAAGTTAATATTATGGAATCTACTGTTAATCTATTAACAGTAAATGATTTTTCTAAACTTTTATCTAAAGGTAATATAATTGCTTTACTTGTATTTTCAATTATAGTTGGTATTGCAATTAATATGGCAAAAGAAAAGGGAGAAAAGTTTAAAGAAGTACTTATAAGTGCTAATGAAGTAATGCAAAATATTATTAAAATAATTATGTACTATGCTCCAATTGGATTAGGATGTTATTTTGCATATTTAATTGGTACATTTGGTGCTTCTATTGGTGCTGGTTTTCTAAAAACATTTATTATTTATGCTGTAGTATGTATTGTATTTTATTTTGTATTTTATACATTATATGCATTTATTGCTGCAGGTAAAAAAGGTGTAGTAGTATTTTGGAAAAATGCATTTGCTCCAACAGTAACAAGTATCGCTACTTGTTCAAGTGCAGCTTCTATTCCGGTTAATACTAAAGCTGCTAAAGCTATGGGTGTTCCTAATGATATTGCAGAAACAACTATACCAATGGGTACTAGTTTTCATAAAGATGGAAGTATAATTGGATCTGTATTTAAAATAATGTTCTTAGTTTGTTTATTTGGTAGTGAAGTGAATACATTTAAGATTTTAGGTGTTGCATTACTAGCTAATTTACTTATTACTGGAGTTCCAATTGGAGGAGGTACAATTTCAGAAATGATGATTTTATCTCTAATGGGATATCCTTTTGAAGCTTTACCAATCTTAACTATGATTGCTACAATTATTGATCCACCTGCAACTTGTTTAAATGTAGTAGGTGATACTGCATCATCAATGATGGTTGCAAGAATTGTAGATGGAAAAAATTGGTTAAATACTCAAGATAAAAAAATAGTTAAGAAGGATAAAAGTAAAGTAAAAGAAAACAAGAAAGACGATAAAAAGAAAGTTAAAAAAGAAGTTAAAAAAACTAGTACTAAAAATACTAAAACTAAGAAACAAAATAAGAAAACTAAATAAGGAGGTAACCCTCCTTTTTTATTTGACATTTTAAAAAAAGAGTATATTATATACTTAATAAAAAAAGGGAAAAGAGAAAAGATTAGTTATGAAATTAAAAATTAGTAAGAAGTTGTTATTACTTGCTACAACTTCAACATTAGCCTTAAGTGGTTGTGGTTTAGATGAAGATATTGAAAGTGCATATGAAGTTAATTTTGAAACAGTAAGTGTTGAACCAAATTATTTTTCTAATAATAAAATAGATAATGATGAAATGTTAAGAAGTATAGAACCTTATAGTGTTATTAATGATGGTTTATATATTAAAGCACTTACAACAGTTAATGTAAGAAAACAAAGTGATGTAAACAGTGAAAAGATTGGTTTGTTAGGACCTGGCGCTTCTTTTAGATATGAAGGTGAAGTCGGAGATTTTTATAAAATAGACTATAATGGTAATATTGGATATGTTTATAAAGAATATGCTGATTTATATGTAAGAGAACATGTTGCTGGTCCAGTTATTGATACAGTATATTTTCCTGAAGAAACTCCAGTATATGATAATGAGTCAAATCAAAAGTCTGTTATTTCAAAGAATGAATTTGGTTTTGTTTATAAAGATGATAATGATTTATTATTAGTAGAATCTGACGGAGTTGCTGGTTATGTTAATAAAAATCAAGTAATGAGTATGGATGGCATTTATGCAGTTGTAGATATCAGCGATCAAATTATAAGAATATATAATGAGAATGAAGTTTTAATGGAAAGTCCAGTAGTTACAGGTAATGCTTCAACTACACCAACTAAAGAAGGATTACATACAATTCATACTGTTGGACATAATTATAAATTAAATTCTCCTCCAAATTATCCATTTGTTAATGTAATGTTAAAGTTCTATAATAATCAAGGATTACATGATGCAGAATATTATAATGATCCTGTTTATGGAAGACATGGTTGGAGAGCTACTTCTGAATTTGGTGGTAGTACATATTTAACTAATGGTTCTCATGGATGTGTAAATATGCCACATGATGCAGCTGTTGAAGCAGATGAATTACTTCAAAAGGGCGATAAAGTATTAGTTAAGAGATAAGATATAGATTTGTTCTATATCTTTTTTTATT
Source organism: Bacilli bacterium (assembly GCA_017450205.1). Taxonomy (GTDB): domain Bacteria; phylum Bacillota_I; class Bacilli_A; order RF39; family UBA660; genus UBA6985. Next base: position 68,991 of record JAFSVF010000028.1, on the reverse strand, counting down.
GTAATAATTTTCATTAGATTTTATAATTTATATAGGTGATAATATATGAAATCAAATGAAAAATCTAAATTTGAAATGGTTATGCATAAAATAAAAGTTATGTTTAAAAATATATGGAAATTAATTAAAAAATTCTTTAAATGGTTATTTAATTTAATTAAAGATAACAAAATAGCTAAAATTGTAATTGCTAGTGTAATAATATTAATTCTTATTATTTATGGTGCTACTTTAATAATGGGTGGACCTACAAATGCTGTTAAAACTTATGCTAAAGGTTTAGTTGATTATAATGCTAAAAAGATGTATTCAGTTATTAATAGTAAATATATAAAAGAGATTGAAAGTTCTTCTAATATTATAGTAATGGATGCACTAGAAAATTCAATTACTAGTTTAAAACAAATTAATCAAGATTATTTATCTTATTCAATAATTGATTCATATGAGTTAACTGGTTATGAAAAGAATGTATTAATTGATACTATGAAAATATATGCTAGAGATTTAGATGAATCAAAAATAAAAGGTGCAAAAAGATATTTAGTTAAATATAAAGTTGATACTCATGGTAATATTACATATAAATATGAATCATTATATGCAGTTAAAAGAGGTTTAACTTGGAGTATAGTTTATAATGTTTAGATAAAAAAGAGGGTTAGTTATGAATTTTATTGATAGTGTGATAGAAAAGATTAAATATGAAAGTTTTAAAAAAATAGTTCTTCCTGAAAGTGATGATGAAAGAGTTATTGAAGCTGCTAATGAAGCATGTAAGTTTTGTGATATATATTTAATTGGAGATGAATCAATAAAAAGTAAAGTTGATTCTTCAATTATAGTTATTAATCCTAAAAATTATGATAGATTAAATGAAATGTGTGAATCTTTTTATAACTTAAGAAAAGAAAAAGGTTTATCTAAAGAAGAAGCATATGATTTAGTTACTAATAATTCTAGATATTTTGCTACTATGCTTGTTTTTCTTGGAATATGTGATGGAGAAGTTAGTGGTGCTAATCATACTTCTGCTGATACTTATAGAAGTGCTTTTCAAATTTGTAAGCCTAAAAGTGGTAAAGCTTCTGCTTTTACTATATTAGAGTTTCCTAATAAAAACTTTGGACATAACGGAGTTGTACTTTTTTCAGATACGGGATTAAATCAAAATCCTGATTCTGAAACATTAGCAGATATTGCTTTTGATTCAAGTGTTTCATTTGAAAAGATTATTGGTGGTCAAGCTTTAGTTGGAATGATTAGTCATTCTACAAATGGATCAAGTAAATGTAGCGATGTAGATAAAGTAGTTGATGCTTTAAATATATGTAAAAGTAAACATCCTAAATTATTAATAGATGGTGAGATGCAATTTGATACTGCTGTTGATAGTGAAGTTGCATTAAAGAAGATGCCTGATTCTTTAATTGCAGGTCATGTTAATACTTTTATATTTCCTGATTTAGATGCTGGAAATATTTCTTATAAAATTGCTCAAAGATTAGGTGGTGCACATGCTTATGGTCCTTTAACACAAGGGCTTGAAAAACCAATTAATGATTTATCAAGAGGATGCACTAGTGATGATATAGTAGGTGTAATTGCACTTACATGTCTACAAGTAAAATAAGCTATCTAAATGATAGTTTTTTTGTGGTATTATTTATCTAGAGGTGATTAAGATGAAGCTTAATATAAAAACTAGTCCTAAACTAATATCAAATAAAGATTTAAAAGTAACTACATTTGATATTATGTTTGTAAATCCTAGATTAGAATTTAAAGATAAATATGCTTTAGAGATATTACTTGATTTAATGAGTATGTATTCTTTAAAGAATAGAACAAGACAAACTTTTAATGAAGCTAATGATCTAAATTATATTGCTAATTATAATGTTGATTTCTTTAATAAGGGTGATACTCAATTTTTAACTGTCTCTTTTTTACTTCCGATGGCAGGTATTTTTGATGACTTTGATTTAAAGAAATCTTTAAAGATTGTTAAGAATCATATTTTTAAATCAGTTGTATTAGCAGATGATTTTAGCTATGAATTTAATTTAGCATATGAAAGATATCAAAAAAAGTTAGAAACTAAATTAAGTGATCCAATGGCATACTTTAATGACTTTTGGAAAGATTTATATGACTTTAAACATAATTATTATCATACTAATAATGATCATATAAATGCTTTAAAGAATACTACTATGGATAGAGTAAGAGAATTATATGAAAAAATAATTTTAAAAGGAACTTATATTACTTTTATTGGTGGTAATATTAGTGATAAAACATTTTATAATGAAACATTTGAAAGTATATTTAAACAAAGAAAAGAAGTGCTTAAGACTGAAGTAGATTATGAAAGAAAGTTTAAACCTGATTGGTTTGGTCATGTTGATAAAAAAATTGATAGTACTCAAAGTATAATAAGAGTAGGTTACTATAAAGAGAATGCTACTAAAAGAGATAAATATTTATTAATGTTCTTATCTTGTGCTTTATGGAGAAGAGAAAATAGAATTTTATTTAATAAATTAAGAAATGAAAATGATTTAGTATACAGTTGTAGTGCTGATTATATTGAAAGTTTAGATACTATTACATGTACTGCTCATTTATCTAAAGAAAACATTAATAAAGCACTAGTATTAATAGATGAATCTATTAATGAATTATTAGATGAAGAAAAGTTTAATAAAGCTAAAGAAAAATTATTAAAAGCAGATAATATAACTTTTATTTCTTATTTAGATGATAAACTTCATGAAATTAAAAGACTTAGAAGTAATACATTTAAATTTGAATCATTTGAAGATGAGTATAATGAATTAACTACTATTACATATGAAGAAATGAAAGAGTGTATTGAATCTCTTAAAAAGGTTGCAGAATTAATAATGGTAGGTGATAAGAATGATTAAAACTAAATATGTAAAACTTGATAATGGTTTAGTTGTTGCATTTGCAAAAGATAATAAATTACATTCTTTTGGTGCTGAAATATTTATTAAATATGGATCTCATCATAAGAGTTTTTATTCAGATGGTAATCTTTATAAATGTGAAGATGGTATTGCTCACTTATTAGAACATGTATTAATAGAGAATTCTCCATATGGTAATATCGGTAAGTATTTTAGTGATAATTATTATAGTTATAATGGTATTACTTCTGCTGAGTATACTAAATACTATATATTTGGTTATGAGAATTTTTATGATAATTTAAAAATATTAATTGATAGTATTAATAATTCACAGTTTACTCAAGAGGGAATTGAAAAATGTAAAGGTGCGGTTATTGAAGAAATTGGTGAAAGACATAACGAAAGGTCATTTAAGTTTTTTAAAACAGTAAGAGAGTCTTTATTTAATGAAGATGTAGCAATAGATGGGTTAGGTACTGTAGAAAGCGTTAAAGATTTTTCTTATGATGATTTAAAACTTATTTATGATACTTTTTATCAACCAGATAATGAAATAATTATTGTTTATGGAAACTTTGATGAAAAGAAAGTGTTAGAAGTAATTAATAATTGTTTTAATAGTTATAATAGAACTTATAAGAAACATAAAACTAAAGAGTTTGTTGATACATTAGATGTTAAGAATAAATATGTTGAATATGTTAAACCTAATGATATGTCAGTTGTATCTATTAACATTAAATATGATATTTCTAGTTTTACTAAAAAAGAACTTTCTAGATTGGAAACTTATTTGGGATGGTATTTAGCTTATAATTTTAATAGTGAATCTGAATTTGGAACTAGAATATTTAAAGAAAGAATAAGTCCATATCAAGTATATACTTCCAATTCTACACAACCATATGATGATGCATTTGGAATATTAACATTTAACGTTCCAACTAATGAGTGTGAAAATTTGTTTCTATGGTATTTGAGCAATTAGAAAAACGTGAAATGCCAAGTAAAATAAAACAAGAAATTTATAAAAAGAAAAAATATATATCTAGACTTATTAATTTAGATAGTTCTCATTTTTTAGCAACACAATTTGCTTATAATTATTTCTTTAATAATGAATTAAAGTTTTTAACTATAGAGGATTTAGATGATATTTCTTTTAAAGAAATGGAAGAATTTATTAAAAAGCTAGATTTTACACATTATTCAGTTGTTTATCAAAAGGATAAATAAAAAGTACTGTAAAGGTACTTTTTTTGTTTATAACTATATTGTTTTAATTTGTTTACAAAATTATAATTTAAGTAGGGTGTGATGATTGAAACACCCTAATATTTAACAAAGGAGGATGATTGTAGTGTTAAATACTAAAGTTGGTTATAGCCAAAATAGTGATTCATTTACATCAGGATCTGAATCAGCAAAAATGGCCAATCTAGAAAAGGCAAAAGTAGGTTTACTATTTACTTCTGTAGTCAACGATCAAGCAAAAATAGTTGAAGGTATTAGAAGTATTAGTGATGCTCATGTACTTGGATGTACTTCAAGTGCAGCTATTTGTACTAAAGATGGATATTTTAATGCTGAAACTGGTTATTCAGGAATTATGTCCTTTGGTGGCGATTTAGAAGTAGGCGTTGCCGGAAGTGAAAAAACTGAAAATGAAACTGCGAGAGAGATAGGTCGTCGTATTGCTAAAGAAGCAATGAAACAATTAAGTGTTAGAAGACCAGATTATTTCTTCATGACAGCTTCGCCAGCAGAAGAAGAGGAATACATTTTAGGTATTCAAGATGTAATAGGGGAAGTACCAGTGTTTGGTGGTTCTGCTGCTGATAACACTGTTGAAGGTAAATGGTCTATCATATGTGATGATAAGATATTTAGTGATGGATGTGCAATTGCATTATTTGCAACTGATGCTCCAATGGCTAATATTTATAAAGGTCAATTTACTGAAACTGAACAAGCTGGAATTATTACCAAGGTTGATGGTAAGAGAGTCTTAGCTGAAATCGATCATGTACCTGCACTTGATAAATATATCGAGTGGACTGGATTTAAAAAGGATGAAGTAATGGGTGGAAACATGCTTGCTGCATCTATATTTGATCCACTAGGTGTAAAAGATCCAATCGGTAGAGTTACAGCTGTTCGTCATCCGATGGGTGCAAATGATGATGGTAGTTTAAATATTGGTGCCAATATGGAAACTAATACTGCTATTATTCATTTACACATGGAACCAGATGAAATGGTTCAAGCAAATCCAAAAACAATCAAAGAAGTTGATGAAAAGATTGGTGGATCTGCAGATTCTTACTTCTTAGTACACTGTGGTGGAAGAAGACTAGGACTTCAACTAAAGGGTAAAGAAGAAGAAATTTATCCAGCTGTTAAAAAAGTAACTGGTGATAAAGAGTTCCTAATGGTATTTACATTTGGTGAGTATGGTATAAATGAACACTCAGCTAATACTGTTGGTGGATTATCATTATCATTTACTGGATTTAAGAAATAGGAGTGTATCTAATGAAAAGTTTAATTGGTAAGAATTGGGTTGATTCTTCGAATGGTGAAGTTATTCAAGTAATGAACCCTGCAACTAATACTTTAGTTGATACAGTTCCTAGTTTAACTGTTGAAGACGTTAATAAAGCAGTTGATGAAGCATATACTGCTCAAAAGGAATGGGAAGCAACACCACTACTTGAAAGATGTAAGTGTTTAATGAAATTTAAAGACTTAGTTGAACAAAATAGTGCTGAACTTGCAAAGCTTTTATCTGATGAAACTGGTAAACCTATTAAAGAAGCTGTTGCTGAAATTGGTAATATTTCTATAGGTGTTCCTGCTTATGTAGAAAAGGTAAAACATGACTATGGTAATGTTGTACCTAGAGGTACTGAAGCTGGACAAGAAAATACTATTCAATATACAATGCAACAACCTCTTGGAGTTGTAGTTGCTATAATCCCATTTAATTTCCCAAGTGATATTTTTATAAATAAAATACCACCTGCATTATTAATGGGTAATTCAGTTATTTTAAAACCTGCTAGTGTTAATCCTTTAACGCTAACTAGATATGTTGAATTATTAGTTGAAGCTGGTGTTCCAGCCGGTGTGATTGAAGTAGTTCACGGTGCTGGAAGTGTAGTTGGTACTGCACTTACTTCTAACCCTAAAGTTTCAATGGTAACTTTAACAGGTTCTACTGAAGCAGGTATTGATGCAGCTAAAAAATGTGCTGATCATTGTGCTCATTCATCACTTGAATTAGGTGGTAATGATGCAATGATTATATGTGCAGATGGAGATTTAGATTTAGCTGTAAATGAAGTTGTCTGGGGTAGACTTTATAACACTGGACAAGTATGTTGTGCATCTAAAAGATTCTTAGTTGAAAATTCAATTAAAGATGAATTTATTAAGAAAATGTCTGAAAAGATAGACACACTTAAAGTTGGAATGCCTAGTGATCCAACTAGTGATATTGGATGCTTAATAAGTGAAGCAGCAGCTATCGAAGTTGAAAAACAAGTAAATGATACTGTTGCTGAAGGAGCTAGAATAGTTAAAGGTGGAAGAAGAAACGGAGCTTTCTTTGAACCTACTATTTTAGATGGAGTAACTAAAGATATGAATGTTGCTAAAGATATGGAAATCTTTGGACCAGTAATCCCGGTTATAGGATTTGATACTATCGAAGAAGCATTAGAAATTGCTAACCAATCTAAATTTGGTTTAAGTGGTGGTATTATTACAAATAATATGAATAAAGCATTCAAAGCTGCTGAAAAATGTGAATCAGGTGGATTCGTAATTAATGGAGCAAGTTTCTTTAGATCTTTTGAACAACCATTTGGTGGTTGGAAATATTCTGGAATTGGTAATGAAGGTATAATGACTACACTTCATGAGATGTCTAGAACTAAAACAGTTATTTTAAAAAATGTTTTAAAATAATTTAGAAGGAACATATCTGTTCCTTCTTTTTTGTTTACTATAATATTTTTTTAGATAGAAAATATAATAATCTTTTATGATATAATTATAAAGGATGGTGATGATATGTATAATAGATTAAAACAATTATTAAATAATTCATATAGTCCTTATTATAATTTTCCAGTTTCTGCGATTGTTGTAATGAAGGATGGTAATACATTTGAAGGTGTTAATATAGAGAATGCAAATGGTACATCTATTTGTGCAGAAAGACATGCAATTGGAGCTGCGATTGCACATGGTTATAAAAAGAATGATTTTGATAAGATCTATGTAATGCTTTCTAATGGTGAATTTGGAACTCCTTGTTTTGCATGTAGACAAGTAATTTTAGAATTTTTTAATAAGAATTGTAAGGTTATAAGTGTTAATGGAGATGGAGAAGAAAAAGAATTTACTGTTGAAGAATTATGTCCATATCCATTTGATTCAAGTGATTTAAATTAGGTAGTAATATGAAAAAGGTTGTTATATTTGGTGGGGGTACAGGCCTTTCACAATTACTTAAAGGATTAAAAGAATTCCCAATTGATGTAACTGCAGTTGTAACAGTTGCGGATAATGGAAGAAGTACTGGTAAACTTAGAAATGAGTTTAATATACCAGCAGTAGGAGACATTACTAAAGTTTTACTTTCTATGTCTAATGTAGATGATGATATTAAAGAACTTATGAATTATAGATTTGAAAAAGGAACTGAGTTAGAAACTCATTCTATTAAAAATCTTATAATGACATCTCTTTTAGAAATGAAGGGTGACTTTAAACATTCTGTACCAGTAATGGCTAAGATGTTAAATATTAAAGGTAATGTTTTACCTATAACTGAAGAAAATGTTGATTTAGTTGGTATTACTAAAAGTGGTAAAGAAATAGTCGGAGAAGAAGAATTAACTAAAGATTCTAGAAAAATAGTTAGAGTTAAATATAATAAAAAGATTAGTTTATCTAGTGATATTAAAAAAGCTATTAATAATGCTGATTTAATTGTATTTTCTTCTGGTTCACTTCTTACTAGTGTAGTACCTAATTTACTTGTTGATGGTATATGTGATGAAATAAATAAAGCTAAAGCAAAGAAAATTTATGTATGTAATTTAGTTACTCAACCAGGTGAGACTGATAACTTTAAAGTTTCTGATCATATTAAATTTATTCAAAAGTATTTAGGTAAAGATTCAATTGATGCAGTTATAGCTAATGATTCAAAGATGTCTAGTTATATAGTTAAAAAATATGCATCTCTTGAGCAAAAAGATCCAGTTAAAATTGATGAATTAAATTTAAAGAAATTACATTGTAAAGTAATTAAAGATAAAACATGGAAAATAGAAGATGGTTATTTAAGACATGATGCTTTAAAAACAGCATATTTAATATTTTCTTATTTAATGGATGAAGAAGGTTAAAAAATGAGTGAGTTTATTGAAGAAAATACTATTTTATTTAAATTTATTGTTAATAAATATGGTATTTTCAACGAAGATAATTTAATAAAATTCTTTAAAGATGATTTTTATAATAATAGACTAGAATTAAATTATGAAAGTATTTCAGATATTCTAAAAGAAATTGATAGACTTGTTAAAGGTCAAAATATAAAATATGAAGATATTATATATTTAGGATATGGTCAAAGTTATGCATGTTTAGCAATTGGTAATGCATGTTTAAAGGTTGGTAAAAAAATAGATGTTGAGTATGAAGATTATAGATTAAATCCTTTATATGAAAAATCTTTAGGAGAAAAAGTATCTTTATATGTATCTCAACTTGCTAATGGGAAGAAAGCTACTCATAATGATGTTTTAGATTTCTATCAAACAATAAGAGAATCAGGTGGATTATGGCTTGATGCTAAAGAAAATAATTTAGGATTTGTTAATGAAAAATTAAATTCTGAAAAGATTTATGGCGTTGAAAATGATTCTGAAATTAATAAACCATATTTATTAGATTATGAAGATGTTATTTATTTAGATGAAGAAAACATTGATTATTACCTTGAATGGTTTGGTAATGATTTAGATTATAAAAAGTTAAGATTTTGTCATGACTATAATGAAGTTCTTTATCATTTATTTATTCAAAAGAGAAATGAACTATTACAAATAGAAAAAGAGATTGCTATTAAGAATGATGATATTGAACTAGCTCATTCATTAGAAGTTCAACAAATTAAGAATAGTGAAGGTTTAACTAATTATTATGATTCAGATTATTATGAACATGATGATGATTATCCAATTAGTAATGAATTATTAAATCTTTCTAAAAGAAATAAAATTAATAATTTCTTTAATAAGTTTAGAAGAGGTCGTTAAGGCCTCTTTTTATGTAAAGTTTTTTGGTAATAATTCCTTATTATATAAAATTTAGGTATAATTATATAATAGATAGAAAGGTAGTTAATATGAGAAAAAGTATTTTATTAACAATTATGTTTTTAATTACTTTTATAGTATTTCCATTTACAGTACATGCTAATAGTACTGGTTTTATTATTGGAGATTTAGTTACTATTAGATCTTCTAAGAATGGTTCTAGTATTTGTAAAGTCTTATATGGAACAAATTTAACTATCTTAGAAAATGATGGTACATGGATGAAAGTTATTTATGATGGACAAAATGTAGGTTATGTTTCTAGTCAATACGTAGCTGAATATTCAAAAATAACTAAAAATGATCCAGAATATTGTAATTATTTAAAAGGAATAGGTTTTCCTGAAAGTTATTGTCCTTATCTTTCATATTTACATAGTATACATCCTAATTGGAGATTTATAGCATCTAATACTGGATTAGATTTTTATACTGCTGTTAATGAAGAAAGTGATATGAATGAAATTCAATTAACTGCTAATTCTACTGATCTTTTAAATAAATACATTAATGCTTATGCTAAAAATAATCATGTAGTTGAAGGTAGTAATTGGTATTATACAAATCCTAAAGTAACTGCTTATTTTATGGATCCAAGAAATTTCTTAATTGAAAAAGCAATGTTTCAATTTCAAACATTAAGCTTTGATGAAACTACTGATACTCCAGATGCAGTAAGAAGTATATTTGGTAGTTCTTATTTATCACAAGGAGATTATGTAAATTGGTTTATTGATGGTGGAAGACAATATGGAGTTTCTGCATTGCATTTAGCTTCTAAATCTGTATTAGAAGTAGGAACTAATCCAAATGCAACTATGGTTAGTGGTACTGCTACAAATAATGGATTAACAACTTATACAACTAAAAAAGGTAATACATATAATATATATGGTTTTTATAATTATTATAGTATTGGAGCTTATTCATCTGAATCTAATCCTGCGTTATCTGCTTTAGCTTTTGCAGGTGGTTATAATGGTTCTAATACATCACATTTAAGACCTTGGACTTCAAGAGAACTTGCAATTAAGGGTGGAGCTAGTTTTATATCTAACGGTTATATTAATAAAGGACAAGATACTTTATATTATGAAAAGTTTAATACTAGTCCTAAATCGGTTTATTCTAAATATACTAATCAATATATGGGTAATATACTTGCTCCATATGATGAAGGATTAGATATGAAGAAAGCTTTAGCTAATAATGGTATGTTGGATAAAGCATTCTCATTTACAATTCCAGTTTATAATAATATGCCAATTCAAACTGTACAAGCTAGTCTTATTTCTAATAACTCATTACTTGCTGCAATATATGTAGATGGTAAGATTATTGATGGTTTTGATGAAGATATTACAAATTATAATTATTATGTATTACAAAATGTTAATCATGTTAACGTAAGTGCTGCTTTATCAAGTCCTGATTCTAGTTTAAGTGGTGGTGGAGAAGTAGAGATTAAAGAGGATACTACTACTGTTAATTTAACAGTTACTTCTGCTGCAGGTACACAAAAGACTTATGCAATTATTATTCATAGAGTAGCAGATGATAAAACTCCTAAAGATATTGTTTCTAAGATGAATGTAAGAATTAATAATTCTAATATATATGATTTATCAGTTGGTACTTTAGTTTCAACTTTAGTTAGTAGTGCAAATGGAGTAAGTCCTTATGCTAAAGTAAGTGTTACTGATTCAGCTGGTAGAGTAGTTGATAATAATGCAAATGTTAAGACTGGATATAATTTAGTTATTAGTACTGTAAGCGGTGGACAAGCATCATATCAATTATCAATACATGGCGATGTTAATTCAGATGGTACTGTAAATATTCAAGATTTATTAAGAATTCAAAAACATATTTTAGGTTCAATTAATCTAGGTGGTAGTGAATATTATGCAAGTGATGTTAATGCTGATGGTACTGTAAATATTCAAGATTTACTTAGAGTTCAAAAATATTTATTAGGAAGTTTAAGTCTTTAAGGAGGTAATTTATGAAAAAGATTTTTAAAGTATTTGTATTTGCATTTGTATTCCTTATTGGAATTACTAGTGTTAATGCTGCAAGTGGTTTTAGTGTTTCAGCTAATTCTACTAATGTAATTGTTGGTAATACAGTTAAGGTAACTGTTAAAGTATCATCTAATGATTTAGGTGCTTGGTCTTATTGTATTTCATATGATTCAAGTGTATTAAAACTTACTTCATCTACAGCTGATGCTTCAACTTGTGTTAAAGCAGGTGTTGTTAATTTAACTGGTACAACTGAAACATTTACTTTTAAAGCATTAAAGAGTGGTACTAGTACTGTCACAGTAAAAAATGCTGCAATTTATTCTTATAAAACTGAAACACAAATTGGAGGAATTAATATTGGAAGTACTAAAATTAGATGTTTAACTCAATCTGAGTTAGAAGCTACTTATTCAACTAATGCTTATCTTAGTTCAATAAGTGTAAGTGGTACTAATGTTAATGGTGATGTTGCTAATTATGATTTAAATCCTCAATTTGATAAAGAAACTAAGGAGTATACTATTAATGTTCCTAATGATGTAGAAAAAGGTAATATAAGTTTTAAGAAGGCTGATGGTACTGCTACTGTAAGTGGTGGTGGCGATGTTGATTTTAATGAAGGTAGTAATACTTTTGAACTTATTGTTACAGCTCAAAAAGGAAATCAACTTAAATATACAGTTTTAGTCGTAAGAGAAGAATTAGATCCAATTGAAGTTAGTTTAGATAATAAAACTTATACTATCATAAGAAGAGCAGATGCACTTCCTCAATTCTATGGTTATAGTGCTACTGTTGTTGATTATAATGGTACTGAAATTCCTGCACTTGTTAATGATACTATTGATTATACAATTGTTGGTGTTAAAGATAGTGAAGGTAATAAAAAGATGTATATTTATAAAGATGGTAGTATAAAAAATGAATATATTGAATATACTTATGGAAATACTACAATTACACCTTTAGATATTATTGATGATGAAGTATTTGATTATACTGTTAGTGTTAATAGATTTGTTATTAATGATAATTATTATATTATTTATGGATTAGATACTAGTAGTAATGAAAAGAACTATTATTTGTTTAATAAAAAAGATGGTTCATTCATTCTTTATGATGGTTCTATTGAAAAAGTTTCTAAAGACAAAGAACAAATATATAAATATATTATTTATTGTTTATTAGGTTTTAGTGCATTACTTTTACTTATTGTTATTTTTGGAAAAAGAAGAAATAAACCAAAAAGAGAAAAGAAAGTTAAAAGAAAAGATTTCGAAGAATTATTTGAAGAAAATGAAGATGAGTATGTTGAAGATTTAACTGAAGTAAAAGAAATTAAAGAAGAACCTGAAGTAGTAGAACAAGAAGTAATTGAAGAAACTCCTGAAGAAGTCAAAGAAGAGGTTCAAGAAGAAATTCAAACAAAAGAATTAGATATTGATGAAGATACGATTGATGTTGAACCAATGGTAGATAAAAAAGCTTTAAAGAAACAAAAACAAGAAGAAAAGAAGAAAGCTAAAGAAGAAAAGAAAAATCAAAAGAAAGCTAAAAAAAGTGAAAAGAAAAAATCTGATGACTTTGATTGGTAAAGAAATGAGAAATCATTTCTTTTTCTTTTAGAAAAGTATGTAAAATTTGATATAATTATTTATGAGGGTGATAATCATGAAAAAGATAGTACTTGTAGATGGAAATAATTTAATGTTTAGAGCTTATTATGCTACTGCATATACAGGTAAAATAATGACTAATTCTAAAGGATTTCCTACAAATGCATTATATGGATTTGTTAATATGATAAATAAAATTATTCAAGAAGAAAAACCTGAATATATGGCTGTTGCTTTTGATATTGGAAAGACTTTTAGGCATGATGAATATCAAGATTATAAAGCAGGTAGAAGTAAAACACCTGATGAGTTAAAATTACAAATGCCTAAGTCTAGAGAAATGCTAGAACATATGGGAATTAAACATTTAGAATTAGAAGGTTATGAAGCAGATGATATTATTGGTACTTTAGCAAGAATGGCAGATGAAGATCCTGAATGGGATGCATTACTTGTAACTAGTGATCATGATTATTTACAATTAATTACTGATGTTGTTAATATTAAACTTTTAAAACAAAAAGGTTTTGTTAAATATAATCCTAAAACATTTTTTGAAGAGTACGGTATAACTCCTCCTAGAGTAGTAGATTTAAAAGCTATTATGGGAGATTCTAGTGATAATATTCCTGGAGTTAAAGGTATTGGTGAAAAGGGTGCTTTAAAGCTTTTACACGAGTATGAAACACTTGATGGTATATATGAACATATTGATGATATAAAGGGCTCTACGCACGAAAAACTAGTCAATGATAAGGAACAAGCTTACTTTTCATATAAACTTGCTACAATTGATAAAAATGCACCAATCGAAGTAGAATTTGAAGATTTAAAATATGATGGACCTAAAGTTACTTTAAATGATTTCTTTAAAGAATTAGAGTTTTATTCACTTATTAAAACTAATTTAAAAGAAACTAAATTAGATGAAAAAATAGAATCCAAAGATTTAGAAGATGTATCTAAATTAGGAGATAAAGTATCATATTATATTGAATGTGATAATACTAATTATCATAATGCAAATATTATTGGAATGGCTCTTTATGATGGAAAGAATTCATATTATGTTGATGCTGATAAAGTAATGGATACTCTTAGTTTGTTAAAAAATAAAGAGTTATTAACTTTTGATTTAAAGAAAAATATTTGTTTAACTAAAAATTTTAATTTAGCTAACTCATATGATTTAAATATTGCTACTTATCTTTTAAATGAAATAGTTAAAGATGATTTAGGAGTACTTATGAATAATCATGGAGTAGAAGTTCCTATGTTTAATGATTTATTAAAACAAGAAGATAAGAAAACAACTATTTTAAAGAAAGCTAAGTTTATATATGATACACATGATGAATATATAAAATTATTAGAAAAAGAAAAATTAATTGATTTATTTAATGATGTAGAAATACCTTTGTCAAAAGTTTTAGCTAAAATGGAACTTAATGGTATTAAATGTGATAAAGATATCTTGGAAGATATGAGAAAAGAACTTTCTAAAGATATTAAAAAACTTGAAGGTGAAATTCATGAATTTGCAGGTGTTGAATTTAATATTTCATCTCCTAAACAATTAGGTGAAGTTCTTTTTGAAAAATTAGGTTTAAGTCATGCTAAAAAGACTGCTACTGGATATAAAACTGGTGAAGAAATATTATTAAAGATTGTTGATGAAAATCCAATCGTAGAAAAAGTCTTAGAATATAGAAAACTTACTAAATTATCTTCAACTTACTTAGAAGGATTACAAAAGTTTATTAAAGAAGATGGTAAGATACATACTATTTATCAACAAACATTAACAAGAACTGGAAGACTTTCTTCAACTGATCCAAATTTACAAAATATTCCTACTCGTGATGATTTAGGTAAAATGATTAGAAAAGCATTTATTCCTGAAGAAAAAGAATTCTTATCCTGTGATTATTCACAAATAGAGTTAAGAGTACTTGCTCATATGAGTGGTTGTAAAGCATTAATTGATTCATTTAAAAAAGATGAAGATATTCATACAAGAGTAGCATCAGATATATATGGTATTCCTTTTGATGAAGTAACTAAGAATCAAAGAAGAGTAGCTAAATCAGTTATATTTGGAATTGTATATGGTATTTCAGGTTTTGGTTTAGGAGAAAATATCGGTATATCTCCTAAAGAAGCAAGAGCGTTTATTAATAAATATTATGATTTATATCCTGGGGTTAAAGAATATATTGATTCTAATGTAGAAAGTGCTAAAGAAACTGGAGAAGTAAGAACTTTATATGGTCGTAAGAGAGTAATTGAAGAAATTCATAATACTAACTTTATGATTAGACAAAGTGGAGAAAGAATGGCTATGAATACTCCAATTCAAGGTACTGCAGCAGATATTCTTAAAATGGCTATGATCAAAATAGATAAAGAATTTGAAAAAGAAAATATAGAATCTAAGATGTTACTTCAAATCCATGATGAACTTATTTTTGATATAAAGAGCGGAGAAGAAAAGAAAGTAATTGATATAGTTACTAATATAATGGAAAATATTGTTAAACTTGATGTACCTTTAAAAGTATCTCATGATTTAGGTAGTGATCTTTATGAAACAAAATAAATGGAATATAATCCATTTATTTTTGTTTGTGTTATAATATCACTTGGTGATTAATATGCCTGAGATTGCAGAAGTTCGTACAGTAAGAGATGCTTTAAGAAAAGAACTTATTGGTAGAAAAATTATTAATATTAATATACTTTATAGTGGAATAGTTAAAACTGATTTAGACGATTTTAAAAGTATTTTAAAAGGAAAAACATTTAAAGAAATAACAACCATTGGTAAATGGATTATATTTAATCTTGGTGAATATTCTTTAGTAAGTCACTTAAGAATGGAAGGAAAATATTACTATAAATCTTCTTTTGAACCATATGAAGATCATGAACATATTATATTTTCTTTAGATAATGATTTTGATTTAAGATATAAAGATGTTAGAAAATTTGGAGTAATGATTCTTTGTAAAACTAATGAAGTAATGAATTTAACTGAAATTAGTAAGTTAGGAATTGAACCTGATAATAAAAGTCTAACTAAAGAATATTTATATTCTAAAATTCATGATAGTAATAAAAAGATGAAAGAATTACTTCTTGATCAAACTATTATAAATGGACTTGGAAATATATATGTTGATGAAGTATTATTTGCAGCATCTATTAGTCCTTTTAGATTGGGTAAAGGTGTTTCACTAGAAGAGTGTGAACTAATATGTAAAGAAGCTAATAGAATTATTACTAAATCATATGAATTAGGTGGTACTACTATTAGAAGTTATACATCCCAATTAGGAGTAATTGGACACTATCAAGATTATTTACAAGTACATACTAGGGAAGGTATGGAATGTCCTAGATGTAAAGAATTGATTCTAAAAACTAGAGTAGGTGGAAGAGGAACATATTATTGTCCTAATTGCCAAAAGTAGAGTTATCTCTACTTTTAATTTGACCTAATATTATGTTATAATGTTAAAAGGTAAAGGAGTCGCTAAAATGAGTGCAAATATTGCTAATTTAATAATGATTATTTATGTTGTAATTGTAATAATTGCCATTATTGCGATTATTCTTGTAACTAAGAAAAAAATTAAAAAACAATTTGTAGATACTCTTACTAATCTTGAAAGAGATAAGAATTTAATTATTAGTGGTTCAATACTTGCTGAACTTAATAAAGTAGAATCTTTAATTAATAATAAAGAACTAGAAGAAAAATATAATTATTGGAAAAGTTTATTTAAGAATATTAAAGATAATGATGTTCCTAAGATAACTGATGATTTAATAGATGCTGAAGAATTAATTAAAGTTGGTTCTAATGAAGTTATTAATGAAAGACTTGCCTTAATTGAATTTGATATATTTGTTGTTAAATCAAAAGCTAATGATTTATTAAATGCAATTAAAGAAATTACTTTATCTGAACAAAAGAATAGAGAAATAGTAACTAAATTAAAAACTGAATATAGAACAATCTTCTTACAATACAATAACAATAATAAAGAAGATTATGCTATGATTCAAAATCCATTAGAATTACAATTTGAAAATACTGATAAACTATTT
Organism: Bacilli bacterium; assembly: GCA_017450205.1. Lineage (GTDB taxonomy): Bacteria > Bacillota_I > Bacilli_A > RF39 > UBA660 > UBA6985. The sequence continues at coordinate 51,895 of JAFSVF010000028.1, read as the reverse complement.
AGTGCTTTTGAGCTTGCTATGCAAAATAATGTATATTCTGAAGTAGGTAAAATAGTTAAAGCGTTAGATGATACTATCGGTAATTTAAAAGTAGTTATAGATGAAGCACCTTCAATTATTCTTATGGGTACTGAAATGATTCCTAAGAGAATTGAAGATATTAATAAGATTAGTCAAAAAATGATTAGTGAAGGTTATAATTTAGATTATTTAAAATTAGATTATAATATTCAAGAAGCAGAAAAAAAGGTTGCTGATGTATTTGATAGATTAAAGGTTTTAAATCTTGAAGATTCTATATTTGAACTTAGAACTATCTTAGATTATTTTGATAAATTATATAGTGACTTTGAAAAAGAAAAGATAGCTAAGAAGTTATTTGATGAATATATTAGATCAGTAATTTTAAGAGCAAGAAAGATTAAAAAGATAGTTCAAAATTTATCTGGAAAGATTCAAGAAATTAAGTATTCTTATGATTTAACAGATGATGATATAAAAGTAATTAGTGAACTTGATAAAGAAGCTAATGAATGTGCCGATGCTTATGAAGTTGTAATGAATAATTTTAGAAGTAAGAATTTTGCTTATTCAAAACTTACTAAAGAAATGGAAGTTATTAATGATAGACTTAATAAAGCTGAAGATAAATTAAGTTATACATTAAGAAGTTTAGATTCTTTACATGAGGATGCTGTTAGAGCTCATGAACAAAAAGATGAAATAAAGAATTTGATGAGACAAGCAAGAGAACACATCTTATCTTACAAACTTCCTGTAATACCTAATTCATATATGGTACAATATGAAGAAGCTGTTGATTCAATTAGAGAAATGGCTTTGGAATTAGAAAAAAAACCAATATCAATAAAAGTATTAAATATGAGAGTAGATACTGCTAGAGATTTATCTCTAAAAGTTGTACAAACATCAATTAATACTGTTAAGACTGCTTCTATGGCTGAAAGTGCAATTGTTTATGGTAATAGATATAGAGCAATTAATTCTAGTATAGATAATGGTTTAACTAAAGCTGAAAGATTATTCTTTAAAGGAGAATTTAATGCTGCTTTAACTGAAGCTATTAAATCTATTAATGTAGTTGAACCTGGTATTCAACAAAGATTACTTGAAGCTTATAGAAATGAAAATGTTAAATAGGAGGTTTTGAAATGGTTTATTTAGATTATGCTGCGGCAACTCCTGTGTTACCTGAAGTATTAGACAGTTATAATAAAGTAACAGAAGATTTCTTTGCAAATCCTGAAAGTTTACATAGCTATGGTGGTAAATCAAGAGAACTTCTAGAAAGTGCTAATCAACAAGTTGCTGAATTACTTGGAATTGAAAAATCTGAATTTGTATATACCAGTGGTTCAAGTGAAGCTAATAATATTGCTATTATGGGTGCTTGTTTAAGTTATAAAAGATATGGTAATAGAATTTGTGTTTCTAAGTTAGAACATCCATCAATGTTAGGTATTTGTAAACATTTAGAAAAAGCAGGTTTCTATATAGATTATGTAGATGTTACTAATGAAGGTTTAATAGATTTTGATGATTTAAAAAATAAAGTAACTCCTGAAACTATACTTGTAAGTATTAGTGCAGTAAATTCTGAAACTGGGGTTAGACAACCATTAAAATCAATTAGACAAGTTATTAGAAAGCAAAATCCTAATGTTATATTTCATTCAGATATGACTCAAGCAATTGGTAAAGTTGCTATGAGAATAGATGACGTAGATATGGCTACAATTTCATCTAATAAGATATATGGTCCTATGGGAATTGGTCTTTTATATATTAATAAAAATTTAAGACTTACTCCTGTAATGTTTGGAGCACATGAAGGGGAGTTAAAACCTGGAACATTACCACTTCCTTTAGTTGTTTCTTTTGCAAAAGCACTTAGACTTGCTTTAAAAGATTTACCTAAAAAGGAAGAAATGATTAGAAAATATAGAGATAAAGTAATTGATCATTTAAGTGATTATGATGGTATTAAAATTAATACTTCTAAGTATTGTATTCCACATATTTTAAATGTTAGTTTAATGACTATTAAACCTGAAACATTCTTACATGCTTTAGAAAAAGATGAAGTATATGTTTCTTCTAATACAGCATGTGCTAGTGGAAAACCATCAGTTGCAATTGATGCAATGTATCATGATGATGTGAGAAGTAAAACAACTATTAGAATTAGTTTTTCTCATTTAACTTTACCTGGTGAGATTAATGAATTCTTAACAAGTTTTGATAAGCATTATGATGAATTAAATAAGGTAAAATAAAAAGTTAACTTAATGTTAACTTTTTTTGTTCTTCTTTTTCTAATAAAATTTTCTTTCTTTGTAGGTCTTCTTCCATTATTATTTTTTCTAATTCTGCAATTTCATTAAGTCTATCTGTTTTTCCGAGTGCTGTTAATGCTAAATACATATTAGTTACATAATGATGGAATAGTTTATATTTATGTACTTCATTTTGAGTTACATCTAAACCATCAAAATTAACTGTTTGATTTATATCATATATTAATGAATTCATATGGAATATAACTGCATTTTCAATATCTTTTTCTGGATCTAAATCAGATATTTCACGTCCAATTTCATAGAATCTTCTTGTGTGTTTTTGACTAGAAATATAGTCTTTTTCATAGAATCCATTTCTTATTAAAAGCATTTTTGCAATTTTGCTGTTTTGTTGAAATAATTTAAATAATATTCTTTTTTTATTATTTTCAAATATTTTATCTGTTTCTCCAATATAATTTGAAAATTCTTCCATAGCATTTTTATTAAATTCACCTACATAATCTTCCCACGCTATCATTAATGTTCTAAATCTATTTATTTGTTCAGGATTATAATAATCTAATCCTTTATTATTAAAGTATTTAGCACCTTCCATAATTTTATTAAAACTAGTTATATTTATATCATAGAATTCTATAAAATGATGACATTTTTGAAATTTATTAATATTAAAAGCGTTTTCATAATAATAGTCTTGAGACTTACTATAAATATTTACAACTTTATTGCGATATTCTTCTTTACTTAATTTTTCCATACACATCTTCCTTTAACGTATTATACCATAATTTCTTTTTTATACAGTTTTTTTGTGTTATTATATTACTAGAAATTGAGGGATTATCATGGAAAGAATTATTTTAACAGGCGATAGACCAACTGGAAAATTACATATTGGTCATTACGTTGGAAGTTTAAAAATGAGAAAAGAAATGCAAGATAAGGGTGGATATGACAAATTTTATATTGAGATTGCCGATGTTCAAGCATTAACTGATAATTGGGATAATCCTGAAAAAGTAAGACAAAATATTATTGAAGTTGCACTTGATTATTTATCAATCGGATTAGATCCAGAGAAGGTAACATTCTTTATTCAATCACAAGTTAAAGGTTTATTTGAACTTACTTGTTATTATTTAGATGTTGTTACTTTAGCTAGATTACAAAGAAATCCTACTATTAAATCAGAATTAAAAATGAGAAATTTTGAAGGTAATATACCAATGGGATTCTTAACTTATCCTGTTAGTCAAGCTGCTGATATTACAGGTTTTGATGCTACTATTATTCCTGTTGGTGATGATCAAGAACCAATGATTGAACAAACTAGAGAAATTGTTAGAAGTATAAATAATTTATATGGTGAAACACTTTTTGAACCACAAGCTGTATTACCAGAAAACCTTGTTTGTAGAAGACTACCTGGTACTGATGGAAATGCTAAGATGAGTAAGTCTTTAGGTAATTGTATTTATTTATCAGATGATTCAGAAACTGTTAGAAAAAAAGTAATGAGTATGTATACTGATCCAAATCATATTAGAATTGAAGATCCTGGTAAGGTTGAAGGTAATACAGTATTTACTTATTTAGATGCATTTTCTGAAACAAGTGATTTTGAAAAGTATTTACCTGAATATAAGAATCTTGATGATCTTAAGAATGCTTACAAACATGGTGGAGTAGGAGATGTTAAAATAAAGAAGTTCTTATATCAAGTACTTGAAGATGAACTTGCTCCAATTAGAGAAAAAAGACATTACTATGAAGAAAGAATTCCTGAAGTTTATGAAATCTTAAGAAAAGGAACAAATGATGCTAATAAGAAGTGTAATGAAGTAGTTAAGAGACTTGAAGAAAATATGAAAATTAACTATTTTGAAGATACTGAACTTATAAAAGCTCAAAGTATGAAATATACACCAAATGGAGACTAGTCTCCATTTTTTTATTATGCTAAAATTAAGTTGGTGATACTATGAAAGATAAGTTTAACTTTAATTATTTTTTAGTAGTTATTTTTTCTGTTACATTCTTAGTTGTTTTTTTTATATTTGTTAATAATGGTACGATTAATACAAAAGTTATTGATAAAAGTTTAGATAAAGTAACTGAGAATATTAGTATACCTACATCTACTTATGAAGTAGTTAATAAAATAACTATTAATGTGGATGGAATACCAACTGAAGTAGTTATTGATAAGATGGATTCATATCTCGGTTTTTCTATTAATTATGATTCAGATAATATAAGATATGATGTATTAAGTAATTCATCAGTATTATTTAGCGATATTAATAATAAAAAGAATTATTTTAAGATTATTAAATTATCTGAAAGTGATTATAATACTAAATATGAATTATCTAAGAATAATGAATTACATGAAAATGAAATAGAGAATAATTCATATAATTATAGTTTTTATAGAATAGGTGAAAACTATTTTGAAATTATTGAAAGTTTAGATAAAAATGATGATTTTAATATATATTTAAATGCAATATTTAAATATATGATATCAACGCTAAAAGAACACTAAAATGTTTGTTATTTTGAATCTTTTATATTATAATTATTTATCGAGGTGAATTCTATGACGAATAAAGAATTAGCAGAATTTATGTTTCCTAACATAACTAAAACAATTGCAGATTTAGAAAAAGAATATCCTGAAAGACCAGAAGGAACTGTAGTAACAAGATATGCTCCAAGTCCAACTGGATTTATGCATATTGGTAACTTTTATTCAGTAGTTGTTGATTATGTTATTGCTAAGAGAAACAATGGAGTTTTCTTTTTAAGAAATGAAGATACAGACCAAGCAAGAGAAGTAGAAGGTGCAGTTGAATATATTATGCATGTTCTAGATCATTATAAGTTTAATCCTGATGAATATGAAATTAAAGGTGGAGAAACTAAAGGTAATTATGGTCCATATATTCAATCTGAAAGAAAAGATATTTATAAAGTATTTATTAAAGAATTAATTTCTGAAGGTAAAGCATATCCATGCTTTATGACTCCTGAAGAAATGGCTGAGATTAGAGATAATCAAGCTAAAGCAAAGGTTAGAATTGGTATTTATGGTAAGTTTGCTAAGAGTAGAAATTTAACTCCTGAAGAGGCTAAAGCTAAAATTGAAGCAGGAGAACAATATACTGTTAGACTTAGAAGTGAAGGTAACTTTAATCATACATTTATCTTTAATGATTTAGCTAATGGTGAAATGAAATTACATGAAAATGATAATGATACTGTAATTTATAAATCATCAACTGAACTTCCAACTTACCATTTTGCTCATTTAGTAGATGATCATTTAATGAGAACTACTCATGTTATTAGAGGACAAGAATGGATGGCTTCGGTACCTGTTCATTATGAATTATTTAAGACATTTGGTTATAAAATGCCTAAGTATGTTCATACACCATTAATTCTTAAAAAAGATGGAGATCAAATTAGAAAAATTTCTAAGAGAAAAGATCCTGAAGCTAGAATGACTTTCTATGAAGAAAATGGATATCCAATTTATTCAGTAATTGAATCAATTATGACAATTGCTAACTCTAACTATGAAGCTTGGAGAGAAGGACATCCTGATTCACCATTTACTGATTTTGATTTTAGTGCTAAAAAGATGAGCCCAAGTGGAGCCTTATATGATTTAGATAAACTTGATAATATTTCTAAAAATTATATTTCAAGACTTACTAAAGATGAAGTATTTGATCAATTAAATGAATGGTCTAAAGAATATGATAAAGAATTTAATGAAATAATTAATAAAGATGTTGATTATACAAAAGCAATTCTAAATATTGAAAGAGAACAAAAGAAACCAAGAAAAGACTATGCTAAATGGAGTGATGTAAGACCTGCTATTTGGTATATGTTTGATGAAATTTATAAACCAACTAAATTTGCTTGGGGTAAAATAAATGATATGGATGAAATTAAATCTATAGTTACTAATTACGTAGAAAATTATTATAATCCTGATGATGATAAAGAAACTTGGTTTAATAGAATTAAAGAATTAACTGATTCAATGGAAGGTTATACTTCTAATATGAAAGAATATAAAGCTAATCCAGATGCATATAGAGGAAATGTTGCTGATGTTTCTACATGTATAAGAGTAGCATTAACTTCAAGAGATCAAACTCCTGATTTATATGAAATTATTAGATTATTAGGAAAGACAAGAATCGAAGAAAGAATTAATAATTTATAAGAAGATGTTAAAACATCTTCTTTTTTGGTAATAAAAAAAGAGAAGTTTGACTTCTCTTGATTTATATATTATTAAGCTGCTTTATTATATTTGTTTAACGCTTTCCATTCACGGTTAGATAGTGTAACTTTAACTCCGTTAACTTTTTTAGTTTGTAAGTTTAAGTTTTGTTTATGTTTAGTAGCGTTTAAGGCGTGACTTCTTCTGTTTCCAGTTAATCCTTTTCTTGCTGTTAATTTAACTGCCATGTTTTTTCCCTCCTTAACAATTCCAGTTGATTATACCAAACTATAGGGGTTTAAGTCAACTTTTTTTGTAGTTTTAGCTCTGTTTCTTCAATTATTTCTTTTATTTCATTTATATTGTTTTCTTGAATAGGATTTTCTACTTCTTCATTTGCGATATTTGCATATTCTTTAATTCTATCGTATTCAAAATTATCGTTTAATGAAGCAATTAATGCTTTAAAATATAATAGGTCCATTTTGTCTTCAAATGCTTCATTTTCGTTAGGTATTTGATCACTATATTCTTTACTTATTATTTCTTGGATTCTTCTTTCAGCTTCATCTTCGATTAGATTTGAATAGTTATTTTCATATTCATATGGATACATTTTGATAAATTCTTCAACCGCATATTTATAAAAAGATGTTTGTTCACTTATATTTTTACCTTTAGCAAATGCTGTTTCTAATGAAATGCTATTAAATATTAAACTATATTTATAATCTATTAATGTATTTCTATCTTCTTCATTTTCTGTTTTTTCAATTTCATCTTCGATTAATTTATAGAAGTTTGCATTTATTATTTTTTCTTTATAATAGAATGCTTGATTTGTTACTCTTATAGATTCTAAACGTTCTTCATTTTTTTCTTCTTCATCTTCTTCATTTGGATCTTCATATGTAAAACCAAGAGCTTTTAAGTCAGATAATTTTACTTGAAGACGCATTCCATTTGTTGCATTAAATGTAAATGTTTTATTTTCATCGATTTCATCAGCAGGTTCTAAATCATATGAATCGTTTCTCAAATAAGTGTAATCTCTAATTCTTGATATTAATCTTTTAACTTTTCTAATTTGGTAATATCTTGTTTTATCAACTAATTCATTTTCTTCTTCACCTTGAGAAATACAAATGTATTTAATTGCATCTTGCATTTCTTTTGATGTTAGGTTATCAAATTTTAAGAATTTATTTTTTTCTATTTCTAAAACTGAATTTAATAAATCTACTAGGTCAGAATATTCTTTAGAATCTTTTTGACCGTTTTTTTCTAAATCTGCTAATTTTATGTATATGCTTTCAACACCATTATATAATTTTAATAATTCAAATAATTGACTATAGTATTTATTATTTAACAATCCTTTATTTTCTTTCATAACATCCTCCAAATTTAATTGTATATTATTACACAAATTCAACGTTGTCAATTAAAAAACGCTATAGTATAATTGTTTAAAGAGAACTAATGTTTGGATGGTGATAATATGTTTGTTAATCTTGGCATTAAAACCGATTTTAGTTTATTTAAAAGTCTTATTAAATTAGATGATTTATTTATTTATGCTAAAAAGAATAATATTCAAGCATTAGGTATACTTGATGATAATTTAAATTCTTCTCATTTATTTATTGAAGGATGTAAAAAGAATGGTATAAAAGGTGTAGTTGGATTAGATAAAACTATTGATAATATTAGATTGTTTTTATATCCAATTAATTTTGATGGATTAAAGTTGCTTTTTAAATTAGAAAAGTATTCAATTGAAAATGAAATTAAAATAAATGATTTAGAAAAATTTAAGGATAATATTATATGTGTTATTCCATATGAATCTATTAATAGTTTTAAAGTATTAAGTTCTATTTATGATGATGTCTATTTATCTTATAAGAATAAAAGGGAATTAGATAGTGTGTCTAAATTAACTAATAATTATATTTATATAAATGATACTTTAGCTTTTACTAAAGAAGCTTCTTGGTATATTAATTATTTAAATATGATTGATAAAGGACTTAAACTTGGTGAATATGAATTTAAAGATTATTCTGATAATATTTTTAAAAATTTGAGAATAGATTGTAGTGATTTTGTTAATAAAATAAATATTGAATTTAAGAAAGATAAAAATCATATTCCTAAGTTTAAATGTGAAGGAGATTCATTTACTTATTTAAAAGAATTATCTTTTAAAGGATTAAATAAAAGACTTAATAATAATATAACTAAAGAATATGAAGATAGATTGAATTATGAGTTAGATATTATTAATAAAATGGGTTATGTTGATTATTTTTTAATAGTATTTGATTATGTAAGATATGCTTTAAAGAATAAGATATTTGTAGGTTGTGGAAGAGGATCTGCAGTTGGTTCTTTAGTTTCTTATTCTTTAGGAATATCTTGGATTGATCCAATTAAGTATGGACTTATTTTTGAAAGATTTTTAAATCCTGAAAGAGTAACAATGCCTGATATTGATGTTGACTTTGAGGATGAGAGAAGAGAAGAAGTAATTGATTATGTAAGAGATACTTATGGAAAGAATAAAGTATCTAATATAATTGCTTATGGTACTTTTACTGCTAAAGATGTTATAAGAACAGTTGCTAAACTTAATAATATAGATGAAGGTGCAATTGAATCACTTACTAAAGTTTTAGATTCTAAGTTAAGCTTAAAAAATAATTTAAATAATAGTGAAGTAGCGAGTATTGTTAAAAGAAATTCTTCTTTAAGAAAAGTATATGAAGATTCAAAATATCTTGAAGGATTAAAATCAAGAATCACTGTTCATGCTGCAGGTATTGTTATTAGTGATGAGGATCTAACTGAAAATATTCCGGTAGTTAAAAATGGAGATGTATATCTTTCTGGATATCAAAAAGATGAGTTAGAGTCTTTAGGTATATTAAAGATGGACTTTTTAAGTGTTACTGATTTAACTATTGTTAGAAAAGTAAATGAACTTATTAAAGAACATACAGGTAAAGAGATAAATTTAAATTATTTAGATCTTTGTGATAAGAAAACTTATGAACTTATTTCTAATGGAGATACAAGTGGAGTATTCCAAATAAAGACTCCTATGATGAAGAATTATTTAAGAAAAGCTAAAGTTAAAGAGTTTAAAGATCTAGTTATGACACTTGCTATTAATAGACCTGGTCCAATGACACAAATACCTCTTTACTTAGATAGAAAAAATAATGGTAAAAAAATAGAATATATCATTGATGATTTAAAACCAATCTTAGAAGAAACTTATGGTATTATGATTTACCAAGAACAAGTTATGGAAGTATTTAGAAAACTTGCAGGATACTCATTTAGTGAAGCCGATTTAATAAGAAGAGCTATTAGTAAAAAGAAAATAGATATTATTGAATCAAGTAAACAAAAATTTATAGAATCATCAGTTAAGAATGGTTATGATAAAGAAAAAATAGAAAAAGTATATGATATGATTGTTGAATTCGCGGATTATGGATTTAATAAATCACATTCAGTTGCTTATTCATATATTGCTTATCAAATGGCTTATTTAAAAGCTAATTATCCATTATACTTTTATTTAGTTTCTTTAGGATACGGTGCTAAGAGTAGTTTAATAATTAATGAAGCTAAAGCAAAAGGAATTGAATTCTTAAAACCTGATATTAATAAATCAAGTGTTGATTATGTTATAGATGGAGAAAAAATCATTCTTCCTTTTAAAGCAATTAAAGGAATTACTGAAAATATTTGTAAGATTATAATTGATGCTAGAGGTAATAAAAATTACAGTGATATATATGATTTCTTTGGAAGAGTAAAAGGAATAAGTAAAAAAATATTAACTACTTTAATCGAAGCTGGAATATTTGACTCACTTAATATTGCTAGAAGTACTCTTATAAGAAACTTAGATTCTTTAATCACATATGGTGAATTAATACAAACTTTATCTAGTGATTTAGTTCAAAAACCAGAACTTATAAACGTAGATGAATATGATGATAGTGATTTAATAAAAAAAGAATTAGATTTATATGGATTCTTTATTAATAAACATCCATGTTGTAAATATAATACAGTTAAGCAAATGGATATTAGTAAGTACTTTAATAAGATAATAGATATGACTGTTTTAGTTAACAGAATATCTAAAATTAAAACTAAAAATAATACTGATATGGCATTTATTACTTATGAAGATGAAACTGGTATTGGAGAAGCTATAGTGTTCTCTGATCAATTCAAATTACTTGATAATGTAAAAGAAAAAAATATTATAAAAGTTAAAGCTAGAGTTGAAAGAAGAAATGATAAGTATCAAGTAATCGTACAAAACTTAGAAATTGCTGAATAACAGGTTAATTACCTGTTATTTTTCTTTTTTATTTAAGTTTTTTTATGTATAATAGATAACTAATAAAGGAGGGTTTATGAAAGATTATTTAATATATAAAGAATCCCTTGGAGATACTCCTGAATTTTTAAAAAAGTATTTAGATTTAGATATTGTTAAAAGACTTAAAGGTATATCTCTTTTATGTGGTATGGATTATGCTTCTAAATATGCTTATAATTTTAAATGTTATATTTCGAGATATGATCATTCATTAGATGTTGCTTTAATTGTATGGAAGTTAACTCATGATAAAAGAGCTACTTTAGCAGGTCTTTTTCATGATATATCTACGCCAGTATTTTCACATGTAATTGATTACATGAATAAAGATTATATTAAACAAGAAAGTACTGAAGAAAAGACTTTAGAAATATTAATGAGTTCAATTGGATTAAAAAAATGTTTAAAAGAAGATAATATTTCATTACAAGAGATAGCTGATTTTAAAAAGTATTCTTTAGTTGATTTAGATAGACCTGCATTATGTGCTGATAGATTAGATGGTACTATCTGTAGTGGTATTAATTGGACTAAGTCAATTGATGGTGAAACTAGTAAAGATATTATTAACGATTTAATTCTTGTAAAGAATGAATCTAATCAAGATGAAATTGCTTTTAAAAGTGAAAAGTATGCAAAAAGATTTTCTGATTTAAATGATGAAATAAATGAAATTACTCATTCAAATAATGATAATTATATGATGCAATTACTTGCAGATATTGTTAGACTTTCAATAAAGTTAGAAATTGTAGATTATGAATCGTTATATTATTTAACTGAAGAAGATATTATTAATTGTATTGAAGATAATCTAGATTTATCTCAAGAATTAAATAGAAAGTGGAATTTATTTAAAAATATAAAAGATATTCCAATTATCGAATTACCAGAAGTTAAAAATAAAATTATAAGTCCTATTGTTGTAGATAAAAGACTAAAAAGAATGTTATAATTAAACTGGTGATTAGTATGGATGATGATTCAAAACAAATATTAATTTTGAAAATTGTTGTTGCTTCATTAGTTGCTTTAGCAATACTAGTTTTTATAATTATTATTTTAGTTATAAAGAATGGTAATAAGAAACCAGAAGAGATGGATGTTACTACTAGAAGAACTTTAAGTGAAGAAGTTAGTGAAGAAGTTTCAAGTACAAGCGAATTTACAACAGGAAGTAATACAACTGAAGCAACCACGACTGAAACAACTACTAGTACTACGACTACTACAACAACTACAACAAAGAAAAATAGCGATGGAACTAAAACTACAAAAAAAACTCAAAGTAGTGGAGGAGGCTCTAGCAGCAATATTCCAACATATACTTATACTGTAATAGGTCAAAATGATGCATCATCTTATAGTAATGCTGATAATAATATGGAATGGCAATTAGTTAATAAAATTAATAGTAATAGAAGTAATAAATATAAAGTAGCTGCAGAACTTAGAACTGCTGCTGAAAGAATTGCAGATGTTTGCTGTGAAGCACCTGGTACATGTAAGAGTGCTACTAAAGAATTAGTTGATAATGAATATCAATTAACTTACAGGGTTTATTATGATGAAACTGGTAGATATAATTTAGATTATTTTTATAATAATTTAGTTAATAATACTATTTTAGATAACAAATATTCTTACTTAGGTGTTGGCGTTTATAGAAGATCTTCTTCTTTAACTTGTACAGCATGGATTATTGATTATGATTAGGGAGGTTTTATAAATGTTTGAATTTATGGGGGATAGATTATCAAATGCTATCAAAAACATAAAAGGAATGGGGCGTATCACTGAAGATAATATTGGTGATGCAATGAGAGAAATACGTATGGCTTTACTTGAAGCAGACGTTAACTATGAAGTAGTAAAAGCATTTGTTAAAAATGTTAAAGAAAAAGCTTTGGGTTTAGATGTAGAAAAATCACTTAAGCCAGAAGAAGTTTTTATAAAATTAGTTAAAGATGAATTAGTAGAACTTCTTGGTGGAGAAGCTGCTCCACTTGAGATTACTAAGAATCCAACTATTATTATGTTAGTTGGTTTACAAGGTTCAGGTAAAACAACTGCTTGTGGAAAGATTTCTAATTTAGTTAGAAAGAAATATAAAAAGAATCCACTTTTAGTAGCTTGTGATATTTATAGACCAGCTGCTATTGATCAATTAAAAGAAGTTGGTAAAAGTTTAGGAATTACAGTATATGAAGAAGGTAAGAAGAATCCTAATGAAATTATTAGAAACGCTTTAAAATATGCTAAAGAAAATAATCATAATTATATTATTATAGATACTGCAGGTAGACTTCAAATTGATGAAAAGTTAATGGATGAACTTGTAGATATTGAAACTGAATTTAAACCACATGAAGTTTTATTAGTTATTGATGCTATGATGGGTCAAGATGCTATTAATGTAATTAATGGATTTAATGATAAATTAAATTTAACTGGAGCAATTCTTACTAAGATGGATGGTAATACTAAAGGTGGTGTTGCTTTATCAGTAAGACATTTAACTAATGTTCCTATTAAGTTTGTTGGAGATTCTGAAAAGATGGATGGATTAAGTGAATTCTATCCTGAAAGAATGGCTGAAAGAATTCTTGATATGGGTGATATTCTATCTATTGCTGAGAAAGTAGAAGGAATATATTCAGAAGATGATGCTAAAGATTTAGCTAAGAAAATGAGAAAAGGCGAATTTAATTTAGATGATTTTCTTAATACTATGGCACAAATTAAAAAATTAGGACCTCTAGAAAATTTAATTAAAATGATGCCAGGTGCAAGAAAGATGGGATTAAATTCAATTAATATTAATCCAAAAGATATGGCTCATATTGAAGCTATTATTCAATCTATGACTCCTTATGAAAGAAAACATCCAGAAGTTTTAAAAATGACTAGAAAACAAAGAATTGCTAAAGGTTCTGCAAGAAGTGTTGAAGAAGTTAATAGATTATTAAAACAATTTGAACAAATGAAAGATGTAATGAAAAGGGTTGGAAACGGAAATATGAAGATGCCTTTCTAGGAGGTACAAAATGAAAACTAAATATTTTATTTTTGGAATGATTACATGTTTTATTATTATTTGTATATTGGGATGTGTTTTAAGTATTGTTAGTTTTAATAATAAAATTTATGTTAAAACATTAGATAATTTTGATATGAATATAAGTACTATTGAAACAAGAATTGATTCTTTAGAAACAAAAGAAACTTGTAAAATAAGTTTAAAAAATTTATCTGATAGAGTTAAAAGTACATATTATAAAAATGATGTTACTTTAAAAGAATATGATAATAATTATTTTAAAGATGGTGTTACTTTTTATGCATTATATTTAGAAGCTTTTAATGAATGTGATTTAGATATAGACGCTTATAGCTATATCACTGAGTATGCTATTGAATCACAAACATATCCTCAATTAATTCATTCAAGAAGAATATCTAATTATGAATTTAAATTTACAGATTATATTAATTATAGAGAAATTCATGAGATTAGTGATAATATAGGTACTTATTCTAATAAAACTTTAGAATTAAAAGTTTTATCAGAACTACTTGGAGTAATAGATCCAGTTGTTACCTTTAACAAGGAGGATTTATGAAAAGAGATTTTAATTTAATTTTTGTTTTAAATATAATAATTGGTATGTTTCTTTTTGCTATGCTTTTTTGGACTGATGGTTTTTCATTAAAGTCTATAATATTATGTTTAGTATTGTGTATATATTATATAATTATTGCAAAAATTTATAGCAATAAGAAATTTAAGAGAGTAGAAAAAATAGATTATTTTGTTATATCAATATGTTTGATATTTATGATGTTTTTATTTTCGTTTGGTGTATTTTTACAAATCTTTAATAGTGAAATATATTGTTTACTTTATTATGATATAGTTTTATTAGTTATACATTTTTTATTTATTTTTTATTATTTGTTTAGATAAGTTAGTTTTAAGAGGATTCTATAAAAAGACTAAATAATTAATTGTTAACTTAAGAGTTAACAATTTTTTATATTGAATTTGAATTTTGTTTACTAAAACTTTAAAATCAACTATACTTATATTAGTAAGGTAGAAGGTGATTTATGTGGATAAAAGTAGATTTGGATTTAATATTCTAATTATTTTTGTATTCTTGTTTACTATTGTAGTCTTAGGAATTAATTCTTCTTTAAGTATTGATGAAGCAAATAGTCCTTCATGGGATGTTTCATTTGGAAGTGTTGAAGTAGTTAATTCAAAAGCATATGATATTGTTAATCCCAAAGTAAATGAAAAGTCTACAAGTATTAATGGAGGAAGTTTTGTATTAAAGTCTTCCGATGATTCTATTAGTTATAAAATTAATGTTATTAATAAAGGTAGTGTTGATGCTAAGATAACTCAATTTGTTATTCCTGAACCTAATTGTAGCAATTTAAATTGTGAAGGTTTAGAATATGATTTAATTTATGATGACGGATCACTTGTTAAAAGAGGAGATATATTAAAATCTAATGAAGGGAAAAATATTTATTTAAGATTTAGATATAACGGAAATATAAGTGAACCTATAAGTGTTAATGATGTTAAATTATATATAGATTATAAAGAAAGATAGTGATTATATGGATATTTTTAAAAGTAAATATTTTAAATGGGGCTTAACTGCATTTTTAGTTGTTGTAGCTTCTACTGTATTTTATTTTTTAATATTTTATTTACCTGGTATTTTAGGTTTTGTAGGTAAAATATTTAAAGTATTAAGTGCTTTAGTAATTGGTTTAGTAATTGCATATTTATTACATCCAATAGTTAATTTTTTTGAAAATAAAGTATATAAAAAGATGAAGAATAAAACTGCTAAAAGAAATTTATCTATTGCAACTACTTTAGCAATTGTATTTATAGTTTTAACTACTATTATCAGTATTATTATTCCTCAAATACTTACAAGTATTATTAGTTTAATTAATAATAGTGATGCTTATGTAAAACAATTAACTGATTATATTAATAAAGTATTAAGTGATGGTGATAATGCAGAAAAGTATGCATCAATGATTAATGATGTTGTAACTAATTTGAAGAGTAATGTATTACCATTTGCTCAAACTAGTTTAACTAAGATTTCTAGTGGTATTATTGGAGCATTTACAGGTTTCTTAAATATTCTTATTGGTATTGTATTTGCTGTTTATATTTTAGCTAATACTAAGAATTTTGGTGCTGGTATTAGAAAAACTTTATATGCATTCTTTAATGTTGATAAAGTAAATAAATTTATTGATAATGTTGAACATGTTAATAGTGTTTTCTTGAAATTTATGGTTGGTAAAGTAACTGATTCATCAATTGTTGCTTTATGTACTTTATTATTCTTAATAATTTGTAAATTCCCATATGCTGTACTTATTGCAGTTATTATAGGAATGACAGATTTAATACCATATTTTGGACCATACATTGGAACTATTCCAAGTGCACTTTTACTTTCAGTAGTTGATCCTTTAATGGCTTTAATATTTGTATTATTTATCATTTGTTTACAACAAATAGATGCTAATTTAATTACTCCAAGAATTCAAAGTAATGCAACTGGATTACCATCATTCTGGGTATTATTTGCTATTACATTATTTGGAGGATTCTTCGGTGTAGTTGGCTTATTAATTGGAGTTCCATGCTTTACTATTATCTATGAAATAGTTAAAAATTTCATTGAAGAAAGATTAGATAATAAAAAGCTTCCAGTTGAAACTGATTATTATCAAAATCATGAGTTAGAACTTGACGCAAAAGGCAAGATAAAATCGGTAAGAGAATAGTTATAACTATTCTTTTTTATTGTATTTTGATATAATGGAATAGGGTGGAAATATGAATAGCATTTTTGATTATACAATTGAAATGTTAGAAGAGTATTTTGTTAGTATTGGTGAAAAGAAATTTAAAGCTAAACAAGTATTTGAATGGTTATATGATAAAAGAGTAAAATCATTTGATGATATGAGTAATATTAGTTTAGATTTAAGAAACAAGTTGAAAAGTAATTTTTCAATAGATATGCTTAAACTAAGAAGAAAACAAGATAGTAAAGATACTTCTAAATATCTTTTTGAACTTAATGATGGTAACTTAATTGAGTCTGTTTTAATGAGACATGATTATGGTATCTCAGTATGTGTATCTAGCCAAATTGGATGTAATATGGGTTGCGCTTTTTGTGAGTCGGGTAGACTTAAAAAGGTTAGAAATTTAAAAGCATCTGAGATTGTATTACAAATACTAATGATTGAAGAAGAAATAAAGGAACGTATTTCATCCGTAGTAGTAATGGGTATTGGAGAACCTTTTGATAATTATGATGAAGTAATGAATTTCATTAAGATTATTAATAATCCAAAAGGTATAGCAGTTGGAGCAAGACATATCACCGTTTCAACTTCCGGACTTATTCCTGGAATTGAAAAATATAGTAATGAACCATTACAAACTAATTTAGCAGTTTCATTACATGCTCCTAATAATGAATTAAGAAATAAGATTATGCCTGTTAATAAAGCATATGATATTAACAAACTTATTGATGCTATTAAGAAATATATAGATAAAACTAACAGGAGGGTAACTATTGAGTATTTAATGCTTAATGAAGTTAATGATACTCCTGAGTGTGCTAAAGAATTAGCACAATTGCTTAAGGGCTTAAATGTATATGTTAATTTGATTCCATATAATGAAACTAGTCATATAGAATTTAAAAAGAGTTCCAATGAAAGAGTTATGGCTTTTTATGATTTACTTAAAAGAAACGGAATTAATGTAACAGTAAGAAGAAGATTTGGCAGCTTGATAGATGCTGCATGTGGACAACTTAGAGCAAATGAGGTGAATAAATAATGAAATCATTTTATATTACAGATGCTGGTAAAGTAAGAAGTCATAATGAAGATTCAGTTACAATTGTAAAAAATGAGGCTGGAGAACATTTAATGATTGTTGCAGATGGTATGGGTGGACATAGAGCTGGTGAAGTTGCATCATCTATGGTTATTTCACAAATTGGTGAAAGATTTCAAAAACTATCTACAATTGGTACTAAACAAGATGCTATTTCATGGTTAAGAGAAAATGTTAAGGAAGTAAACTCAAAAATACTTAATTATTCTAGCGAACATCCTGAAGCAGCAGGTTTAGGTACTACATGTGTTATGGCACTTGTAACAAAAGAAATGCTTTTATTTGTAAATATTGGAGATTCTTCGGGATTTGTGTTTAAGAATAATAAATTAAAGAAAGTAACAAAAGATCATACTTTAGTTAATTTCTTAGTTGAAACTGGAGAATTAAGTGAAGAAGAAGCTGAAAATCATCCAAAGAAAAATGTACTTATGAGAGCGCTTGGTGCAACTGATAAGTGTGAAATTGATATGTTTGAAGTAGAAAGTGATGTTGATGCTATTATGTTATGTAGTGATGGTTTAACAAATATGCTTTCATTTGAACAAATTGAAAGAGTATTAAATGAAGATGATATAAGTGTAGATAATAAACTTATAAAGCTTGTTAAAAAAGCTAACGTTCGTGGGGGTCTTGACAATATTAGTATTGCATATTTAGATAAAGAAGGTGCTCATAAATGATAATGAAAGGACAAAAGATAAACGATAGATATCAAATTATGAAGACCATCGGTGAAGGTGGTATGGCTAATGTTTATCTTGCTTATGATACAATTTTAGATAGAAATGTTGCTGTTAAAGTCCTTCGTGGAGATTTAGCTACAGATGAAAAGTTTGTTAGAAGATTTCAAAGAGAAGCACTTTCAGCATCAAGTCTTAGTCACCCTAACATTGTAGAAGTTTATGATGTTGGTGAGGATAACGGTTCTTACTATATAGTAATGGAATATATTAAGGGTAAACACTTGAAACAATTACTTAAACAAAGAGGAAAACTTACTTTAACTGAAGTAGTTGATATTATGTTACAAGTAACTGATGGTATGAGTGCAGCTCATGATAAATATATTATTCATAGAGATATTAAACCTCAAAATATAATGATTTTAGAAAATGGTTTAATTAAGATTACAGACTTTGGTATTGCAATGGCACTTAATAGTACACAACTTACTCAAACTAATTCAGTTATGGGTAGTGTACACTATTTACCACCTGAACAAGCTAGTGGTAAAGGTGCTACTATTCAAAGTGACGTTTATTCAATGGGAATTTTAATGTATGAACTATTAACTGGAGAATTACCATTTAAAGGTGATAATGCAGTTGAAATAGCTTTAAAACATATTAAAGAACCATTCCCAAAAATTAGAAGTATCTTACCTAATTTACCTCAATCAATTGAGAATATAATTATGAAAGCTACTGCTAAGAACACTAAGAATAGATATAATGATGCTAGAGAAATGCATGATGATTTAAAAACAGCTTTAACTGATGAAAGATCAGCTGAACCAAGTTATAACTTTAAATATAAAGAACTTGATGATGTTAAAGAAAAAGAAAAGACAGAAGAAAAGACTGAAAAGAAAAAGAAAGATGATATAGATTTAAGTGGTTTTGATGATGAAGAGAAACCAAAGAAGGCTCCTCAAAAAAGGCCTGTAAAGAAGGAAAAGGGTGACGTAGATATAAAAACACGTAAGCTTACTGAAAGAGATATGAGAAGAAGAGAAAACAAAGTATTAATTGTTTTAGGTGCTATATTTACAGCTTTAGTTATTGTCATCGTTGCTTTAGCATTTATTATTCCTGCTGTAACTGCTGTTAAAGAAGTTAAAGTTCCTGATTTAACTAATTTAAGTGAATCAGAAGCAGTAGAAAAGTTAGAAAAATTAAAATTATCTGTTGCTGCAGAAAATAAATATATGAATTCTTCTGAAGTACCTGAAGGAAAAGTTGTGAAAACTAATCCAATTAGTGGTAGAAGAGTTAAGATTGGTACTGAAATAACATTATATATTTCTAATGGTGAAAATTCTTATACAGTTGAAGAATTAACTGGAAAAGATGCTAATAATGTTAAGTATGATCTTGAAAAGAATTATGGACTTATTGTTCAAATAAAAAAGGTTGATACTGATAAGAGTTATCAAGCTAATGAAATTATGTATACTGAACCTGCTGCTGGAGAAAAACTTGGTGAAGGTGGAACAATTACATTATTTATTAAACATATTGATGATACTTATCCAGACTTTACTTCTGGTAAATATACACTTACTCAAATTGAAGAATGGTGTAATGAATATGGTGTTACATTAACTACAAGTTATGTTCCTACTAGTGACTATAGTGTTGGTACAATTTATTCTCAATCTAAGAATGTAGGTTCTAAGGTTGTTGCTGGACAAACTCTTGAAATTAAGATTGCTGATGAAGCAGCTAATGAAGAAGAAGGTACTGATCCAGACGTAGATGTTGGATAATTATGACTGGTAGAATAGTTAAAATTATTAGTAATACTTATACAGTTTCGTGTGATGGTGAAAAATATGAATGCATACCTAGAGGGAAGTTTAGATATATTAAAACTTCTCCTAAGGTAGGTGATATAGTTGAATTTAATAAAGATACTTTAACTATTGATTCTATTGAACCGAGATTTAATGAACTTAAAAGACCAGAGGTTGCTAATATTGATATAGCGATTATAGTAACTAGTTTAACTAGACCTGATTTTAGTTCTTATCTGTTAGATAAAATGATAGCTAATGTAGTACTTAAAGATATTAAACCTATAATTGTACTTACTAAAGCTGATTTATTAAGTGATGAAGAATTAAATGAGTTTAAACCTATAATTGATTATTATAATAGTATTGGTATTCCAACACTTTTAAATAGTGAATTAGATAAGTTAAAAAGTCTTATTAAAGGTTCATTAGTTACATTAACTGGACAAACTGGTGTTGGTAAATCTACACTTATTAACAAAATAAAACCAGAACTTAATCTTGAGACTAATGATATTAGTGAAGCATTAGGTAGAGGTAAACATACAACTAGACATACTGAAGTATATGATTTTAAAGATTTTTATATTGTTGATACTCCAGGATTTAGTGCACTTGATTTAGATATTTTAAAAGAAAATTTAAGATTTGCTTTTGTTGAATTTGATAACTCATGTAAGTTTAATGATTGTATGCATTTAAATGAAATTGGTTGTAGAGTTAAAGAGCAAGTAAGTAATTCTGAAATACTAGAATCAAGATATGAAAACTATAAAAGGATGGTTGAAGAATATGAAGATATCAGTAAGTATCCTAAAAAGTAAACTTCCAAGAAGTAAATGTATTTATGATGTGGAAAAAACAGATGCTGATTTTATACATGTAGACTTTATGGATAATACTTTTGTTAAAAGAAGTACTTTTACTAAAGATGAAGTATTAGAGTTATTTAAAAATTCTAATAAAGATTTAGATATTCATTTAATGGTTAATCATCCAAAAGAATATATTGATGCTTTTAGTACATTAAAAAGATGTAAGTATTTAATAATTCACTCAGAAATTAATCATGATATAAGTGAATTAATTGAATATATTCATTTTAAAGGTAAAAAAGCTGGAATTGCTATTAATCCTTATACTAAAGTTGAATCAATTAAACAATATTTAGAAAATGTTGATTATGTTCTTATTATGGGAGTTATTCCGGGATTCGGAGGACAAGAACTTATTACTTCAACAACTATGAAAATTGATGAATTAATTAAGATAAGAGATGATTATGATTATCATTTTGAAATAAGTTTTGATGGTGGAGTTAATGATGACACTATTAAGCTTTTAGATGGTGTAGATATTGCTGTTAGTGGTTCTTACATCTGCATGAGTGATAATTATCAAGAAAAAATAAATACGCTAAGATAGAGTAATCTATCTTTTTTTGTTATAATAGCACTAGGTGAAGGAAATGAAATTAACATTATTTAGTGAATTGAATATTTTATTTCTTTTTTATTCTTTTTTAGGTTATATAACTGAAGTAGGTATTGCATCAATAAAAAATAAAAAGGATATTAATAGAGGTATACTTAATGGTCCTTTTTGTATGTCTTATGGTTTTTTAGCTATTATTTTAAATATTAGTTTTAAATATACAAATAATAATTTATTTTTAATACTTTTATCTATATTTTTTAGTGCAGTTATAACTTTTATTACAGCTAAGTTATTATATAAAATTAGTAATAGATATTGGTGGGATTTTAGTCATAAGAAGTTTAATTATGAAGGAGTTATTTCTTTAGATTATTCAATTATTTTAGGTATAATATCATTTTTTTTAACTAAGTTTATTAGTCCTTTTATTATTTTTATATTTAATGATTTTGATCTTAATTCTAGAGTATTATTTTTAATTGTTTGTGATGTATTTTTACTTTTCGATTTTATACTTTCGTATATTTCATTAAGAAAGAAGAAAACTAATAAGAAGTATAAAGACTTAATTGCTAAGAATGTATCTGAAGTTGTTCTAGATAGAATTAATAAAGCTTATCCTAACTTTAAGAATAAAGCATTTGATAAAGATAATTTATCTTTATATAAGTTATTTTTAATATTTTATATTACTGGTGTGATTGGATGTATTATTGAAGTATTCTTTTGTAGATATTCAATGGGAAGATGGATGCATAGAAGTTCACTTATATTTGAAGAGATATCTTTAGTATGGGGTGGAGCATTTGCTTTATGTACAGTATTCCTACATAAACATAAAGATTCAAATATATTCTTTATATTAATATTTGGTACTTTAGTAGGTGCTTTCTTTGAATATTTATGTAGTTGTTTTACAGAATATTTCTTGGGTACAGTATTTTGGTCATATGGGAAACATGCATTTAATTTAAATTCTAGAATTAATCTTTTATTCTCGTTTTATTGGGGAATAGCATCTGTAATTTATATTAAAGGTATATATCCAGTATTAAATAAAGGAATTGACTTCATACCTGAAAAAATAGGTAAGATATGTGTTAGAATTTTATTTTGTGTATTTATGATTGATTTAGTTATTTCTACAACAAATGGAATGCGTTATCAAGCAAGACGTCATGGAGATGCTCCTAGAAGCTTTATTGAAGAAAAGTATGATAAGTATTTTCCAGATGAGTATATGAAAACTAGATTTAGTAACACGATAGTTAGAGATTGAGAAATCTCTAATTTTTTTATATAATTAAGTATGATTGGAGTGATTATTATGGTTAAGAAATATTTAGTTACATTTCTTATTTCAATGGTACCATTAATTGAGTTAAGAGGAGGTGTTCCTTTTGCAATTGCTAGTGGATTACCATTATTACCATCTTATATTACATGTATTATTGGAAATATTTTACCAGTTCCATTTATTTTCTTTTTTGCTAGAAAAATACTTGTTTGGGGTAGTGATAAAAAGTATATTGGTAAGTTCTTTAGTTGGTGCCTTAGAAAAGGTGAGAAGGGTGGAAGAAAACTACAAAAGAAAGCTGGTAATGGATTATATGTTGCACTTTTCTTATTTGTAGGAATACCTTTACCTGGAACTGGAGCATGGACTGGTACACTTGCTGCATCTATCTTAGATATGGATTTTAAAAAGAGCGTTAAAGCTATTATTGCTGGTGTAGTACTTGCTGGAATCATTATGGGATGTGGAACATATATTGTTAAGTTTATTATAGAATTAATTTAGAGGTTTAAAGTGAACTTAATTGGTTATATTGAAAAATATGGAGATTTAAGTTTTAAAGAAAAGAAAATAAATAAGATTGATTATTTAGTTTTTGCTTTGCTTTCTTATTTAGATTTTGATGGGATAGTATCTAATAATAGTAAGAATAAAATAACAATTGGATATGCTTGTCATTTATTCTTTTCTAAATATAATGAGTCTTATTTTAGAAAACAAGGATTAGGAATTAGATCTTCAATTAAATTGATGAAGAAAATTCAATATACTGAAAGATTTTGTAATTTAGAAATATATAATTATAAATATGTATGTTCAAGGGATGTTCAATTTAGTGCTTTAACAATAGATGTTAATGATTCTTTAAAAGTAATTTCTTATGAAGGAACAGATGATTTAGTAGCCGGATGGAAAGAGGACTTTAAAATGAGTTATGAGTTTCCAGTAGAAGCTCAAAAACTTGCTATTAAATATGCCAATAAGACTATTAATTTTTTTGATAAATCTAAGTATGTTTTATGTGGTCACTCTAAGGGTGGTAATTTATCTTTAGTAAGTGGAATGTGTATGAATCCATTAAAGAAAATTCATTTAGAACACATTTATTCATTTGATGGACCTGGTGTAATATTTAAGAAGATAAATTCTCTTAAATATAAATCTATATATAATAGATATTCTCACATAGTACCTAATTCAAGTGTATTTGGTTTATTATTTTATGATTTAAAATATACAGTAATTAAGTCTAATCAAGTTGGATTACTTAGTCATGATGCTTATACATGGATGATTAAAGATGATGATTTTCTATATACTTCAATGAAGACTGGTAGTAAAGCATTTTATAAATCATTTAATGAATGGGTATCTAAATATAGTAATAAAGAAAAAAAATATTTTGTTGAACAATTATTTATGGTTTTTGAAAAATGTCATATATTATCAATTTCTTCTTTTAAAGAAAAAAGAATGGAATATATTTTAGATGTTATCGGAGAATTTAAAAATCTTGATGATGAAACAAAAGGAATGTTAGTTGAGTTTATTAAAATGATGTTAAGTGATTCAAAAGATATGCTTATAAATAAAGTAATTGGAAAGTAAGGTGACGTATGAAAAAAAAATTAGTTTTATTATAAATATAATTATTTTCTTATTATTAATTATTGGATTAGTTTTAGAAACTTTTGAATTAGTTATGAGGGGTGAAGGTTTATATCTTTTAGTTAGAAGATTTAAATTCTTTACTGAGCTTTCTAATATATTTGCTGGAATTACTTCTTTTGTATATGCTTATTATTTATTTAATAGTAAGAAGAATCCAATTCCTAATGTATTAAAAATATTAAAACTAATATCTACTGGTTCAGTTATGGTTACTTTTTTAACTGTTATTTTTTATTTAATTCCGATATCTGGTAGTAGTTGGAAATTTTTAGTAGTAGGTTCACAATTTATATTTCATATAATAATACCAATACTTTGCTTTATAACATATACTTTCTATGAAGATAATAAAGTAGATAATAAATATATTTTATATAATTTAATTCCTATTACTGCTTATGGTTTGTTTTATTTAATTTCTGGATTAACTCATATGGTTGATGGAAAGATTGATTATGAATATGATTGGTATCTTTTTATGAGAAATGGAGTAGTAGTTGGATTAATAACTTATGCATTCTTTATTATCTTTAATATAGTAATTGTATACCTATTAAATAAGTTAAATGGTAAATTAAATTCCAAATAGTCTTATGACTATTTTTTTTGTAAATTTTTAAGTAAATACTATTTAATTATTAGATTTGTATGTATATAATGTAATTAGAATAGGGAGGCATATAATATGGAATTCACAACTAGAAGACTTGAAGTAAAAAAAGTTATACCTGAATATATTCCAATTATGTTTAAAATTTGGGATCGTGAAAACGAAGTTGGTAAATATATTCCTGAATATGATCCTAATTGGGATGTAGATGCATTTAAAGAACATATTATTAATACATTTAGATCTGATCTTTATGAAAGAGGAGTTATTAAACTTAAAGATTCTAATGAAATAATTGGTTATGCTTCAGTTTATAAAGAAGATTCAAGAAGTAAATCAGTAAATATATATATTTCTAAAGATTATTGGAATCATGGATATGGACATGAGGTATTATCTGCGATAGTTAGAAGATGTAAAAAAGAAGGTTTAGGTAGTGTTTATGCTACTTGTGATTCAAGAAATACTGGTGCTATTAAAATCTTAGAGAGAAATGGTTTTGAATGTATCGATAAGATTGTTGGAGATAGAATGGATGTAAATGGAGAAGTTGGAGATGAACTTCTTTATGAACTTGAACTTATAAGGGTACAATACTAAAAAAGATGACTTAAGTCATCTTTATTTTTTTATTGAATAAATAAATGTTGTTTGTTTTGCATTATTTGATGCATAACCTTTATAGTTTTTACTTAAAGTTTTAAGTGCTTCGATTTTATCTGTTGTTTCCTTTATTTCATTTTTATAATTAGATAATTTATTTATACCTTCAGTATTATAAGTTTTAATACCTTCATAAAGTGTATTTGTTCCTTCTACTAATTTTGAAGTACCTTCTTCAAGTGTTTTAGAACCACTATAGATTTTATTTATTCCATCATTAACTTTATCTAAACCATTACTTATAGTTGTAGTTCCACTTTGAACTTGCGTTAAAGCAGATGTTAATGATGAAGTTAAAGTTTTTAAATTTGTTGATAATGAGTTAATAGTAGTGTAGTTAGCATAGAAGATATAATATTTACCACATAGTGTTAATACATTAACTGCACTTCCTGTATATTCACCGAAAAGTTCTACTAATTCAGATTGTGATTTAGAATAAAATGCTTTATATACTTTTAATGCTTTTTCAGTTAAAGGTTTTGATGAAATATCATCATTAGTTTCATTGATATAACCTTGTACCATTTTATTGAATACTACATTTGATATTTGATCATTATTTAAAAGAGTAGATAATTCATTAATTGATTGATTCATATATTGTTTATTAGCTGTTTGTAATTCTATGATATCTTTTTCTTTATTATTAAGTTCTTTAGATGCTTGTGAAAGGGAAGCTACTATTTCAGATACACCACTAGATAAATTTTTAGAACCATTATTTAATTGTGAAGTTGCATCTTTAATAGTTTTAAGTGAAGTTACTAATTTAATTGTTCCTGCATCTAATTCTTTAGAACCACTTAATAGTTTTTCAGCACCATTTTCAATTTCATCCATTGATGATTGTAATTTATCAATATCTGTATATACTGTATCTAGTTTATCAAATAGGGAAAGATCTGTTTCTTCAATTAGTTTTGGAGTAGATACAATATAAATATCATTTAGTTCAAATTTTTTAGTTGTATAACTAATTGTAATTGAATCAAAGTCTTTTAATTCATCTAATTTTAATGAATCGTATAAACCAGGAGATGCTATACCTGCAAATATGTTTTTATTTCCTGTACCTACAACTTTACCATTTGATATTTCAGCATTAGTTGAGTCTTTAACAATTGTTCCTACAGTAGTAACAAATGGAGTATATATTTTAGTTCTTTTACCATTAATAACTACATATTTTTCTAGTTTGTTTTTGAAGTTAAGTTCAATTTTAATATCTCCAGATTTTCCTTCGATATCTTTTAAATCTTTTTCTTCACCATTTAAGTAATATTTAACTTCTACTTCGATTGGAGTAGCTTGTTCTGTGATACCTTGATAGAATATTTCACTTGAATTATTATTCTTCCAAGTAAGTTTATTGTCGCTTTGGTAATATTCTTCATTTCCTGAAATATTTAGAATATCTTTTAGTGTGGTTTCATCTTGGATGTCTTCTTTATTTAATTTTGATAAATGGTTTGAAACTGTTATTCTTTCAATTGAACCATCATATTTTAAATTTGTATAAACTGTTTCATTTTTTTCATAAGCAAGTACTGTCATTGGTGAACATAACATAGCAGTAGTACCTAATAACATAAAAAATTTATTTAATTTATTCATATTTTTTCATTCCTTTCGTAGTATTCATAATTAGTTTATCGAATACAATTAGTAGAGCAGGTAACATTAATGATACTACTATCATAGATATTAATGCTCCACGTGATAATAATTTACAAATTGAACCAATCATATCTATCTTTGAATATATTGCTACACCAAATGTTGCGGCAAAGAAACATAGAGCAGATACAATAATTGATGGAATACATTTTTCTAAAGTTTCTTTAATTGCTTCATGTTTATCTTTTGTTTTTCTTATAGAAAGATATGTATTACTCATAAGAATTGCATAATCAATAGTTGCACCCAGTTGAATTGTTCCTACAACAATTGATGAAATAAATGGAAGAGTAGTTCCTTCAAAGTATGCAATGCTTGTATTTAATATGATTGCAAATTCTATTACTAATACTAATAGTATTGGTAAAGATATAGATTTTAAAACAAATAACATGATAATAAATATAACTGCGATAGAAATATAATTAACTGCTTTAAAATCATGATCTGCGATTTCAATTAAATCTTTAGTTAATGCTGATTCACCAGCTATGATTGCATTTTCATCATATTTATTTATAATTTTTTTAATTTCGTCTAATTGATTATTTATATCATCACTTGCTACTTCATAAGTAGAGTTAAGTAAAATCATTTGATATTTATCATTCTTATAATCTTTAGTTAATTCTTCTGGTAAGATATTTTCTAAACCATATTTGTTTAACTCTCCAGGTGAAATAACCATATCAATTCCATCTAATGATTTAATTTCATTTGTTAAATCTTCTAAATCATTAGTTTTTAAATCTTTATTTACAAGAATAAAGGATGGAGATGTTATTCCATATTTTTCACTTAAGAATTTATTAGATACTCTGCAAGGTAAATATTCTGGTAGAGAGTTATCTAATTTATAATATTCTTTAACATGAGTATATCCATATAATGCAGGTATAAATATTAGTATAGATATAATTATAGTTAATACATATTTAGTAGCTGCAAATGTTTGTAAATGTTTAAATTTTGGTAAAATTATTTTATGTTGTGTTTTAGTAATATATTTATCTAATTGTAATAGTAATGCAGGTAAGACAGTTAATACTGTAATAAGTCCACAAAGAACACCCTTAGCCATTACAAGTCCGATATCTTTACCTAATAATAATTCCATTGAACAAAGTGATAGGAATCCAGCAAATGTTGTAAGTGATGAACCAAGTACTGATGTAAATGTTTCTTGAATTGCTTTATCCATTGCTTTTCTTTTATCTTTTTCTTTATGTTTTATTTGTTCATATTTATTATATAGGAAGATAGAAAAGTCCATTGTTACTCCTAATTGTAATACTGCACTTATAGCTTGAGTAATATATGATATTGATCCAAACATTATATTAGAACCAAAGTTATATAGAATAGCCATTCCAATATTACTTAATAGAAGAGGTGGTACTAAGAATGAATCAGTTGTAAATACTAGTACTAATAATACTAAAAGTACTGCAAGTATTACATAGGCTACTATTTCTTTATTAGATAATTCCATAGTATCAAGTACCATAGTTGTCATACCACATACTTTATTAGCATCTTTAACAACTTCTCTTAAGTCTTTGATAGCATTCATAGTCTCTTCACTTGATGTACCATTTTCAAATGTTACTAATATAAGTAAAGTATTATCTTTTTTAACTTTATTTAAAACTTCAGTTGGTAACATATCAATTGGGATTGATACATCTGTGACGTCTTCGATTGATACAACTTTATTTACTGTATCTATTTTTCTTATTTCATTTTCTAGTGCTTTAATTTCGGTATTGCTTTTATAATCTGCTGTGACAAATGCAAAAGCACCAACTCCAAATTCATCTGTCATTATATTTTGACCCTTTATTGTATCTATGTTTTCCGGTAAGTATACAAGTAGGTCATAGTTTACTTTAGTATGCATATATCCAATTATTGATGGAATAAGTAATAATACAGATATGATTATAATAAGTAAACTATTATTTGTTATCCACTTAGATAATTTTTTCATAATTCCTCCGTTCCTTTGACACTATATAATAAATAGGGGGTTTATTTAACTACAGTTAAAACTTAAAAGTATTTTAAACAACAAAGTGTCCAATTATGTTTAATAAATAAACAACAAAGTGTTTATTAACTTTACATAATGTAGTTTAAGTGTTATAACAATCATGTGATTTTTATGGAAAAAATAGATTTAAGAATAATTAAAACAAAGAAAAGTATTTATGAAGCATTTATATCTCTTTTAAGCGAAAAAACATTCGAAGAAATTAAAGTATCTGAGATATGTGAAAGAGCACTTATTAATAGATCTACATTTTATTCTCATTTTGATGATAAGTTTATGCTTTTTGATAACTTAATATCTGATATGAAGAATAATTTATTGGGTGAACTTAATAAGAAAGAAATAACTGATGATACAAAAGAATATTATATGGATATAATTAAGATTCTTTTAGATGAGATCGATAATAATAAAGATATATATGTCGCTTCTTTGATTAATAATAGGAATTCAATTGCAATGGATATGATTTATACTACTTTAAAAGAAGACTTTAAGAATAAAACTAAAAATCATAAAGAAGGAGTTATTCCTAATGAATTTTTAGCTTCATTTTACATAGGTGGTATATATATTGCATGTATGGAATGGATAAAAGGTGGTTTTAAATACTCTAAGGATGATATAATAAAATATATTGATAGTTTAATAGATGAAAAATTAATCAATGTAGGAGAGTAATATGAATTTTCATAAATTAGATAATGTAGGAACATTCTTTGCTTCAACTTATTTTAAGCATAATCCTGATGTATTTAGGTTTGCTATTACAATGGATGAACTTATTGATGAAGAGACTTTAAAAAAAGCACTAGTGCAAACAAAGGAATCATTTCCTTCTTTTAATGTTTCTTTAAAGATGGGTTTATTTTGGTATTATCTTGAAGAAGAAGATGATGTACCTAATGTATATGAAGAAAAGTATCCAGTTTGTTATAGAATAGATTCTTATAGAGATGAAGTTTTATATAGAGTAACTTATTATAAAAATAGAATTAACTTAGAAGTATCTCATATTATTAGTGACGGTAGAGGTACTTTAGAGTTTTGTACTTCATTAATTGAAAATTATGTATCTTTAAAATATAAAGTAAAAGTAACTCCTAAATTTAAAGCAACTGTTTTAGAAAGAGAAGAAGATTCTTTTGAAAAGTATTATAAGAAATGTAAGTCACCAAAGAATAAGAGTATAAATACATTTAACTTTAAGGGTAAGAAAATAAAGAAACATAATGTTAGATTTGTTGAAATGCATATGAGTACTAAAAAGATTTTATCTTTAAGTAAAAGTAAAAATGTAAGTATTACAGTATATATTGTTTCTTTAATTATAAAAGCTATATTAAGAACTATGTCTTATAAAGATATTGGTAAAAATATAAGAATTGCAGTACCAGTAGATTTAAGAAGTTTTTATTATTCAAAGACTACTAAGAATTTCTTTGGACTTGTATATGTAAATTATAAGTTTGATGGTGAAGTAGATTCATTAGATAAAATAATTGAGTCAGTTAATGAACAAATAACTTCTTCATTAGATAAAGATACTTTAATTAAAAGAACTAATCAAATGTATAGTTTAGTAAGTAATGTAGTTATTAGAAGTATTCCTTTAATAATTAAAAATATTGGGCTTTCTGTAATTGATAAGTTTACTCATAAATTAAATACCACACATGTTTCTAATATGGGAAGATTAGAGTTTTCTAAACAAGTTGAAGATCATGTTAATAGTGTTGCATTAATGATTTCTACTGAAGATTTACAATTTGTATTATCTTCTTATAATGATGATTTTTGTATCGTAGCTTCTTCGAGATTTATGAGAAATAATATATTAAATTATTTAGTTGAAGATCTTAGTGAAGCTGGATTAGAAATAAATGTAGTATCTAATGGGGTGTAATTATGAAGTGTAATAATTGTGGAGTAACAGTTAATTCTCCTTCTAAGTATTGTCCAATTTGTTCTAATAAATTAAAACATAAAGGTACTAATACTATTTATCCTAAAATAAAAAGAAAAAGTAATATGTACTTAAAAGTTTTATTATTTATTTCTTTACTTATTACTTTAGTAGTAGGTTATATAGATTATGAAATAAATAAAAAAATAACTTTTAGTGCTTATGTAGGACTTGCTCTTTTATCAAACTATATAACTATTGTTTATATATTTAGAAGTTATAAAGATATATTTAAATTATTTGGAAGATATGGATTAATTTTAAATATTATTTTATTTATATGGTATATGTATACTAAACAAATATTTATTACTAATTATATTATTCCTGGGTTATGTATTATTGAACTTTTATTTATTGATATATTCTTATTTATTTTTAAAAGAAAACATATAAGAAAGTATTTAGGTGTATTAATATCAAATGTAGTAGTTGCATTTGTTCCATTAATTCTTATTGCACTTAAAATGATCGATTTTAATTATGTTGCACATGTTGCTATGATACTTTCCATAATAAATATTTTAATATTAGTTATATTTGATTTTAGTGATTTAAAAGAAGAAGTAATTATGTTCTTTAATTATTAAAATGTAGTCTAGTTGACCACATTTTTTTATGTTAAACATATTAAATGTTAAGCGTAGTTGACAAATTTCCAACGCAACTATATAGAACGCAACCAAAAAATTTACTAAAATGAATGTCAGAAATGAGGGATAAATATGACAATTGGAGAAAGATTGTTAAAATTAAGAAAAGAAAAAAATATTTCGCAAGAAGAACTTGCAAATGAGCTAGATGTATCTAGACAAACTATATCAAAGTGGGAGACTGATCAATCACAACCAGACTTTGATAAAATAATTCCATTATGTGAATATTTTGGTATTACTAGTGATGAATTATTAACTGGTAATACTAATATTAAAGAGGTAAAACAAGAAAATGTTAAATCCTGTTTTGCAAGAAATGTATCAATTGCAGTTATGATGTATATATTTGGTTTAATTGCTATGATATTATTTGCTGCTCAATTTGATTTACCTGTCGTAGGTTTAAGTATATTTTTAACATTATGTGCGCTTGCAACTGGTTTACTTATTTATAATGGTATTTATTATAGTAAAGAATCTAATGAAAAAAAGGATGAAAAAAATAATACTTTATGTAAACAAGTAATTGGTATTGTTGATACTATTGGTGTAACTATTTATTTAATTATTTCTTTTGCTACTATGGCATGGCATATTACTTGGATTTTATTTTTAATCTTAGGAGTAGTTGATGAAATTATTAAACTTCTATTTAATTTAAAAGAAGTAGATAAGGAAGATAATAATGAATAAAAAGGGAATAATTATTTTAATTATATTCTTACTTGTTATATGCGTATTAATGACTGGTGGATTTATTTACTTACTTACATCTAATTTTGAATGGGGTAGTTTAAATTTTAATTTTGGTGAAGGCAAGTTAATTGATTTAGTTGAATTTGATAATGAAATTACAAATTTAAATATTGATACTAAAAGCATTGATTTATATTTTGAAGAATCAGATAGTGATAAGTATTATTTAGAAATTTATTCTAATAATAAAAGAATCGATTATTCTTTTAATAATGAAAATGGTAATTTAAATGTTAAAGCATATAATAATACTAAAGGTAATATATTTATAGGCTTTGGTGCACATGGAAAAGTGGTTGTTAAAATACCTAAAGAAAATTCTTTAAATGAATTTATTATTAATCATAAAGTTGGAAATATAAAAATAGGAAAGTTTGAAAATTTAAATGGTACTATTAATAATTCAATTGGAGATTTGGATATTGATACTTTAAATGATGTAAAAATTGAATTAGGTACTGGTGATATAGAAATTAAGAAAGTTAATAATCTTGAAGTTAAACATACAACTGGAGATTTAGATATCGAATATGTTAATGAATTAATTAATGATTCTAAAACTGGAGATATTAAAGTTGATAGTATTAATTCAAGTTTAAATATTATTTCTCATACTGGTGATATAAAGATTAATAGTGCAAATTTAAAAACAAATTCAGTTATTGATAATAGAACAGGAGATATAAAAATAAATAAATTAAGTGGTGCTTATGTTGATGCTTCTACTAATACTGGAGATGTTAAAGTAAACAATAATGATAGATATGCAGAATATACTTTAACTATTAAAAATAAGACAGGTGACATAAAGATAAATTAGTAAGTTTAGTACTTACTAATTTTTTTCTTGAATTTGAAAAATAGTGCTTGATGTGGTATATTATTTAGACCTAAATTTGTTTATATTTGTATTATTTTTAAGAAGAAATGGGGGTGTCTTTTATGGAAAATATTAAGAGTATTATTTATAGTGATAATATGGATTTACCTGAAAATGTAATTGAGTCATATAATAATTCATTATATGTTTTTAATAATGCAATTAGGGTATTAAATACTAAATTAAATATTATTAAAAGTGAATATGATAGAGAAAAAATTCATAGTGATATTCAAAATATTAAATATAGAATTAAATCTCTAGAAAGTATTACTAATAAACTTAGAGATGATGGTTTAGATTTTAGTACTGAAAGTGTTAATACTATTAATGATATAGTAGGTGCTAGAATTGTATGTCTTGATATGGATGATGTAACAAGTGTTGTTCAAATGATTAAAAATATTCCAAGTATAAGAATTCTTAATGAAAAAGACTATATTAAAAACCCTAAAGAATCTGGTTATAGATCTTATCATATGATTGTAGAAATAGATGTCCCAATTGGCACAGTATTAGTTCCTGTTAAGTGTGAAATTCAAGTTAGAACTTTACTTATGGATGCATGGAGTTCACTAGAACATGAGATTGTTTATAAGAATAAAAAATGTAGTGAACAATCAATAAATGAACTATTAAAGTTTTCTCATAGTTTATCTTCACTAGAAAGTTCAATGAAACTTATTAGAAATAGAGAACATATAGTTAAGGATGATGAAATTATAAAAAGAAAAATTAAACCTAAAGATTTAAGAACTTTTAAAGATAATAAATATATTTATGAAGCTGCTGAAGGTGTATTAAGTAGTTATATAGATATTATTATTAATGAATATAATCGTAGTGGTCTAAATTCTGATGTTCAAAATGTTAAATATAGAATGAAATCTATTAATTCTATAGATAAGAAGTTACTTAATCAAGGTTTAGAGTTTAATGAAGAAAACATTAGAAATCATGTTAAAGATGTTGTTGCATCTAGAATTATATGTCTTGATTTAGATGACGTTTCAGAAATGGTAAGAATGATTAAAGAATCTCCGTTTATTAATGTTATTCAAGAAAAAGATTATATAACAAATCCTAAGAAGTCTGGTTATAGAGCATATCATTTAATAGTAGAAGTTCCTGTTGAACTTTCAAGTGGAGTTATTCCTATTAAGTGTGAAATACAAGTAAGAACTGTTTTAATGGATGCTTGGAGTTCACTAGAGCATGAGATTATTTATAAAAATGAAAACTGTAGTGATGATTCAAAAGCAATGCTTAGAGATTATAGTTATTTACTTGCTGATATGGATGATAAGATGCTTGATATTAAGAGAACTGAAGTAGAAAATCTTTTAAACTCTAATGAAGAGAAGAAAGAAAATGTTAAGATATTAAGTAAACATCCAAAAAAAGGTTAATTATTTAACCTTTTTTTTATATAATAAAATTGGGTGAGTACTTATATGAATAATGAAGATTTAACTAAGAATGAAGAATTTAAAAAAGCAAGTAGTATTAGTTATTATGAAAAGGATTTAAATAAATATGTTGATCTACCTGTTAGTAGTGAAGAAGCAATTAAAAATCCTAAAGAGTATAGAAAAAAAATAAAAGAAAATTATCAACAAATTGGTAATATGTTTAATGATGAATATATTAATAAATATATGGATCAAATGAATGATTTAATGAAGGATGTAAAGAATATCAATGGAAAATAAAAGAGAAAAAATAATAATTAAAACTAGTATTATTGGAATTATAACTAATATTATCTTAAGCATAATGAAAGCAGTTGTAGGTTATTTATCTAATTCAATTGCAATTATGATGGATTCACTTAATTACTTAAGTGATTGTATATCTTCGATTGTTACTATTATAGGTACTAAGATTGCAGGTAAAACACCTGATAAGGAACATCCATTTGGACATGGAAGAGTTGAGTATTTAGCATCACTTATTATTTCTATAATAATTATGTATGCTGGTATTACAGCTTTAACTCAATCTGTTCAATTTATTATTAGAAAAGAATTACCTGAGTATAATAATATTGCTTTAATTTTAGTAAGTTTTTCAATTATTGCTAAGATTGGGTTAGGTTTATATTATAGAAGTGTAGGAAGTAAAGTTCATAGTGAAACATTATATAATTCTGCTGTAGATGCTTTACTTGATTCTTTAATTTCATTTGCTACTTTAGTTTCTGCTTTAATATATATTTTTTTTAAGGTTAGTTTAGAGTCATATCTTGCTATTATTATTTCAATTATAATAATGCGTTCTGGATTTATGATGATTAAAGAAACTGTAAGTCAAATATTAGGTAGAAGAGTAGATAAAGAAATTGCACTTAAGATAAAGAGAGTAGTTACTGATTTTGATGAAGTAAATGGTTGTTATGATTTAGTAGTTAATAATTATGGACCTGAAAGTTTAATATGTTCATTTCATATCGAAGTAGATGAAAGAATGAGTGCAGTTGAGATTGATACTTTAACAAGAAAGATTACTGATAAAGTATATAAAAAGACTGGTATTGTAGTTTCTGCTGTTGGTATTTACTCAATGAATAATAATGATTCAGAAATTCAAAAGATTAAAAGAACTATTCAAAAGATTATTAGTGGGACTGAAGGTATTTTATCTATGCATGGTTTTTATGTTAATAAAGATGCAAAAACTATTAATTTTGATGCAGTTATATCTTTTGATTATATAAGAGATAAGAATTTAATAAGAAATTTAAGAGAAAAAGTAATGGATGCTATACCAGGTTATAAAGTATATATTGTACTTGATAATGATATAAGTGATTAGGAGGATTTATGAAAAATATATATGATGTAGATAAAAAAGGATTATTTAAATTACTTGTTAATTTTCAAAAATGTGAATATGGAAAGATTCAATTTATATTAAGTTATAGTGTATTCTTAATATTATTTGTTTTACTAGTTAGTAGTGTAATATTTTATTTCCAATATAAATTATTTAGTTTAATAATAATGGTATTCTTATTTGCACTTGGAACATTAATTTCATTTATATTAGGATCAATTCATTTTTATCAAGAATTAAGGTATTTTAGTTATAATGAAAAGAGTTCTCGTTAGTGCTTGTCTACTCGGTCTTAAAGTTAGATTTGATGGTTTAAGTAAAGAAAATAAAGAAATATTAGATTTAATAAATAATTTTGAATTTATCCCTGTATGTCCTGAAATAATGGGTGGGTTATCTACTCCGAGAGTTCCTTCTGAAACAAGAGATGGAAAAGTTTTTAATAAAGATGGTGTAGATGTTACTGAGAATTATTTAAGAGGTGCTAAAGAAACTTTAAGACTATGTAAGATTTATAATTGTGATACAGTGGTATTGAAGTCAAAAAGTCCATCATGTGGTAAAGGACTTGTTTATGATGGAACTTTTAGTGGTAATTTAGTTAGTGGTAATGGAATTACTACTGATTATTTATTAAAAAATGGAATAAAAGTTTATAGTGAAGATGAATTTATAAATAAGTTTAAGAATATTATGTAATTTGACTAAAGAATAATATTTTGATAAAATGGCAAAGTGTTTTTAAAGAAATAAAAACGGAGGTTTGTTATGAATAATAATATAAATATGGATGATTATCCATCTGCATCTAGATATTATGAGAAAATAACTAGATATAGATTAGATTTAATTTTAAATGAATATATAGTTTATGCTTATAATAAATATAATAGAGAAGGTACTGTTATAGATGGTATAAGAAAAGTTAGTAATCAACTTAGAGAGTTCTATTATGGTAATGGTGGTGCAGGAAATCCAACTGCAATTACTAGAGATATTAGTTCTACTGGTGTTGGTTTTAGAGAATTATTTATTAAATATTTAGATTTACCAATTTTCTCATTTATAATTGATTTTAATATTGAAGGTTATGTTGGGAAAGTAATTTCTTCTTATTTAGGTTTAAGTACTCCAACTCAAGAATTAAATCAAGATTCAAATGGAAGAGGAAGATATTAGTTAAGATTATTAATACTTGTAATTTTAATAAATTATGTTAAAATAACAAAAGAAAGACGAAGAACAAGAGGAGTAAATTGATACTTTTTATTAGGGATGAATACTCATTGACTGAAAGGTATTCTTAAAGAGGTTAATTGAATGTAGCTTGGGAGTCGTTATATTGAAATAGTAGTAGATATAAACGAGTAATACGCGTTAAGTATTTTAAGAAGCAATTAAAGTGGTACCACGATCCAATCGTCTTTATGATGATTGGATTTTTTTATTTAAAGGAGAATAAAAATGGAAGAGGCATTAAAGATATTTAATAATTATTATGATACTTTTGATAAAACATTAGATGGTGTTCATAGAAAATATGATCATACTATGAGAGTTGTTATTTATGCTAAAAAAATAGCTAAAGGTTTAAACTTAAATGATGAAGATTATGAACTAGCATCTCTTTGTGCTTTATATCATGATATTGCTAGATTTAAGCAATGGAGTGATTATAATACATTCGAAGATGCTTTATCATTTGATCATGGTGATATGGGAGAAAGTATATTAAAAGATTTAGGAATTAAAGATGAAATTATTTTGAAATCTACTCGAGTCCATAATAAGATATCGGTTCCAAGTGAATTTAGTGAAAGAGAAAAATTATTTTGTGATATTACAAGAGATGCAGATAAATTAGATAATTTATGTGTTAAGTTTTCAAAACTTGATGATAGTGATTTAATACCTAAGGAAGCAATTGATTCTTTATTAAATAAAGAAATGGTAAAAAATAACGAAAATTATAAAAATAATAGATTATTTCATTTATTAAGAGAGATAGGATTCATATTTGAATTAAATTTTAAAGAATCATTTAAAATAATAAAAGAAGATGGTTGTATTCAAAGAAGATTAGATTTAATGAAAGATTTAAATATTCCAGAATATGAAAAAATAGTTAAAGTATGTAATGATTATATAGAAGAAAGGATTAGTGAATAGTATGTTAGAAACTAAATATGATTATAAAAAGGTTGAAGAAAATAAATATAATACTTGGAAAAGTAAAGGTTATTTTAATTCAGGAGATAAAAGTAAGGATCCATTTTGTATTGTAATTCCACCTCCAAATGTTACTGGTAAATTACATATTGGTCATGCTTATGATGTATCTATTCAAGATGCAATTGTTAGATATAAAAGAATGCAAGGATTTGATACTTTATGGCTTCCTGGTATGGATCATGCAGCAATTGCAACTGAAGCAAAAGTAGTTGCCAGACTAAAGAGCCAAGGAATTGATAAATATGAATATGGTAGAGAAAAATTCTTAGATGCTTGTTGGGATTGGACTAAAGAATATGGTGGAACTATCAG
Organism: Bacilli bacterium; assembly: GCA_017450205.1. Classification (GTDB taxonomy): domain Bacteria; phylum Bacillota_I; class Bacilli_A; order RF39; family UBA660; genus UBA6985. The sequence goes on along the minus strand of JAFSVF010000028.1, from coordinate 12,381 downwards.
AGACCAATGGGCTGCTATGGGTATTTCTGTTGATTATAATAAAGAAAGATTTACTTTAGATGAAGGACTTGCTAAAGCGGTTAATAAAGTATTTGTTGATTATTATAATAAAGGTTTAATTTATAGAGGAGAAAAGATAATTAACTGGGATCCAGCTGCACAAACAGCTCTTTCAAATGAAGAAGTTAATTACTCTGAAGAAAAGAGTGCTTTCTATCATTTAAAATATAAAATTACTGGTAGTGATGAATACTTAGATGTTGCAACTACTAGACCTGAAACATTATTTGGTGATACTGCAGTTGCAGTTAATGCAGAAGATGAAAGATATCAAAAATATATTGGTAAGACAGTTGAACTTCCATTAATGAATAAATCAATTCCTGTTATAGCTGATGAACATGCTGATATGGAAAAAGGAACTGGTGTTGTTAAGATTACTCCTGCTCATGACCCTAATGACTTTGAAGTTGGTAATAGACATAATTTAGAAAGAATTTGTATCATGAATGATGATGCAACTATGAATGAAAATGTACCAGCTAAATATCAAGGAATGACAAGAGAAGATTGTAGAGATGCAGTTTTAGAAGATTTAAAGAATGAAGGATTACTTCTTGAAATTGAACCTCTTGTTCATGAAGTAGGTCATAGTGAGAGAACTGGTGTAATGGTTGAACCTATGATTAAAGAACAATGGTTTGTTAATATGGAAGGTTTAGCTAAAATGGTTCTTGATACTCAAGAAGATATGATGAGAAAAGTTAACTTTGTTCCTTCTAAATATGAAAACACTTTAAGAAGCTGGATGACTGATACTCATGATTGGTGTATTTCAAGACAATTATGGTGGGGTCATAGAATTCCTGCTTGGTATAAAGATGGAGAAATATATGTAGGACTTGATGCTCCTAAAGAAGAGGGATGGGTACAAGATACTGATGTATTTGATACTTGGTTCTCAAGTGCTTTATGGCCTTTTGCAACTTTAGGTTGGCCAGATAATACTGAAGATATGAAGAGATATTTCCCTAATGATTGTTTAGTAACTGGTTATGATATTATTTTCTTCTGGGTATCACGTATGGTATTCCAATCAGAAGAATTACTTGGAACTAGACCATTTAAAGATTGTGTAATTCATGGTCTTATTAGAGATAAAGAAGGAAGAAAGATGTCTAAGTCTCTAGGTAATGGTGTTGATCCATTTGATATGATTGAGAAGTATGGTTGTGATGCATTAAGATATTATTTATGTACTGATTGTGCTTTAGGAACAGATCTTAGATTTGATGAAACTAAGATGGCTGCTACTTGGAATTATATTAATAAGATTTGGAATGCTTCAAGATTTGTATTAATGAATATTGAAGATTTAAAAGAATTAACTTTCGATAATTTAACTAATGAAGATAAATGGATCTTAAGTAAGTATGAAAGCATTGTTAAGTCTTCTATTAAACATATGGATAAATATGAATTTAATATCTTTGGTAGTGAAACATATTCATTTATTTATGATGACTTCTGTAGTAATTATATTGAATTTGCTAAATTTAATAGTGAATCTAATACTACTAAATCTGTCCTTTGTTATGTATTAACTGGTATCTTAAAGATGTTACATCCATTTATGCCATTTGTAACTGAAGAAATTTATCAAATGTTACCAATTAAAGATAATGAATCAATAATGATATCAGAATATCCTAAATATGATAAAAAATTTATATTTAAGGATGAAGAAACTCTAGTTAATTCTAAGATTGAATTTATTAAAGCATTTAGAAATATAAAGACTGAAAATAATATTCCTAAGGATGCTAATGTTTTAATTAATACTGATGATGATATTATTATTAAGATGTTAAAATTATCTGATGTAAGAGTAGATAATGAACTTAATATAAAAGCTTATAATGTTTCAGTAGATGATTATAAGGCTACAATCTTCTATGAAAAAGAAGAAAGTGCTGAAGATATTGCAGCTAAACAAAAACAAATTGATGATTTGAAGGCATCAATTGCAAGAAGAGAAAAACTTTTATCTAATGAAAACTATGTAAATAAAGCTCCAACTAATATAGTTCAAATGGATAGGGAAAAACTTGAAGAAGAAAAGAAAAAATTAGAAGAATTACTTAAGTAATAGTAAGAGAAGAGAAGTCTTCTCTTTTTTTATAAATTTGTATTTATATGTTTTATAGGTTGATTACATAATATATTATTATAGTAAGTGAGTATAAATTAAAAAAATAAAGGAAATACTTTTAAAAAAGAGAAAAATTAAAAACTAAATATTAGATTTACTCTTGTTGAATTACTTGCAGTTATAGGAAAATATTTGACAAAAAAAGGAGTTTTTAAAAACTCTTTTTTAGTGGTTTATTATTAAGCTCAAATTTAATTACATCTTCATTAGTTAGTTGCTTATAAATTGCTGCAGCTTTTAATTCATAATCTTTAATTATTGAATCTATATGTGTATATTTAGTAACTAATGGAATATCTAATTCTTTTTTAATCGTATTTAAATAGATAGAACCATCTTCACTAAATCCAAGTAATCTAATATATTCTGGAGTAGTGATTGATTCTCTATCTTTTTTAGTAAGTCCAATTAAGATATGAATAAACATTCTCATTAATCTATTATATGTATATCTTTTTGTTTTAATAGAGTTTATTAGTTCATCTAATGAGTTAACTTCATTAATTACTTTTTTTAACTTTTTATCTATTCCTTCATCTACGGTTAGATACTTATCTAATTCATTATCTGATAATATTTTATATTTAAGTAATTGAAAAAATAAATCATAATTAATATCTACTAATTCTCCTTCAGGAATATATTTAGAGATATCTTCATTATTATTTAATTTTTCTCTTATATTTGAGGCACTAACAATTGAATTATTTAGTTTTGTATCATGATAATCATTAGTTCTTTTTATTGTTATTGGTTCGATATCATAATTGTTTTCAAGTATTGCTTTTATATAAGATACACCTAGTAAGTCATTTGGATTATTTAGTTCAATACCAATTGCTTTATTAAGTGCAGTAGGATAATTTAATCCTTCATCAAGATATGATTTTAATTTTTGATTAAACCCACTTTCTAGTTGTTTATATGCGATTGTTTTAAGCAAAGTAATATCATTTGATTCTGAACCAAATATGAGCTTTTTAACTTTTAATTTATTTAATAAGTAAAGTGAAGAAGAAGCAAATGTATCTGCTGAATTACTTCCGAATACAAATGGAAGTTCAATAACTAAGTCAGCACCATAAATAAGTGCAAGTCTAGTTTTTTCTTCTTTTGTTTCTAGAGAGATTAATCCTCTTTCTAAGAAGTAACCATTTAGAATAATAACTATCTTAGAGTTAGGGTAAAGCTCCTTTACTTTATTTAATTGATAAAGATGTCCATTATGAAATGGATTATATTCTACAATTATTCCAATAGCATCCATGTACTTTCACCTCGAATTCATGTATAATATATCATGAAAGAAAATTAAAAGCAAAGTAATCAAAAGGGCTGATAATTATGAAAAAACTAAATATTTATTTTATTCATTCTAATACATCAAATTATAATGATTTAATTTATTTACCAGTACTAAGTAGTAATATTTTGAGTCATCATCATTTGTTGTTTCCTAATAGTGAAGAAAATAAGGATATATATTATAAAGATATGATTAATAAAGCTGATATTATAGTTGTTGAGTTAACTGATCCTGATGTTACTTTTAATATGGAATTGAAACAAGCAATTGTATCAGGTAAACCAATACTTGCTTTAGCTCAAAAGTCTAAAGGTTTTGATCAAAGATATCAAAGTTTACTTAAAAATGTTATTGGATATAACAATAAAGAAGAATTTAAGTTCTTTGTTGAAACATTTGCTAAGAGTTATGAATCTGGTGAAAATCTAAATTCAAAAGATTCAACAGTAGTACTTGGTATGCTTAATTAGGAGTTATTATGAAAGAAAGTAGTAAGAATATTTTAATATTTTTCTTATCTTTAATCTTTATTGGATTAATAGGTTTGTTAATTTATTCATATGATTATCAAAAGAAATTATTGGATGATGTTCCTGAGGTTAAAAAACAAGAAGAAGTAAAAAAGATTAATGTGGTAATGAATGAAAAAAATATTAATCTTGAATTAAAAGAAGTTAATAAGAATATAGATGTATATTTTAATAATAAAAAAATAACTTCAGTTATTGATGGTACATTATCTAATAATGTAATTGAAGTTTTTAAATCTAATGAAGTAGATTATTTAATACTTGGAATATATGGACATGATTTTAAGCCAATTATATTAAATAGTGAAGGTATTATTATTTATGAGTTTGATACGTTTAATTATACATTTATAGATGATAATAATCATAAAAATATTTTTGTTGATAACAATAATTTATTTGTTTATAACTTGTTAAATGATGAAGATAAATTATCATATTCAGAAACTGAATATGCAAGAAAGAATCAAGTTAATATAATAGAAGAGAATGTAACTTTTGAATTTTTATCTATTGAACATGGAAAATTAAATTAATCTATTTATAAGTAAATTTAAAAGTTTAAACATTGAAAATTAATAAGAAAAATAAAGCCAAAGAAAATGATGAAGAGTAATTAGTGAATTACTCTTTTTTTATGTTTTTAATTTTGTTATAATTTATGTAAAGAATTGAGGGGACAATTATGAATCAAGAGCCAAAAAATGAAGTTCAAAATAAAATTGATCCTAAAACTATTCAACCTGAAGTGTTAGGACATTTAAGAACTGAAAAAATAGGTAATCCAAGTATGTTAATTGCGTTTTTAGCTATAATTGTAATTGTACTTTTAATACTTCCATTATCTACATCTATGTTACAAAACCCTAATTCATTTTTGTTTAAGCTTATTTATAAACAAACAGATGTAGTTATTGATGAAGATAAAGTTAAAAGTGATTTTGATGATGGAAGTAAGCCTTCAGTATTAAATGCTACTTCTAATATTAAATTTGGTAATTTGATACTTCAAAACTTTACTTTATCTAGTGGTAAAGTAGAGTGTGATATAAAAAGTTATAGTGGTATTCTTGATTTAGATAATGATTCTATATATATGAATATTTATTCATCAAGTGATGAAACTAATTTAATTGGATATATTAAATTAACTGGAAAAGATTATGATTCAAATATTACTAGAAAAACATTTGAAAATCCTAAATTAAGTTTTAATAGTAGAATTACTTATTATGGAAAACTTGTTAAATTAGAAAGTGAATCTGATTATCCGTTATTTAGTGTTAATGAAGATGGAACACTAATTTGTAAAAAGAATAATAGAGAAATAGAATATATTTTTGATAATAATTATTTAATTGGTATTAAAGATTCAGTTGTTGAAAAAGTTAAGAGTTATTCTAGTAATAAATATCTTGAACTTTTAAAAGAATATAGAGATAAGTCTAAACTTTTAGGTAATGGTACAAGTGTTACTGAAGAAGAGGAAGGATTTACTTATCTTGCTAATATTAATTTAAAAGATTTTAAATATCCTGAAGAATTTGATGATAAAAATTATTATGAAGAAAATACATTATCTAAAGTCATAGTATATTCACAAATCGGAAAAGGATATGATTGTAAATGATACAAAAATTTACTGTTAATGATTTTGAAGGTCCTTTGGACCTTTTATTACATTTAATTAGAAGTAGTAAGATGGATATTTATAATATCAATGTTGAAAGTATTACTAAACAATATATTGATTTTATAAATGAATCTAAAGATATGAGTATAGATATTTTAAGTGAATATTTAGTAATGGCATCAGAACTTCTTCATTTAAAATCAAGATTACTTTTAGGTAAGACAGAAGTATCAGAAGATGAAGAATATGAGATTAATTCTACTGAAGATTTACAAGAAAAACTTTTAGAATATGAATCTATGAAGGAAATAGCTAATAAGTTTAAAACACTTGAAGATAAAAGAAGTGTATTTTATACAAAACTTCCAAGTGATTTATCTGAATATATGAGTGAGAAACCACTTGAAGGTGGAGTTACACCTGAAGATCTTGCTAATGCTTTAAAAGTATTTCTTGAAAGAGAAGAACTTAATAAACCTCTTAATACTAAAATTACTAAAAGAGAACTTAGTGTTACTGAAAGATCTCATCAAATAAGAGAAACTTTAAGAAAATTGAAAAGATGTGAATTTACATCTTTATTTGAAGATACATCAAAACCATATGTAATTATTACATTCTTATCAATATTAGAAATGAGTAAGAATAAAGAATTAACTATCACTCAAGATAAGATTTATGGTAGTATATATTTAGAAATGAAGTGAATATAATGACAGAAACACAAACACAACTTGGTATTCTTGAAGGTATTTTATTTGTTGTTGGTGATGAAGGAGTTACTATTGATGTACTTAAAGATAGTATGGGTCTTTCAGAAGAAAAAATAAAAGAACTTCTTAAACTTCTAAAAAAAGAATATGAAAGTCCTGCAAGGGGACTTAGAATAAGTTACTTAGGTAATGCTTTTAAACTTACTACCAAAGAAGAACATAAAGACTATTATGAGAAGTTAGTATACAATCCAGGTACTACTAAATTAAGTCCTGCTGCTCTTGAAACTTTAGCTATTGTTGCTTATAATCAACCAATTACTACAAGTGAAGTAAGTGAAATGAGGGGAGTTCATTCTGGACAATTAATTAGAAAATTAGTTGCTAAAGGATTACTTAAAGAAGCTGGTAAATCTGATTTACCAGGTAGACCTAATCTTTATAGAACTACAAGTGAATTCTTAGATTATTTTGGTTTAGCTACAATTGATGATTTACCAGTTGTAGAAACTAAAGAAAAACCAAAAGAAGATGAAACTGAATTATTTACTTCCATTTATAAAGATAAGGAAGAATAGTTTTTAATTGATAAACACATATTTATTTAATATAATTTATATGTGTGTTATGCCCTTGTGGCGGAATTGGTAGACGCGATGGACTCAAAATCCATTGTTAGTAATAACGTGTCGGTTCGAGTCCGACCAGGGGCACCATAGTTAAATCACAAATGCATTTATTTAATGCATTTTTTTTATTTTTTTTAAAAGTGTGATATAATTTAACAGTTTTAATTAAGTGAAAGAAGTGATTTCTATGAATAAAATAGGTATTATTTTTGCTATGAAAGAAGAACTAGATGAACTATTAAATATAGTTGATTTAATTGAAGAAATTAATATATATGATTTAACTATATATAAATGTATATTAAATAATAAAGAATTATATTTAGTAGAATCTGGAATAGGCAAAGTAAATGCTGCAAGAACTACTCAAATATTAATAGATAATATTAATCCTGATTATATATTTAATATTGGAGTTGCTGGTTCTGTTAATAATAATGTTAATGTATTAGATATTGTTATTGCTGAAAGTTTAGTTCAACATGATTTTGATATTACATCATTTAATCATGAAAAAGGATATATACCTAACGTAGGTGTATATATAAATACTGATAAGTATTTATTAGATAAATGTAGTAATCCAAATATTAATACTAATAAACATTTAGGTGTTATAGCTTCAGGTGATATATTTTGTCAAGATAAGAAAATGTCTAATAAAATAGGTACTAAGTTTAATGCTTTAGCGGTAGAAATGGAAGGAGCATCTATTGCTCAAGTATGTCATTTATGTAATACACCTTTTATAGTTATTAGAAGTATATCAGATTCACCTAATAGTAATGAGAATAATACTATTACATATGAAGAATTCTTAAGTAAATCATGTAAGTTAGTTACTGGTTATATAAAAGATATATTAGAAAGTATGTAATTATTAGAAGATAATAAATAAAATTTATTATCTTTTTTTATTTTTAAGTTCATTTCGACATAAACTTACAAAAAATATTATTTCTATTTTTTATATTAAATAAGTAAAAAAAGGAGAAATAATATGAATAATGAAAAAATGTATTTAATTAATAAAATATTTAATAATGAAACTATTAGAACAGTATGGGACAATGAAAAAGAAGAATATTTTATTAGTGTTGTTGATATTGTCAGTATAATTACTGAAAGTAAAGATGGAAGAAAGTATTGGAATAAACTTAAACAAAGGTTGAAGGAGGAAGGAAATGAGTCGGTGACAAATTGTCACCAACTGAAATTAAAATCTACTGATGGAAAATACTATAATACAGATGTAGTTAATATTGAATGTATGTTTAGAATAATTGAATCTATTCCTAGTAAGAATGCTGAACCAATAAAACAATGGTTAGCTAAGTTAGGCAGTGAAAGAATAGATGAAATTTTTGATCCTTCGATAGCTATTCAAAGAGCAATTGATACTTATAGAGAAAAAGAATATTCAGATGATTGGATTATTAAAAGAATTAAAGGAATTCAAGATAGGAAGAAACTAACTGATACTTGGAATGAACATGGTGTTTCTTGTAAAAAAGAATATGCTATATTAACAAATGAAATATATAAAGAATGGTCTGGATTTACAGCCAAAGAGTATAAAGAATATAAAGGATTAAGAAAAGAGTCTTTAAGAGATAATATGTCTGATATTGAAGTTGTACTTGCTGATTTAGGAGAGATAGCTACAAGAGAAATAACTAAAAAGAAACATCCTATTGGTTTAAGTGAAAATATTGAAATAGCAAAATGTGGTGGTAAAATTGCTAGTACTGCAAGAATAGAATTAGAAAATGAATTAGGAGAAAGTGTAATAACTAGTGATAATATGCTTAATTATAAATATGTGGATGATAATGAGAATATAATGTTGAAATAAATATGTACTTAAATGTTTATATTTATCTTTTATTTCTTTATTTATTGTCTTCTTTTATATTTTTATTTATGATATATTTTAGTTAGATGATATAATATAATTTGTGTGCAAAATGATACAAATTATTTAAATTGAAATACTGCTTAGATATATACATTGATTATCTATATATTATTTGTTTAAATAATATTTGTTTTGTTAAATATATAGATTAAGGAGTAATTATGTTAGAGATAAAAAAGATTACAAAAAAATATATAACTGAAGGTTTTAGTCAAACTGCTTTGAATAAAGTTTCAGTTAATTTTAGAGAGTGTGAGTTTGCATCTATTTTAGGGCCAAGTGGTTCTGGTAAAACTACATTTTTAAATATAATTGGTGGACTTGATCATTATGATTCAGGTGATTTAGTAATTAATGAAATATCTACTAAAGAATATAAAGATGCTGATTGGGATTCTTATAGAAATCATAGAATTGGATTTGTATTCCAATCCTATAATTTAATATCTCATCAATCAGTATTAAATAATGTTAAACTTGCTTTAACATTATCTGGTATTTCTAAAAATGAATCTACTGAAAGAGCTAAGAAAGCTTTAATCCAAGTTGGATTAAAAGATCATATGTATAAAAGACCTAACCAATTAAGTGGTGGGCAAATGCAAAGGGTTGCAATTGCAAGAGCACTTGTTAATGACCCAGATATTTTACTTGCTGATGAACCAACTGGTGCATTAGATTCAGAAACTTCTATACAAATTATGAATATTCTTAAAGATATTTCTAAGAAAAAGTTAGTTATTATGGTTACACATAATCCTGAACTTGCTAAAGAATATTCTTCAAGAATTATAAATATTAAAGATGGACGTATTATAAGTGATAGTGATCCTTATGATGGTAAAGTAGATACTACTGAATCGGAAAAAGAAGCTAAAAAAAGAGGAAAGAAAACTAAGATGTCTTTCTTTACTGCTTTAGGATTATCATTTAATAACTTAATGACTAAGAAGGGTAGAACTATACTTGTTTCAATAGCTGGTTCTATAGGTATTATTGGTATTGCTTTAATACTTGCTGTTTCTACTGGTTTTCAAAATTATGTAGATACTATTCAGGAAGATACTTTAACTTCTTATCCTTTAACTATTCAAAAAGAATCAGTTGATTTTACTTCTATGTTACTTGGTATGAATGGTAGTGAAGTAGATAAAGATTCTAAAGAAAAGAAAGATAATAAAGTATATGAAAATCAACTTGTATCTAATACTTTAAATAATATTAAATCTAACGATTTAAAATCATTTAAAAAGTATTTAGAAGATAATAAAGATAAATATAAGAGTGATGTATCTAATATAAGTTATATGTATTCAGTTGAACCTAATATATATACATATGATGTAACTGATACATTAAGTAAAATAAATCCAAGTAGTTTATTTTCATCTATTTATTCATCTAATGTATTAAGTGCAGTTGGATCAATGAATTCTGTTTTTTCACCTATGTTAGATGATCAAAAGTTACTTGATAGTCAATATGATGTATTAGCTGGTTCATGGCCTAAAGAATATAATGAAATGGTTATAGTACTTCCAAGCAGAAATAGTATTTCTGATTTACTTGTATATACTTTAGGTTTAAGAAAAAATAGTGAATTAACTGAGATGGTTAATGCAATCTTTAGAGGAGAAGCTGTTAATATTAATAATGAACCACTTGAACTTACTTATGATGATTTAATGGGAGTTGATTTAAGATTAATACTTCCTTATGAATTATATAAATATAATACTAAATATGATGTATATGAAGATATGTCAGAGGATATAGATTATTTAAAGAGTGTTTATGAAAAGTCTTTAAAATTAAAAATAAGTGGTGTTGTAACTTTAAAAGAAGGAAGTAATAGTGGTGCCTTAAATCCAGGGGTAGCTTATAAGAGTGGATTAATTGAACATATTATTACAACTTCTAGAAAAAGTGATATTGTTTCTAAACAATTAGGTAATAGGGATATTGATATATTCTCTGGTAATAGTTTTGATGATAAAGCTAATACTTCTGCATTTACTTTTGGTGATTTAGTATCAATAGATGAAAAAGCTTTAAAAGAAGCATTTGATATTAAGATAGATCAAAATGCAATTGCAAAACAAAGTGAAAAATATATTAATAATATTAATGGTGCTATTACTACTGATACATCAAATGCTTTACTTGAATATAATAATGCTTTATTTAATGTACTTAAGGGATTTAAATCATCTTTAAATGTAGATGAATATTTGAATAGTAGTGAAGTTAATAAAGAGGTTAATTCACTTGTTGATACTTATCACTTACCAAAAGAAACTTATATAACTATTTATAAACCATTCTTAGAAGGAATATTAAGTGCTTATAATGCTGCTAAAGAGAATGTTCCAGAAGAGATGTGGGAAATGTATAAAGATACTGCTTATGATTCAGTTGTGGATGGAATAATGGCTTCAGCTGAAGTTAATGCTGCTGCTACTGAAATGAGTAAAGTAATGACTGAAACTAAAATGAGAGTTACTATCTTAGAAAATGTTACTAAGATGATGGAAAGTACAACTGGAGCATTTGCTAATGCCTTTAATATTGATCAATCTAAAATAATTTCAGCATTTAAACTTAATTTTAGTGAAGATGAACTTATGAGAGTAGTTAGTGCAATGTCTAGTGAAAAATCTACTCCTGAAAGTAATTTATTAAAACTTGGTTATCAAGATATTGAAGAACCATCATTTATTAGTATTTACTTTAGTTCATTTGAAGGTAAAGAGAGATTTTTAAAATTTATTGATGATTATAATGAAACAGTAAGTGAAGATTCAAAGATTAATTATACGGATGCTACTGGAATACTTACTAATTCAGTTAAGACTATTGTTAATGCTGTTTCATATGTATTAATTGCATTTGTTTCTATTTCTCTAGTAGTTTCTTCTATAATGATTGGTATTATTACATATATTTCAGTATTTGAAAGAACTAAAGAAATTGGTATATTAAGAGCAATTGGTGCATCTAAAAGAAATGTATCTTCAATATTTAATGCAGAAACATTCATTATTGGATTATTATCTGGTTTATTTGGAGTAGGTATATCTTATATCCTAATAATACCTATTAATGCATTCTTAAGATATTTTACTGGAAATGTTCATTTAAAAGCTGCTTTAGATATTAATTCAGCAGTTATACTTGTTGTTTTAAGTATTATACTTACTCTAATAGGAGGTATTATACCAGCAAAAGCAGCAAGTAAGAAAGATCCTGTAATTGCATTAAGAACTGAATAAAAACACTTTTTATAAGTGTTTTTTTAGTGAATATTAGTCAATGATGTGAAACATAAATATATAAAATATAACTGAGGTGATTCTTAGTTATTTTTTATTGATTTAATAATTTATTTTTCATTTCAATTGGAGTTAAATAATTTAATACTTGCATTGGTATGTTATTAG
>JAFSVF010000027.1 GCA_017450205.1 Bacilli bacterium | reverse complement strand
ATATTTATTAGATTAATTTAAAATTAAATATAAATATATTAATAAAATATAAAAATATTCTTTGAAAATTTTTGATACAAGTCCCCTCTTTTTAAAATTAATTTTTGGAGTAGGGGTTACTAATTATTTAGTCATATATTTGATAGTAGAATTATAAGTAGAATAAGCTAATGGATGGAATATATTTATCTTTTTATTCAAAATATAGAAGTTAACATAATATATATTATATGAAGTTAAACGTTATGATTAAAAAGATGGTTAATTATCCACTTATAAGTATGTACTTTATAAGTATATTATATATATTTATTAGTATCATGTATAGATATCTTATATATACTCTTTTTATATATGTATGTATATCTATATTGTTATATTATATGATTGATTATTCATCTAAATATATTTATTTATTAATTGAATCTAGTAACTTAAATGATTAGTTATCAATTTATATAATTATATTTAAATAATTTTTAAATTAATAATTAATTTATGTTTTTTATTTTAATAATGATTTATTATATGATTTTTTTAATCTTAATAAATTATTTTTTGGAAGTAGGGGGAGTTAGATGTCTATATGTTTCACAAAGCATGTTTCACAATATTATTGTTTTTCGATAATAAGAGTTTTTTTAATTTACTAACTACTCCACCCTATATATTTAATTAATAGAAATAAAAAGTAGAAATAAATTCTACTTTAATTTTAAATACTCTCTCCTACTCTTTAGCAAGAAGCACCTTCACCATAAGCAATTATTTTAGATGCATAAGTAGTAGTTTCTACTTTACCATTCTTGATAGTAGTAGCATATACATTTGTAAGTATGTCATATGAATCATTAGTACATAGTTGTTCATTTATATAATAAATAGTATTATTTTCTACTACAAATGATCCATGATTAGCTTTAACAACTTCAGATGTTACTTTATATTTAGAATCATTAGCACTAGTATAACCATATTCATCATATTGTGTTTGAATCTTAATTAATACATTTCCTGTTTCATCTACGATAGTTGGTTCTACTATATGAATTGGATTCTTAATTGAACTATATACATAGTAAGGTACTAATAATAAGAAATATTCTTTATTATTTTCGTTATCTTTAATTGTTTTAATATTATTATCAGTATTAAGCACAGATTTGTTTTTTGCTTCTTCTTTAGTTAAACCAGTACCAATAGTATATTCATTTACTTTTTTTCCATTTAAACTAATTAATACTTTATAATCATATCCACTCTTTTTTACGAAATCTCCATTTTCAAATACATCTAATGAAGTAGATTGATAATAGTATGTAAATCTAAATGTTTGTTCTTTATTATTAAGTGTTTTTGTAATTGTTTCTTCTTTATCTCTTGTTATTACACCCATTTTTTCAAGAATCTCTTTAGGTGTAGTAGTAGGTGCTGTTGAAGATGTAGTTCTTGTTACTATTGTATATTCTTCTTGAGTAGTAGTTTCAGTAGTATTAGTACCATTCTTTTTATCTTTATTAGTTATATTAGTATTTATAAAGTAAAAAGATCCTCCAATGATACATAATACCAGTATTACTATTAATACTATAATTAATATTTTATTATTCTTTTTAGGACTATTATTCCACTCTTCAGGGATAGGATTAATTTTTGGTGTTACTTGTGTTTGTTCTTCTTCATTCATGTTTTAATCTCCTTTTTATTATTATATTATGTTTCAATCTCTTGGAAAGTATTTTTTATAGTCATTATATAATTCTTCATTAGTTAAATGAGTATAAATTTGTGTTGTACTTATATCAGAGTGTCCAAGTAACTCTTGAATAATTCTTAAATCAGCACCATTTAAAAGTAGGTGTGTTGCAAAAGTATGTCTAATAGTATGAGGAGAAATATCCTTATTTATTCCTTTCTTTAGACATTCTTGCTTAATCATTTTAAATACACCTTGACGAGTCATTTGTTTACCATGGTTATTTAAAAATATATAATTATTTACTTCTTTTTTTATCATTAATGGTCTATATTCTTCAATATATGTATTTAATGCATTTAACGCATAATCATTAATAGGGACAATTCTTTCTTTACTCCCCTTCCCCATAACTCTTACAATACATTCTTCCATATCAATATTTTTAAATTCAAGTGATATTACTTCAGATATTCTTAAGCCAGTTGCATACATAAGCTCTAAGATAGCTTTATTTCTTGCACTAAATGGGTCAGTTACTTCAATATCTAGAAGTTTATCTATTTCATCTTCAGTTAAATATTCAGGTAAGTGAAGTCCTAATTTAGGTGACTTCAATGCATCTGTTGGATTAACTTTAATTTTATCTATTTTAATATAATAAGAATAAAATGTTTTTAAAGTAGATATCATATGGGATACACTTGCAGGAGATAAATCTTTAAGTGACGAAACAAACTTTAATAAATCATTTACATTTAGTTTAAGTATATTCTTATTCTTAAAGTAGTTTTCAAATCTTTTTAAATCATTATCATATGAGTTGATAGTATTATTACTATAATTAAGATCTAACTCTAAATAAGATAAGAATTCTGATATTAATTCATCATTCATATTAACCTCCATATTATAATTATATATTATTTTTAAATAAAATGTAGATTTTATAATCAAAAATAATTGGTTTACAAAATATCTTATTGATACTTTGATATTATTTTTCTACTAAAATAATATAATTTTTTATATAATATACATAGGGTGATTTTATGGAATTACTAGCAGATAAAATAAGACCAACTAAGTTAAGCGATGTTATAGGTCAAAAACATTTAGTTGGAAAAAATAAAGTTATATCTAATTTAATTAGTAATGGTCATATATTTAGTATGATTCTTTTTGGCCCTCCAGGAACTGGAAAGACTACACTTGCTAATGTAATAGTTAATGAACTTAATTTAAGATATAGACTTTTAAATGCAGTCATAAATAAAAAAGAAGATTTTGATATAGTTATTGAAGAAGCTAAAATGTATGGAGAAATAGTATTAATCGTAGATGAAATTCATAGAATGAATAAAGATAAACAAGATATACTTCTTCCATATATTGAAAATGGGAAAATTATTTTAATTGGTTTAACTACAAGTAATCCATATTATAAAATTAATCCTGCTATAAGAAGTAGATGTCAAATATTTGAACTTAATAGTCTAACTGTAAGTGATATTAAAGAAGGTTTATTAAAAACTATTCCCCTACTTCCAAAATGTAAATGTGATGATGAAGCACTTGAGAGAATTGCTTATCTTTCAAGTGGAGACTATCGTAGTGCTCTTAATTTACTTGAAGTATCTTATTATTCGAGTAAAACTCATCATATAACTTTAAAATTAGTAGAATCAATTAATAATAAACCTGTTATTATGGGTGATCAAAATGGTGATAATCACTATCAACTAATTAGTGCTTTTCAAAAAAGTATTAGAGGGTCAGATGCAGATGCTGCAATTTATTATTTAGCACGTCTAATAGCTATCGGAGATTTAGATATAATATATAGAAGAATGTCTGTAATTGCATATGAAGATATTGGGCTTGCTAATCCTTCAATGGGACCAAAGGTAAGAGCATGTATAGAAACATGTGAAATGTTAGGACTTCCAGAAGCAAGAATACCTCTTGCTGATACAGTCTTAGAACTAGCACTTTCACCAAAAAGTAACTCAGGAATATGTGCTATTGATGAAGCACTTTCATTAATTGAGAAAAAAGGATCAACTGGTGATGTACCAAAACATATTAATAGTGAAAATAATCCACTATATAAGTACCCTCATAGTTATCCTAAACATTGGGTAAAACAACAATATTTACCTGATCCAATAAAGAATGTTAAGTTCTATCATAAATGTGATAATAAGTATGAAAACGGCTTAAATAAAGTCAACGAGGAGATGAAAAAATGAATATAACTATACTAGGTACAGGGGTATATGGTTTAAGTATGGCACTTTCTCTATCTAAAAATAAGAAAAATAAAATTACCATGTGGACTGAATCAAAAGATAATGTTAAAAGATTTGAGAATTATCAAAAAAATGGAATAGAAGCCTTTAATGGAATAAAAATGCCAAAAGGTATAAATATTACTGATGATTATGAAATTGCTCTTAAAAACGCTGAAATAGTGTTTATAATGTGTGCTGCTAAATATGTTGGTAATGTTTCAAAAGATATGAAACCATTTATTAATAAAAATCAAATATTTATAATTGGTTCAAAAGGAATTGAACAAGATTCATGTAGATTTGTTCATGAAGTGTTCTTAAATAATATTAAAACTAAAAAGCTAGGTGTTATTAGTGGTCCTTCTTTTGCAATAGATATTGCAAGTGAAAATCCTATCGGACTTGCTTGTGCAGTTAAATCACATGAAGTATTTGAAAAAGTAAGTAAAGCTTATAAAGGAACTAATATAAAACTAAGAGAATCTAAAGATCTTATTGGTACAGAACTTTGTGGTTCAATTAAAAATGTTATAGCAATAGCTGCTGGCATTCTAGATGGTTTAGGATACTCTGAATCAACAAGAAGTTTTCTTATTACTGAATCTCTTCATGATATAAGAGCTTTAATTGTAGGTTTAGGTGGTAAAAAGAACTCTATTTTATCATTTGCAGGAGTTGGAGATTTAACTTTAACTGCTACTTCTACTAAATCAAGAAATTATTCTTATGGAGTCCTTCTTGGTAAAGGAGATAAAAAGAAAATAGAAGATTATTTAAATTCAACTACAGTTGAAGGTTACTACACTCTTAAATCAATTTACCAACTTATTAAAAGAAAAAAGATTAAAATGCCAGTAATAGATTTAATATATAAAATTGTAATGAAAGATGAAGATCCAATTAAATTAGAAAAATTCCTAATGGAAAAATAAAAAAAGAAAGTTTTTAAAAACTTTCTTTTATTATTCTTTTAAAGTTAAGTAACCACCTTGGTTTTTATCTTTTGCCATTGAACCATTAATTACTGAACTATTAAAATTAGGAAGTGCACTACATTTATAAAACATATTCGAAGAAGTTGTATCACCATTTAATACAAATTTATTTGATACAATTATTTCATTTAAACCAGGGTTATTATTAAACATTTCATCCATATTTTCTACTTTAGATGTATCAAAACTACTTAAATCTAAAGATTTTAAATCATAACAACTTTTCGAATCACAAGCAAACATTCTATACATATTAGTAACATTTCTTGTATCAAAACTACTAACGTTGATACTCTTTAATGATCTTTCAGTATAACCACTCGAAGTATTACTTGAATCAAACATACTATTCATATTTTCAACTTTAGAAGTATTAAAATTAGATAAATCTAATGTTTCAATGTAAGGCATATGACTAAACATACCATACATATTAGTAACATTAGAAGTATTAAAATTACTTACATCTAATGTTTTAATATTAAGTCCAGAAAACATATTAGACATACTTTCTACATTAGAAGTATTAAAATTACTTACATCAAGTTTTTCTAATTGTTCATCACCATAAAATAAATAAGTCATATCAGTTACTTTTGAAGTATCAAAATGTGAAAGATCTATGTTCTTTAAAGATCTACAATATGCAAACATATAACTAATATCTGTAACTCTAGATGTATTGAAATTAGTAATATCTAAACTTTGAAGATTCCAACAACCAGAAAACATAGCTTCCATATTAGTTACATTAGAAGTATTAAATTTAGAAAGATCTATAGTTTTAAGAGAACGACAATTAAAGAATAATCTACTCATATCATTTACTTTAGATGTATTAAATTTACTCAAATCAACTGTTTGAAGATTTTCGCATAAACCAAACATATTACTCATATTTTCTAAATTATTAGTTACAAAATTAGAAACATTAATTTCTGATAAACTACAATTATAAAACATGTAAGACATATCTTTTACACTTGAAGTATTAAACTTAGAAACATCTAAAGAATTTAAATTTCCATCATCACTAAACATCCAAGACATATTAGTTACTTTCGAAGTATCAAAATGAGATACATCAATACTTTGAATAGAAGTATCATGACGGAACATATATGACATATTAGTAACATTAGATGTATTAAAGTTACTTAAATTAATTGATTCTAATTTTGGACAATTATAGAATAATTTACTCATATTAATAACATTTGATGTATCCCAATCACTAATATCAATAGATTTTACATAAAATAATTGTTCAAACATACTTGAAGAATCAGCATTCATAATTATTTTTCCACTTGGAGCATCAGTATAATAATAAACATATTCTCCATCAGCCCAAACCCATACTTTATAATCTGAATTCCATGTAGAAATTTCACTTTTAAATAAATCATCACTTAATGTATCAGCTTTTTTAAAATACTTATGGTCTGAAGAAAAGAATAAATTAAATAAAACATTATTTACTCTTTCACCAGTATCCAAATATGCACTATTTTTTCTTAATATTTCTTTATTATCTACTAACTTACTTCCATCTTCATCACTATAAACACATGATGTACATGTTGAATTACTACATAAATGTTCAATAGTTAATTGTTCTTCTTTAAAAGAAGATTTATTTTTTATAAAATCCTCTACTTTAGAATTAGGATCATTATAATGGAATGCAGATAATCCATAATTATCATTAAAAAGTGTAATATAAATATTATTGTTATTAGAATCAATTAATACCCATCCTTCAAAAGAACCGGTATCATCTAATCCTAAATCAGTTTTAATGTTATATATAACGCATTGACTAGCCATATTACCATTCATTTGATCTTCAGCAATTTGTTTCTGTGCAAGTCCAGCGCTCTTATCCACATATTCAGCAAAAGTTTTTAATCTAGCAGACTCTAAAACAGATAACACACCAGGAATAGCTATTAACATAATGATAGCTAAAATAACTATTACTGCTAATAATTCAACTAATGTAAAACCTTTTTCTTCTAATTTTTTTCTTAACTTAAAAAACAACTTTATCATATAAACTCACCTACTATAAGAATATCATTAAAAGAATAAAAAATAAATGATATTAATCATTTATTATGTCTTTAAATATATAATTTACACATAAAAATCCAGCAGTATTAGGAACAAAAGATGCTGTACCTAATCCTTCAGTTTTTCTTGGTAATTCTCTTGATGATACCACTTTAACCTTCTTTTGATTAATATGATTATCTTTAGTCATTTTTCTAAGTATTCTAGCAAGAGGATCATTAATAGTTTTATCTAAAGTAGTTATTTCAAGAAGCGTTGGATCTATCTTTTTAGCAGTACCTAAACATGTAATTAGTTTTGAATTACAATGTAAGTTCTTTTCTATTAAACTATACTTAATTTTAATATCATCACAAGCATCAATTATATAATCATAATTGTTACTTAATAATTCATCAATTAAATCAATTTCTAGACGTTTTTCTATTTTCTTAATAAGAATATCAGGATTAATAGATTTTGCTCTTAAAACAGCTTCTTTTACCTTAGGAGACCCAATATTATTTTGATTTGTAATAAGTTGTCTATTTAAATTAGTAATATCTACTGTATCATAGTCAATAATATCTATATTAGTAAATCCATTTCTAACTAAAGCTTCAAGTGAAGCACTACCTACTCCACCTACTCCAATTAAAAGTATTTTTTTAGATTGAATTTTTTTTAAATTATCTTCACCAATTAATCTTATTAATCTATCAAACATAGTATCTCCTCTTTCAAAGATATTTTATATTAAATTAAGACAAAATAAAAGGGATTATTATCCCTTTAAAGTAAAATAACCATCTTCTACTCTTGCATAATCAGCAGAAGTTTTATTTATATCAAAAGTAATACTTCCTTTTAAACTTGGACAACTATAGAAAGTAGAACTATTATTAATGACATTATTATTCGACCACTCTCTTGATATATAAATAGTTCTTAAATTTATTGATCCATTAAATGTATTAGTCATATCTTCTACAATTGTAGACTTAATACCAGAAAGATCTAATACTTCTAATGATTCATTGCAATAAAAAGCTTGATTCATATATTTAACTTCAGATGCATTTAAGGAAGATAAATCAATATATTTTAGTTTTTTGCAGTTACTAAAAAGCATTGTAATATCATCAATTTTTGGAGATACAAAATTATTCATATTTAAATCTTCTAATTCTAAACAAGAACTAAATAAAGTTCTAATACTAGTTAAAAGAGGTGCATTAATATTAGATAAATTAGCTTTCTTTAGCTGTTTACAATTTGAAAAAGAATTAGATATTGTTACTAAATTAGGAAATTCAGCATTACTTAAATCTATCTCAGTCAAACCAGTACTAGTAAATACCCAGAAAAATGATGTTAGTTTAATAAAATTCTTTTTCTTAAAAATAGCATGTTCTAAGTTTGTAGCATTTATAGCCATACCATTAATTTTAATCAAATTTGAAAAATCAAATCCAGAAAAATCTAGTGTTTTTATTTGGTATGCTTGTTCAAATGCATATTCCATTTCTTCAATAAAAGGAACATTCCATTTACTCATATCAACTTCTTCTAATTCATGACATAATTTAAAAGCTTGGTTCATAGTTAATAAATGAGAAGCATCAAAATTCTCTATATTATATATTCTTTTTAATTTTAAACAATTAACAAATAATCCAGCTATTGAAGTAACTTTATTCTTTGTATTTGGTAATTTAACATATTCAATATTTTCGCAATTAGTAAACATTTGAGTCATATTTTCAAGATTATCAAATGATGAATTTGATAAATCAATAGTACCCCTTAAAGAAGTACAATTTCTAAACATATATTGAGTATATTTGATATTTTTAAATGTAATTAATGAAGTATCTATATTTTTTAAATTAGTATCTCCAGAAAACATTTCATATGCCCATTCAACATCATTAAATCTTAATTTGGAAATATCTATAGTTCCAAGAGAAGTAAGATCTTTGAACATCCTTCTACATTCACTATTTAAGAATATTCTATTAGCTGTACTACCATAATAAATAATATTACCTTCATTCCAAATATAAACAGGATATTTAGAATCAGTACTTGAAACATCAATCTTATTTTCTTCAGGAATAGTTTCTCCATACTTTATTTCTGTAATACTATCTAGTGATACAAGTGTTGACATTTTATTTCTGAATTCTTCCCCAGTAATTAGCAATGCATCAAAATCATGATTTATTGGAGAAATTGAATTATTTATTTCATTACCAGCTGCATCAATGATTGAGTAACTACAAGAAGTATACTCTTCAACAACACTACATAAATATTCAGGAGTTAAGTGATCAGGATCTATACTACTAATTGTTTTTAATTCTCTTTTTAAATCAGCATTACTCATATTAACAGCAACATAAGCATAGTCTTTATTATAGATAGTTAAATATACAGTATTTGTTTTTTGACTAACAATTGAATATCCTTTAAAGTCTCCGGTATTATCAATTCCTAAATCTTTATTTATATTATAAATCTTACCTGGAGTATTAGAATTATTTAAACTATCTTCAGTAAACTTTTTTTGTGTTTCATTAGCTATTCTTCTTGCATAAGTTTCAAAACTACTTCTACCGGCACTTTGCATGGTATTTAAAACAGCAGGAATAGCAATAAGCATAATAATAGCAAGTATTACTATAACAGCAAGTAACTCAACTAAAGTAAATCCTTTTCTATTCATACTCTCACCATTTTCAATATAACATAGTTTGTATAAAAACTAAACATTTCCAAATAAAAAAGGATGAGTTTCATCCTTTTAAAGTAAAATAACCATCATTAACTTTAGCATTAATTCCAGAGGTATCTTTTTTTATAATATATCCAGGTAAACTATTACAATCTGTAAAAGTATCTAATTTTCCTTCTTCTGTTAAAGAATTATTTGACCATTCATTTGATACATAAACTGTAGTTAAACTTGAACATTTATAGAACGCTTTAGCAAGCGTATCAATAGATGCAGTTTTTATACCACTCATATCTATAGTTTTTAAGGAATTGCATAGTGCAAAAGTATGATCCATATTTGTCAAAGTTTTACAATTAAATTTAGATAAATCAATTGTTTCAAGCGCATTACAATTTTGGAAAGTTTGATACATACTTTGAAGATTAGTAAACTCTAAATTATTAAAATTAATTGATTTTAAAACATTACAATTTATAAAAGCATATGCTATAGATGTAACGTTAGTTTTACCACTTGGAAATATTATATTTTCTAAATTATTACAATTTTGGAAAGTATAAGTAAAAGAAGATATATTATCAAGATTCCATTTAGAAAAATCTAAAGTACCAGATAGTCTTTTACAATTTTTAAACATATATTGCATTGTAGTAACATTATGAATATTTAAGTTTGATATATCTAAATTATCCAATATTTGGCATCCATCAAATAATGATCCAAGTAATGTTGCTTTAGCTAAATTCCAAGTGCTTAAATCTAAATGTGAAAGTTTAGCGCATCCTCTAAATATTTCTCCACCATTTAAAACATCATCTACTCTTATTTTATTAGTATCTATTTCTGTTACATTCGAAAGATTATAAAATAATCTTTGACTTATAGAATTTAAATTAATTAGATCTGCTTCAGTATAAAAATAAACTTCAGTACCAATATTATAAATATAAATTGGATATTTAGAATCATTAGTAGATACTAATACTTTACTTACTCCATCTGGTATAGTTTTTGTATACTTAATTTTAGTTATATCAGCAAGTGGAACTAAACTATTCAATTTAGAATTAACTTCACTTCCTCTTAATAAAGTACCATAAGTTAAAGCTCTATTTGGAATAACATTATTATATAAGTTATTATCACTATCAAAAATTGAACAAGAAGAGTATTCTAATACAACACCACATAAATACTCAGGAGTTAAATCATTAGAACTAACACTTCCAATAACTTTTATTTCATCTTTTAAAGAATTATTCATATTAACTGCAACATAAGCATAATCTTTATTATAAAGAGTTAAATATACAGTATCAGTTTTTTTACTTAAAATTGAATATCCTTTGAAATCACCAGTATTTGAAAGACCTAAGTCTTTAGTTATATCATATATTAAACCAGCATTATTAGTGTTATTTAAACTATCTTCGGTAAACTTTTTTTCCGTTTCATTTGCTATCCTTCTTGCATATGTTTCAAAAGTATTTCTACTTGCATTTTGCATAGTATTTAGTACTGCTGGAATAGCTATAATCATAATGATTGCAAGTATTACAATTACTGCAAGTAATTCAACTAAAGTAAAACCTTTATTTTTCATAAACTCACCTTAATAAAATTATAATTTATTATATAAAAAAACAAAAGAGTTATTCACTCTTTTGTTTCTCTATTAATTCTTTATAATAATTATATCTTTCAATAGCAGCTTCTTTATTAAGTTTAAGAAGTTCATCACTCATATCTTTATTCTTAATCTTTAAAGATCTATATCTTACTTCATTAGATAAGAATTCATCATACTTATCAAAGTTAGGTTCCTTAGAATCCATTGTAATTAATTTAGTTTCAGGATTATATCTCATAAGAAGTACATAACCAGAATCAACTGCAAGTTTTTCTTCATTTAAAGAACAACTCATACCACCTTTAATACCGTGTTCAATACAAGGACAATAACAAATAATAATTGAAGGACCATTATGTTCCATAGCTTCTTTCATTACATTAATTGCTTGTATCATATTAGAACCTAAACAAATAGTACCAATATAACAATTAGGATAAGACATAGCTATTCTAAATAAATCTTTTTTATGATTCTTTTTACCCATACCAGCAAATTGAGCAACTTGTCCTAAATGAGATGATTTACTCATTTGACCACCAGTATTTGAATATACTTCAGTATCAAGTACCATTACTTTAATGTTTTCTTCACTTGAAAGTACGTGATCTATTCCATTAAAGCCAATATCATATGCCCATCCATCTCCACCAAGACATACCACTCTTCTTGCTTTAATATATTCTCTTAAATCTCCAATTTTCTTAGGAAGCTTAATCTTATCTAATTTTTCATATACTTCTTTAGTAATATTTAAATCTTCAAAGTTATCAAGTAACTCTTTCATTATCTTTTTAACATTTGGAGTAAAATCTTTCATGTTTTCTTCAATTAACTTTTTAAGTCTATTTCTCTTATTCTTATAAGATAAATGCATTCCATATCCAAATTCAGCATTATCTTCAAAAAGTGAATTAGCCCAAGGAAGTGAATATGGTGTAGATGGAGCAGAACCTCCATAAATAGAAGAGCATCCAGTTGCATTAGCAATAACTATATTATCTCCATATAATTGAGTTAATAACTTAATATAAGCAGCTTCACCACATCCTGCACAAGCACCGCTAAATTCAAACTTAGGTTTTTCAAATTGAGAACCCTTAATAGTAAACTTATTAAATAATTTAGGATTTTCATAATCTTTAAATAACTTATCTGATTCACTTTGATTCTTATAATCCGGAGTAGTCATAGTTAATGCTTTCTTGCTCATTTTACCAGGACAAACAGAAGCACATAATCCACAACCTAAACAGTCTTTTTCAGATACACTAATAATATATCTATATTCTTTAGCACCTATTGCTTCAATTCCTTTTTCTTCTTTAACAAGGAATGGTCTAATTACAGCATGAGGACATACCATTGAACACATACCACATTGAATACAATTTTCAGGATTCCATTTAGGTACACTACTAGATGTTCCACGTTTTTCTTTTTGAGTTAAAGCACCTTCAAAACATCCATTTCTATATTTCTTTAAATCACTTACTGTTAATGTGTCTCCAAGTCTTTTATTAATCTTAGCAATTGTATTTAACTTAACATCTTTAAGTTCTTTATCAGATACTTTAATCATTATTTTATTAACTGCAGTTAGAGCATCTTTAATAGCTTCTTGATTATTATTTACGATATCATCACCTTTAGTATGGAAAGTTTCATAAATTGATTTATTAAGTCTTTCTAAAGGATCTTTAATTCCAAGAAGCTTAAGTATAACAACTTCCATTATTTTACTAATCTTACCATTTATATGATGATTACTTGCAATCTCTTCGGCATTAATTGTAAGTACTCTAATTTTTTTAGATGAAATTATATCTAAATCATGTTTAGTAAATTTATCAAATAGTTTTCCTTCATTAGTAGTATTAATTAAAAGAGTACCATGATTCTTAATTTTATTTAAGCATTCATATCTAGTAAAATATTCATCTTTAGTAACTACTACAATATCAGCATTAGTTACATAGAATGGAGCTTTTATTATATTCTTACCAATTCTTAAATGAGAAATAGTAACTCCACCGCTCTTCTTAGAATCATATTCATTATATCCTTGAACAAAGTTTCCATTATCCCCTAAGATATGCATAATATCTTTAGAAGCAGAAACCATTCCGTCTGAACCAAATCCATATATTTGAAGTTCAAGTGTTTTAAGAGGAATAATATAATCTTCATCTACATCTAAAGAAGAATGTTTAATATCATCTACAATACCAATTGTAAAATTATTTTTTAAAGTACCTTCTAACATTTCATAGACTGCTCTTATTTGTGCAGGAGTAGTATTCTTAGAAGATAATCCATATCTTCCACCTACTATTTTAATCTTAGTATCTTTAAGAGCACTTAATACATCTAAGTAAAGTGGTTCTCCAATCGAACCAGATTCTTTAGTTCTATCAAGTACAGCTATTCTTTTTACACTTTCAGGTAATACTTTTAGTAAATATTTTTCGCTAAATGGTCTATATAAATGTACTTCGATTAAACCATACTTTTTATTATTTACTTTATTTAAATTATCTATAACAAGTTTAATAGTATCATTAACTGAACCCATTGCAACTATTACATATTCAGCATCTTTAGCTCCATAATAATTAAATGGTTTATAATTACTCTTAGTTAACTTATTAATACTTTCCATATATTTATTTACAATATCAGGTATTGCATCATATAATTCTTGTCTTGCTTCAACGGATTGAAAATAAATATCTTCGTTTTCTGCCATACCATATTGTTTAGTAAATCCAAGATTAAGTGATCTATCTTTAAATTTCTTTAAAGCTTCTTTATTAATTAATCTCTTTAAATCATTATTCTTAATAGTATCAATAACATTAAGTTCATGACTAGTTCTAAAACCATCAAAAAAATGTATAAAAGGAAGACTTCCCTCGATTGCACTCAAATGTGTAACAGCAGCTAAATTATAAGCATCTTGTACATTAGATGATGCTAACATACAAAAACCTGTTTGTCTTGTTGCATATATATCAGAATGATCTCCAAAAATAGACAAAGCATGAGTTGCAACAGTACGTGATGCACAATGTATTACTCCAGGTAAACATTCACCTGCCATCTTATACATATTAGGTATCATTAAAAGTAAACCTTGTGATGCTGTAAATGTAGTTGATAAAGAACCTGCAAGAAGTGAACCATGCATAGCACCAGCAGCACCTGCTTCAGATTCCATTTCAGTTACATGTACTTTATCATCAAATATATTATAGTTATCACCACCACTTAAACTATCTACATTATTAGCCATTGGACTTGATGGTGTAATTGGATAAATTGTAGCCACTTCTGAAAATAGATAAGCAATCTCAGAACAAGCTGTATTTCCATCTACTATTTTTCTCATTTAAACACTTCCCTACTATATAAAAGTATATCACTAATATATTTTTTATTCATTAATCTAAATAAAAAAAAGATAAGTTAACAATTATTTATTTAACTTATCTTTTAAAATAAACTTATTTATTCATTTGGTTGAGCTTCAGATGATGAAATTGAAACTGTTACACCAGAATTAAAAATCTTTAAAGGAGAATCATTAGCAGAAGCATAAGATTTTTTTAATATATCTATATCCTTAATTTCTTGTTGTGATTTTCTTTTTCCACGATTATCAATTCCTAATTTTCCTTCATCAAATTCTTTATTCCATCTACTTATTGTTCCCATTCCGGAAATACCATATTTATTATTTAAATATGAAATTGTTGCTCCTGATTTAAATTCATTAACTATTTGGACTTTTTGATTATAAGTCCATTTTTTATGTTTTCCCATAATAAAAATACCTCCAAAGTTCTTTCTAAATAAATTTTAATTATTAATGTTTCTTTTTATTTAGTGCGAACTTTAAAGGTATTATAATCAATACTTCCTTTTGTTTTAAAATAAAGAACCTAAAGAGAGGTGGATATAAAAGCCCGCTCGCACGAGGTGGGCATCACACTACTTAAATTAGGATCCCTACATCTATTACTAGCAAGGTCTTCAACACATTAAGCAGATTAGATTCCCAATATTATCCATTAGTCGGTTTTATAGAAAACTCCCTTTAGGTATAATAAATATATCATATTTTCTTTTTATAATAAATCTTTTTATAATATAAACCATTTAATATTTATAAAAAATTATTGTACCGAATAATAAAACTCAGTTAATCTTTCATGATCAAAATCAAGTTCAAAATCAAATAAATCAAGATTTGCTTTAACATAATCGGCATCATAATATTCAGTTGGTAAACTACATTGTGGATTAGAATTCAAACAATAATATTGATTATCATTTATAAATTTATTCATAGAATTAACATAAGATTTAAAAGCATTAAGATTATCACCAGTTTTTTCATATTCATATGGTTTATAATATGTTAAAGCTTTTATATACTCACCAGTCATATCAAATGTATTAAGAGTATCAATTTTTTTAAAATTTAATCTATTAAATGTATAATAATATTCATTTTGTTGAGTGCCAGGCATCGTTTGTACAATCATTTTCCCTTGTGAATTACTATAACCTTCAACTTTTAAAATTGTATGATAAGTTTCATTCATGTATGAGATGAAATTTTGTTGTAATATAACTTGAAAACCTAAAGGAGTATTATCAAAAACAGTTCTCATGAACATTATATAACCTTTATTAGTAGTATCAGGATAAAATTCATTTATTTTATATCCATAAACATATATATTACCATCAACTGTTGTTGCACCAAATTCATGTGAAGTTGGGAATGTCGCAAACATATGAGAAGTATCTTTGTTTGCAAAATCACTATTAAATTTTGCTTTAACTAAATTTAAAAACTCATTTGTTTCTTTTTCAAACTTATCTTCTGGAGTTTGAATATTTCCTCCATTACCATAATTATTATTAGAAATTGGTATGTTTACTGGTGTGTTTCCATTTTCTTCGCTTGGTTCATCTGGTAAATCAAAATTATCAATAGTTCCATTTATAAAATAATTTCTTTTACCATCATAAATTTCTAATTTACCAGTATAAGTAGGTTCACCACCTAATGTATAGTTTATATAATTAACAACCATAGATTCATCTTCACCATATTTAGTAGCAGTTTTGAATTCTCCATCAGTTAAACTCACATAAATATCTAAACCATTAGTATTTCTACTAATTGCAACATATCCTTCATAATTACCAGTACTTCCTAAATCTAAATCATTTTTAATATTATATTTTACATAAGATTTACTATTTCCTAGCATTTCATCTTTCATATATTTATTTTGTGCAACACTATAAACTTTTGTTACATATTCACCAAAAGTTCTTTTTCTAGCACTTATCATTGTATCTAAAACAGTTGGTATAGATATAATCATAATTATCGCAAGTATTACGATAACTGCAAGTAGTTCTACCAAAGTAAAACCTTTTCTTTTATCCATCTTTATACACCTCTATTTAAATAATAAACTATTAAGAATTTATATTAAATAGTTTTTGTGTAAATTAAATAAAATTATTCCATATAATACTGAGTTAAAGGTTCACTTAAACCATTTACAACTGCTTTACCAGAAGTTTTGGTAAATTTAATATTGGGATAGTTTTCCATACCTGATAAAACTATTTCGATTTCATCACCATTTGATAAATTATTAGACTTACTTAGAGTATAAGTTAACTTACTATATTTACTTGGAATATGGACATCAGCAACACCCTCTCCATTAACTCCAGAAAAAGTAACATTAATATAATCACCATTACTTGAATCAAAAGGATTAACTGAAACTATAGTTGTAGTAGTTGTTTGATTAAAATTCTTACTAGCTAAATCCATAGTACTAAAAGCTTTATTAAATATCATATTTGATGTAATTATTACTGATATAAATATTATTCCAAAAACAATTAAAAAAACAATAGAAAAAGCTTTAGTATGTGGACTATTAACAACATTATCAATAGTTTCTTTATCTATAGAAATACTAGGAACATCCATTTCTTCATATTCGCCATCACTATTCTTTTTTAATTTGATAGGTTTACCATAATATGTATTACGTTCTGAATGAACATAAATTTTAGGTCTTTGAAAATCTAATATAGTACCACAATATGGACATTTACCTCTTTCTCCACTTTCATCGATATCTTCTTCTTTTAACTTTGCACCACAATTAGGGCATTCTAATTCTTTCATGTTTAATTCTCCTATCATTAAAATACTTAAAAATTTCTCTTTAAGTATTTATTTTATAATATAATTTTTTATGCTTTCCATCTTGCAGTTACATCACAGTTTGATGAGTAAGGTGCTGGATTTGGCATATCCATTTTAACTATAACAGGTATTTTAAATGCTGTACCAAATGTTACCATCGTACCACTTTGTAGTGATGTTAATTTATCAATTACATCACCACTAATATTTGGAAGCATTTTATTAATATAATCAAGATCTAATGGATGAGTCATCTTTAAGATACAGAAGTTAGAAGTTTGACCAATAACTGTATCAGATAACTCAACCGGTCTTTGTGAAATTAAGTCTAACATAACTCCATATTTACGACCTTCCTTAGCAATTCTTTCAAATATATTATATCCAAGTAAGAATAAGTCAATATCATTCTTTTGAACATATCTATGAGCTTCTTCAATAAATAAGTTAAATGGAATTTGTGCTCTTTCTTCTCTACTCTTTGCAAAGTCAAATATCATCTTACAGAATATTTTAACTATTGTTTTAGCTAATTGATCATCAATATCTTCTAAGTTAATATTAACAATTTGACTTCTTTTACCATTATGTACAATTAATGATGAAATATAATTTTCCATTGAAATGTAATTAGGTACATCAAAGAACTTCCTATTAGATGAGTTATTTAATGAATGAAGTCTAACTTGTAAGATAGTTGCATTATCTTGCATTATCTTATTACCTAGGAAACCATCTCCAATTAAACAGAAAGATAACGCTTTTTCTAAATCATCTAATGTATAGAAAGCATCTCTAGGAACTTCCATATGCATTTCAAGTTCATCATCTATATATTTAAGTAAATATTCATTAATAAGAACTGATTCACCAAATTCACCATTTCTATCAATTCCAAAACATTCACTAAATTTTCTTACATAACCAATACCTTGGATATCAGTATCTACATTAAATTCAGGTGTAGAACAATCTTTAAGAATAGTAAAAATATCATTCTTTTTACCATTAGCTTGTTGATTTGAGAAAAGTACTGCCATAATTGCTTTAGCAATTAAATGGTTCTTTAACTTTCTTGTATTTTCATCATCTCTTGAGAATAATTTAGCAAGCTTAAGTGTTCTTTCTACGATTGTATATTGATGATGATTATCAGCTTGTAATACTAAACACATATCATCTACAGTTAAATGATATACAGGTATTTTTAACATAACATCTGTATCATCAATAGGATTACTTGTAATAAATTTATATTGATAATTTGGATTTAATTGATTTAAAACTTTAAATGCATTTTTATATTCACCATATGCATCAAAGAAGAATAAATTAGCATTAAATGGTAGAAAATTCTTATTTAAGAATATGTTTTGTACTATTCTAGCAACTGAACATGATTTACCAGAACCAGTATTACCAAATATAGCCATATGGTTTGAAAACATATCATTAATATCTATATAAACATCTTTACCAGCATATATTGCACTCTTACCTAAATAAATAGATCCAGGTTCATCTTTACCAAAAACGATATCCATTTCCTCAGGTTTGATAATTCTTATACTAGAATCAAGCGTTGGTTTAATAATAGTACCAGCAATGAATCTATTATTATCTACGAATTGTCCTAAAAGGTTAATATGTGCATCATCACCATCAAGTGTTTTTACTTCACCTAGTATTTTCTTTCCTTCTTTAGTTTCAAATACTACGTGTAAGTTCATTAGATTTGGTACTACCATATTTTCTTTATGAATTTCAACTATTGCAGTTACATCATTAATATTTTTTATTTTACCAAACATTTTCTTTTGTTCATCTTCAGAAGGCATAGAATCTAAATAAGATCCAGCTTCTTTATCTTCAGTTGGTTCAGGCATTACTGATTGATCACTTTCAATTTTATTTGC
Source organism: Bacilli bacterium (assembly GCA_017450205.1). GTDB lineage: Bacteria > Bacillota_I > Bacilli_A > RF39 > UBA660 > UBA6985. The sequence goes on along the minus strand of JAFSVF010000027.1, from coordinate 5,314 downwards.
ATTTGTATCAACTGTTGGAATTCCTCCATTTTGAGCTACTTCAGTAGTTTGTACTGGAGAAGCATTTACAGGTGGAGCTTCATTTGTATTAACTGAAGTTGGAACTGGTGCCACTTGAGGCGTTTCTATAACAGGAACTTCATTTGTTACTGGTTGAGTATTTTCTTGTGTATTTGTAGGATTCTCAATAAAAGGAATAGATATATCAATGTTTTGTACATCTTGTACACTAGCCTTTGAATCCTCTAAAACATCTAACATAGTAGAATCATTACTACTAGTTAGAACAGTTTGACCTACAGGTTCTTGAGGTTGAGCTACAATAGCTGGTATTGGATTTTCTATTGGAGCAGGAATTGGATTAGGCATTGGTGCCACTTGTGGTTGTTGTAAATTTCCATTATTAGTTTGTTCATTCATAATTACACCCTCTTATTCTATATATAATAATATCAAAATAATATAAATATTTAAATATTAGTATTCAATAAAATCAAAATCTTCATCATTTAATTCAACATTATAATTATTTACATATAATGTCATTAAAGGTTCTTCCTGTTTTACAGAATCACCTTTTACTTTTTTTAAGTAAATTCCAACTGAATAATCAATTGTATCATCCAAAGTCATTTTCGATGCTCCTAATTTAGCAGCTAATCTCGCTGCTCCTAAAGCATCAATATTTTTTATAACACCATCATGTTTTGCTTTAACTTCAATTCTTTTTTCACTTAAATAAACATCTTCAATATTACCACCTTGATGAGCTACAAACTCCATAAATTTATTTAATGCTTTACCTGAATCAAGTGATCCAGCAGCTAGTTTTACAGCTTCAAATTCTGATAATCCTTCACTCATAACTAATAGCTTAGCAACTATTTCTATGCAAGTATCTCTTAATTGACATTTTTTACCTCTTAAAACATTAATAGCTTCGATAACTTCGATTGCATTACCAATTGCTTGCGATAATGGATTAGACATATTATCTATTAAACATTCTACTTTAATTTCATAATATGCACCAATCTTCTTTAAATAATCAGAAAGTGTTTCAGCATCTTCTTTAGTTTTCATTAAAGCTCCACTACCGTACTTAACATCAATAAGTATATTTTCAGCACCTAATGCTATCTTTTTAGACATAATACTAGATGCAATTAAAGGAATTGATTCAGTAGTACCAGTAACATCTCTTAGTGCATAAATAACTTTATCAAGTGGAGTTAAATCATCACTTTGAGCACAATTAGCAAATCCAACTTTACTAACTTGTTCAATAAGTTCATTCTTTGATAAATTAACTCTAAAACCAGGAATTGACTCTAATTTATCAATAGTACCACCAGTAAATCCAAGACCTCTACCTGACATTTTTGCCATCTTAAGTCCTAGAGATGCACACATAGGTCCAATTATTAAAGTTGTAGTATCTCCAACCCCACCAGTTGAATGTTTATCTACAACATTATCCATTTTTTCTCTTAAATTATATTGATCTCCTGATTTTAAAAATATATCAGTTAAACTTATAGTTTCTTTTAAATTCATACCATTTATAACAATTGCCATAAGCAAACTAGACATTTGATAATCAGGTATTTGTTTATTTAAATAACCATTAAAAGCATATGATAATTCTTCATAATTCAATTCTTCGTTGTTTTTCTTTTTTGTTATTATATCTATGATATTCATATTATCACCTACTATAAAATTATAACAAAATAAAACAGAGTAATAAATATAACTCTGTTATTATTAGAAACTTTTTCAATTATTTATTATAAATAATAAATGGATATTCTTTCTTTTCTACTTTATCATAAATAATGATTTCTCCAGTGTCTTTCTTTTTAACTGGTACAAAATATCTTATTAAATTATTTTCATCATATATTTTGCATGAATAGAATGTTCCGTTAAATAATCTATAATCTGGATTATTAGCATTATTTACAGTAAATAAGTACATAGGATATTTTCCATTTAAATCAACTGTTGGTATTAATGTTACCAATGTTGTATCATTTACTTTTAAACTTTTATTATTAAATATAAGTTTCGCATGGTCACCTAAGGATAACTTATTTATCAATTTAGCAGAATTTACATTAGCCCAATATACATTATAGTTTATAGATGTATTTGTTAAATGTGTAAAAATTGCATAAGAATCTTCAGATTGATAAGCAGTTCTACTACCAAAAATAGCTTTAAATTCACTACAACTAAAATCTATTTCCACATTAGTTTTATCAGTAGGAATTAAACCAGTGTTTATATATTTATGACCATCTAGTACCAAACTTTCTAAAAAATCATATTTTCCATTAACTGTATCATTAGCAACAGTTGAATTAGCTGTATAATATGCATCATATTCAGTATTATTCATAAGATTTTCAATATTATTAATTGGTTCTATTCCATTAATATTTTCAATATTTTCTGTATTTAAATCAGTACTTTTTATTAAATTTAATAAAAATGTTTTATCATACAAATATACATAAAAACCTTTACTATTAGTTTCAGTTGCATCAACTATAACATAACCTTTATAATCTCCAGTATTAGATATGTCTAAATCATTTACAATATCATAAACAATAACACCATTAACTGGTAATCCATCAAAACCTCTTAACATATATTTTTCTTCTGCTTTTAATACTGTTTTATTAGCAAATTCTATAAAAGACTTTCTTCTAGCACTATCCATTGTATTAAGTACTGCAGGAATAGCTATAATCATAATAATAGCAAGTATAACAATAACGGCAAGTAACTCAACTAAAGTAAATCCTTTATTCTTTTTCATACAATCACCTCCTATTAAATTATATCAAAAAAAAACAGAGTTACAAATATAACTCTGTTATTAATTTAATATTTTTATCCACTTACAACTAAACCACTATTATCAGTAATATTTTTAACATTAACGGCACGTGCTCTTCCATTATTTGAAGGATCTCCTGTAGGAGCAGTATATATCAAAGTATCATTAGCACTAGCAGAATCTTGTAAATATACACCGTAGTTAGCATTTGAATAAATAATATTATTAGATATATCAAATCTTCTTGTACTGACAACATTAGTATTACCAGTAAAGTAAAATGAAATACCTATACCAGTTAATCCTTTAATAGAATTATCAGAAATTATTACTACACTATCTTTACATTCTTCTATAGTAGACTCATTTGCATGAATCATCATTCCTGTTGAAAGTGCATTAGCTCCTTCAATAATATTTCCTGTTATTGTTGCATTTTTTCTTAACATAGAAACATCAATTCCTACTGAGAACTTTTCACCAGTTGCAGTTAAATTTATTTTATTATTTTTAACAAAAACATTTCCTTTTTGACCACTTATAACAATTATATTACCAGGTCCATAATTAGGAATAGCTGAACCATTATATTGATAACTACCTGCTCCTAGTTTAATTATATTACTTTCAATTGTTAAAGTTTTTGAAGTAGCATCTCTATAATGACAAGTAATAGCGCCTTTAGCATGTTTAATATTAATTGTATTATTTTTAATTAAACCAGAACCATAGTTATAAATACCTACACCATATTCTCCTGTTATAGTATTTCCTGTTATTGTAGCAAATGCATCTAGTCCATCTTGATTCTTAGAGGTTATATATCCTTCTCCATAACCACCATTAATAATAGTATTATTAGATACTGTTAAATATTTAACTTTTGAATATACTGCTTCCCTATCTTCACCAATACCATCTATATTATTTACATAATTATTATCTATTATAGCTTTATTTGCTTTTATCGCAATAACATTACCATTTATAACATGCTTTTCCATAGAAGGATCATCAGCAGTCATAAAATGATTAAATGAATTATTTTTAATAGTCACATTATTAGATTCAGTATAAGTAACATTTGTAACATCCCCCAACCAAATAGCACTAACGAATCCTCTATTTATACTTTTACTACCAATATCAATAAATGTATTACCAGTATAAATAGATTCTTTAATATTTGCAGAATGGTATACTCCAGCTCTTCTTATATTTTTAAAATCACATCCTGTTACATGATCAAATTTTAGAGAATATGTTCCATCTACTCTTAAAGCAGATACTATATCCATATCTTCAAATGAAAAATTATTAAATGTAACACTATTGTTATTATCTTTTAAGAATAATCTAACTAAAACTGATTGATTAGTAAGTGTATAGAAATTATAGGAAGGAGCACCTTCAAATGAAGCATTTTCAAGCTTAATTCCATATTTAACTTCAATACCAAAGTTTTTAATAACAGTTTTTTGTTTTCCATCACCAACTATTTCAATGTATTTACTTGGTTTACATAAATAATTATTCATATTATATGTACCAGCTGGGAAATATACAGAATTATAACCAGCATTTAATAATGCATTCATTTGAGTGGTATCACTAGAACTTCCATCACCTTTAACACCATATTGTTTTACAGACATAGTAGTAGAATCACTATTATCTAGTACTGCAAATAAACCACTATTAAGTTTTATTACTCTTCCGTTATCAGCAGAATATTTAGCTGTTTTAACAATGTTATAGTATCCACTTCCACCATCATTAGTTGAATAATACCCTTTTGTTAATACTTTCTTTCCTTCACCAATATTTGATTTTTTCATTTCTTCAACATTAGTATATGTAGCGTCAACCTTTATAGTTGTATTTGTTGTAGAAGTAGGTTTTGTAGCAATTACTTTAGTAATTGTTTCTCCGGTGCTAGGATCTGTAGTGGTTGCAACAGCCACACCAGTTTCAGTATCTATAACAACTGTTATTTCTTCACCAGATTCTTCATCAATGATTGTAGTAACTATATCTCCATCTTCATTAATAACTGTGGTTCCAGTTGTTCCACTAATAATTATAGAAGTAGTTTCTCCATCAGTTTTTGGATTTAATTCTTTATTCTTAAGTTTATGTATATAACGTAATGACATAAAAAATATAATTATGGAAATTATAAAGATTATAGATGATAAAATCCATCGAACTGTTCTGTTGTTAAAGAATTTTTTTGCATTTTCCATTTTATCACTTACTCTCTATTATTATCATTATACTATAATTAATAAATCTAATCATTAAAATAAAAAAAATACAACTATGTAGTGCACCCCATTTGGTAGACACTAATAAAAAACACATTAAAAGAAGCAAATTAATTTTGCTTCTTATTTTTTTGATTTTAATCTAGATGTGTTATAGAATAATATCCAGTCTTCTACAAATTGTATGTATTCTTGT
>JAFSVF010000026.1 GCA_017450205.1 Bacilli bacterium | reverse complement strand
TTTTTCTATCTTCGTAAGATAGATGTTTATAATTTTTCATAATAATCCTTTCTATTTGACAAACAAATTGCTTAGAAAGGTATTATAATCATTTTAAATATTTATTGCACATATATTGTGCACTTTGAAATTTAATCTACACTTTTTTTTGTTAAAACAGTATATGTTTTTTGTTGATTTATGTTATACTAAAATAGTAAAAGAATAAATAGAGGTGATTATTGTGAAGCAAGATAATACAAATCAAAATGCCGAACAAACTACTAATATGGTACAAACTCCTGAAACTAAAAATGCAGTACCTGCTGGTTTTGTACAAAATACTGTAAAAATTAGTCCTAGTTTACTTGCTGCAAGAGAAAAACTTATTCAAGAGATTAATAGTAATCAAACACCTAGAAGTGATCACCAAATAACATATAGATATACTGCTTTAAATCCTGATAATAAGATTGTAAAAAATACTTTCGTAGCATATTCTAAAATGGAAGTTTTTACATTCTTTGAAAATGAAGGATATAAGGTATTTAAGATTGAGACCAGTGCTACAATTGAAAGATTACATGGTAATAGTGGATTCCTAACAAGAAAAATGAGTATTAAAGATTTAGTATTCTGGTTGGAACAACTTTCAACTTATCTTAAAGCAGGTATTCCTTTAACTCAAGCTATGGAAATCTTGTGTAAGCAAATGGGTAAGAGTGATAATCTTAAACGTATATTTGATAAAATTGTTTATGATTTAACACTTGGAGAGAATTTTTCTACATGTTTAGAGAATCAAAGTAATGTTTTCCCAGCATTATTAATTAATATGGTTAAAACAGCTGAAGCTACTGGAGATCTAGAAGGTACTTTAGATGATATGGCTGCCTATTATAATAATGTTGAAAAAACTAAGAAAGAGATGAAGAGTGCTCTTACATATCCTATTTTGATACTATTATTCGCATTTGGTGTTGTAGTATTCATTTTAGTATATTTGGTTCCTCAATTTGAGAATATTTATGCTACTGCTGGTGCTAAGGTTAGTCCATTAACAGCATTTATTATTAGTGCTTCGAAATTCTTGAAGTCTTATTTAATATCGATAATTATTGGTATTATTATAGTTATAATTGTAATAGTATTACTTTATAAAAAAGTAAAAGCTATTAGATTCTATATGCAAAAGTTTGCTATGAAGTTGCCTGTATTTGGTAATATGATTATTTATAAAGAAATTACTATCTTTACAAGAACTTTTTCAAACTTATTAAAGAATAATGTATTTATTACAGAATCTATGGATATTTTAGTAAAAATTACAAATAACGAAATATATAAAGAAATTATGATAAATACTGTTAACTACATTGGACGTGGTGATAAGATTAGTGAGGCTTTTAAAAATAATTGGGCTATTCCTCAAGTTGCATATTATATGATGCAAACTGGTGAATCAACTGGTCAACTTGCAGAGATGATGGAAAAGGTTGCTGATTATTTTGATACTCAACATAAAACTCTTGTTGAAACAATGAAGAGTTTAATTGAACCAGTATTAATCCTTTTCTTAGCAGTAGTTGTTGGTGGTATTGTAATTGCAATCATAATGCCAATGTTTGGACTTTATCAAGAACTTATGTAGAAAGGTGAGTTATATGGAACAATGGATGATATCTATATATTTATTTATTGTTGGATTGTTTTTCGGATCATTCTTTAATTGTTTATGTGATAGATTAAGCAATAACCAATCAATAATTCATCCAGGTTCCCATTGTGATAATTGTGGACATGAATTAACCTGGTATGAATTAATACCAGTTTTTTCATACCTTTTTCAATGTGGAAAATGTTCGAAATGCAAAATAAAACTATCTTTTTGGTATCCGATTACAGAAATAGTAACTGGACTTTTATTTATGGGTAGTTTTATTATGTATGGATTTTCTTTAAATACACTTTTATCGATTGTTATTTCATCTGTATTTATATGTGTTATTATTAGTGATGCTAAATATATGGTTATTTTAGATGAAGTACTAGTTGCTGGTGTAATTTTAGTAAGTATTATTTATATTTTTCAATATGGACTTATTGATTTAGCTTATAGATTTTTAAGAGGATTAGTATTGTTTTCTATTATGCTTTTAATTAAAGTTTTTGGAGATATTACTTTTAAACAAGAATCTCTTGGTTGGGGTGATATAAAACTTGCATTTTTTGTAGGGCTTGTTTTAGGAATTAAATTGGGTGTAATACATATCTTTATAGGTGCGTTTTTAGCTTTACCTTATGCTTTGTTTATTACATATAAGAATAAAGATAATATTTTACCTTTTGGTCCTTTTTTAGTTTCAGCATTTTTTATATTATTTCATTTTCAAGATTTCTTTATAATGCTAATTAAAAGATTGTATGGGGGAATTTAATATGAAAAAGTATATTATTTTAATTCTTTCATTTTTTGCATTTATAGGTAGTTGTAGTGCGATTGAAGTAACTAGTGAAAATATTGATGCGGTTATAAAAAATGATGGTTCTGCTGATGTAACGATTAATTGTACACTTCTACCACAAAGAGAATCAGTTTATAAAATTCCTTTTTTTAATGTTGAAAATTCTAAAATTACTAACATTTCTATTGAAGATAATTTAAATTCACATTATGAAGAAGCGGATTCAATTGAAGATAATAAAGCATTATTTTATCACTTAGATGATCAAAATTTTAATAAAATATTAGAGTTTAGTGTTATTAGTGAGGAAATTACTACTTTTACTATTAAGTTTAATATTTCTAATGTTGCTGTTAAATTTAAAGATGGAAGGTATGGTATTGATTGGTTTTTAATATCAAGGATTGCAGGTACAAATATTGGCTCTTTAAATGCAACAATTAAATTTGAAAATGAAGATTATATTTCAAAAATTGAAAAAATTAATTTTATTGGTATAAGTAAGTCTAGTCAAAATATTAATAATAATAAAATAACATTTAATGCTAGTTCAATTGATTCAACATATAATATTAGATTTTTATTATTATTTAATGACGGTGTAAATTTTGATAGTTCAAGATCTATAAAAAAAGACTATAACGAATTTATTGATGATGCTATTAATGGTAGAGATTTTAAAGTTGTTTTTTATTCATATTCTACAAAAACATTTTTAACTTTAGCTATTGCTATTATAATTGTTGGTATTCTTATTATAATTGGTTCATTTATATTTATTAGATATGGTACACATGATGAGTACTATGGTATGGAAATAAAAGATAAGAAAACTATTAATAAAAGTAAAGATATTAGTTATTATGATTCTGTACCATGCCAAGGTGACTTATATAAATTATTCTTTGTAGCTGGATATTTTAAAATTTTAAAGAATAAATCTGATTTTATTGGCGCTATTTTATTTAAATTATATTTGAATGATAATATTGAACTTATTCCTGGTAAGAATGGAAGAAATATTAAGTTAAGAAATGATATGAAAATAGATAGAAATCTAGATCAAGATTTATATAATATAATGCTCGAAGCTTCTGATATGAAAGTTATTAGCGATATTAAATTAAATAGATTTTCTAAAAAACATTTCTTAAGAATTATGACTTGGTACAATATGGGTTATAGTGAAACTATTACTGATGAGTTTAATAGAAATCATGCTACTAGAGGTGGTAAGATAGGTAAGACAACAAAAATTATTTTTGATGATAATTTTGTTGATTATGGTAATAAGATTTTATCGATGAAAAAGTATTTATTAAATTTTAATCAAGTTCCCAGACAAACTGCTTTAAGTGAAGAAACTTATAAATTACTTCTTATTAGTGCTCAAATGTTAGGTATAGGGCAACAAGTAGCTGAAGAGATTTTAAGAAAGAATCCTAATAATATTTATGCTAAGAAATTATTAGATTTTCAAAATGTAAACTACATATTTAAAGATATATATGCTATTTCATTATCTGAATATAGACAAACAGTTAAAAATAATGAAATTTATAATTATGATGAAATGAGAAATGAGTCAATGTCATCAACTAGTAATGTAATAGTTTATAATAGAAAGAGTAAACTATAATGAGAATATATGGATTAAATAAGTTTTCTTTACTTGATTATCCTGGGAAAGTGTCTGCTATTATATTTTTATCAGGATGTAATATGAATTGTAGTTATTGTTATAATTCGGATTTAATAACTTCTAAAGATGAAAATTATAGTGCTGATGAAGTATTAGATTTTTTAGAAAATAGAAAAGAAAAACTTGATGGTGTAGTTATTACAGGTGGAGAACCTACAATTCATAAAGATTTAATTGATTTTATTAAAAAAATAAAAAAAATAGGTTTTCTTGTTAAGTTAGATACTAATGGTACTAATCCTGATATGTTAAAAGAATTATTAGATAATAAACTAATTGATTATATTGCTATGGATATAAAGAATAGTTTAAATAAATATTTTAGTGTTATTAATACTAATTTAGATATAAATAATATTATTGAGTCTGTTAAATTAATTAAAGATTCTAATATTGATCATGAATTTAGAACAACTGTTTATAATATTCATGAAGAGAGTGATTTAGTTGATATTGCAAAATTAGTATCTCCTTCAAAATATTTTTTACAAGAATTTATGAAAAATGATAAAGTTATAAATAAATTTATTTTTTCTAAATCGATAGAAGAGTTAGAAAAATACGTAATTACGTGCAATAATTATACTCCAACAAATTTAAGGAAAAAATAATAAAAATTTTTTTAGAAATATTGTTGACATTATATTTGTTGGGTTGTATATTATAATTACTTAGTAAGCAATATACTAGGTTATAAAAAATTAAATTTAATATTAATCGGTAACTTATCCAAACAAGTATACTGAATAAAAAATATTAAATTTATTGAACAAATTATGTAATGTATAATCATATTAATAACGGGTAGTTATATAATATGAATTAAATACATACATGCTAAACCTAGTTAGTTGCTCATATTGTATAGAAACAATATTGGAGCGTCTTTCATATTGCATTCGATGCCATAAAGGTCATATCTGGTTACTAAGTATGTGTGCACATGAGAAAGAAACTCAATTTTAGATGGATATGGAATTGTTAATTGGGAACTGACATTCTTGGATTAATGATTTATCTTTTAAAACTCGGAACATAATGTTGTCAGCATTATGTTTTTTGTTTTTATAAAATTTCTTAATGATTATTGAAGATGTTTTAGTACTTTGTTATACTTATCATAGAGATGATAGGGATGAAAAAAGTACTTTTTATTTTATATATTTTTTTATTTTTTATTCCATTTGTAAATGCAGAAGAATGTTCTGTATCTGAAAAAACTAAATTTATGAGTGATGCAATTAAAGTAAATGTATCTTATGAATTTAAAACTGATGAATCAGGAAGAAGTTATTTTGCTATTACTATTTATAATTTAAGTCCTAATGTACTTGTAAGTTTTTATAATCAGGATAATAAATATGAGAGTGTTAGTGGGCTTGATGGAAACTTAACTTATACATTTAATGATTACGATATTGATAATTCTAGAGAGTATTCTTTTAAAATAGCTATTGTGGGTTCAGGTGGTTGTATTACAAATATTACAATGATTAATTTAACAAAACCTAAAAAGAATTATTATTACGAAAATATTCCTGAGTGTAAATTTCAAAAAATGAAAGATTTTTATTATTGTAAAGAGTGGATTAATAATGATTTTCATGTTGATGATTATGTTATTCGTAGGTCTATTCAAGAAGAGTTTAATAAGACTACAACTTCAGTTAGTGATGAAGAAATAGTTTCTGATAATCTTGTTACTTTTTTACAGTTGTATATTAAATATAGAATATATCTCTTAATTGGATTAGGAATAGGTATGATTATTGATATTGTTTATATATTTTTAAGTTATAAAAGAATAAAAGAAGGAGAATTCTAATTTTATACATGTTTTCTTTAGGTTATGGTATAATTATATAGATACAATAGATAGGGTGATGATATGAAAGAGAGTATTTGGGGATATTGGATTGTTGTACTTGGTGTTTCTATAATGTCAGTAATGATTCTTATGCAAAACTTTACTACTACTAGTGAGCAAGATTATTATTTAATCAAAAGTGTTATGGAAACTTCAATGTATGATGCAGTAGATTACGGTTATTATTCTGATAATAGCATATTTAAAATTAATGCTGAAAAATTTGTAGAAAACTTTGTTAGAAGGTTTGCTGATCAAGTTAATATTAATAAAGATTATGATGTTGCTTTCTATGATTTATATGAAGAACCTCCATATGCTGTAGTTGCTGTTACAGCAAGAGGAACTGGAGATACATTACTTTTTTCAAGTTCTGAAGCTGATAAAAATGTTACAAATAGAATGGCTGGTATTTTATATACTACAACTGAATATGTAGAACCACCTAGCTATAATTAAATAGGAGATAAGTATGAAAAAATTAAAAAAAGAAAGAAAGAAGTTTAATCGAGATTATTTAAAACCTTTAATAGGCTGTTTAGTGTTGTTTGTTCTTTTAGTTATTTTTATGATTATATTTGGCTATAATCCAAAAGATGAAGAAGTAAAAGAAAAAAAGACTAATTACTATTTAAATATAGATGATAATGCAGTTGATGTTAATTCTTCATGTGATACTAATTTTTATAAGAGTGTTATTGAAGATATAAATAAGATAGACTTAAATTTAAAAGTTGTTACTGTTGAAGGTGAAACTGTTGTTGATGAAGAAAATAGTTATGGCGATGATATTGTATACTATACAAAAGAATATTATGGTTATGAAGTTCATTTAAATAATATTCCTGAGAATATAAAAGCAGTCATTAAAGATAATAAGACTGAAAATATATATAATTTAAATAAAAATGAATCAACTTTTACAAGTTTATATACTAGTGATAAAGTTATTTATACAGTTAATGTTTATGGAAATGTTGATAATTGTAAAGATGTATTATTAAGACAATTTAATTTTACTACTCCTGCGTATAATATTTATTCAGAAACAGCTATTTGTGAAAATTCTAATGATAAAAATTGTGATGTAATATCTTATGAAGATACTGATATTTCCGATATTGTTCAAAATGAAATGGAAGAAAATGTAAAAGCTGAAGAAAAAGAAAAAAATAATATTTTAATGATTGTTATAGCATCACTATTAATTGTAATTATTATTGTTGTAGTAGTATTTATATACTTTAAACGTAGAAGAAAGCGTATGGTGATGTAAATATGAAGAAAGTTTTAAAATACTTTTTACTTGTATTAATGTTTATTCCTTTTATTAAGGTTAAAGCTTATGTTTCTATTAATATCAATCTAAAATCTGATAATGCACAAAATATTTATTGGTTTGCTCCACTTAACTCTAGACAAAATTTAAATGCCTTAACATATCCAGATGGTAAAGTTAGGGTAGTTAATGGTGAGGGAGTAATTCATTATCAAACTAAACTTTATGAAGGTCAAATTGGAAATTCCGAAAAATTTACAGCTGTTTGTATAGATCCTGGTATGAAGCATTCAAGTGGTACATTTAATTGTACTGAATATAATAATGCTGATATGGTTGGCTTATTTAAAGAACATTCAAGTTCGAATGATGCTACATTTATTACTGCAGTTCGTATTAAGGCCAAAAGACAATCTATTACAACTCCTTCTTATGCAAATGCAATGGAAGTTTTTGATAATAACTTTAGTAATTTTGGTGAGGGAACAAAGAATGAAGTAAAAAAAGGTGTAAGATCACCTAATGGAATATTAAGTAAAGCTTTAGAGATGGCTAATAAAACATATGGTTCAGGTAAAGCGGAATCAAATAGTTCTGCTACATTTACTTCAACTGTTTCTAGTTATTCTGGTAATGAAGTGACTGTAGATATTACTTCTAGTAAAAATTTGTTAAAAGTTCCTGTAATAGAATGTACTTATGGTTGTGAGGGAAAACCTATTGTAAATTGGAGTGCAGGTAGCAATAGTGGTAAAGTTACTTTAAAGCTAAAAGTTCCTAATCCATGTAGAGCAAGACTAAAGATTAAATATGTTACAACTGATGATGGAGGAGGTCACTTATATTATTGTTCTCCTTCAGGTACGACTCCTATTCCTGGTGTTTCAGGATCTGATGAACAAAAATTCTTAGCATATATTTCTGATAAAGCTTTAAAAGGGGCATCATCTGTAGAGGATGGTGAAACACCTACACCTGGTGATGAAACTTGTGTAGATTGTTTAGAAGAAACAATAGAAGTTGAACCACCTGAAGCATTTAAAAATGAGTCATGTGATAATGATTGTGAATGTAATATTAATACAGAAAAGCATAAGGAAATTCATTTCTGTTGTTCTGAATCTACTTCAAGTACAGTTAATGAACCAAAGATTAATGAAATTTTTTGTACAAAAAAGAAGGATTGTGGTTCAGCTTATAAAATTGAAGTTCCTGGTGCTAATGATAAAGAAACTGGTAAAGTTGATAGTGAATCATATAATGTTCCTAATACTAGTTATTGTAGAGTTTATTGCACTGAAAGAATAAAAGTTGATATTCCTGGTGCATTGGAAGGACATAATGGTAGATATTTTAAACTTGAAGGTGCTGGTGGACAAAAAGGACCAATTATAAGTGGTAGTTTTGGATGTCGAAATGTAATTGATTATGATGAATGGTTAATGGATTATATTCGTTTAAATGAAAATGCTGTTGAAAAATATAATGAATATCAAAAGTCTAGGACATATTATGATTTATATAAGAAGGCATTTGAAGATAATAGACCTGGTAATGATTCTTATAAAGTTAAATATTCATATAAATCGACTCTGTCATATACAGTTCCTAATGTGGATACTTATACTTGTGACGTTACGGATTCAAATGATTGTACAGTTACTTTTAATTATGATAGACATTTTACTACATCTTTATCTGCTAATTATTTGACTGCAAAGATTAAATATGAAAATAGTAAGAATACAGTTGAAGGTTTTTCAAAATTTGAAGTTGTTAAAGACTCTCAAGAAAGTGTTTCTACTCTTACTGGTTATTATCATATTTATAATAAGAGTACTTGTACTGCTCCAGGTGCGTCTGAAAAAAATTGTACAATTAGTGCAAGTGATATATGTCTTGATAATTTGTCTCCATGTACTCATCCAACTAGTGACGTAGTATTAACTGGAACTCCTGAATTAGAATCGACAAATAATGATGAAGAGCCTAAAGACATTAAAAATGATGTTAATGCAGTTTATAATCCTGATAATCCTACTTCTTATATTAGTAGTAGAGCAACTAGTTTTAACAATAGTGTAAAAGAAATTAAAAATAAAAAGGAAGAAATTGATAAATGCGATAATTATTTTGATGAAGATTCTGATGATTATAAAAATTTCTTATTGAAAAAATTCCAAGTTCCAAATGTTACTTTCCAATGGTTCTTTACTTATATTAGCGTTGATAGTGTAGTTCAACCTAAAATAAATGAAGTAGTATATAAATTAACTGATGATAGTGGTTCAGATTGTGGTCTAGCTGCTAGTGGTGAGTGGAAAGGTGGTATGGATGCAGAAACTGGTGTTGAAGCACCTCATACTGATATATTAAACAATACTAAAGTCGGAACATATATAACTTTTGATAAAGAAATAGACTTTAATAGTTATTGTAATAATGGGGCTGAGAAATGTTCTGGTGGATTAAGTGAGAATAAATTAAAGGATTTACGTAATGAACTTACTGCACCTCAAAAATACACATCTGATACTAAGTTTAATTATACTTGTAAATATGAACCTCCAACTTCTGAAACAAAATATACAGTTTATCCATATGGTGGTTTCTCATTAAGTCAATCAAATGATATAAGAGCTTATACTAAATATGAAAATCAATTGTATGTTGAATTTTCTACTTTAAGTGGAAGATATGAAACTAATTGGTTATTCTCTCATTTAGGTAGTAAGAAATATGATGGTTCAGGAAAATTTGATGAAGATTTTACAAATGGACAAGATTGTACAGGTAATAATCCTAATAATGATATTCCTATGTTAAGTTGTGAATTAAGTGTTTCAAGAACTTTAACTAAGATTAAAGGATGTAGAGATATTGCTTCCATATTTGATAATGATTCTTATTGGAAGAATAAATGTTGTACTACTCCAAACTGTAAAAGTTTAACTGATGATGTTTTATCTTTCTCATTTAAGGTAGTAGATTCAAAAATTATCTTCCCTGGTACGAATAGAACTGGTGGTGGTAATTCTTATCAAAGTTCTGATAAACCAAAAGGTTATAGTTTGGATGAAAATGGCAGAAAAAGTTCTGAAATGAAAGGATATGCTGCTAACTGGTTTGATGATGATATAGCAAGAGATAATTTAAAATATATTGAAGATCACAGCGGTAATGATGTTGAATTTTCTCCAGATAGATTGACTTATAGATTTAATTTAACTTCTGCTGCAATTAATGCTATTAGAAAATATAATCATTTAGAGCAAAATGAATTCAACCGTCTAAAAGGTGGTAGTTACAAAGTAACAACAGATGATTATGTAGGAAAGTATGAAAGTGAATTTATTACGAACTACTATAAAGGATTCATAGAAGCAAATGGAAGAATTAATTTAAAAAATAATACTAATGGTGGTACTTCTGCGAGAAATGCAGCTCGAGAAAAAGTAGTTTGGGCAGGAGAAAAAGCTAGTGAAAAATTCTAAATAATAATGATTTTAAATTTTTGAGGCTAGATAAGATTTTAAAAAATATTCTATTCTAAAAAGACTTCATGTAATAAATGAAGTCTTTTTTAATTTTTGTTATGTTAGCTTTACATCATCTTATTTATAAGTTGTAATTATGGTATAATTTTTTTGAAGGAGTCATAATGAAAATAGAAAAATTTATAAAAGATAAAGGAAATAAATATAAAGTTATTATTGATGATATTGAATATATTTTATTTGATGATATTATTTTAAAATATTCACTATTAAATAAAAAAATAATCGACAAAAGTTTATTTAATGAAATAATAAAAGAGAATGAATATTTAAAAAATTATTATCTTGTTTTAAAATATATTTCTAATAGACTTAGATGTAAAAAAGAAATTATAGAATATTTAAAGAAAAAAGATGTTGATGATAATAATATATCTTTTATTATTGAAAAATTAAATGATGAAGGTTATTTGAATGAATATGTTTATTTAAAATCTTTTATAAACGATTCAATTAATTTAAGTGATGATGGTCCTTTAAAAATTAAAAAGAAATTAATTAAATTAGGTTTTAATGAAGATAGTATAGAGGAAGTTTTAGATAGTATTTTATTAAATGTTGATTTAAATAAGAGGGTAACTAATATAATAAGTAAAAAAATAAGATTAAATAATAATAAGGGAATATATTATTTAAAAAGAAAAATACTATTAGATTTAACCAATATGGGTTATAATAAAGAAACTATTTTAGATTGTTTAGAATCTATTAATATAGATGATTCTGATATCTATAAGAAAGAGAAAGAAAAAGCGATTATTAAGTTTTCAAAAAAGTATTCTGGATATGAATTAGATATGAAAGTTAATAATTATTTATATAGAAAAGGGTTTAGAATTGGTGATTACTATGAAGAATAAATATCAAAGATTATCAAAAGAAGAAAAGTTAGAAGCAAGAAAATTATATATTAGTAGAAATCCCGATACTTATAAAAAGTTTAAAAAACTTTCTAGACTTACAATCGTAGGTATGATTTATGCTGTATTTGTTATAGTATTTGATATATTTTTTCATGAATCATTACTTAAAGAATCTTTTATTTCTAATATTATTTTAGATAGTTGTGTACTAGTATTTTGTTTAATATTTTATATTTTTTCAAAGACTACAATTGATGGCCAAATTAATAAAATGTTAGTTGAAGATTTAAGAAATAAACAAGTTGAAAAATGGAGAAAAGAAGAACAAGAAGAGTTTTCTAAAAGTAAAAAGAATAGTAAGAGTAAAAAGAGTAAAACTACGACAAAAAAGACAACAAAGAAGTCTAGTAAAGAATAAAGAATAGAGAGTGTGTAAATATGGAAAGATTACAAAAGGTTATTGCTGAATCTGGTTATACTTCAAGAAGAAAAGCAGAAGAATTAATTAAAGCAGGTAAAGTATATGTTAATGATAGAAAGGTTACTGAACTTGGAACTAAAGTTAGTGGTGATGATGTAATTATTGTTAATGGTACTATGCTTAAAAAAGAAGATAAAGTATATTTTCTTTTAAATAAACCAAGAGGAGTTATAACAACAGTTAGTGATGATAAAGAAAGAACTACTGTTGTTGATTTAATAGATACTAAAAAAAGAATATATCCTGTTGGAAGACTTGATTATAATACTACTGGTATTTTGATATTAACTAATGATGGAGAACTTGATAATATACTTACTCATCCTAGACATTTAGTTCCTAAAACATATGTAGCTAAATTAAATAGAGTTTTAGAAATTGAAGATCTTAAAAAAATTCAAAAGGGCGTTTTAGTAGAGGATAGAATTTGTAAACCTACTAGAGTTAAATTAAAGAGTGTTGATAAAGCTAAAGATAATTGTTTAGTAGAAATAACTATTGTTGAGGGTAGAAACCATATTGTTAAAAAATTATTTGAAACATGCGGATATTTAGTAGATAAATTAACTAGAACTTCATATGGATTCCTTACACTTGATGGATTAAAAAGTGGTGAATATAGAGAACTTTCAATTAAAGAAGTACATAAATTATATGACTACAAAAATACAAATAAAAAAGTTAGATAATGAGGGAAGAGGAATAGGCTATTTTGATAATAAAATAGCTTTTATTTCTAATGCATTACCAGGTGAAGAAGTTGTAGTTGATTTTACTAAGAATAAAAAGAAATATACTGAAGGTAAAAGTATAGAAATATTAAAGAAAAGTCCATTAAGAGTAATTCCTAAATGTCCATATTATGAATTATGTGGTGGATGTAATTTAATGCATATTTGTATTGATTCACAAGAAGATTATAAATTAAATAAATCTAGAGATATATTAAAAAAGTATGCATCTTTAGATAAAGAAATTAAATTAATAAAAAGTAATAAAGATTTATATTATAGAAATAAAATTAGTTTAAAAGTAAATAATTATAAATGGGGTTATTATAATGCTAGTACTCATGAATTTTGTAGTGTTGATAATTGTTTACTTGCTAACAATTCAATTAATGAAATTATTCATAACAAGGAATTTTTAAGATTTAAAGATGGTTCAATTACTATTAGATGTAATTATAATAATGAAATATTAATTGATATTAAGAGCGAAGATAAGTTTGAATATTCTGATATTCCAAGTAATGTTGTAGGAATTATAGTTAATGATAAAACTATATATGGTGAAAATTATTTCTTTGATATGATTGAGATATGAAATTTAAAATATCTTATAATTCATTTTTTCAAATTAATAACTATATAGCTAATGAAATATTTAAATTATTAAATGGTAATTTAAATGGTGATAAATTATTAGATCTTTATTGTGGAGTAGGTACTTTAGGTTTATCTCTTAAAGATAACTTTAATAAAATTGTAGGTATTGAAAAGATTGAAAATGCTATTTTAAATGCTAAAGAAAATGCAATGAGTAATGGAGTTAGTAATGCTGAATTCTATGCAGGTGATACTGCTAAAATACTAAAAGATTTAGAATATGATTTTGATACAATTATAGTAGATCCTCCAAGAAGTGGGTTAAATAAAGAAACAATAGATTTAATTATAAATATTAATCCTAAAATCATTTGTTATGTTTCTTGTGATCAAATAACATTATCTAGAGATTTAAAAATATTATTAGATAATTATTATGTTAGTAAGATTAATGTTTTAGATATGTTTCCTAATACTTATCATGTAGAAACTGTTGTAATTTTAGAAAATAAAAGCTCGTAATACCTTACGAGTTTTATGTTATAATTTTTTGGGATGTGATAATTATGCTTTATGTTGTAAGACATGGTCATACTGACTGGAATAGTAAAAAAATAACAATGGGTAGAAAAGATATACCTCTAAATGACATTGGAATTGATGAAGCTTATACTACTTCGGATGTTTTAAAAGATAATATTTTTGATTTAATTATTTGTTCTCCTTTATGAGAGCAAAGCAAACAGCTAATATTATGAATGAGAATAGAAATTATGAAAATATTTATGATGAAAGAATAATGGAGAGATGTTTAGGAGATTTAGAAGGTAAACCATATACTAGTAATAATAATATATGGGATATTAATATTAATTCAAGTAGTGATTCAATGGAGACTATGGTAGAGTTTAAAAATAGAATTTATGATTTTTTAGATGAAGTTTTAAATGAATATCAAAATAAAAATATATTATTAGTAACACATGGTGGAGTATCTGCATTAATTAATTGTTATTTTAATAATAATCTATATGAAGGTTCTATTTCAGATAAGTTTTTAAAGAATTGTGATTATGCTTGTTATGATACTGCTAAAAATAAAGTATTAGTACGTAATTAATTATTAATGAAATACTATTTAGATATAAAAATTATTTGAATTAAATTTTAAAAATAGAAAGTAAACTTTCTATTTTTTTTGTAAAGTTATAAAAAAACAATAGTTTAATTTGTTATAATTATAAAGATTTGAGGGTGGTAATATGAGTAAATTAAAAAAGATTAATTATTTTTCAGTTATAATGAATTATTTATTTATTATAGTTGGTGCTTTACTTGCAGCATTTGCAATTGAATGTTTTTTAGTACCTAATTCTATATTAGATGGTGGAGTTAATGGTATAAGTATTATTTTAAATTTAAAGTTTGGATTTAGTTTAAGTTTATTAATCATTCTTATTAATATTCCATTTATGTATATAGGATTTAAAAATCTAGGATGGAAATTTATTACTAAAGCTTTATTTAGTATAGTCGCTTTTTCAATATTTCTAGAAATATTTAAAGATGTAAAAGAGATAACTGATAATATATTACTTGCTTGTGTTTATGGTAGTGCACTTCTTGGTTGTGGGGTTGGAATAATTATTAAATGTGGAGGATGCCTTGATGGTACTGAATCTGTAGGAATTGTTATAAGTAAAAAGACTGATTTCTCAGTCGGTCAATTTGTACTTTTGTGTAATGTAGTTATATTTGGTGTTGCAGGAATTTTCTTTGGTATAGATAGAGCTTTATATTCATTACTTGCATATTTTATAACATCTAAAGTGGTGGATGAAATAAGTGAAGGTTTAAATAAAGCTAAAGCTGCAATGATAATTACTAATGATGGTAAAGAAATAACTGAAGCAATTTATAAAAATATTGGAAGAACAGTTACGAGACTTGAAGGTACTGGTTTTATAAGCGGTAATAAAGAAGTTTTATATTGTGTACTTACAAGAATTGAAATTCCTGAATTAAAAAGAATAGTTCTCGAAAGTGATGAATCAGCATTTATTACTATTAGTGATGTATCTGAAATAATTGGTTCTCATATAAAAAGTAATCATGGAGTAAAATAATTTACTTCATTTTTTTATATTATGTTATAATAACCCTTGATGGAGGAAGATAGAATATATGGGAACTTTTATATTATTAGAAATAGGTACTTTTTGTTTATCTATTATTATTAAAGTTAAGGGAGCTATGGATGCTACTATAAGTTTAGCAGAGGAAGGATATATTATTGATCAGAATAAATTTTTAGATAAAGATAAATATGGTACATTAAAAACTAAAAAGAAAAGTGAGTTATCTAATAATCTAAGATTTATAAGTTGGTTTATACCTGGCGTTAATGTTATTTGGTCTACCGTTGATTTTATAAATAGCAAGAAAGATGTTAAACAAGAATTGTTTGATAATGATGTTTATATAAAAATACCAGATCATAAGGTTGAATTATTAAAAAGTATTGATTCAAAACTAACTAAATTGGTATTTATAGCAAATCTTGCAGATGATAAAGATGTTGTTGCAGTTAGTAATAATAGAGTTTTTGTTTTGGATAGTAATAACGTTAAACTTAAGTATGAAAAATTATTACCTTTAGATTATACTTTAAATGAAGTTAAACATTTAAATAATTTAACTGGTTATACTTATAGAGTGGGTACAATGGATAATGAGAATGTTGCAATCATAGGAATTCCTAGTAATATTACTAAAGTTGATATAATTAAATTTCCAAATGAAAAAACTTTTGATAAACCACATAAGTTTGAAGAGATGGATTTAGATGATGCAAAGAATAAAACTTTTTCTGTATATCCATATACATGGGAAGAAAGATTTTCAAATGATATTCATAAATCTATAGATGAAATGAAAAAAGCAAGAAATATTAATGGTGAAGATAGTAATAATTACTATGACAATAGTTTATATGAAGAAGTTAACATACCTCAAAAAGAACAAAATGGTCTTGTTCTAAGTAGAAGATTAAAGAAGTAAAAAAATTACTTCTTTTTTTGTTTTTGTGTTATTATATAAGACACGAGGGATAGATATGAAAGTAGAAAAATTACATTTAGAGTTAACTAGAATGTGTACTATTGAATGTGAACATTGTTTTCGTGGTGAACGTCGAAATGAATTTATGTCTATAAATACTATTGATAATATTTTTAAGGATGTATCTGAAGTTGAATTCTTACTTTTAACAGGTGGAGAACCTTTGTTAGCTTTAAGACAAATTAAGGAACTACTTAATATAATCAATAAAAAGAATATAAAAATTGATAAAATTCTTTTAGTTACTAATTGTACTGTTTTAAATAATGATATTATTACTACTTTAAATGAACTTTCTAATGATTCTGATTTTTATTTAAGATTGTCTTATGATATGTTTCATTATATAGAATTGAATAGATTAAATTTATTAGAGAAGAGAAAAGAAAACGCTGATATTTTAAAAGAAAAGTTTAATGCTTTAGAGTATAGTGATTATACTAAAGTACAAAATAAACATAAAGAAATGATTTATGCAATTGGGAAAGCAGCTAATTTAACTTTAAAAAGATTAGATGAAATAAATGTTATGGGTAATACTAATTATGATTTTAATTTTGCTGAAATAATACCTGATAGTTTCCCTGATTATACTAGTTATGTGGAAGAAGATAACGAATTATATGGTATAGTTACTATTGATGTTAATGGTAATGTTGTTTCATATTCACTTCCTTTTGATGAAGAAGATAGAGAAGCTAATGTTTATGATTCAAATGTTAATAAACATGGACTTTTAAATGCATCTTTAAATTATATTAAGAATAAAAATCAAGATGAATTTAAGAAAAGAACTAAAAAAATTTGTGAAAATATTAAAAACAAGTTTAAAAATGCTTCGTTAAATAAAATCTGAAGTGCACATAATAATGCAATAGGTTTTAAAAAGTGAATTTTCGAAAGAAAATGCACTTTTTTTATTGTTTAAATAGCAGATTATTTGAATATATTTATAAAATAGAGTATATTAATTATCA
>JAFSVF010000025.1 GCA_017450205.1 Bacilli bacterium | reverse complement strand
TATATTAATAATATTTTTTAATAATCAGATATATTGTGAAGATATATCTTTTTATTTTTATATTTAATATATTATTTATCTAATCATAAAAATATATTTTTTCTATAATAAATAGAGTAATTAGAAATAAAAAAAAGGTAGTTAATAAGTTTTTTTAACTACCCCTCTCCCACTCTATAGATATATCGTATTTCGATATGTTATATTTTTTCTTTTAATAATCTTTTTTCTCTATCATTTATTACTTTATTTTCTAATTCATAATATTCTTTATGTGTAATATCTAATCCATATTCCATTCTTATATCAAGTGGTAAATCTGGAGTTTCTATATTTATTTCGTTCTTTAGAGTTTCTATATCACTCTTTAATTCATCATATCCTAAAAGATGTAAATAGTCTTTTATTGGAGTCCATCTAGGACTATCATAATAAAAACTATATAAACATAAATATTTTTTTCTTAAATTATTTTCGAAATATTGAGTAATATTAGAATTTGGATCATATGTTTTTAATAAATTAATTACATATTTATATCCTTCGATATCTGCTTCTCTTTCGCAGATAAAACTATCATGAAAAAAGTAGTAAGTGAATGATAAATAATCTGAGTAACTATCAATTATATTCTCATTTATTTTAGCTACATATTCTAAATCTTCTTTGCTCGGTACAAAATTATACAATCTTGCATCTTTTAGCTTACAAATTTGAAAAAACTCTTTAGTAATTCTATATCTAAGTTTTTCTATTGGTTCTTTAAAATCGTTTTCTTTAGATTCACTTATTAATTTTAATTGATTAACATGTGTTATCTCATGATAAATTGCAAATAAATTATTTAAGTTTTTAATATATAAATTCTTTATTTTGCCTTCTTTGTTCCTATCAAAATCATATATGATTGTTTTTCTTCTTGGTTCAAATGAAGTACTTACATTTTTAGGTACATCAAAACTTATTTTTTCTATGTAGTTTTCTAAAGCAAATTTTTCAACTAAAATATCAATAATTTCTATTACATCAATATTATCTATTATTTTATTATTAATTGTATTTTTTTTAATAATATTAAATATATATTCATCCATATAAATCTATCCTTTTAATATTTCTTTTTTCTTTTTTATTAATTCTCTTCCTGAATTTATAAGATTTTTATAACTATCTATGGTTATAGGTAGTCCATATTTAAATCTTTTATCTTCATCAAGTGTTTTTGAATTTTCTAATGAATTAATAAGTTTATTTATTAATTCATAAAACTCTAGAAGATTAAACTTCTCTATAAATAAATCAACTGGTGCTGATAAAGTATTGTTTGATATTTTAACATAACCATATGAATAATTAAATATTAAATCTGTATCTAAAAGAACAAGAGCTAATTCTTTTCTTTTTGAATCATTATCGTATTTAGATATTAGATTTTTCATAAATTTTAATGAATATATTTCTGCCATTCTTTCCATTGGAAATAAATCATGGTAGTTTCTGTATTCTTGAATAACTTGATTTTTTATTTTCAAATCATTTGGATTACCATAATTCTTTTCTATATATTTAGTACTGTAAGAATAATAATTAAGATAATTTAAGATATACTCAAGTCTTGCTAAGTTAGATGATAATTCATTATACTTATGATCAGTTAATAATTTAATTTGTCTTATATGTGTTATTTCATGTATTAATGTTTGAATAATATATGTATTTAGCATAAATAAATCTTTCGTTTCTGACTTTTTAATTTGATTATTAATATTAATGCTTATTTTAGAACTTAAAATATCATAACAACCTAAAACGTTTAAATCTTTTTCATTAGATATATCTATTTCTATATCTTTTCTTAAATTAAATTTATTTACAAATATTTGAAGTATTTTTATTAAAGAATCATATCCTAATAGATTATCTTTTTTAGTTTCTTCTAAAAGAAGATCATATATGTCTTTAAACATATACTACTCCCCTACTTTTTTTAATTGTTTCTTTATACATAAAAATACTTCCTATCTCTTAGGGAGTATTTTAACATACAAAATATAACTTTTTATAAATTATTTTACTTTTTCATAAAATTTCTTACTTTAAGTAATTTTTTATTTAAAAAATCTTTATCTACAGTTAATCCAAGTAACATTCTATATAAATTATATTGGGGATAATTAAAATATTGTTTTTCTAGATTTTCTAAAGTCGGTAGTATGTTATCAAAACCCATCCTAGTTAAGAATCTATATGAAGGTGGTATTATATTTTCTTCATCTTTCAACTTTCTGTATCCTCTTATAAAATGTTTATTTAAATTCAATTCTATATTATCTAGTATATTTTCTGGATCTCCGTACTCTTCAAGCATCTTTTTTAATTGATAAAATGAATTAATTTCAGCAAGTCTTTCATTAGGTGCATAATAATATAATGAATATTGTAGTTTTTCTAATTTTTTAAGTGAATCTACATTTCTTTCTATTCCAAGGTTTTCTAAATATTTAATGTCACTATCTGGCCATGGTGCTGGTTGTTCATTTAATCTATAAATGTTTAAACAACATTCTAGTAATATTTTTTCGATAAAACCATATTTATCTTTTACATCACTTTTAATAATTCTATGTTGCTTTGCATGTTCAATTTCATGAATAATAATTTCTAGAAGCATTATATTACTTTCAAAGTAGTTTGAATATTCACGTAATATTGCTTTATTATAATCGACTTCTATTTTTTTACTGTATCTTCTATATCCTCCAAGTGTTTTCTCTTTAAGTTCATTAAATTTTATTGCATTACAATAATCTTTTAAACTATTCTCATCTCTAATTATTTCGAATATATCTTCCATTTTAGATTTAGATAGTAATTTATCTTCGCTAGATGATTTTAAGACTATATCATATATTTCTTTATTCATTATTCACTTCCTAGTTAATTTCTTAATTCCATCTTCACTTAAACCAATTGGTGCAACACATGCTTTGTTATAATAATCATGCATTTTATTATATTTTTCTTTTTCTACTGGTAATCCTAAATATAAAAGATTAGATGCATTTGCTTTATTATATTTATTTAAATTATATTCACATTCTTTTATACCTATTTTAAATTTTTCCATACCGAATCTATTAAGATACTCTACACTTGGTGATAGTAATTTTCTTCCCTTTACTTTATAGCCTTTAAATAAGTTATGATTTTTTAATAAAATTAATATTTGATGTTGTATTATTAAATTATCATCATTATTTTCATATTTAAACAATAATTTTCTTAAATACTCAATTGCATCTAAATCCGCTAATCTTTCACATGGAAATAAGTCATGGTTTTTATGATAATGGTTTCTAAATTTTTCATAGACATTATTTCCTTTAATGTGTTTTAAAAAACTATTACTTATTACTTCATCTTCAATACCCATATATGCATGATAATACGAGCTCAATATAAGAAAGAATACTGAAGATTCAATTGGATCTAAATTTTCTAAGGCGTTTTTATCATTAATCATTTTATCTATTATTTTATAGTGTTGAAAATGATTTATCTCATGTAATAAAAACATTACTAAATTATAATCTAAGTACCTATTATCTTCATCTTTTAAAGTTTTAACTATTATGTCATAATCAAAATATATTTTCTTCTCATATATTGATGAAGCTGCTCCCGCACCATTGTTTTTATTTTCTTTTGTATCATAATGTACTCTTTTATTAAGATTTTCACTTACAAACTCAATAGCATTTACATAGTTGTTTAGTTCATTAATATTTATATATATATTAAAAATTTCTTTTAATTCTTCTTTAGATAATAATCTATTTTCTATACACGCAGATGATAATATTTCATAAATTCTTTCTTCCATAAAAAATACTCCCTTACTTAGGAAGTATTCTATATTATATTTATTTTATTGTCAAATTAGAACTTTCTTGCTTCAATCTCAGCCATTTTTTCCCAAACTTCAGCAGCATTTTCTGTTGTAATTGAGTCATAACCAAGTTCTCTTAAAGCTTGAATCTTTTGAGTATTAAGTTGTTGTGTTCTACTTAATTTTTCTTCGTTTTTAGCTTCGATTTCTTTTACAAATCTTTCTCTTGATTTAATAATATTAGCTTTTTTAAGTGCAGTATCACCAGAATTATAAAGAGTAAATGCTGAGTGGATTATACCTTCGAAAGTTTTTTGTTTATCTTCATTAAATTTAAATACATCAGGTTTAACAAAACCACAAGTCTTAGATAAGTATCCAAGTAAATATTTAATTTCAGGTACGTTTTCTACACTTAATAACATATGATATACATATTGAAGTGTATAATAGTTTTCTTCATGATTTGGAGAATCTGTTAACATTTCTTTTATTAAATATGTAATATCAGAAAGTAATGCATGTTCTTCCTTTTTAAGACCTTTTAAATCTAGATAATCATTTTCTTGAGATTCTCTTACACCTTCTTGTAAACGTGTTTCAACCTCGTTTAAATAATCATTTGTTATTTCTAAATTTTCTAATGTATCTGCATCTAAATCATGTAGATCTAGTAATTTTAATAATAATATTTTTTTATCTTTAGGCCATTTATCTAATGTATCAAATCCAAGATAATTGTAAACCATTTGTCTTGATACTCCTAAGTATTTAGCTAATCTAACTTTTGAAATTCCTAATTCTTGTAGTAATTTATTTAATTGTTCCATTGTCTTCAACCTTTCATATCTTACATATATAATGTTAACATAACAAGACAAGTAGTGTCAACTATTTACATACTTAACACTTGTTTTATCTTTCTTGACATTTTATTTAAATAATCTTTTCGTTTTAGTACGATATTCCATTCTTTTGGAATACTTTTTTCACTATATATTAAACCTGCAAAAAGGCCAGTAATACTGCTTCTTACTCCATTAGCATTACCTAACATATTAGAAGTAATAATAGCATCTTTATAATTATCTGTATTACTTATAATAAATAATACTGATTCTAAGATAGATACTATATTAGAACTATTATCTATAGATTCTAATTTTATTGTTTTTATATCATCAAAAAGAATTCTTTTATATTTTTCAATTGAGTAATCAGTAAAATACTTCTTGTAATTGTATCTTTTTAGAAGCGTTAAAGCATATTTAGGATTATTACCATCAATTATATACTTCATATATTTATAAGCTATAAAACATCCTAAAAAGCTTATTTCATTATTGTGTGTAATCCTAATAACTTTTTTTAACTCATCAATTAGTTTTTCATCACTAATATTAGATGAAGAATAAACCATGTTAAGTAAGAATACTCTACTTAAACATGAAGCATCTTGTTTATCTTCTTCTAAAATTCCACAAGTTTCACTATTCTTATTTTTCCAATAATCCATTAGAGAAATTCTTACTGTCTTTGATATATCAAATAAATAATCAGTTGATGAATAAGCGTTTTTATTTATCCAATCACATAAAGCATCTAGAATGTCCTTAGAATTGATTTCTTTTGATTTAATAAAAGAGTCCATACTAGCAAGTAACATACTTGTATCGTCACTAAAAGACCCAATAGGGCAATCATATGCCCTACTATCTTGCATAGTAGTAACTGGATTAGAAAAATCACTTGACTCCATATCAAGTTGAACACCAAAAGCTTCCCCAATAGCTAAACCAAATAACCCATCCTTAATAAATTTCATTATAATCACCTAGTTGATAATACTACCTATTGTGCTTTCTAAAACTTTTTCTAATTCTTCTTGAGATGCAAATGTATATACTTTATCAAATTGAACTAATAATGTATTATCATTACATTCAATTAAAGCACCATTAATTCCACCTTCTGAGAAATTGAAATCAGGATAATCTTTCAAATTATATTTTAAATATATTTTAGTATTTTTATATTTATATTGAAGATATCCATTCTTTTTAGAAGATACACTATAATCATCAATATTTTTAAATATTTCTTTAATACTAAATGTATCAAGAGACTTTAAATCAATATAATTTATTACATTAGAGTTTCCTTTAATACCATTTCTTAAAGAAATAATATTTACATTAGTTACTAAATCTAGAGATGTAGAATCGTTGATTGTGATTTTTCTTTTATCATCACTTAATAAAAGCCCAACTGTTTTATAAGTTTTATTAGTAGATATATTTATATTATTATCAATAAGTTTAAAGAACTTTTCATAGTCACTAGTGTTTATTCCTAGTTTTTCTCCACTAATAACAAAATATGAATCATAATCATCACTTATACTCTTATAACCATAAAAGTAATCATTCTTTTTGTTATAGAAGAAGTTAAAGTCTCCTACTTTATAATTTTCATAATTAGGATCTTCAGTACAGTCTTTTACAATTGTATTAGTTTGATAATATATCTTATGGAATTTAAGATCAGTATCTACAACAAATAATTCATTTAATTCAGTAGAATTCTTATTAATATTATTAAATAAGAACCATTTATTCTTATTTATATTTATTCTATAAATAGAAGAACCAATATTTCTATATATATCAAATTCCATATTATCTAGTTTTAATAAACCAACATTATCAGATATATATTTTTTATAATTCTTTTTAAATTCATTTATTTGCTTTTCAGAATAATTTTCATTATTTATTCTATTAAAATCAGTTATTATTCCTAATTCATCATTAATAACTGTTTCATTAACTTCAACATTAGAGTGTGCACTACTAAGAAATCCAATACCAAGGAATATACATACAATGAACATTAAAAGTAAAAATATAAATATGAATACTTGCCATATTTCTATTTTTTCTTTTCCTAACTTAAAACTCATCAAATTCTTCATAGTATCACCATCCTAATATAATTATACAAAAGTTTTCTTATTTTAAAAAGGAAAACAAATAAAAAAGAGCTTATTATTAAGCTCTTCCTGCATATTTTCCGTCTTCAGTAGTAATAAGGATCTTTTCACCTTGTTGGATGAATAGAGGAACCTTAACTACATAACCAGTTTCAATAGTAGCATCTTTTTGTGCATTATTAGTTGTATTACCTTTAACAGCTTCAGTTGTTTCAGTTACTTCATATTCAACTTTATCTGGTAAGTTAATTCCTAAAATTTCACCTTCATATGTTACGATTTGAACTTCCATACCTTCTTTTAAGAATTTTAATTGTTCTTTTAGTTTTTCAGCAGGTACTTCCATTTGTTCATATGTTTCATTATTCATGAAAACATATTCATCTCCATTAGCATATAAATAAGACATAGGTAATCTATCTACTCTAGCTCTTTCAACAGTAATATTAGTGTTGTAAGTATTTTCAACTAAAGCACCAGTTCTTAAGTTTCTTAATTTCATTCTCATGAATGCAGAACCTTTTCCAGGTTTTACGTGTTGGAAATCTTCAATCATGCATAACTTTCCATCAACGATGATAGTCATACCATTTTTAATATCATTAATACTAATATTCATGATTCGTTTACTCCTTTCTTTAAAGTTTAATTTATATTAACTACTTAGCACTCTTAGTAGCAATTTTAACTTCTTTAAAAACTTCTACTTTACGAGTAATTGGATCATATTTTCTTAATTCTAATTTTTCTCCATTTTTAACGTTTCTAGAAGTAGGTCTTAGCATATATCCACTTGCAGTACTTTTAAGACCAACATTGTGTCTAGCACCAGTTTTCTTTGTATTAGCCATTATAATGCCTCCTTTTTTCGAACTATTGGTATTTTATCATACATATATATAATTTTCAAATAGTTTTTTTATTATTCTTTTAGTATTCAACACTATTGGATACAACATCAGAGCATCCTAGTTCACTTGTAACAAAATTTTCAAGATTTAGTTCCTCTTCATATGTATTTTTAACATATTTATCAATAAGACGCCCCATATCTGATTCTTCATCTTCAGAGTTAATATATTTAAAGTGTATTAACTTATATTGCTTATTATGAATGTTAAAATATACTTCTGGGTTATCAAAACTAGGTACTACAATTACATTTCCTTCATAATCTTTTGTAGTATCTAAACCAAGATCACTCTTAATATCATATAAAATACATGAATAACCAATTCTCGGATTAGATGCTTTATCTGCTTCATATTTATTTAAAACATCGAAATATAACTTATCTACATATTTAGCAAATGCACTCTTTCTTCCATTATTAATTACATTAGTTGCAAGGGGTGCTGATACAACTATAATTATTGCTAAGATTACTATAACAGCAAGTAACTCAACTAAAGTAAAACCCTTTTTCATTATTCATTACTCTCCTCTTCTACTTTATCATCTTCATAGACTTCTTGAAGTTTTTCTACTTGAGCTTCATTATATTCATCTACATATCCTTTATATTTAGAAGTTGTAAATTGTTTTTGCCCAGTAACATAACCATATATAGAAAAATGTTCATATGTATCACTTAATATAATTGAATGATTTTCATCAGTCATAAATGTTACTTTAATATCGTTATTATCGAACTTTTTTTCTTCATATCTTTTCTTAGCATATTCTACATATTCTTCATTAGTATCTATAGATTCTGTTTTAAGAGCTTCTATTAAAATTGTTTCAGTTGCTTTATCTAATTTCTTTTGCCAATAAATATTATTTCCTATATCAAAGAATACTGAAAATAAAAATACTCCAACAGGAATCATTAGAAAATAAATAATTTCATATTTTTTACTTCCATTCATATAAATTCTCCTTACTATACATTAATTATATCATTAAACATTAAAAAATGAATGTAATAATACATTCATTAAGAAATATATTCATTATGTTGACAATCTAATCCTTCAACTTTAACTTCAATATTATTTTTACTTTCTTTCAAATTCTTATTAGTTGTATCTTTATTAATATATTTTAATCCTGAAAGATAATATGATTCATTTTGAATAAATAAATATACATCTCCATTATAATATACAGTATATCCTTTAAAAGAATCATTTCTTTTTAAATCTAAATCTTTGCTTATATCATATATATAACAAGTATTAAAATCTTTCTTTGATTCTTTAACTTTCTTTAAAGTCTTTTCATTTATAATTTCAATATATTCGGTAAATACTTTCTTTTCTGTAAGAATGAATACTCTACTTATAAATGGAATTATAAGAAGTCCTATTACAATAATACAAGTTATAGATAATAATAATTCAATAAATGTAAAATTCATTTTCTTTTTCATATAAACTCTATCCTTTTATTAAATATAACATAATTTAAATAAAAAAAGAAGAATGCTAGTTCTTCTTTAAAAATTCTTCTAAATATTTTTTTAAGTTTTCAGCTACTGTTTCTGGTAGTATTTGAGAAAGTTCTTCAATTGATGCTTCACTCATCTTTTTAACACTTCCAAATTTTTTAATAAGCTCTTTCTTTCTTACAGTACCTATTCCATCAATATTATCAAGTACACTTGAAATAGAACCTTTACTTCTTATTTCTCTATGATATGTAATTGCAAATCTATGTACTTCCTCTTGAATAAATGTTAGATAATGGAATAAATCACTTGTTTTATCTATTTCATAGATTTCTTCGGTATCTCCATCCATTAAAGCATTAGTTGAGTGTTTATCATTTTTAACTAAACCACAGACTTTAATTTTATCTTGAAGATTAAGAGAATCTATTACTTCTTTAACTGCATGTATTTGTCCTAAACCACCATCGACTAAAATTAAATCCGGAAGTTCTGACTTTTCTATTAAAGCTCTATAGTATCTTCTATAAGTCACTTCTTTCATTGTTCCATAGTCATCATTAACATCCATTGAAACTTTGAATTTACGATAATTATTTTTAGAAGGAACACCTTCAATAAATACAACCATTGCACTTACAGCAAATGAACCAAATAGATGTGAGTTATCGAATGATTCAATTCTATGAATACTTCTTCCTAGTAAGTTTTCTAACTCTTCATTTGCACCTTTAGTTCTAGATAGTTTTCTTACATTTTGCTTAATATTGTTTTCGTGATTAATCTTAGCATTTTCATATACTAAATCTAAAAGTTTTTTCTTAGGTCCTTTTTCTACATAAATAAAATTATTTGTTATCGCTTCATTTAATATATCTTTATCAATACTACTAGGAATAATAATCTCTTTTGGTATTTCATGTTTTTGATAAAAGTTAGCTAAATAGTTTAGTATTGCTTCATCAGGTTCATCTTCTGGGATATTTATTATTTCATTTTTAGATCCGATTAGTTTTCCTTTTCTTACAAAGAATAAATTAATTGAAAGAAATGAATCTTTAAAGTAATAATTAAATACATCTCTATTAACAAGATCTGACATATCTATCTTTTGTCTTTCTTGAATTATATCTATATAATCTAAGTATTCTTTTAATTCGCTTGCTCTTTCAAAATCTAAGTTTTCTGATGCATTTGTGATACGTTCAATTATTTTATCTCTAATTATGGAATCATTACCATTAAAGAATTGAGTAATATCATTAATCATATTATCAACGATTAATTTATCATATTCTTTACAGCAATAACCAAGACACTCATGTATATGATAATAAAGACAAACATCTTTAGGTTTACCATTACATTTTTTAAGCGGATATATTTCATTTAGAAGTCTTACTATATGGTTTGCTGCTGTTGCATTTACAAATGGACCATAAAGTACTCTACCTTCTCTTTTTTTAATGTTTAAGTATCTAACTACTTTAAGTTCTGGATAAGGAGCTTTTACAAGTTCAATATACGGATAACTCTTATCATCTTTAAGAAGTATATTATATTTAGGATTATATTTTTTAATTAAATTTATTTCTAATAAGAATGACTCTAATTCGGAAGATGTAACTATAAAAGTGAAATCATAAATATTTTTTACTAGTTCAGCTGTTTTACCAGTTTGTCTTCCATTAAAGTATGAAGTCATTCTGTTTTTTAAGTCTTTTGCTTTACCTACGTATATAATTACTCCGTTAGAATCTCTATATTGATAACTACCTGGTTTATGAGGTACTAAGCTTAACTTTTCTTTTAAATAATCTAATCTTGGATTCATATAAAAACTCCTTTCTTGAAGTTATTATATAATAATTCTTAAATATTTGCACTAACTCGAATATTTTGCTATTATATGTTGCAAATTAAGAGGTATATTATGGAAGAATGTAAGAAAATAAAATCTCAAATAGATAATGAAGCATCTAAAAATTATTATTTTCCATTTAATTTTGAATCATTTAAAAAAGTATATAAAAAAGATAATACTAGTTTAAAAAGTTTTTCTAAAGAATTATTTAGTTTTATTAATGGACTTGATTATGATTATTTAAAGAATACTAGATTTGTTAATCTAAATTATAAAGCTTCTAAGGAAGAATTATTTACTGAAGTAACAAGATTTATTCTTTCTTTAAATGATAAAGATATTATTAATGCTTATGCTTCTTTTTTTGCCAATGATTTAGATAAACTAGAGTTTACTAATGATAAAAGTGAGTATTATGGTGGTAGTTCTTATGAAACAGACACTAATACTAGAATTACGCTAGTTATAGATAACAAAATGGATGACTTTTCAAAGCTTGCTCATGAATTTGGACATTATATTCAAAGTAGATTATTTAGGAACAATTTAAATAAATTAGTTAAGTATTCCCTTATTGAAATATCTAGTTATTATTTTGAACTTTTAATGATGCATAGTTTAGATAAGAATTCTAGTTACGTTGTTCCTGAGGGATTACTTATTAATAATAAACTTCAATATTTTAATAGACTTATTTGGGATTTACACTTAGGAAAGTTTATCGCTTCTTTAAATGAATATGATAGTAGTTTAATTAATAATTATAGTATAAGTAATCTAAAAGTATTTTATGATAATGAAACACTTAAAAGATTAAGAATACATGATTTAGTTACTTCTACAAATTATTTAACTTCTTTTATGATTGCTTCTAAATTATATGTAGATACTCTTAATAATCAAGAAAAAGGTTTAAATGAGTATAAAGAATTAATGACTAGTAATAAAGATAAACTAGAAGATTTTTTAAACTATGGTAATGTAAACTTCTTAGAAGATAATTCCAGTTATGAACTTCTTAAACAAAAGTCACAAATTGCATACAAAAAATTAGTTAGATAGTATAATAATTACAGGTGAATTAAATGAAATTAATTAAGACTGAAGAAGTAATAATAAAAAAATCTAGATTTATTGGTTATTTATATGAAATAGATTCTAAAGAAGAAGCAAAAGTAATTATAGATGAATTACATAAAGAACATAAGAAAGCAAGACATATACCATATGCTTATAAAGTAAATGGTACAGCTTCTAAATCAGATGATAAAGAACCTAGTAATACTGCTGGTATGCCTATTTATAATTTACTTGAAAGAAAGAATCTGGATAATTCTTTGATTGCAGTAGTAAGATACTTTGGTGGTATTAAATTAGGTGCTGGTGGCTTATTTAGAGCTTATATGGATGCTGCTAATAAGGTGTGTGAGAAAGATGAATAATGATGAATTATATAAAGCTATAAATGATTATCAAACTAAAGTATATAATCTTTTAATTGAAGATATAGATTTATCTATTATTGAAGCTAAAAAGAAAAAATTAAATCCAATTGATACTTATAAGTTTATAAAACAAAACTTAGATGATAATTTAGAAGAATTAATTTTTGCTTTTACTGCAACAAATGATGTTCCTTTATCAGAAAGTATTCAAGAACAAATTGATAATTATATAGATTCTTACCTTTTAAAAGCAAATGAATTTGCTAAGAGTGAAATAAAAAAAGAAATTGATTCTTTAGGTGATGAAGAATTTATTGAAGTTTATGATTTATTACAAAAAAGAAATTCCAGATAACTCTGGAATTTTTAAATATCTTTAACTTTAGAAAGAAATGTTTTAACTCTTTGATCTTTTGGATGTTCAAATATTTCTTCAGGTGTACCCTCTTCTACAATATTACCATCATCTATAAATATTACTCTAGTACAGAAGTCTTTAATAAAACTCATTTCATGAGAAACTATTACCATAGTCATTCCGTTCTTAGCTATCTCTCTCATAAGCTTAGTTACTTCTCCGATCATTTCTGGATCTAATGCGGAAGTTGGTTCATCAAATAACATAATATTAGGTTTCATAATAAGTGCTCTAATAATTGCTATTCTTTGTCTTTGTCCACCTGATAATTCTCTTGGATAATTATCTTTTTTATCTTCAAGATCTATTTTTTTAAGAAGTCTGATTGCTTCTTGAGTAGCATCAGTTTTATTCATAAGTTTTTGTTTTACTGGTGCAAGTATTATATTATCAAGAACAGTCATATTATTGAATAAATTGAATTGTTGGAAAACCATACCGATTTTTCTTCTTAAATCATTTAAGTTATCATTTAAATCAATTGTATCTCCATCAAGAATAACACTACCACTAGTTGGAACTTCTAACATATTAAGACTTCTTAAGAACGTAGATTTACCACATCCAGAAGGTCCAATTATACCAATTATATCTCCATCATTAATAGTTAAGTCTATTCCTTTTAATACTTTCTTTTTACCGAAGTTTTTCTTTAAATTTTTAATCTTAAGCATTTTTTAACCTCTTTTCCATAAGAGCAACTAATTGACTTAATATAAATGTAATAATTAAATAGATGATTGCTATTAATATAAGTGGGAAGAAATAATCATAAGTACGAGATGCAATTATATCAGATGCTTTAGTTAATTCTACTATTCCGATGTATGCACCAATTGATGTTTCTTTAACTAGTGTTATAAATTCATTACCTAGGGATGGTAATATATTCTTTATTGCTTGAGGGAATACTATATAAGTCATTACTTGTCTATAATTTAAACTTAATGCATAACCTGCTTCAATTTGTCCTTTATCAACTGATTGTAGACCTGATCTTATTATTTCAGCAACATAAGCACTACTATTGATACCAAATGCCATAATACCTACTAAAATCATATTTACTTCACTTGAGCCAAATATAATATAGTAAATGATCATAAGTTGTAATGTACTTGGAGTTCCTCTAATAATATCTATATATAATTTAGCTAGTTTATTTAATATTTTTAATTTATTTGTATTATCATGGAAGTTTCTAATTAATGCTAAGATTGTTCCAAGTAGTATTCCTAAAATAACTGCTCCTAATGCTATAAGTAATGTATTCTTAAAACCTGTAATAATAAACTTATATCTTCCGTCTAATATTACTGATCTATAGAATCTATTATAAATTTTAACAAATATATTGTTTGATTCTTTAACTTCTTCTTTTGTTTCTTCTTTAGATTCCAAATGTTTTAAAAGAATAGCATCTATTTCTCCTGATTCTTTCATTTTATTTATTACTGCGTTTGCTGCATTTAAAAGTGTTGTATTATCTTTAGCTACTATCATACCATAAGAATCGCTAAATAATGGTTCTTCAAGGATTCTCATAGTATTATCCATAATATTTTTGGCTGGAACTTCATCCATAACTACTGCATCTACTTTTGATTGTCTCAAGTCTTCAATACATGCTAAAAATTTATTTTCTCTAATTAATTCAATATTTGGATAATTTTCACTTAAGTATGAATCTGCAGTTGTACCTAATTGAACTGCAATTTTACCACTAACTTCATCTATATTATTTATTAATGAATCATTTCTTACAATAATAACTTGATTACTTACAATATAATTATCAGTAAAATCTACTTCAAGAGCACGCTCTTCAGTATAACTAATGCCAGCTGCTCCAATATCACTCTTACCTGATTTTACTTCACTAATAATCGAATCAAAATGAACATCTTTAATTTCTAATTCTAAATCTAGATATTCTGCGATTCTTTTTACTATGTCACGGTCTACACCTACTACTTCACCATTTGAATAATATTCATATGGATAAAAACCTGCTTCAGTAACCATTGTTAATTTATCTTTAGTTTCAGTTTCACATCCACTAAGAAGAAATATAGATAACATAATTACTAGAAGTTTAAATATCCTCTTCATACACATCACCTACTATCTAAATAATAACACATTTAATAAACTAATTAAACAAAGAAAAAAGAACATATTGCTATATTGCTATATCCTTTTAGGAATTATTTTTTAAAGTAAAGATTTGCTTGTTCTTCAAAATAATTTACATAAAAAAAGTATTTCAGCTGAAATACTTTTTTATTATAAAATCATCATTGCTGCAGTTAAGATTATTAAGTTAGCTAGTGCTATACAGAATAGAACTTTACCTACCCATTTTAACCAAGTAGTATATTCTACTTTAGCAAGTGCTAATCCACCCATGATAGCGCCACATGTTGGAGTAAATAAGTTTACAAATCCATTAGCTGCTACCATTTCCATAACAGTAGTTTCAACATTGTATCCAACTGAATTTGCAAGTGCTCCCATAATTGGAGTTGAAAGTGTTGCAAGTCCAGAACTTGATGGAACTAAGAATGATAAACCTACATGTAAGAAGTAATTTGCAGGAGCAAATACTACTTTAGGTATAACTTTTAATATCTCAGCTGCTTGATAAATAATATAGTTATCTAAGTGGGTTTCAGTCATTAATACAGATGCTCCACGAGCAAGTGCAATAATTAAGATAACTCCAACCATATCATCTGCACCATCAATAATTAAATCAACAATTTTA
Source organism: Bacilli bacterium (assembly GCA_017450205.1). Lineage (GTDB taxonomy): Bacteria > Bacillota_I > Bacilli_A > RF39 > UBA660 > UBA6985. The sequence goes on along the minus strand of JAFSVF010000025.1, from coordinate 20,944 downwards.
TTTTCTTTCATTCTATTAACTAAGGCAATTACAATAGTCATAATTAAGAACCATAAAGTTGATTCTTGGAAATACCATTCTCCGATTGGAGCTCCAACTAACCAAGTAAGACCAATTACTGGAGTATCTACAAAGAAGTTAACTCCAAAGTCTTCCCATGGAATAAATCCTACGATCATTACTAAGAATGTAAGTGCAAATAAGAATAAAGTAAGTACTTGTTTACCACTAAGTTTAACTTCTTTTTTCTCTAAATCATTATCACCATAATATTCTTCCATATCTCTTTGTTCTTGAAGTGAAAGGAATGTTGAACCTTTTTTCTTAATTACTTTTTTAGCATAATTCATTACAAATAATATAGAAATTAATAATGTAGAAAGCCATAAAATAATTCCTAATCCAATTACAATACCTTGATTTACTTTAATTCCTTCAGGAAGAGCATCAATTGCAACTCCTACTGCAAATGGGTTTACTGTAGATCCTAAGCAACCAGATCCAGCACCAAGTAATACGATTGCACTTGATACGATTGTATCCATACCAGCAGCTACCATTGTAGCAGCTAAGATTGCATAGAAACCAACTGTTTCTTCTAGCATTCCATATGTACTCCCGCATATTGAGAATATAAACATTAAAATTGGAATTAAAACAAGTTCTCTTCCCTTTAATTTTTTAACTAAAGCTTGAATACCTGTTTCAATAGATTGTGTTTCATTAACTATTTTTAGGAATGCTCCTAAAATAAGAACGAATACACAAATATCAATTGCATCAACAAATCCTTTTACTGGAGATAATAATGTTTGAGCTAGATTTGCTCCTACTACTCCACTACCTGATACAATTTCTTCTGTTACTTCTCCAGCATCAGTTACTACTTCTGTAAATGATGCTTTTGGTAAGAAGTGTGTAACTATTGCAAGTATAAATATAAGTATTAATATAATTGTAAATGAAGATAAAGATAAACTAAATCTTTCTTTTTTCTTTTTACTATCATCTTTCTTTTCCGGTTTATAAATTACTGTACCACTTTTACCATCTAGAGCATCTTTTGCTTTATCTAGAGAAGTTATAATAGCTTCTTTGCCAGTGTTTTTAACAAATTCGATTGCTGATTCAATCTTTGGTAACATTGAACCTTCACCAAATTCTTCATTTCTAATGCCTACTCTTGCTTCAGCAATAGACATTCTATCAATTTCTTTTTCATCTGTTTTACGATAATTTAAACATACTTTATCAACTGAAGTTAAAATTACTAATTGGTCAGCATTAAGTTCTTTAGCAAGTAATGCACTTGTTCTATCTTTATCGATAACAGCATCTATTCCTTCATAACCTTCATTTTTAGTCATTACTACTGGAACTCCGCCACCACCACAAGCAATAACAATTGTTCCATCTTCTAGTAAATTCTTAATAGTAGAAAGCTCAAGTATTTTCTTTGGTTTTGGAGATGCTACAACTTTTCTCCAACCTCTACCTGAATCTTCTTTATAAACTCCACCATCTTCTTTTTTAGCTTTCTTAGCTTCTTCTTCAGTTAAGAAATCTCCAATTGGTTTAGTAGGATTTTTGAACGCTTCATCTTTAGCATCTACTTCAACTTGAGTTACTACTGTAACTACATCTTTTTTAATTTTTCTTGAATCTAGTTCATCTTTTAATTGTTGTTGTAATTGATAACCAATGTATCCTTGAGACATTGCACCACTTTCTGCAAATGGCATATCATCATCTTGCATAGCATTATAGATCATACCAACTTGAGGTCCATTACCATGAGTAATAACTACTTGATTACCAGCTTCAACTAAATCTACTATATTTTTACATGTATCAATAAGTAAATCATGTTGTTCTTGAGGAGTTTTTCCTAATGCGTTTCCTCCTAACGCTATAACTATCTTACTCATTTTTTCATCGTCTCCAACATTACAGCTTTAATAGTATGTAATCTATTTTCAGCTTCTTCAAATACTCTTGATTGTGGTCCTTCAAATACTTCATCAGTAACTTCCATTTCTTTTAAACCAAATTTTTCTTCAATCTCTTTTCCAATAGTTGTTTCATTATTATGGAATGAAGGTAAACAATGCAAGAAGATAGCACCTTTTTTAGCGTTATCCATAACTTTTTGATTAACTTGATATGGTTTAAGAAGTTTAATTCTTTCTTCCCATAATTCCATAGGTTCACCCATTGAAACCCAAACGTCAGTATAAAGTGCATCAGCATCTTTAGTACCTTCCATTATATCTTCAGTCATTTCAATAGTTGCACCTGTTTTCTTACAAATTTCTTTACAAGTTTTAACTAATTCTTCATTAGGCCAAAGTGCTTTTGGGGCACAGCATGCAAAATGCATTCCTAGTTTAGAACAAACTACCATTAAAGAATTACCTACGTTATTTCTAGCATCTCCACAAAATACTAATTTACGTCCTTTTAAATCTCCAAATTCTTCTTTAATAGTCATTACATCTGCAAGCATTTGTGTTGGATGGAATTCATTAGTAAGTCCATTCCAAACCGGTACTGTTGAGTATTTAGCTAATGCTTCAACTGTAGATTGATCAAAACCTCTATATTCAATTCCATCATACATTCTACATAATACTCTAGCAGTATCTTCGATTGTTTCTTTTTTACCCATTTGTGAACCAGTTGGTCCAATATATGTAGCTTGCATTCCTAAATCTACTGCACCAGCTTCAAATGAGCATCTTGTTCTAGTTGAATCTTTTTCAAATAAAAGTACTACTTGTTTTCCTCTTAAATGTCTATGAGATTCGCCTTTGTGTTTTTGTTTTTTAAGTGTTGCAGAAACTTTAAGTAAATGTTCAATTTCTTTTGGAGTGAAATCTAATAATTTCAAAAAATCTCTTCCTCTTAAATCTACCATTCTACATCCTCCCTAACTAAAGGCATTGACATACATCTAGGACCTCCACGTCCTCTTCCTAATTCAGCACCTTCTATTTCAATTACTTTAATTCCAGCTTTCTTAAGTACTTTATTTGTTTCAGTATTTCTACTATAAACAACAACTACTCCTGGAGCTATACATAAAGTATTTGATCCATCATTCCATTGTTCTCTTTCGGCAACAACTCTATCTCCACCACCACAAGGAATTAGTTTAACTTCATGGTGTAAATATTTCTTTAGTATTTCTTGTAAAGAACCTTTTACTTCAACTACATTTAAGTCTTGTGCAGTAGTTGGATCATTACCTTCAGTTATTTCATATACTTGCAATGTATCAGTAATTCCTGGATGATATGTAAATGTATATTTATCAATTTGTGTAAATACTGTATCTAAATGCATAAATGCTCTACTTGATGGAATTTTAAATGCAAGAACTGTATCAATTGGACAATCAGGGTCTTTAAAGAAATTAACTGCTAATTGATCAATTGCTCCTGGTTCTGTTCTTTGTGAAATACCAATAGCAACCATATGTTCATTTAAATTTAAGAAGTCTCCACCTTCAGTACTCCATTCATAACTATTTCCATAATATTTTGGGATATCTTTATAATCAGGATGATATTTAAATATAAAATCAGCATATATACATTCTCTATTACGAGTATGTGAATACATATGATTAATATTTACTCCGTTACCACAACTTGCAAAATTATCTCTTGTGAAATAAAGATTTGGAAGTGGTGCACAAATAAATTTATCTGGTGGGCAAGTTTTATCTAATAATGTTGGGTATACTTTTAATTTCATTTTAGGTAAATCATCTACTCTTACTCCCGCCATAGTTTTTAAAACTAATTTTTTATTATCTTTGATTGCATCTAAGTATTCAAATGCTACGTTGTGAAACTTGATTGTATTAACTCCAGCTTCATTCAAAAATCTATCAATAAATTCTTTTCTTATCTCTGGACTTAAGTCTAAAACTTCAGTCATTAAGTCTTCAAGATAAACTACTTCAACGCCATTTTTCTTTAATGCTTTGGCGAAAGCATCATGTTCATCTTTAGCATTTGGCAAAAAAGGAATATCATCGAAAAGCAATTCTTGAAGAGTATCTGGTGTTAAATTTAATAATTCATTACCAGGTCTATGTAGTAATACTTTTTTTAATTTTCCAATTTCACTTGTTACATGAATATTACTCATTTCATACTTCTCCTATTCTACTAATATAAATTATAGTTTAGATAATATTTAATGTAAATATAGGTTATGTTATTTTCTTTTTAAAATATTTATGATATAAAGGATGTAGAGGAAGTATTACCTACGTAATGCTATCTCTTTTTCGAAGCAGCATCAGTATTTTCTGATGCTTTTTTGTTAACCTAACCCCTGAAAGAGATTTTAATTAGTTTTACCTAAAAAGTATTAGCAAAATAATAATTACTATCAATGCAAAGATTAACCAATCTTTCTTGTTCATAATTATCGCCTCACTTTCTTTACTAAAGTAAGTGAGATAACATCAGGATAATAGATCCTCTAATATTATATATACACGGTCAAAGTCTATTTTTCTCATTATTTTTATAAATATTTTTTTATTAAAAGTTTTTATAAATTTACAAAAAAAACTCAAGATTTAAATTTCTTGAGTTTTATTCTTTTTTATAACTTTAGTTAAAATAATTATTAATAATACAATTACAAGTAAAGAAGATTCTCCTATTAAAAGTTTTAAAATAAAATCGCTTTTACTTGATTCTTTATTAACAGTATTATTTCTATTGTTTCCATTACTTGAATTAAAAGAAACTTCAGTACCTCCACTATATGAAGTTATATTAGTATATAAACCATTAGTTTCTTCACCAGTGATTTCTCCACCAGTATAAATTTTAAATGATTGATAATCTAAAGATGAATTACTATAAACTAATGTTTTAATACTTCTACTTGTTTTATAAGCTGTTATAATTTTATCATTTTGATCTTTAATAACTACAAGTGAATCTGCACTTATTGAAGTATTAAATTGTACTGATATAAATTTTTGTTTAGAATCACTATTAATACTATCTAACATATTACCTGTTGCAAGAATTGTACCTCCATTAATATAAATACCTGTTTCAGCATCTATACCTGCATCTTGACTTGTTGGATGAGCAACGGCAATAATAGTTCCTCCGTTTAGATAAAGTTTACCATTTGAATCTATTGCATCTCCTTCATCAGCTTCTGCATCTACAATTGCTAGTAAAGAATTAACATTAATTGTTAAATCATTTCTAACACTTGTTCCATTGCTGTTTGCTGTTGTAGTATTTATACAATCATCTTGAGCATATATTTCATAATCTCCAGTTCCACCACTGAATTCAATATTTCCTTTTGATTCAATTCCTTCTTTATTTTTAGAAGTTACTTTTAAGAATCCTTCACCTTCAAAATAGATATCTATATCACTACTTATTGCGCCACTAGCTTTATAAAAGTATAAAGGATCTCCATCAGATAAATCTTCGTTATCAGCAGTTACTGTAGCAAATAAAATATTTTTAATTTCACTTGATGTATAAATACCGTAGTAATTAGTATATGTATTATAGTTTGTTAAAGCAGTTCCATTATAATATGATGTATATTTACTTAATTCATCACTTCCAACTAAAGAAACTTTCTTTAACTTTCCACCTTCAATATAATTCTTGGTATCCTTTACTGTCTTAATAGTTACTTTACAATCTGTATAATTTTTGTCTTTATTATAAACAAATATGGCTGGTGCTTTTTTAGAATCAGTATCAATATTAACTCCATTTAAGTATATACTAATATTTCCTTTAATATTATTAGTATTAACTGCAATCATAGCACCTTTAATAGTTCCGCTAAAATAATAGTTACCAGAATTATTTATATTAATTACTGTTAATTCTAAAGTTTTGATTTTAGTATCATTAGATGAATTTTCAATAAAGTCATCTAAATCTGGAGTCTTTACTGATGATACTCCATCATATAAAAAATTAGTTATATAAGCATCAGGTAATTTACCACTCTTATAGTCTATTAAAAAGTTATCTAGAGTATCATAACTTTTTATAGAAGAATAATTTGTATTATTGGTTGAAGATGTTAAGTCATTTAAATTAATATATGTATCAGCTTTTACAATACTATTAAAACTAAATACACTTATAATTGTAATTAAATATATAAACAACTTTTTCATATATATTATGCACTTGTTCCTTGATTATTAATTGGTCCTCCTTGATTAGAACCATTTGGCATTTCAGGAGGTGTACCTCTATTTTCCATTGTATTTTGTGTAGTATTATTACTTGTATTTGTATTATTTTCAGTTAAAGTATATACATAAATTGATGCAGTAGAAATTACTGCTCCAAGTAATAAACCTACTATAAACCATGTTATTTTTTCTTTCATTTTAAATCGATCCCTTCTTTTCTTTTTTTAACTCATAAACCTCATCAACCAACTCACAAACGTTCTTCGAGTGTGTAACAATTATAACACATTTATTGTGTTCTTTCGATAGTTTTTTAAAAATTTTCATTATTTCATTTTCAGTTTCATGGTCTAAATTTCCTGTTGGTTCATCAGCTAAAATTATATCTGGATTATAGGAAAGACTTCTTGCAATTGCTACTCTTTGTTGTTCTCCACCAGATAATCTAAGTATTCTTCTATTAATTAATGATTCATCTAAACCAACTTCATTCATTAGTCTTTTTATAACAATATCTTTATCTTTTATTTTAGATTTACTTATATCCATAGATAGAATAATATTTTCTTTTAAGGTTAAGTGAGGAAGAAGATTATAACTTTGAAATATTATTCCTACATCATTACTACGATACTTATCTAAATCATATTTTTTTAGTTCTTTATCTTTATATAAAATTTCACCTTCATACTTTTTTTCTAGACCACTTATTAATGATAAAAGTGTTGTTTTACCAGAACCACTCTTTCCTTTGATTGCATATACTTTTCCTTTTTTGAATTTTAAATTAATATTTTTTAATACATATTCATCTTTAGGTGCATCATTATATCTATAACTTACATTTTTTAATTCTAAAACATTCATTAACTTCTCTCCTTTAAAATATTTAATGGTGAAAATCTTGATATTGCTATCATACTTCCTAAAGATCCTATTAATGTAAGAAGAATGCCAATTCCTAGTAATTCTATTAGTACTTTAAAATCTACGACTGCATTTATAGTATTAATTTTACTTACTTCGGCAACACCAAATGATTTATTGTTTCTCGTATAGTCTTTCATATTGCTTCCAGCCACACCAAAATTATTACCAATATTATCATATTTAGATTGAGCTGCACTTATTTCATTAGCTAATAAATTATTTGCTACATTTACTGAACAAGCTGATCCAATTGATGCACCTAAACATAAACCAAATAAACATACTATTAATAGTTCAAAAGCAAATTGCAATGAGACCATACTTTTTTTCATTCCGATAGTTCTTAATACACCAATTTCATATTTTCTTTCTCTAATATTAATAATATTTAAGATTATTAATACCACTCCACCTATGATAAGTGTGATTATTAAGAAAGTAGTTGCGAATACTCTAACATTTTTAATTGATTCACTACCTTGATTAATTTCATCTAAGTTTGTTGTTACTTCATAATATTCATTTAATCCCTTATTTTTTACTTCTTCGATAAATTTATCTACAGATGCTTCATCTTTAAGAATAAATGTTGGAGTAATTGTCGAGTTTAAATCACTATTAGCGTTTAAGATGTTTTTAACTTGAGTTACATTAGTAATTATTTTATTTGCACTATTAGTAAACATAGATGCATTAGTAGTTTCACTTTTTTCTTCTTTATATATACCACTTATAGTAAATTCGTAAGTTTTCTTACTATCCTTTGGATCTACGATTGTGATTGTATCTCCAACACTTAAATTATTTAAACTAGCAATTTCTTCTGAAATAACACAAGAATTACTTTCAAAATCACTACTTACTTCTCCATCAGTAATTACAAATGTACCATCAATAAACTCTTTCATGTCATTATATGAATTATATCCTACTAAAGTGAAAGCTCCATTATCTAATTTTTCATTAAATATCTTTTCAGTTTTCTTAGTAGTTGTTTTTTTATCAGTAGTTGTTCTACTAGAACCTCCATGATCTCCTCCAGGGAATCCACCTCCAGGAAAGTTTTCTGTTCTTGTTTGTGTTTCTGTTGTAGTTTCAGTTGTTTCTTTAACTAAAGAATCAGTTGCTTCAGTTATATCTTTAGCATTTACTGAAGTTTCAATCGTATAATAAAAATCATTTAAGTATTCACTACTACCATAGTTTTCTATTTCTTCTTCAGTAATATTTTCGATACTATTGAAACTATTAATCATTTCTTCTTGAGTTTTATTTGCTTCTCTAAAACTATTCATTAAAGACTCTCTATTTAAAGTGATAGATGCTTCAATTTTATTTTCTTCTTCATAACTTTTTATAATTTTTTCTGCGGATTCTCTAATCGCGAGAGTAACTGTGCATGCTGCAGCAATTACAATAATAATTATTGATATAAGTATGTTTCTACTTATATTTCTTTTAATATTTAAATAAGCATTTTTTATTATATACATTTTTTCCCTCCATAATTTTTAAAGTTTTTTTATTAAACTATCATCTCCTTACATAAGAATATTAACTAGTAAAAATTAAATGAAAATTAAATATAAAAATTTTTTAAAATAAAAAGAACAGATTAAATCTGTTCACCATTATATTTATCACCTTCATTTCATAAATTAAGTATATTCAATTAAAATTAAAGGAACATTAAATGTTCCTTGTTATTTAAAATTAATTTCAAAAGTTGTTTTTGAATCTTTAGAATATGCTTTAATTGTACCATCATGAAGATTAATTATATTTTTAGCTATTGCTAATCCAAGACCATATCTATTAGCTTCTCTATTACGAGACTTATCTGATCTAAAGAATCTTTCAAAAATTAATTCTTCTTCACCTTCTTTAATTGCATTTCCTTCATTGATTACTTTAATACAAATATTGTTTTTTATTTTATGTAAACTAACCTCGATTGAAGTATTCTTATTTGAATGTTTAATAGCATTATCAAGTAATATAGATATTACTTTTTCTATATCATCTTTATTACATTTAAAACTTATATTCTTTTCTATATCAGTTTTGATTTGAATTGTTTCTTCAAATGCAATTGGTTCAAAAGTTAATGCTATTTTTTCTACAATCTTTGAAATATTTTCTTCTTTTCTTTCTATTTCTTTAGCATTTTCAAGTTTTGAAAGTTCTAATAAATTACTAATTAGTTTATTCATTCTTTCAGTTTCAAATTTAATATTATCTAAGTATTTAATACTATCTTTGTTTACTTTTATTGAATCACTTGATGCCATTATAACTGCAAGTGGTGTTTTTAATTCATGTGATGCATCTGCAATAAAGTCTTTTTGTTTTTGAAAAGCTTCGCTTGCTGGTCTTGTAATCCATTCTGTAAGTAAGAAACTTACTATTACAAATAATATTTCAGATAAAATAAATATAATAATAGATATTCCTAATATCTTTCTTAATTTATTACTTATTTTTGTTGTATTAATAATAACTAAGACATTACTCTTAACATATTTATATACATAATTATTAAAATATAAGTTATCACTATGAGGTTTTTTCTCTAAGATTTCATCTATTACTTTTTTAATATCAAAATTTTCTGAATCATAGTTGTGTTTAACTATATTTATTTCATCTGTATTATTAAAGACAACTGTATAGATGTCATAGTCTAAAAACTTCATATTATTAAAATCATTTAATCTATTGCTATCTAATTTATTTAAATTAAAATTAATATTTTTATATTCTCTTTCATATATTTGGTTATTAAATATTGTTATACCTAATATTAGAAAAAATGAAAGAATACCTAATATTACAAAAAATACTTTTCTATTTAAGTTATTCATCAACTATCACCATCTTATAACCAAGATTTCTTAATGATTTAATATTTACTTTTGAATCTATTAGTTTTAATTTTTTTCTTATAAAAGAAAGATAAGCTTCCAGATTATTAGAAAAAGATTCATTATCCATTCCCCATACTTTATCATAAATCATTTCTTTAGATAATACTTGTTCGGGATTTCTCATAAAGTATTCAAGTAATTGGAATTCTTTATTAATTATACTTACTTCTTCTTTTGTATTCTTATTGGAAATAATAGATTTATCTATATTTAATATTAAATCACCATAACATATATCTTTTTTCTCGTTATTATTATTTCTTAATTGAACATTTACCCTTGCAACAAGTTCATCTATATGGAATGGTTTAGAAATATAGTCATTAGCTCCATTTTGGAATCCTAATAATTTATCTTCTAATTCTCCTTTAGCTGTTAACATGATTACTTTTGAATTTATATTGTTTTCTCTTATTTCTTTAAGTATTTCAATACCATTAACTTTTGGTAACATTATATCCAGAATAATAAGATCATATATACCATCTAAAGCATTATAAAGACCTGTTTCACCATCGTTAGTTACATCTACAGTATATTTTTCTTTCTTTAGTCTTTCGCTTACCATATCTGCTAATTTAATTTCATCTTCAACTATTAATATTCTCATAAGAACACCTCTAATAAAATAATACACTTTTTTATTAAATAAATATTAAATTAATTGTATTATACCATATATATTGCATTTTATAGGTTACATGATAAAATATAGTTAGAGGAAGTATTACCTACGTAATGCTATCTCGTGGTGAGTAGCATCAGTATTTAACTGATGCTTTTTTTATTAACCAAAACCCCCTGAAAGCTTTGTTCATCTATCTAAAGATTATTAATAAAATAATAATTACAATAAGTAGAAAGATTAATAATCTCTGCTCATGAATTACCACCTCGCATTCACGTAGAATATCCGAGATAACATCAGGATAATAGATCCTCTACTATTATATATACACGGTCGAAGTCTATTTTTCTCATTATTTTATTTAAAAAATTTATAATTATTAAAAATTTTTAAAATTTGTATAAAAAACTCAAGATTTTATTTCTTGAGTTTTATATTTAATCTTTTTTTATAACTAAAACAGATAAACTAATACTTAGAATTAATAGATATGTTACTAAGTTATCGTTTGTTTTAGGATTCTTTCTATAATTTAATGTAAAATCAGCATCTACTTGATGACCATCGATTTCAGCAGTTAATACGTGATTACCTAATGGTAATGATTCTAGGTAATCACTATTTAATGTAATAATAGTACTTCCTTTTGAAATATTATATTTATCTTTAGATAATTCTTTACCATCTAAATATACTTTACCTCTATCTTCAAATTCATAATGATTAAAGTTAAAAGTAACGGATAATGGATCAGTAGTTGCAACATTTATTGTTTGATCATTACCTTTAATTAAATAGTATTCTTCATCATATCTTTTTGAATTTCTCGAATAAGCTAGATATAAATCATCATAATGAGGAAGAAGTATTAAAGATATATTATCTACGAATGTTAAAGTATTATTAATTGTTTTAACTACATCATATCCATCTTCATTATAGAAGAATAAATATGAAACTATTTCTCTTACCTTTGTAATATTACTTCTTAATACAAGATAATTATATTGCAAATCATCTTTATATTCTTTACCGTATATTGTTTCACTTTTAGGAATCATATCATTAAGAAGAACTTCATCCATATATTCTAATAATTTAGCATCGCTTAAGTCAGCTAAAGAAGAATAAATGATTGGTTCTTCATCTTCAACTTTTTCTGTTTTAATCATATTTAGTATAGCACTTACAAACTCTTTAAAAGTCTTTTCAGGTATTTCACCATCACTATTTAAAGCATCGATTGCATCGGATAAGAAGTCTTTTATATCTCCTGAATCTGTTAATGCAAATGTCATAGTTTGATATAGAAGCATTCTTGTTCCTTTATCATCAACGTTTTCATAAGCATTTGTTCCTTCTTTGGGACCTTGATAACATGCTTTTAAGAATTCTTTAACTGCTTCTTTAGAATCAACTTCATCAGGATTTTCTAAGAATTGTCCAAGTATCATATTTAATAGCATTTGATAATCTTCAGGTACTAAACTAACAATACCATCTGTTGCTTTATCCATAACTGGATCATTTTCATGCGCTGTTAAATATTTACAAATAAGTTTAACGAATTGATCCATAGTAAATGTATTTAAATCAATAGATTCACCAGTATAGTTTTCTAATACATCTTTAAAAATTAAAGCAACTGCTTCTTCTTCAGTATTAATACTATTACTTGTATCTTTAATTAATATTTCTGACTCATATGCCAAAAATGCATATATAAGAGGACTAACAATACTCTTTTCAGTTTCATCAGCAGAAAGAGATGCGGCCATTCCATATGTACCAATTGCACTTCTTAATGCATCTTCATAATTATTAAAGAAGAAATCATTTGTTGGATTTAATACTGTTAAAGCATTAAATCTAGATTCCACAAATTCAACTTGATTTATTTCTTCTTCATCTTTAATTTCTACATTAGCTAAATCAAAGCTTTTTCTTTTAAACTTATTAATGTTTCCATTAGTAGTATACATATTATAAGTATTAGTACTTATGGATTTTAAATCATTAAGAGTTTCTTCTTCATTTATTAAGCCTTCATCTGCAGGAATTACTACCCCATAACGAGTAAATCCCCAGGCTGATGGTGGAAGTTTTGCAAATGCATCAGTTTTAAAGATAATATTTCTTATACCTTTATAATTATCACTTGATAAATCAAGTATTCCTCCACCTAAATAGTTATAGCTAGTACCTTCAGTATCTTTAGTATAGTCTTCACTATCTCTTTTGCCTTCTACACTTAGTTCTATGTTTTTGCTCATTCCATTTTTAATTGAAGCAGGTGTACCAATTGTATAACAATAAACATCTTCAGGAGTAATTTCCACTTTATCACCAAAGTAATCAATTCCACCACCTGCAAAGAAACCACCAATCATATTAGATATAGCAGCTCCTCTACTATAACCTACTGTCCATACTTTAATTGAACCTTCTATATTATTATCGTTTATATATTTTTTAGTAAATCTAAGAACTTCATCACGAGCAGCTTTAAATCCTTGATGTATACTTCCAGCACCAATATTAAAGTTACCTGACCACTCAAGTCTATAGCCTGCACTTCTTGGTACAATTGCAAGTAAAGTATACTCTTTATCATCTTGAATTATTTTTTTACTTCCGATTATTACTCCCATAGAGTTAGGTTTCTTCTCTGCATTAAAGTAAGCATTAGATTTAATATTATTAAATTTCATTTTATCTAATAAATTTTTAATATTATAATCATTTTCTCTATAATCAACTTCATATGGGTCTTCATTCATTCCCCATCTACTCAAAGAAGTGGAAGCTACTTGAATAGATAATACTTCTAAAGACTTACTTCCTAAGAATGATGATCTAGTAAAGTCGGCATCTCGATAAACAAAAGTATTTGTAAGTTGCTTGTTATTACCTTCTAATGATGAATATTCATATTCATCAGTAATTAATTCATTAGATGAATAAGCAAATACAAAACTTGGTATTAGTAATCCAATTAATAATACTAATAGTTTTTTCATATAATCACCACACTAAAGTTATATGTGTTGAATCATTTGATGTCTTTTATTTATTATAAGTACTAGTAAAGATATAACTAGTATTGAAATTATACTTATTATTGAATCTCCTGTTTTGGGATTATTCTTTTTTTCATTAATAGTAAATTCACCAGCAGCATATGCGCCATTTGTAAATTCAACTTTGATATTATGCCTACCTGGTTCTAGAGTATCTAGAAAAGATGTATTTAAAGTTATAATTGTACTTCCTTCTTTAGAAGTATAATCAGTAATTTCTTTATCATCTACATATACTTTTCCACCATCTTTAAATAATGAATATCTTGCATTAATTTTAAAATCTAATGGGTTCTTTGAATCATAAGTAGAATTATTACCATCAATTATTACATACTCTGAAGGACTTATTTCTAAATAATGAGAATCAATATAAGATAATTTTAAATTATCAACATATTCCAAATTATCTTCATTAATATCATTTTTAATAATTACAAACTTGTATTCTAAGTTGTTCCATAATATTGTTTTATCAGTAATTTCATAAACTTCATTATCAACATAATATATTTTATTAGAAACAGAATCTATTTTCTTTCTTCCAGAAATAGTACTTGCTTCTAATATATCAGTATTGCTTTTTACAATTTCATAACCATTTAATTCAATGTTCATTTCAGTATATTCTGATGTAAGTAGAAAATCTATGTAATAAATTGTTTCATCGTTATATTCTAAAACTTGAAGTTCTCTATTGTAAACTTTAAAAAATGTTCCAGACATTAGCTCTGCAGCATAATACTTTGTTCCTTTTTTTATAATGTATCCGTTATTAATTACTGGATTTAGATATGCTCCATAATAGTAATATGGATCTGTAATAGAAGATTCGCTTATAACTTCTATTTCTTCATCACTCTTAATAGTAATTAACTTATCTTCACTTGAATCATTATATACTGAGATAAGGTTTTTATCTGAATTTGATTGGTTTTGTATTATTAATTCAACAGTATTATCTATAACTAAATTACCATATGTTATAGAAATAGCTTCTGTCCATAAATTATCAGCTCCTAAAACTAAAGAACCTGTTCCTATAATTTCTAAATTTGTTTTGTAGTTTTCACCTTCAATTTTAATGCCACTGTTAATAGTGTTATTACCAATAAGTTTTATTTTAAAATCTTCACCCATCGAAGATACTTCAATCCTTTTACAGGTGATATTATCTAATGTTAATGTATTAGTTTCTACATCATAACTTGCATTTTCATGCTCGTCTGTATCTTCTCTTGGATTGTAAACATAAATATATCCTTCACCGTAATTAATTGATATATCAGCAAATGCCCTAAATGGTCCATTTTCTGCTTTAACTATTCCTATAAAAGGAATACATAATAAACAAATAAATAATAAATATTTTTTCATACAAATACATCCTTACAACTATAAACTCTATCCTAAATCTAATATAACATATTTATTTATTATAAAAAAGCAAATTATTTATAATTCTATTTATATACAATAAAAGATATTAGTTTTCGCTAATATCTTTTTTATTTAACTATAATACATTTTTATACAAAGACTAATTTATTAATCTTCTTACTTTTTCTACTTGTACCATCATTGGTTCTTTATGATAATCATTTAATAATATATCTGTATACTCATCTTTATGAATAGTTTCTTTAATAAATCCATTTTGAGAAGCATATAGATTTTCATAGAATCTTGGAAGAATTTCACTATAAACTATATTTTTATCATTAATACTCTCTTTATTCATGAGTATTGAATTGTGTACTAGTTCATGAATTGCTATTAATGTAGTTAAATCATCTCTTACTCGTGGTAAGACTATTCCTTTTTCAAATACACCTGCGATATATTTAGTTTCTCCACCTACTAGATTAAAATATTTAACACTTCCTAGTGCAGTGTCAAAAGAAGTATTATTGTATACTTTTTCATTAACTAGAAAATCTTTAACACTATTCATAGTAAATCCTTTAGCTATATTAATAAGTTCTTCTTTATTCATATATCTAAAATTCTTTTTAGGTATATAAAACTTTTCTGGAAGTTCTAAATCACATGATATATCTAAGAGATCTATTATTGAATCTATATAATTATATTTAGATTCAGCAAGTGAATCTAATCTATTTAATGTGTGATATATATTATCTTCATTTAATTTAGATTGATTAAATATTAAGAATTTAATAACATCTAAATCTACTTTTAAACTATCATAATAATCATTTAATTCTTTATAATATTTTTCTTTTATTCTTATATCATCTTTAAATTTTGATATTCTTTTTAAATTAGTAATACTATGATCTTTAGTAATAGAAAAAGCCTCTTCTAATACTGATATATAATAAGAAACTAATTCTTTTAATGTATTGTTTTCCATCTATACCCACCTAGGTACATTATAGCATGTTTATTAATAATTTAAGTAAATTATCTTTTTATAGAATGACTTACTGATATAGTACCATCTGTTAACTCAGCTATATCTTCTTCGAAGAATTCATAGTTTTCATTGATATGAAAAACTTTATCTAAATCAATATAACCCATGATCATATTTTTACTTACTATTCCTTCATAATATTCTTCATTTTTAAATGAATCATAATCATTAACTATATCTTTATTATATTCTTTAGGTGTTCCAATTATAATACAAGCATCAGTATCTCTTACTTGCGTTGTACCCATTTCATCAGACAAGATATCAGTGAATTTATCTAGCATTTCTTCACTAATTGGAATTGCTGTTGTATATAATAAATTAGAAGTATCTAAAATATTATTACCATTTACAAGTAGACCTTTTTCACAAATTGAAGAAGCATAATCTATACTTGTCATATGATAAAAATAATCATATTCATCAAAATTAAATAAACCTTTGAAATTCATTTTATTACTTCCTTACTAATTACCATTCAAATGGTGAATCGCTAGATTCTTCTGTTTTTTGAGTACTTATGTAATTACATAATTCATTAAAGTTAGAAATTGAAGATATGGATACCTTTTCTAACTCATTAACATTTGATTTTTTAGATGATATTTCTACATCTCCTACTCCAAGCATTTTATCAAATAGTCCTTCGTGAGTTTCAACAATAGCCATCTCTTTAAATGGTATAGTTATTATTCCTTTTTTTGAATCTCCGTTTGATATATAAGCTGTTTCGTTAGTAACGATATAGTATGTTTTTATATATTTGTAAATGCCACTTAAAATTCCGAATATATACATCCATACTGGCATTAAATGTACTGCAAAGAATATAACAAGGAATATAGCTGTTGTGTCATCATAAAAATTATTATTTAAAATTGTTTTAATAAATAGTGAATCAATAAATCCCCATATTATTGAAATTGGTAATAATGGGTTAAAGATTATTTCTAATACAGAACATAAAGTATTTGGTTTTCCTTCGTATAGAATAGTTTCATAATCTTTCATTAATAGTTTCATTTTTTCTTTCATTGTAATCACCTATATATCTATTTAGTATTATCTCATATAAATAATATTTAATAATAAAATTATTAGATATTTACATAAAAAAACTCCATTAGGAGTTATTTTTTAAATTATCAAAAGCTTCTCTTACTGATGGTGCATTTGAAGTTAATCTTTTTATACTTAAATCTTCTGACTTTTTATTAGCTAGTCTTAAGTTATTATCTGATTTAACTAGAGAATCTCTTACCTTATTTAAGTGATCAATAGTTTTATCTATTTCATCGATTGCTTTATTAAAGTTATCTGATGCAAGTCTATAATTTCTTGCAAATCCTTCTTTAAATTCATTTAAGTTATCTTCAAAGTTTGTAATATCTACAGAAGTTCTTTGAGCAATTAGTAATTGTTTTTTAATATCTATTGATTTAAGTGCTGCACTTCTAAGAAGTGTAATAATAGATATAAATGATTGAGGTCTTACTATATACATCTTTGGATAAATATGTGATACGTCTGTAATACCTCCGTTGTATAAGTCATTATCTAATTCTAATAGAGATACTAATACAGCATATTCACAATTCTTTTCTTTTCTATCTTTATCTAATTCTTTTAGGAAGTCAGTATTCTTATGTTTAGATGCAGTTTCTTCATTTTGATTCTTCATTTCAAACATAATAGATATTACTTCATTTCCTTCATCATCAAAGTCTCTAAAGATGAAGTCTCCTTTAGAACCTGTTCTTGCATCGTTATCTTTACCAAATTCACAATTAGGGAAAAGAGTTCTTATTTCATTAAATGCTTTATCACAATATTGCTCTAATGACTCACCTACCATCTTTGTTGAGAATTTAGCTTTCATATCTTTATAGTATTCAATCATTTCATCTTTTTTCTTTAATTCTAATTGGAATGACTCTTTATTATTCTTTTCAGTTAATTCAAATTCTTTTTTAGAAAGTTCTATTTTATTATTTAAACTATCTATGGTTTTATCTTTTTCGGATAATGCCTTTTCGATAGTTAATTTAGATTCACTTTCTTTAAGTTTTAAATCATTTTTTAAATTGTTATTATCCATTTCTAAAGTATTAATTTTATTATTTAATTCATTTTCAACTTTAGTAACAGCTGTTTGTATTGCTGATTCTTTTTCTTTATCAGCTATTTCAACTTTATTTTGTAATGAAGATATTTCTAGTTTGAGTTTAGATATTTCTTCATTAAGTTTTTCTTTAGTATTTGCTTCTGCTAATTTAACTGCTGATTCTTTATCACTTTGAAAAGATTTTTCTCTTATTTCTATTTCTTTTTCAAATTCATGATCTCTGATTTGTTTAACTATTGAATCATAACTTGTTTCATCTATTTGAAATACTTTACCACATTCTGGACATTTAATTTCGTTCATATAATACTCCTTATCTTTGGTATTAAATACCTCAATTTGAGTATACCATATCTAAGAGTTTAAACACATAAATTTTTGTATATCCAAATAGATTATTTTGTACTATTATATTATGCACTCAAGAAGGATATTATGATTAATAATTTAAAATTAAGAAAAGCCTTTGTTTCATTGTGTTTATCTTCTAATTTGGGTTTAACTTTAAGTGGATCAAGTGATTCAGATTCAATAGGATTATATAAACAATGTGATTTGTTTATATAAAAAAACTAGCTTTTTTAAAAGCTAGTTAATACTTAAACTCTTTTCTTTTTTAATATAAATAAAGCAGCTAAAGATATTCCAAGTATAGCTACGTAAGCTATAATTTTATCTCCAGTTTTTGGATTTGTTGTATCAGTATAACCTACTGCATAATTAGAGAATCTATCAGTTTTAAAGATTAATTTACCATCTTTAAGTGTTGCTTCGATTACTTCTGGTTCATCACCTTCATGCGTTCTTACAATGAAATATTTTCTTGTAGTATTAGCAGGTGCATTTTTTAATGATTCATGTGCATCTATTGATATAGTTAATTCGTCATCTAGTTTTGTTACTTTACCAAGTAAATCATCATCTGCAGTAAGTAATAAATCAATATCTAAGAATTCTACTAATGTACCATTAGAAACACTATTTTTAATTTTATTTACTAAAGTAGAATCTAAATCACTTTCTTTAAGTTTATTAATTTCTATTTTAGCATCAACTTTTTTACCTGCTTCGATAGCAGCAATTAAATTATTCTTTGTATCTTCATCAATTCCTTCATTAGAATTATCATCTAATGCTGATTCAATTACGTTAGAAACTATTATATTCATTACATTAACAATGGTTTCTCCTTCTTTTTCATTAGCTTGATAGTCAGTTGCAGCATCTAGGTCAAATACAATAGCATCAAAACTCTTTTTAATTTTACCGTTTTTATCTTCACCTAAAATTACGGTTATTTTTGAAACACCATCTTTAATTCCTTTTAGAATACCATTTTCAACTGTTACGATTGATTCGTCTTCAATTTCATATATTACAAATTGTTCGTATCCAATTGGTAAATTCTTGGTGAAATTATATTCATGTCCTTTAATGATAAATAATTTATCATTATCGTATGCAACATGCTTAGATGGTAATACTGTGAAGTGATCATTTAAGTTATATGATGCATTTCCATCTTTAAGATATAATCGAATATCAATATATGGATTTTCATCTGTTGGTATTTCTGGAGGTAAATTAGTTTCACTAAATCCTGGATTTATATATCTACCACCATCAATTGTTAATTGATTTTTAAGTCTTTCATCAACAATCCATTTACCATGAAAATCAATATTCTTGATTTCTAGTGTACTTTTTATAACATCTTTATCAGAATATGTACCCCATACATCAAGTTCAATGTATCCATTGATTTCTTCATCTGTTTCAATAATCATTTGAGTACCATTAATATAGCTTCCATTACCAGGTGTAGGTGCCCAACACATATCGAATGCTCTTGCATGAGTTTTCTCATTTACAAGAATTGAAGTTCCTTCGCCTACATAAACATGACCATAATTAGAGCTTAGTGCATAAAAATAATCATAGTTGTTATCTGTAGCATCAATTTTAATATTTTCTAAAGTTAAATCAGAGTAGTTTTGTATAAACATCTTCGAGTCTTTATCGTTGCTTGCCTTTAAGTTACCGTTTTTTAAATAAACAGTAGCTCCTTTCATAAACCTAAACGAAATTGTTTCGGTTTTTGGAGAACCTACGAAAGGTGCTCCTGATTCATAGTAATGATTATTAAAATCAATTACTACATTTTTTCCTTCATCGATTTGAACCCCGGGTGAATTAGTTACATCTTGCGTCATTACAATTGTTGTCTTAGTTCCATCAGCTGGTACAGCATCAATAGCAGCAGCTAATGAATCATATTCTACAGTTCCAATTTTAAATGATCCTGCAGACACACTTGTTATTCCTATAAAACATAGTGCAAGAAAAAATAAACTTTTCACTTTCATTTTTACAATTTTTTTACCTATCTCCTTCTATCACAAGGATAACATAGAATCTTTATATGTCAATAAAATGTTTTATTTTTCGATTTGTATGATTGTTGTTATACAATTGATGTGAAACATTTCTATATATAAAAAAAGACTTAAGTCTTATATAATTGAGTTACGCAAACAATTAAACAAGAAAGGACTTAAGTCATGACAAGTATAACACAAAATAACATGAGATATCTACCT
>JAFSVF010000024.1 GCA_017450205.1 Bacilli bacterium | reverse complement strand
TTATATCCAGATTATGATAAAAATATTAGTAATTATGTTATAAGACAAAAAGAAAAATATCAAAGATAAAACATTTCTAACATTTGATGATAAAATAATTGGATATCAAAATTATAAAGAGGGCAACAAATTACAATTTATTAATTAGTTCGGAAGATTAAGATATTCGGATTAATAAATATTTAGTCATTTTAGTCAAAAACAATACGGAAACTCGTAGGATTTGGAGCTTTTAGTTGGGTGTAATCACAAGCTGCAATCAAAGCAAATAATAATTAATAATTAAGACTAGATAAAACTAGTCTTTTTTTGAATTTTTGGAAGTAGTAGTGTTAATATTAAAATAATTATAAATATTGTGATATAATTATAATAAAGGAGGGAAAATGAATAATAACGTTGAATTAGAAGATTATAGCTTTGGGCAGGCATATTATGGAGAAGTACCAGAAGAGTTGATTTCAAAGTATGCCGCATTGTTTGGTGAAGGCTCAAAAAAATTAACAAAATTATTATTATTTTGTTGGAATAATAATATTAGAACATTTACCTGTTGTAAAGGACATGAAGGAAAGGGTCCAGGATATATTGGCTTTTTACCAGATGAGGAATTAGCAAAATATTTAATTGAAATAATAGATCAGTTAATGATAAATGAAATAAAAATTGATAAATATGAAGAGATTCTTCGTGTTACTTTTTATGTTCGTAGTGAATTGGATTTTAAATCAATATTAAATTTAATCCAAAAATATGTAAATGCAAAGAAGAATGAGTATCAATACAATACGAGATTTTCTACTACAGATAACTTGATAAATGAAGTAATGTCAAGTGACAGAAACTCTGAAATAAGAATAAAGAACGGTAAAAGTTTTGTATATGAAATAGAAAGAAAAAAAGCTTCGTTAATGGAAGAAAAGGATTATTGTCCTAATTCTTCAATAACACATATACTACATTCAAAAATAACTAGTGAACTAAACCAAGCTTTTTCAAAAACAAGTGATTATAAGCATATATAAATAATAATAAGTTAAATCATTTTAGCCTTGGTCATTCCTAACATAACTGTTGTACAAGCTGCAATCAAAGCAAAAACAATAAGTAATTGACTAATAAAGACTAGAGAAATCTAGTCTTTTTGTTTGTAAGATAGTAATATTACTATATTTTGTTTTATGTTATAATTAATTATAGGAGTTGATTTAATGGCTACAACAAAAGTATATAAAGATTTTATTTTAGAACAATTAGACTTATTAGATAATATTACTTGTAGACCTATGATGGGTGGATATTTAATTTATTATAATAATATATTATTTGGTGGTCTTTATGGTGGTGACAATTTTTTTGTAAAAATAGTCGAAAGTAATAAAAAGTATAGTATGAAAGAACAAATACCCTATGACGGTTCAAAAAAAACTATGTATCTTGTAGAAGACATAGATAATAAAGAAAAATTAAAAGATATTGTAATAGATACTTGTAAAGGATTGATGAAAAATGAGTAAATATGAATCATTATGGAAATATATTAAAGAAAATAATAAAGATGAATATAAATTATCGTTTGAAGAGGTTAAAAAAATAACTGGTTTTGAATTTGATCATGCTTTTTTAACTTATAAAAAAGAATTACTAGATTATGGATATGAATTTAAAAAATTATCTTTAAAAGAAAAATGGGTTTGGATAGTAAAAAAGTAGTGAAAGATTATTTTTTAATATACCCCCTCATTTACATTTAAATAAAAAATGATTTATACTATAGATGGTGGTGGTAGAATGTCACAGTGTTGCAAAAAAACAGAGAGAAGTGAAGAAGAAAAGAAACAACTGTTAAATAGAATTAATAGAATATCAGGACAAGTAAATGGTATAAAAAAGATGGTGGAAGAAGATACTTATTGTAATGACATATTAATTCAAATAGTTGCTGCTGAAAAATCACTTAAAAGTTTAGCAAATTTAATGTTTGAAAACCACATATATAGATGTATATCTAATGATATAGAAAAAGGAAATGTAGAAGTAATAGATGAACTAACAAGTTTATTTAAAAGATTTAATGATTAGGAGGGATAAAATGGAAGAAAAGAAATGTAACTGCGGACCAGATTGCAAATGCGGATGTCAAGAAGGTAAAGAATGTACTTGCCAAGATGAAAATTGCAAATGTGGATGTCAAGAAGAAAAAGATAAATAAAAAAACGGCTTAGTTAACTAAGTCGTTTTTAAATAGATTTTTAATAGTATCTATAACAAGATCAGTCATAGTATCATAATTCATTTCACTATGCTTATGATAAATAATTTCATGACATAAATTATCAATTAATCCCATCATAATATGAACTTTTTCATCAAGATTATCATCATTAAAATTATTATTAATTAATATATTTTTAATTGAGTTAGTCATTTCTAATTCTCTTTTATAATAAAACTCTGCAACTTTTTTATCAGAATGTATCATTGCAGTAATTTCTTCATGAGCAATATTAGATACTTTATGATTACTAATAAAATACTTAATCATATTCTTTAACATTTTATCGTAACCACCTAGTTCAAAAGAAGTACAAGTCGTAATCAAAGTAAAGTAAGATAAATAATTTTGTTATAAAGACTAGAGTAATCTAGTTTTTTTATGATACAATAGTGTGGGTGATGTATATATGAAGAATAAATTGACAGAGCAAGAAATTACAAAAAAATTTGGAGAAGGGTTTGATTGCTCACAAATTGTATTAGATTATTGTAGTAAAAAACTTAATTTGTCACATGAAGAAGCATTAAAAATAGCAGCTTGCTTTGGTGGCGGTATGTGGCATGGAGAGACATGCGGTTGTGTTGTTGGATCTTTGATTGCTTTGGGTACTAAATATGGAAATGCTATACCCAACGATAAAGAAACGAAAAATAAACTATTAGCAATGAAAGCAGAATTTGAAGATAAGTTCTGTCAGAAGCATGGTAGTTGTAAATGTAAAGAAATTTTAGGATATGATTTATCAACTGAAGAAGGAATGGCAAAAATAATGGAAAAAAAATTATTAGAAAAGAAATGTCCTAAAGTTGTTTTAGATACAATTGATATTTTAGAAGAGATAATATAATGAATATAATACAAGAAGCTAAAGAAAAAGTTTTAAAGGGAATTGCTTTAACAGAAAAAGAAATAATTGAATTGTTGGAGATTCCATTAGGAAGCAAAGAAGATCAAGAATTAAGAAAAACCGCAAGAGAAGTAGCAAAAATCAAAACCAATAATACTGCTTATATTTGGAGTGCTATAGGTGCAGATTATGCAAGTTGTCCAATGAATTGTAAATTTTGTTCATTTGGTGAAGATTGGAAGATTATAAAAAAATCAGTTCGTTATTCTACAAAAGAAATAATAGAGAAAGCAAAATATTTTGTTGAGAATGGAGCTAGATTTATTGTTTTAAGAACAACTGAGTTTTATAGTATTCCAAAATTATTAAAAATTGCTAAAAAAATGAGGCAAGAAATTCCTGGAGATTATGAAATTGTTCTAAATACGGGTGAATTAGATATGACGATTTCTAATTTGATGTATGAAGAAGGAATAAGTGGGATATATCATGCTTGTAGGATAAGAGAAGGAATTGATACTCCATTTGAAATAGATGTTAGAAGAAACACAATGAAAAATGTTCAAAGATCTAAATTGGATTTAATTAGTTTAGTTGAACCAATTGCAGAAGAACATACTAATGAAGAACTTGCTAGAAATTTTTTAAATATTGTAGATTGTGGTGCAATTATATCTGGAGCAATGGCAAGGATTCCTGTTAAAGGAACACCTTATGGAAACGCTAAATTGATTTCGGAAAGTAGACTGGCACAAATCATAGCTGTATTACGATTGTCTGGTGGAGATATTGTAAAAGATATTTGTGTACATCCAGTATCTTTAGAAGCGCTTCAGTCTGGTGCCAATGTTATGGTAGTAGAAACTGGAGCTATTCCTAGAGATGAAAAATTAGAAGAAGAAAACTGGAACAATATTGATATGAAGAAAGCTCGTGAATTAATTGAAGAAGCAAATTATACTTTCAAAAGCCAAAAATAAGGAGATACTAAAATGGATAGAGATTTTGTATATTATGAATTTACAAATAGTTTGTGTAATGAATGTTTGAAAGTTATTCCAGCTAAAATTATCTTTAGAGATAATAAAGTATATTTACTAAAATATTGTCAAAAGCATGGAGAACAATTGGAATTATTAGAGCATGATATTGAATATTTTAAAAATAAAAGAATATATGATAAGGCAGGAACTATTACTAAAACTCAGACTGAAGTAAAAAAAGGATGTCCATATGATTGCGGCTTATGTCCAAATCATGATCAACATAGTTGTATTAATATATTAGAAATCACAAATAGATGTAATATGTGCTGTAATACTTGTTATGCTAATAGTGGAAAAGGAAAAGATTTAGATTTAAAAAAGATAAAGGAAATGATTGATTTTGGTGCTGAATGTGAAAATGGCAGAGGAGAAGTATTACAAATAAGTGGTGGAGAACCATCTATTCATCCAGAAATAATTAAAATTATTCAATATGCTAGAGAAAAATATCAATATGTTATGTTAAATACTAATGGTATTCGTATTGCAGAAGATGAAGATTTTGTTAAAGAGTTAAGTGAATTTAAAGGTGGTTTTGAAATATATCTACAATTTGATTCATTTAAAGATGAAGTATATGAAAAAATAAGAGGTAGAAAGTTAGTAGATATTAAGAAAAAAGCTGTTCATAATCTTGAAAAGTATAATATCCCTATAACACTTGTTATGACAATAGAAAGAGATATTAATGATAAAGAATTAGGAAAAATTATTTCCTATGGATTAGAAACAAAATGTATTAGAGGTGTTAATATTCAACCAGTCGCTTATTTTGGTAGAAAGAATGGTAATTTAGATAGAAGTAATCGTGTTACTTTAACAAATGTTATTAATTTAATTGAAGAACAAACAAAGAAAATGATTATTAAAGAGGATTTTGCACCATTACCTTGTAATGTTGAAAGAGTTGCTTTAACATACTTATATAATACAAAAAATGGCTTTCTTCCTATTACTAGATTAGATAATATTAAAAAATATTTACCTTATGTTAATAATACATTTACTTTTAAAATAGAAGATGCTTTAACAAATGGTAAAGATATTATTTTTGGATCATGCTGTAATCCATTAAAATTCTTAAAAGATTTTAAAAAGTTTGTTCCTAGAGACTTTATGAAGTGGGATTTAGAAAAAAGAAGTAAATATGTAAGTGAAAATACTTTTAGAATTAGTATTACATCTTTTGTAGATAGATATAATTTTGATATAAAATCGATGCAAAAAGAATGTGCTCATATTATAACAACAGATTTAAAGAGAATTCCTTTCTCATCTTATAATATGATTTATAGGAGTAAGTATCATGATTCATAATAAATTTATTAGAAATATGTTTCAAGTAGTAGTGAATAAAATTGGTTTAGAGCAAACAATTATAAACTCTGTTATTGTATTAGGAATTATACTAATTTATGCTTATGTAATTTATAATTTTATTCATGCTAAAACTAGAAAAGATAAAAAAGAGAAAGAAGTAAAGTCTGTTGTAGAAACAGCTAGTATGAGTGCTTTTTTCATTGCTATAGCATTTGTTATTAATTTGGGATGTGGAACATATTCTTATCATAATACAATACTAAATATTATTTTTTTAGCACTATATATTATAAGTATTGCAACTAATTTATTGGGAAGATACTATTTAGGAAATAATTGGGGTAATAATGTTGTTATCTATACAGATCAAACACTTGTTACAAATGGAGTTTATAAAATTGTAAGACATCCATTATATGCGTCTATAATTTGGGCTATTTATGCAATAGGAGTATTAAGGAGTAATTATTGTGTTTTTATACTAAATACTTTTGTATTTATTCCTTTTATGTATTATCGTGCTAAGCAAGAAGAAAAAGAATTAGTTAAAGTATTTAAAAAATATGAAGATTATCAAAAGAAAACAGGTATGTTTTTTCCAAATATTATTAAGATGATTGGAAAGGGGAAATAATATGACAAAGTATCAAATGGCTACTGTACCAAAAAAAGGATTTGCTTTTTGTAGATATACTATAGCAATCTTACTTTGGATTACTGTTATATTAGTATTTTTTAATATTAAATGGATAATTTTTATTCCATTTATAATTATGTTATTATCGGGAATTTTAACAGTAAGAAGAGCGCCTTTAATTATGTTATATAAAGCGTTATTTGATCGAGAAGGTAAAGGAGAAACTGATGTATTAAATGTTAGTAGTATTCGCTTCTCTCATTTTGTAGGATCTTTTTTCTGTATCATTATCATATTGTTTCTATATGTAGTTAAGATAGATATTGTAGCTTATGTTTTTTTAGGGATTTTAACAATATTACAAACAATCGCAGCATTTGGTTATTGTTCTGCTCAAAAACTGTATGAATGTTTAGTTCTTGGAAAAAACTGCTGCAATTTAGGAAAGAAAATAAAAGGAGGAAGCTGTAGTGTTAGATAATCATTTTGTTCCAGATGGTTATGGCATTATTCCTTACTTTACTATTTTTGGTAAAGAGATATCTTCTTATTCTATTTTTGTAGGATTAGGTTTAATAATAGGAATAATCTGGTTCCTTATAACGGTATCAAAGGAAGAAAAGATAGGAGGATATAGACCTTTTATTATTGTATTATCAGCTTTGTTCTTTGGAGCAATTGGATCCAAAATATTAGTAATTATAGAAAATCTCAAGCCACTAATCGAAGACTTTAGTCTGATTAGTCAATTTATCTTTACAGGTAAATCTATTGTAGGAGGATTGATTGGAGGATATATTGGTGTTATAATTGCTAAAAAGATACTTAATATAAAGGGAAAGAGATTTGGAAACCAAATTGCACCTGCTATTGCTTTAGGAATGGCTATTGGAAGAATAGGATGTTTTTTAACAGGATGCTGTTTCGGAATAAAAACATCATTACCAATTGGTGTTAATTTTGGAGATGGAATTAATCGAATTCCAACACAATTAATTGAAATGGCTTTCTGTTTACTTTTATTTGGATTTTTATTTTACAAACAAAAAGCAAAAAAAGAATTACAGCCCGGTATTTTGTTTTATGATTTAATTCTATATTATTTTATTTTTAGATTTTTTATAGAGTTTATAAGAGGAACAGAAAAGAATATATTATGTTTTAGTATTTATCAAATTATTTCAATATTAGGTATTATATATATAGTATTAAAGATGAAAAAGGAGAAAGATTTATGGCTGAAAACCAAACTGGAACAACCAATGTAGAAACAATGTATTGTGGACATTGTGGTTCTTTAAATAATAAAACGAACTGTTATTGCTATAATTGTGGTGCCATGCTTAATACAAACACTTCAACGACTCAAAATTCTGCTATGACATCGCAGCAACAGAATCAACAAGGCAATAATGTTCAACAAACTCAAGAAAAAGAAGAAAATAAATATAAACCATTAATGATACTACTAGGTATTGCATCAATTTTTCTTATTATTTTCTTTGAAAGGGCAAATATATTTGTATTTATTGTTGCTGTTGCTTCATTATTTACTAAAACAACTAGACCATATGGTATAACAGTTCTAATTGCATTACTAGCCGGTATCGTTATTAGTGTTATTTTGGTTATCATTATGTTTGGTATGTGTTTTGCTGGACTTGGTGGCTTATAGTTAATACTAGTATAAATAAATTAATATAAACTATATTTCTTATATGTAGAAAAACAAATGATAAGGTAGGAATAAATATGAATGAATATATTAATTTAGATGAAAAAAATATTGATGAAGAGCATATATGTTGTGCAATTGGCGATCCTAAACATCAAGATGGCGTAGATAAGAAAAAAGAATGGATTAAAAGCAAATTAAAAGATGGACATATATTTAGAAAACTAAATGCTAGAGGTAAAATCTTTATTGAATATGAACCTATAGAAACAGCTTGGGCTCCTATTAATGGTAAAAACTATATGTATATTTATTGTTTATGGGTAGCAGGTAGTTTTAAAGGAAAAGGTATAGGTAAAGAATTACTAGAATATGCTATAGAAGATGCTAAAAAGAAAAAAATGAATGGTATTTGTACAATTGTTACTCAAAAGAAAAAACCATTTATTGGTGATAAGAAGTTTTTTGAACACTTTGGCTTTAAAGTAGTAGATACTATTAATGACTATGAATTAATGGTATTACAATTTAATGATAAAGAACCACCTAAATTCAATGATAATGCTCGTAAGATGGAAATTGATAGTCAAGACTTTACTATTTATTATTCTAACGAATGTCCTTATGTAGAATATGAGGTAAAAGAATTATCTGATTATGCAAAAGATAAAGGAATTAAATTGAATTTTATAAAAATAGATACATTAGAAAAAGCTAAAAATGCTCCATGTATAGTTAATAATTGGGCTAACTTTTATAAAGGAAAGTTTATATCAAATACAATTCTTAATGCAAATGCGTTTGAGAAATTACTAAAATAATTTATAATATGGTGCTTTTGTTAAATTTGATATTATTTTTACTATTAGTTGAAAACAAATAAAAATGACTGGAGAAAAACTGGAGATTGGCAACCAGGTTGGGAATATGATATAGATTAATTTAGAAGAGATAGCTTGCTATCTCTTTTATATGTGTTTTATTGACAAATAAATTCCTATAAGTATAATAATATTACTTCAGAGATAATATTCAATAAAGTTACTACGGAATTAGAATATCTTAATTAAGAAAATTAAAATAGGAGAAAGTTATGAGAACATTGTTAGGTGATACAATAATAGATAATTATCATTATTGTCAAAATTCTGATAGAGATAAAATGAATTACTATCAAAACCATGAATTTACAAAAGAAGAAAAGGAAAAAACTATATCATTAAGAAATAGATTGATAAAATTTGAAACTAAGGTAAGAGGAAAATGCACCATCAAAGAATTGTTGATGGATCCATATCGTCCAGAATGGCATATAGAATATTTTGAAGATATTGGATATATTTCATTTGTTAATGCTGATAGAGATAGAGTAGATGTATATTACTATGGTAAAACAGAAGATGAGGCTTTTATAAATGCAGCTGTTTCACATGAATTAATTACAAGTGAAGAATATGAGTTTTTCCATAGAGAAAAATTAAATCTTGATTTTAGCAAAAGATTTTTAGGTGGAAAAGTATCAGAAAATGATTATCATGGACCATTCTTCTTTTCTGAATTAGCTCTTCAAGATTTTAAAAAATTTTATGATGATAATATTCCTGAAATACTAATTGAGAATTATGAAAATCATGTAAATGGTATTTATAAAGAAAACTATAAATATGATATAGCTGAAAATAGATTTGTGAAGAAAGAAAAGCAAAAGATTAGAGTACTCTAATCTTTTTTATGATATAATTAAATAGAGGTATGATTATGAAAAAAGCATCAGATGTATTAGAAGTTAGAGAAAGTATTTTTTATAATAAAAATGTTGATAGTGATATTAAAATTGCTAGTGTTGGTGATATTCATATATCAAAAACAGTTGGAGAAAAAGATATTATGAATATTTGTAAATCTTTATCTAATGAAAATCCTGATTATGTTTGTTTGCTTGGAGATTTAATCGATTCACCTAAAGAATTAGTTAAGGGAAAAGGTCTTGATAATTTAAAAGCTTTAGTTAAGTACTGTTCTTATATTGCTCCAACAATGATTGTATTAGGTAATCATGATTATATTTATAGTGGTTCGATTGATGTCCCTGATTTATCTGATGAATCTAATATTTGGGGTGAACTAAATAGTTTATCAGATGTTTATGTTTTAAATGATGATGTTTATAGTGATGATAAAATACTTATAGGAGGATATATTCAAAAAGAAGATGTTTATAATAATCGATATGATAAACACACAGAAGATGCAATTGCACTTTATATCGATTTGATGGAGCATCCAAATCTTCATTCTGAATTAAAAGAAGATTTACCCAAAGTATTTATTACACATTCACCAGCATCAATTAATGATAATAGAATAAAAGACTTATTAAGTGTATATGATGTTATTATAGCTGGACATTATCATAATGGATGTGTTCCAGCAATGTTAGAGAATATCTATCCTAAAAATGCAGGTATTATTACACCAAAATTAGACTTATTTCCTAAGCAGGCTAGAGGTGTTGTTAGATTAGATACTGGAACTTATTTAATATATAGTGGTGGTTGGACAAAGTTGTCTTCTGTTTCACCATTACTATTTCATCCACTTGATATGCTTTGTAATAGACAAATTGATATTACTACATTAACTTCGAATGAAGAATATAAGAATGAAAGTATTAAAACAAAAAAATTAGTTCTTAAGAAATAGACTAGATAATTCTAGTCTTTTATTGACAAATTATATGTTTTTTTGTAGAATATTATGTGCTTTTTAGGGGGATTATATATGAATAAATTATTTGATAATAGTCATTTTATCGCAATGCAATTTAACAAATCAAAAAATTTAAATAGTCATTTATTTGGCTTTAAAAATTATA
This sequence comes from Bacilli bacterium, assembly GCA_017450205.1. Classification (GTDB taxonomy): domain Bacteria; phylum Bacillota_I; class Bacilli_A; order RF39; family UBA660; genus UBA6985. The sequence goes on along the minus strand of JAFSVF010000024.1, from coordinate 77,357 downwards.
ATATACCAAAACAAAAAAATGTTGTTCAGGTATTTCCTAATGATGATATAAGTACTTGGGATGAAGTCCTAAAATATATTGAATTTTTGAATAGTAAAAATGTATTTGAAAGTATATCTGTAGCTTGCCTTAGTGAAGAATTATTTTGTGATATTTTTGGATTTAGTGAGCAAGAATATAAAGATTATATAGGATATGGTTCAAAAGAAATGAAATCTGCATGTGTTGAGGAAGATTTCCAATGGTTTGAATATACTGAACCATATGAACTTAAAATACGCTATAGAATTCCTAAAGAATTAGTGTTTGGTTCAATTGTACGTAACAAAAATGGAGAATTAGGATTTATTGCTAATAAGAATTATATAGATAATTTGAATGATGATGAAAAGAATGAATTTATTGAACTATATAGAGAATTAATATTAAACGAAGTGCGAAATGAAGATTTAGATGATAAGTATGCTTTTCGTGATATTAAGAAATTTAAGGCTAGAGAAATCTAGTCTTTTTTATGTTATAATTAAAAAGAAATGATATTGTGTTATAAATAAAAAGTTTTAATATTCATTTAATATTCAAATGAATAATTATATTTGAGGTGATGAAGCTATGCGAATATTAATTGTTGAAGATGAAGAATCATTAGCTGAATTAGTCGCAAATAGATTAAAGAAGGAGAAATATACTGTTGATATTGCTAATGATGGAGAAGAAGGTCTTTATAATGCATTAGAAGATTTATATGATCTTATAATTCTTGATATAATGCTTCCTAATATTAATGGTATTGATATATTAAAAGAAATTAAGAAGAACAATATAAAGTCTAAGGTAATAATGTTAACAGCTAAATCTGAATTAGAAGATAAATTGCTTGGATTTAGTGAGGGAGCTAATGACTATATTCCAAAACCATTTCATATTGATGAAGTAGTCGCAAGAGTTAATGCTCAGTTAAGAACTGAAAAAGTTAAAAATAATAATCTTGAATTTGGAGATTTGATTCTTGATTTAAAAACATCTGATATTATCAATAAGAATAATAATGAAAAGATAAATATTATTAATAAAGAATTTCAATTATTAGAATATTTTATGAATAATCCTAATCAAGTATTATCTAAAGAAATGATATATGATAAAGTATGGGGTTTAGATAATGATTCAATTTCTAATAATTTAGAAGCTTATTTATCATTCATTAGAAAAAAATTGAAACTTATTAATTCAAATGTTCAGATTAAAGCATTAAGAAATTTAGGATATAAAATGGAGTATAAAGATGAAAGAACTAAATAGAAAAGTATTTAATACAATATTCATAATTTTATCAGCGTTTATATTTATTATTGTTTTTATATATAATGTAGAAATTTATAGAAGAGAATATAGTGCTGTACAGAGAAATTTAAGCTTTATGGAAGAAAGAATTAGTAAGCCAGATTATAGAATTCCAATTCTTGATGATGAACAAGATGATAAGAATTTTGAAAATATGATGATTATGGATTATGAAGTATATACTGTTATATTGAGTAATGGAGAAATTGAAAGAATTATTAGTCATAGTAGTAATACAAGTAATTTTGATGTTCAAAGTGTTGCAGAAAAAATTGTTACTAAAAAACAAGGAATGAGAATTGGTAGTTTATATAATAATAAGTATTCTTACAACTATTATTTAGATACAATAATTATTATTAATACTAAGAACATTAATAATAGATTAATGCTTATATTAATTAAGTCACTTATAATTTTATTAATAGTTGAAATTTTAGTTTATTATGTTTCTAAAATGTTAACTAAGAGAATTACTAAGCCTGCTCAAGAATCATATGAAAAACAAAGAGACTTTATAGCAGATGCTTCACATGAACTTAAAACACCACTCGCAGTAATAATAGCATCTTCAGATGAATTAAAAAGTGATAAAAAGAATGCTAAATATGTTGATAATATTAAGTATGAATCTGAAAGAATGAATAATTTGATTAAGAGTCTACTAGATTTGTCTAAATTAGAAAATGGTGTATCTATTGCTAATTATAAAGAAGAAAACATTTCAAAAATTATTGAGAGAATATGTTTAACCTTTGAAGCAATTGCTTATGAAAATAATGTTAATATAGATATTAATATTGAGAAAGATATTAAATTGAAATGTAGTAAAGAAGAAATAGAAAAATTAATATCAATATTATTAGATAATGCAATTAAACATAGTTATAAAGATAGTTCAATTAGTGTCAATTTAAATAATGATAAAAATAGTATTAATTTAGAAATAGTTAATTCCGGTGATCCAATAAAAGCTGGTGACGAAGAAAAAATATTTGAAAGGTTTTACCGATCAGATAAATCTAGAAAAAGAGATTCTAACAGATATGGTCTTGGTTTAGCTATAGCTAAGAATATAGTTATTAATCATAATGGTACAATAAAAGCTTTTTCCAAAGATGGATTGACAACTTTTAAAATAAATTTAAAAAAATAAGAACATTAATATATATTTAATGTTCTTTTAATTTTTACTAAGTATTATTAATTTATAGAAAGGAGAAATGATAAATAAGAAAAAAATATATTTAATATTCGTTTAATTTTACAATGGTAAGGTTTATATAGAAAAGGAGATGATATATGAATAAATTTGAAAGAAGAAAAGATTAAAAAGAATAATAAAATTAATATATATAAAATAAAAGAAGTGGAGGTAAGAAATGAAAGATATAATGGGTGAAAAAATAATAATCTTTATAATAGGATTATTATTAGGGGCTGTAATAGCAACAGGAGCATTTATGGTATGCACAAAAACTTGTCATAATAAAGGTAATAGAGGAGAAATAATGCAATTACCTAATGGAAATCAACCATCTATGAATAATAAACAAGATCAGAATAATAATAATCAAAGTAATCAACCACCAGCTGCTCCTAGTGGAGATAATAATCAAAATGGTCAACCGCCAGATATGCCAAATAATGATAATAGTCAAAGTAATGGTAATACTCAGAATAGTAATGCTTAGTTAGAAAGGAGGAAATGATGAAAGATAAAAAGACATTGACATATATAATTATAATTGTAATATTAGTTCTAATGCTTGGAGTAATGTGGTATATAATTATTAGTGATAATAATACAAATAATAGTAATAACACTCTACCTGGAATGAATAATAACTCTCAAACCACATACTCTGGAGTAAAAGAAATAACTAGTAATGAAGATATAACATCAGGAGAATATAAATCATCTAATGCAGATGAAAATGCCATTTTAGTAACAGGAAATATTAAATCTACTCTCTCAAATATAACTGTAAATAAAACTGGCGATTCAGCAGGAGGAGATAATACTAGTTTCTATGGTACTAATTCAGCTATATTAGCAAAATCAGGTGCCAATTTAACTATTAAAAATGCAACAATTACTACTGATGCTACTGGGGCAAATGGCGTGTTTAGTTATGGAGGTTCTGCTACTACGAATAATTCTTCAGGAGATGGAACAACAGTTAACATTTCAAATTCTACAATAACTACAAGTAAAGATAATTCTGGAGGTATTATGACAACTGGTGGAGGTACTATGAATGCTACCAATTTAACAATTAATACCGCTGGAACATCAAGTGCAGCAATTAGATCTGATAGAGGTGGTGGAACAGTAACAGTTAATAAAGGAACTTATAAAACTACTGGAAAAGGATCACCAACTATTTATTCTACTGCTGATATAACAGTAAAGAATGCTAAATTAATTGCTACTGCATCAGAAGGAGTAGTAATTGAAGGTAAAAATAGTGTTACATTAGAAAATGTAAAATTAACCGATACTAATAATACATTAAATGGGCAATCAACTACTTATAAAAACATCTTTATATATCAGTCTATGTCTGGTGATGCTGATACAGGAACAGCAGAGTTTTCATCTAAAAATTCTACTATTGTTACTAATAAAGGTGATTCTATTTATGTAACTAATACTAAAGCAAATATTACTTTAGAAAATAATAAATTTACTAATAAAGACACAACAGGAAATTTCTTAAGAATTCAGAAAGATTCATGGGGGAATTCTGGTTCTAATGGTGGAGATGTTAGTTTAAAATTAATTAATCAAAAAGTAAGTGGTAATATAGTTGTTGATTCTATCTCAATACTTAATATGGAATTAACACAATCATCAAGTTATGAAGGTACTATTAATAGTAATAATGAAGCTAAAGAAATAAAATTAATTTTAGATAGTAATTCTAAAATTAAATTAACTGGTGATTCATATATTTCAGAGCTTGAAGATGCTGATAGTACTTATTCAAATATTGATTTAAATGGTTATAAATTATATGTAGGAGGTAAAGAACTAAGTAAATAAATGAAAGACTAGATATTTCTAGTCTTTTTGTTAGCTTTAATATGTTATAATAAATGCGAGGTGTGATATGAAAGATTATAGAGAAAAAGTTGTTATTAAAACAAGTGTTGTTAGTATAATTTCTAATATTGTTTTAGCTGGATTTAAAGCTTTTGTAGGATTACTTGCTAATTCAATAGCTATTATATCTGATGCTGTTAATAATTTAAGTGATGCATTATCTAGTATTATCACAATAGTAGGCACTAAACTTGCAGGAAAACCACCAGATAAAAAACATCCATATGGTTATGGAAGAATTGAATATATGACTTCACTTATTGTTTCTGGAATAGTTTTATATGCAGGTATTACTGCTTTTGTTGAATCAGTAAAGAAAATTATTCATCCTGAAGTAGCAGATTATAGTACAATAACATTAATAATTTTATTTGCTGGTATTATTGTTAAATTTATTTTAGGAATATATGTTAAAAAGAAAGGTAAAGAAGTTAATTCTGATTCTTTAGTAGCTAGTGGTTCAGATGCTTTTAATGATGCAATACTTTCTATTTCTGTACTTGCTTCAGCTATTGTTTATATGTTATTTAATATTAGTTTAGAAGCTTATGTAGGTGTACTATTAGCAATATTTATTATTAGAGCTGGATTAGAATTAATAAAAGAATCAGTTGATAATATGCTTGGAGTTAGAATAGAAAGCTCTTTAGCAAAGTCTATTAAGAGAGATATTACTAAAGAAAAGGATATTCAAGGGGCATATGACCTAACACTACATGATTATGGACCAGATAGATATTCTGGATCAGTACATATTGAAGTATCTGATACATTGACAGCTTCTGATATTGATAGATTATCTAGAAAAATAACTAAGATGATTTCAGAAAAATATGGAGTAATATTACATACTGTTGGTGTTTATTCAGTAAACACTAAAGATAAAGATGTGATTAATGCTAAAAAAGAAATATCTAAAATAGTATTTGCTCATAAAGGTATATTACAAATGCATGGATTTTATATCGATTTTAAAGATAAGTTTATTAGTTTTGATATAATAGTTGATTTTAAAATTAAAAATAGAGAAGAAGTATATAAAGAAATATATGATGAGATTCAAAACAAATACAAAGACTATAAAATTAATATTACACTTGATATAGATATGAGTGATTAGGAGGTTTATATGAAAAAACTTGTGGTAAGTATACTAGTATTATCACTTGTGATTACTGGTTGCATTAATAAAAAAGAAGTTAAAGAAACAAAAAAAGAAGAAGTAAATTCAAATAGTGATTCTGTAGTTATATATTTTTCAGCAACAGGTACAACTGAAAAGATTGCAAAGAGAATAGCTAAACAAGCTAATAGTGATATTATTGAAATAGTTCCTAAAGATAAATATGAAGATAAAGACTTAGATTATAATAATGATTGTCGAGCTAATAGAGAACAAAATGATCCAAAAGCCAGACCTAAAATTAAAAATAAAATTGATATTAGTAAGTATGATGTTATCTATCTAGGATATCCAATTTGGTGGGGTACAAATCCCAAAATTATTTTAACACTATTAGATACATATGATTTTACTGATAAAGTTATATTTCCATTTTGTACATCTGGAAGTAGTGATATAAGTGGAAGTGTAAGTGACTTGAGAAAATATAATTCAAAATTAACTATTAAAGATGGAAAAAGATTTGCTTCTAATTCTAGTGAGCATGAAATTATAGATTTTGTAGATAGAAGTAATATAGAAATGAAAACTTTAAATAAGGAGACTAGTAAAATGAAAGTAATAATAGAAGATAAAGAATATACTTTAAATTTAGAAGATAATGCCGCAGCTAAAAAGTTAGTTGAATTGGCACCTTTCGAAACAAAAATGGAAGAATTAAATGGAAATGAAAAATATGTTTATTTATCTAGTAGTTTTCCAGTAGATTCATATAACCCAGGTCATATTGAACAGGGAGATGTAATGTTATTTGATAATAGTTGCTTAGTTATATTTTATAAATCATTTGATACACCATATAGTTATACTAAGATAGGTCATATAGATAATTTACCTAATTTAGGTGATAAAAGTGTAAATGTTAAATTTGAAGAGTAAAAGACTATATATTAGTCTTTTTTATTTGATAATTATGCTATAATTAATTTTAGGATGTGATAATCGTGAATACTGAACTAAGTTATAAAGATTTATCAAATAAAAGTAAAGAAGAAATAATGGATTTCTTTAAGACTAATGAAGAAGGATTAAATAAGAATGAAATTACTAAAAGATTAGAAGAATATGGAGAAAATATTGCGACTAATAGAAAGAAAAAAACACCATTGTTTTTTATTATAGAAGCATTAAAAGATAAATTTGTTTTAATACTTATTCTTTTAGCAGCAATTGATTTTATTACCGATGATAGAATTGGAGCTTTTATTATACTTGGTATTACTTTAATAAGTGTTATTATTAGATTTACTCAAGATTATTCTACATATAGATTTAATGAAAAACTAAAAGAACAAATAAGAATATTTACTGATGTAATAAGAGGAGGAAAACAAAAAGAAGTAAGACAAGAAAAAGTAGTCTATGGAGATATTATTACTTTAAGTGCTGGTAGTGTTATTCCTGCTGATTTATATTTATTTGAAAGTAAAGACTTATTTATTAATCAATCATCATTTACTGGTGAGAGTGCAGCAGTTGAAAAGAATATTAATATTGAAAGTGATTCTACTGATCCAATTGAAATTAATAATATATGTTTAATGGGCTGTAATGTTATAAGTGGTCAAGGTAAAGGTATTGTTGTTAAAACTGGACTTGATACATTTATTGGAAACATGAATAAGAAAAAGGAAGTTGTTAAAGAAGAAACTACTTTTGATAAAGGTATGAATCATATTACAGGTCTTCTTATTAAATGCATGGTAATTATCTGTATACTAGTATTTATCATCTATGGAATGATTCGTGGAAATATGAATGAAGCAATTCTTTTTGCACTATCAGTCGCGGTAGGTATTACTCCTAGTATGCTTCCAATGATAGTTAATGTTAATTTAACTAAAGGAAGCAAATCACTTGCTAAAAAGAACACTTTGGTTAAGAGTATTAAGTCAATTCAAAACTTAGGCTCTATGGATACATTATGTACTGATAAGACAGGTACTCTTACAAAGAATAATATTGAATTACAAAAATATATTAATGTTGATGGAGAACATGATGACTATGTACTTAAATGTGCCTATGTTAATAGTTATTTAAGTACTGGATATAAGAACATAGTTGATAAAGCTATTATTCAATATGCTAAAAGTCATAATGTAGATATTTCTAATTATAAAAAGATTGATGAGATACCATTTGATTATATTAGAAAAAGATCTTCTATAGTTGTTACTCATCATGATAAATATAGAATTATTGCTAAAGGTGCTTTAGAAGAAATAACTAAAGTATGTGATATGGCTCGTGTTAATGGAAAAGAAGTACCAATAAATAAAGAAATAATAGAAAAAGTTAATAAGAACGCAGAAGAACTAGCTAAAGATGGAATGCAAGTAATTGCTCTTGCTATTAAACCTGAATATAATGGTATAGATGTCTTTGATGTAGAAGATGAAAAAGATTTTACTTTAGTTGGTTTAATTGCCTTTCTTGATCCTCCTAAACCATCTGCGGAAGTAACTATAAAGGAATTAAAAGAATATGGAGTAGATATTAAGATTCTTACTGGTGATAACGCATTTGCTACTAAAAGTATTTGTAATGCTGTTGGTATAAAGAGTAAGATAATGACTGGTAAAGAAATAGAAGAATTAAATGATTACGAACTAGGAAAAGTTGTAGAAGAAGTAGATATTTTTGCTAGAATGAATCCTATGCAAAAGGAAAGAGTTGTTTCTATTCTTCGAAAGAATGGTCATTCAGTAGGTTATATGGGTGATGGAGTAAATGATGCTCCTGCGTTAACTGTATCAGATGTTGGAATTAGTGTTGATGGAGGAACAGATATTGCTAAAGAATCAAGTGATATTATTCTTCTTGAACAAAACTTGGAAGTTATTCATAATGGTGTGATTGAAGGAAGAAAAGTATATGGTAATATTTTAAAATATATGAAGCTTGCTTTAAGTCAAGACTTTGGAGATGTCTTTAGTATTTTAATTGCTAGTATTTTTTTACCATTCTTGCCATTATTACCAATTCAAATGCTTATTCAAGACTTTATAGTTGAATTATCACAGATAGGTATACCTTATGATAATGTAGATGAAAGCTTTATTAGAAAAGTAAGAAAATGGGATATTAAATCTATAGGTAGATTTATGGTAATATTTGGAGTTATTTCATCAATTACTGATGTGGTGGCCTTTATAGTATTCTGGTTTATCTTAAAATACAATTCAATTGAATTACAAGCATTCTTTCAAACAGCATGGTTCATTGAATGTATAGTTACTGAAACATTTATGATTTTCTATATCAGAACAAATCATATTACTAAATCAAGACCAAGTAATATACTATTACTATTAACATTCTTAACATTAGTTGCGACTATTACAGTACCAATGTTATTAAGCTTTACTACAGGATTTAACTTTGTATTACTACCAGGAATTTATTATTTATATTTAATTGGATTTGTAATACTATATGGAATAATTGCTCAAGTAGTTAAGAAGATATATATTAAGAAATATGGGGAATGGTTTTAATATAAGACTAGATATTATCTAGTCTTTTTATGTTATAATTTAGATGGTGATAATATGGAAATAATTGAATATGAAAATAAATATTTAGAAGATGTAAGAGATTTACTTGTTGAACTAGAAGAATATATTATATCTATAGATGAAGATCATTTAGATCATCTTCATCCTGAATATAGAGAAAAGATGGCTTTACTTGATTTAACTGAAGTAAAAGAAAATAATGGTAAATGCTATTTAGCTATTGAAGATAATAAAGCTATTGGCTTAATCATGGGAATTATTAGGAAATATGATCCATATGATTATTTGGACTATAAATGTCCTAAAATAGGAGAAATTACTGAATTAGTAGTTACTTCTAAAATTAGAAGTACTGGAGTAGGACAATTACTAATTGATAAAATAGAGGACTATTTTAAATCAGTAGAGTGTGAATATTCAATAGTAGATGTATTTGGATATAATGATAATGCATTGAAGTTTTATTTTAAAAAGGGTTATCATGCAAGAATGCTTACTACTATTAAGAAGTTATAAGCATAAATACCTATAATAATCAAGACTTGTAATACTTATTGTAATAGTGTATTAAGTATATGGAGGTATTATATGGAAGCAATATGTGGTGCGAATTGTAACGAATGTGAACTTTTTAAAAGTGATAAATGTAAAGGTTGTAAAAATACAAATGGTTGTCCATTTGGTAAAAAGTGTTGGATTGCTAAATACATTGAAGTTGGGGGTAATGATAGTTTTACAGAAATGAAAAAGCAAATAATAAATGAATTTAATGATTTAAATATTGCCGGAATGAACGAAATAAAAGATTTATATCCATTACATGGATTATTTGTTAATTTAGAGTACCGTTTACCTAATGGAGAAAAAATCAAGTTTTTAACTGATGAAGAAACATATCTAGGTAATCAAATAGAATGTGAATTTTCTGATGATAGTAATAAAAGATATTTTGGAATAGTTGCTAATATGGAATTTTTACTTGTATCTGAATATGGAGAAAATGTTTCTAATCCCGAATTAATTATTTATAAGAAAAGATAAGTTTGAAAGGATGTGATTATATGATTTTAAATATAAGTGGTAGAACTGATATAGTCGCATTCTATTCGGATTGGTTGATTAATCGTTTAAAAGAAGGATTTGTTGATGTTAGAAATCCATTTAATCCTAAAATGGTAAGTAGAATAATGTTTAATGACGTAGATTTATTATTCTTTTGTACTAAGAATCCTATACCAATATTAGATAAGATAAAAGATATTGATAAGAAGATGTATTTTCATATTACATTAACTTCTTATAATAAAGATATAGAACCAAACTTACCTGATAAAAAAGATATTATTGAAGCAATAAAAAAACTATCTAAAATGATAGGTAAAGAAAATATAGTTATTAGATATGATCCTATACTTTTAAATGATAAATATAATTTAGATTATCATATTAAAGCTTTTGATAAATTGTGTAATTTATTAGATGGATATACTAATAAAATATTAATTTCTTTTATCGATGATTATAAGAATGTTAGAAAGAATTATAAGATATTAAAATATAGAAAATTTGCTGATAATGATTATAAAACTATCGGTACATCTTTTAGTGAAAGTGCAAGAAAACATAATATAGTAGTTCATACATGTGCAGAAGAGAGAGATTTAACTGAATATGGATTCATTAAAGATGAATGTATGTCTAAAGAATTAGCTTTTAAATTAACTGGTAAAATATATAAGAAATGGAATGCTAGAAAGAATGTACCATGTAAATGTATAGAAATGGCTGATATAGGGGTATATAATTCTTGTAAACATTTTTGTAAGTATTGTTATGCTAACTTTGATGAAAAACAAGTAAATGATAATTATAATAAACATAATCCTAAGTCTTCTTTATTAATAGGAGAATTGGAAGAAGATGATATTATAAAAATAAGAAAAAATAATTCATAATATAGAAAGCAATAATTGATTTTGTATGATATAATATTTTTAAATAGAATAGGAGAGGTATAATGAATGATTCAGAAGAAAAAATGGTTTTAGTTGATGAGGCTAATCAAAAAACTACTAAAAGGAAATTAGATAAGAATACTTTAATAATTATTGCATTAATTGTTTCGGTTGTTATTATAGTGACATTATTTATCTTAGAAAAAAAAGATAACAATCATAACAAATTGCTTTTATCAGGAACAATAAAGCAGGAGGAAAAGCTTTTACGTAATGCTGAAAAAAGTGCTTTGTATGAATATGGATTGAGTCTAGAAAAAGAAAATATGGAGCATTATATTAGGACAGAGAATTATCTGACTATATCTGAATTACAGAGTAATGTAAAACCTACAAGTAAAATATCTTGCGAAGAAAATGAAGCTTATACAGATGGAACTGTTTATTTAAATAAATGTAAAATAAATGGAAAATTAACATCAATAACTTATGGTACAAAGAAAGAAAATGTAGTAACTAAAAGTGAAGTTAAGGTAGAAGGGGATACTATTTTGGTGTATGAATCTATTAATGATTTTAATTATTCTTATTTTTCTTTCAATAAACCAACAGATACTGAGAATATGAAAATACATAGGTTTAAAATAGATGTAAATCCTAATGATTCTCCATCTATAATTAGTAACAAATACTTATATTACATGGATAAAAACTATATTATGCAATTAATAGATATTAAAGAAGAAAAAAATGCAGTTCAAGAAGATGGGGTTGAAGGAGTATATTTATATAAAGAAAATGGATATATTTCAACAACTAATGCTGCAGTATATAAGAATAAATTATATTATTTATATGATATGACTAATAAAAAATATATTAGTAATGTTGGTTATGATGATTTGGCTCCATTTATTCAAAATTGTGGAACCAGTGGACCGCATTTTTCTATTGAAACATTACGTAATAGAAATGTTGCGGTAGTTAAAGACAAAAAATATGGAGTAATTGATATATCAACAGGTAAAGAGATTATTCCAATTAAATATAAACGATTAATAATGCAAAATGAATTATTAATTGCTTTAGAAGATAATCGTGGGCATTTATTTAGTTTGGACGGAAAAGAGTTTTTAAGTAACAATAAGATTGAAAGTGTATATGCAGCGATGAATAACTCATATGCAATTATTAAAGAGAATAAACATATTAAGCTAGTATTAATTAATGGTGACGAATTATATGATTTTGGTGAGTATAATGTTGATCATTTACATGTAACGAGTTCAAATGTTGATAAAATTAAAGTAGAAATATCTGAAGATCAACAGTCAGCAAAGTGTATAGAATTTAGTTATGATTTGATTACTAAAAAAGGTTCAACTGAAAAAAGAGACTGCGCTGGTATATCAAAACCAATACTATATTTATATCCTGAAAAAGATACTAATATGAATATTACTTTTGAAGATCCTAGTGTCTTAGAAACTACGTATCCAAAATATAATAATGGTTGGGATGTTTTTGTTAAACGTGATGGTAGTATCTATGATAAAAAAGGAAAGTATTACTACGCATTATATTGGGATGAGCAAAAAATTCATACTGTAGATTTTAATGAAGGTTTTTATGTAACTGCCGATAAGGCAATAGACTTTTTAGAAGAAAAACTATCTTATATTGGTTTGAATGACAAAGAAAGAAATGAATTTATTATGTATTGGTTACCTATTTTAGAAAAAAACAAAAAGAGTTTAGTGTATTTTGAATTAACTGATGAAAGAAATTCATATTCAAAGGTTAGTATGAATCCAAAACCTGACTCATTATTGAGAATAGTAATTCATATTAAGAAAGTAAACAAGAAAACTCAGATTAAAGAAGAAAAATTAACTACTTTTGATAGAAAAGGTTTTACTGCTGTAGAGTGGGGAGGAACTACTTATTAATAATTAAAAAAATAGAGGTGACAATATGAAAAAAATAACATATGTAACTGGCAATTGGGCTAAATTAGAGTCTGCTAGGCATGCTTTAGAGCCACTGGGTTTTGAAGTTGATAATGTAAAAATGGAAACTCCAGAGATTCAGGCAGATGATGTAACTGAGGTTTCAAAATATTCAGCTAAATGGGCTGCAGAACAATTAAATAAACCGGTATTAAAGAATGATTCTGGATTGTTTGTAAATGCTTTAAATGGATTCCCAGGTGTATATACACACTATGCAGAAGATACAATTGATGTAGATGGATTACTTAAATTAATGGAAGGTATTGAAGACAGAAGTGCTTATTTTAAAGAATCAATTGCTTATTGTGAGCCAGGAAAAGAACCAGTTGTTTTTGAAGGACTTACTAAAGGAACAATAGATACTAAGAAATCTGGTACTTATGGATGGAGTTGGGATTTTGTATTCATTCCAGAAGGAGAAAATCAAACATTAGGTTGTTTTGAAGATGAAGCAAGATGGGAATTTTGGAGTCAAGACGCTTATAAAGATTTAGCTAAATATTTAGTAAAGAAAAAGTAAGACTAGAGTTTTCTAGTCTTTTTTTGTTATAATACTATTAGAGTAGGTGCATATATGAAACTTAGAAAGAAAGATATAAGTAAGATTGGATTGGTCTTGGCTATTATTTCAGCATTATTATATGCCTTTAATGTCATAATAGAGAAAAAATATATAGAATCAATGTCATCAGAAATGATTTTATTTTTAATGTATTTAGGTGCTGGACTAGGATTGTTTATTATTCATTCTTTTACTAAGAATTCGAAAAGAATTAATCAAAGTAAAATTACTAAGAAAGAAGTCCCTAAAGTAGTATTAATAGTTGTTTGTGAGTTATTAGCTTCTTTTTTAATTATTGAAGCTGTTAAAGTAGTAAATGCAAGTTTAGTTTCATTATTATCAATCTTTGAAATTATAATGACTGCTATTGTTGCTTATCTAGTATTTAAAGAACCTATTAAAAATAATGAATTAGTAAGTATTATGTTAATGATAATAGGTTGCTTTATATTAAATTTTAAATCTGGATCATATAGTAGTATAAGTATAAGCTCACTTTTGGTAATTGGTGCATGTCTATTTTGGGGAATTGAAAATAATATTACAGCTTTAATTAGTTCTAAAGAACCTGCATTCTTTACTGGTATAAAGTGTTTTTCAGTTTCAATATTATATCTAATAATTGTTTTGTTAAAAGGAGAGTTTTATCTAAATTATTTAGAATTAATTGTATTTGGATTCTTTTCCTATGGATTAAGTATTTTATCTTATGCATTATCTACTAAGTATTTAGGAGCTAACAAATCAACTATAATCTTTTCTTTTAGTCCTGTATTTGGAGTAATACTCGCAATATTAATCTATAAAGAAGAGATTACTATGACATTCATAATTAGTTTAATAATTATGATTTGTGCTTTAATATGTTTGGCAGTAGAATCAAAAAAAGATTAGATGACCTAATCTTTTTATATTGCTTTTGTTGAGATTAAAGTAAGTGAAAGTAGAGAAATTAAATAAGCAGATTAATATCTGCTTTTTTATGTTATAATTATTAAAATGAGATGATGATATGAATAAAAAAATATATATGTTGATATTAATTACTTTTATTGTTTTTATGTTAATATCAGGTTCTTTTCTAATGTCTTGGTTATCAGAAAATAAAAAAACTAATAGTATAAGAAATAAAGAAGAAAAACATTTAACGATAAAAAAAGATAATTATTATTTAAACTCTGATATTTTAAAAGATAATCCTGAGACTATAGGATGGTTAATAGTACCAGGAACTAAAATTAATTATCCTGTTGTTCAACATAGTGATAATAATTATTATTTGAATCATGATTTTAAACATAATTATAATAGTGCAGGATGGATTTTTATGGATTATCAAAATAAATTAGGTGATCAAAATATAATAATTTATGGTCATCATCGTCATGATGATAGTATGTTTGGTTCGATTGATTTATTATTTGATAAAGAATTTTATAAAAATAATGCTAATGAAATAATTTTTGTAACAGAAAAAGAAGTTTTAACATATACTATTTTTTCGGTTTATAAGGCTTCAGTTAAAGATATTTATAATCAACCAAATTATAATAATTTAGCAAAAAAAATTGATAAATTTAAAAAAAATAGCCAAATTAATTTTAAGGAAGAAATAAATGAAAATTCACAGATTATTACTATATCTACATGCAGTGCAAATAATATCGATAGACTTGTAGTTCATGGGTATAGAAAAAAGTGAATTGGTGGTTGAAAATCTTTCCTTTTTTTTATATAATTAATACATAGTAGAATGCTAATAGACTATCATAATGGAGGTGGTTGGATATTGTGTAAATAAGAAGAGATTATTTATAGTAGGAATAATATTCTTTTTAATAATGTGCATATCTGGTATTTATGCGTTAAAAGATGAAATGAGTGATATTGAGAATGGTTTATCTACCAGTTCTGTTGATATCGAAATAAAAGAATATAATCAAAATAATGAATTATTTGATGAGGATGGTAAACATGTTTCACCTGGTGATGAAATTGTTTTGATTCCTAGAGTTAATAATCTCGGCATCGAATGTTATATAAGAGCTAAATTTACTTATACTATTGATGATGACAGTTTTTCAGTAGTAGATTATGTTACTGGTAATTATTCTTCTTGGACTAAAAAAGGTGAATATTACTATTATGATTCTATCTTTGAAAAGAATGCTTCAGTTGATTTATTTAACAAGGTATCTATTCCTAATTTATCATCTGAATATAACGGAAAGAAAGTTGTTATTCATATTGTGGTAGATGCTATACAAGCTAGAAATTTTGATGGTAACTGGGATAATGTTGAAATAAAAGAAAGTATAGATAGAACATATGACATTGATTATGATGGAGAATCTTCAGTAATTTATGAAGATGATACTAAAAATCATATTGTTCTAGATGATGGATTCTTCGATAATTTAGGAAATATACTTCCTGGAGATAGAATGAATGAAATTGTCAAAATACTGAATAGTAGTAAGAATAAAAACAAGTATTATTTAGCTATTGATTATGATGAACTAAGTCAGGATGAAATAGCACTACTAAGAAAGATAAAATTAATTATCAGAAATAGTAGTGATGAAATGTTAGTAGATAGTAATCTTGCTGATAAATCAAAGCATAATCTAGGAATATTTAATGAAAATGAAGGAGATTCATATGAGATTGAATTATCTTTCCCTAGTGATGCTGATAATGATTACAGCAGATTGTTTACTAAAATATTATGGAAGTTTTCTTATGATACTGTTGAACAACATGATGAAGATAGTGATGATGAAACTGATGGTAACAGCGATAAAGATAATATTCCAGTCCCTGATAATAGTAGTAATCCTGCTACAGGAGATTTTAAATTTGATTGGTCTATAACAGTATTTTTACTTTCAACATTAGGGTTTATAGTTACTCTAATATATGGAAAAATAAATAATAAAAAATACAAGGAAAAGAGGATTTAATATGAATAAGAAAAAAACTATTATTTCTGCAATTGTTTTATTAGCTATAGTTGCAGTAGGAGGAGCAATTGCATATTTTACTGATACTGATACTAAAACAAATACATTTACAGTAGGTAATGTAGATATTACTTTATCTGAGGATCATTGGGTTACTACAGATAATGATAGTGATGGTGTACCTGATGCCGCTGAAAATATTGTTCCTGATCAAGAAATTGCAAAGGACCCAGTAATTACTAATGATAGTGCAACAGCTCCTGCATATGTATATGCAAAGGTTGCAATACCTTGTACGACTGATGCTACTCCTGAAGAAATATTTACATTAAATACAATTGGAAGTGGATGGAATCTAATGACTGATGGTGTATGTACTAGTGGAGTTGCAACTAAGGTTTATAACTATGGAACTTCTTCTGCAATGACTTCATTAGCAGCTGGTTCTGCAACACCAGCAGTATTTACTAGTGTATCTCTTAATAGTACTATAACTGGAAACGAGACTGGATTAGATGGAAACAAAAACGTAGTTGTTACTGGTTATGGTGTACAAACTACTGGATTAACAGCTACTACTCCAAGTGGAATTTGGACAGAAGTTAGCTTCAGTTAATAATTTATGAAAATAATAAAGAAGATAATTAATGTCTTAACGACATTAATTATTGTCGTTGGAGGAATATTTCTTGTCTTATATCTATTCGGTATAGTTCCATATGTGATTCTTTCTGGATCTATGGAACCTACTATTAAAACAGGTAGTTTATGTTTTATAAATAAAAAAGTGGATGTTCAAGAAATAAAAAAGAAAGATGTAATTGCTTTCAAATTAGATGATGGCACTTTAGTTACACATCGAGTTGATAAAATTAATAAAGATGGAATTATAACTAAAGGAGATAATAATAAAAGAGTGGATGATGGGGTAGTTACAGCTAATAATTATGTAGGAAAAAATATATTTTGGATTCCTAAAGTTGGTTATGTTGTAATGGCTTTTCAATCTACTAGAGGAAAAATAGTATTAATCACTTGTGTTGTATTACTATTTGTTGTAGGAATGCTATTTGGTGATGATACTAAAAAGAAAAAAAATAAAATAGCTTGTTGATTAGAAAGAGGTGATGTATATGAGAAGATTTAAACTTTTTGTAGGTTTATGTGTTTTCATGGCGTTATCTCTTTTTATTACGGGTATTTATGGATACTTTAAGATGACTACTTCACCAGCAGTTAATACACTATCAGTTAAAGATAAAACTACTTATACAGTAGTTCATAAAACAATGAATATAGATGGAACTACATATAGTGATTATTTTACTGAGAATTATGAAGTTACTTTAGGAACAACAGTAACACCTGCGACTTTAACATCAGCTCAGCTTCCTGGATTTACTGCTCCAGCTACTCAGACAGTAACACTTAATAGTTTCCAAAATACCGTAATTACATATTTATATACTAGAAATCAATATGATTTAATAATTACCAATCCTCAGCATGTTAATGCTAGTACTAGTACACCAGCAGGAAGATATTACTATGGTACTACTATCCATTTAGAAGCAGATGCTGATGATGGGAATGGTAATAACTTTATTAAGTGGTCTAATAATAATACAAATCGCATTTATGAATTTACTTTAGAAGAAGATACTACTATTGGACCTATATATACTGATACTTATCAAGTAACATATGTACTTAATAATGGGGATCCTAATGAAACTAGAGTAGTTAATAATGATGAACCAATTAATTACTTGCCTAATGTTTCATATAATGATTGTACAGGTTCAACTGGAGATCGTATTGCGGATGGTTGTACTTATGATTATGAATTAGTAGGATGGTATACAGAACCTACTTTTGAGAATCAAGTAAATGAACAATATGCACCAGATCATGATGTTACTCTATATGCTAGATGGAATAAAGTGTTCTTTTATCAAGAAGATTCTGAGGTATTTAATGCTGATCACCTTATTGATTCTGATATAGCTCTATTTAGTGCCTTTAATTCGGGTAAAGACTTTATTGTAGAATTTAGGATAGATAGTTTTGCTAATGATAATGTTGATCGTGCAGTCTTGTTTGCCGATATGGAAGAAACTGCTGATCCATACCCAGGTGTTCAATTCCGTTGGTTTCAAAATAGTTTCAATGTAAATGCCAATGGTAATGATAAAAATCACAAGAAAAATACCGCTGTTACTGTAAATCCTGGAGCTAAAATTATTTTGAAGAAGGAGAATGGTCTGTTCTCATATAGTTTGGATAATGGAGTTACATTTGTAAATTATCAAGATTATAGTAATTTTAATAAATTTTTTGATGTTACTGCTACATTTGGAGGACAGGTTGTGAAACCTGAGCGTGCGCTTAAAGGTGCTCTTTCAGAAATGCGTGTAGAATTAATTGATAGACCTGCATATACGATTAAATTCCATGCTAATGGTGGTACTGGTATGATGCTTGATCAAGTAGTTGAAGTTGGAAAAACTGTTAATTTGAATGATAAAGAATATGAAAAAGATCCAGTCCACTATACATTTGCAGGTTGGAATACTGAACCTGATGGAAGTGGTACAAGTTATACTAATAAACAGCAAATAACAGATATTGCTAATGATGGTGATGTTGTTGACTTATATGCTCAATGGGAAAAGATAAGATACTACTACTTACATTTTGATGCTAATGGTAGCAGTGGAACAATGACAGATCAAGAAATATTGTTTAATGAAGAAACAACAATAAAACCGTTAGAATTTACCAAGACTGGTTATGGATTCTTTGGTTGGAATACTGAATCAGATGGTAGTGGAACATGGTATGAAGATGAAGATACAATTCTAAATCTTGCTTCTGATGAAGATGAGATTATTACATTATATGCAATCTTCTTAAAAACTGAATTTGAACAAGCTGGTGATCATGTATTCGATGGTACTGTAAATACATTTATTGATACTGGAGTTAATTTATATTCTGATAATACTACTATGAATAAGGATTTTGAAATTAGATTTACTGTTACATCAGTTGCTGATACTGTTATATCTGTATATACGCAAGCAACTATACTAAACTGTAAAGATGAGTCTAACAACAAATGGCCAGGATTTAATGTAAGATTTGAAAGTAATAGTAGGACTAACATGATTCCACAATATAAATGGAATAATGCTGGCTCTTCAACTAAACTTCCAGCAATTTCAACAAATAAAGTTCCAGTTGAAATGGTTTTCAAAAGAAGAGATGGTATAGTATATTTCTCTTATACTGATAAAGATGGTAATGGAACTACAACAGAACTTTATAACCAATCAAGTTGGATTTTAAATCAATATTTCGCAGATAACTGTAGTTTTGGTGGTATATATAATAGTTCTCATCAACCTGATAGATTCTTTACTGGAACTATTTCCGATATGCGTATTATAGTAGAAGAATAATAAAAGACTAGATAAATCTAGTCTTTTTTATGCTATACTTGTTGTAGAAATAGAGGGATATTATGATAGAAATTAAAAATGTAACTAAAAAGTATGGTTCTAAGAAAGCAGTAGATAATGTTTCTTTTACTGTTAACGACGGAGATATATTCGCTTTTATAGGACATAATGGTGCTGGTAAAACAACACTTATTAAATCGATGGTAGGTATTCATGATTTTGATTCTGGAGATGTTTTAATTGATGGAATATCTATTAAAGATAATCCAGTTGAATGTAAGAGGTTAATGGCTTATGTACCAGATAATCCTGAAACATATGAGCATATGAAAGCTATTGATTATATTAATTTTATTTGTGATATGTATGATGTAGACATTAAGACTAGAGAAAAGAATATTAAAAAATATGCTAAGTTATTTGAAATGGAAGATAAATTAAATGATACTATCGATAGTTATTCGCATGGTATGAAACAAAAAATTGTCTTAATTTCAGCTTTAGCTCATGATCCTAAATATCTTATTATGGATGAACCTTTTGTAGGTTTAGATCCAAAAGCTGTATTTGATATGAAAGAAGTTTTAAACGAAATGGTTAAAGAAAACAAAGTAGTATTTTATTCTACTCATATCTTAGATGTTGCTGAAAAACTATGCTCTAGAGTAGCTATTATCAAGGAAGGAAAACTTATTAAAAGTGGTAGTATGAAAGAAATTAAGGGAGATAAGTCACTTGAAAAAGTATTCATGGACTTAGAGGATGTAAAATGAAAAAGTTATATTCACTAATTAGAGCATGTATGACTAGTGATATGAATATTTTTAAAGTTAATCAAAAACACGCTACAGGTTTTAAGAAGATTTTTATACCAGTATTTTTATCACTAGCATTTATGTTTGCTATATGGAGTAATGCACATCTTATCTTCGAAAAAGTTGCTCCAATGCATTTACAATATATTGTACTATCATTATTTGTTTTTATAACTTCTATTATGACATTAATAGAAGGAGTTTATAAGAGTGGGCCATTATTATTTAACTGTAAAGATGATCAGTTATTATTATCTTTACCTATTAAAAGAAGTACAATTGTCTTCGTTAGAGTATTTAAGTTTTATATTTTTGAATTACTATTTAATTCTTTATTTATAATACCATTAATAGCTGCTTATTTAAGATGGGCTGAGAGCATTGAATGGACATTCTTTTTAACAAGTTTTGTCATGATAATTTTATTACCTATAATTCCAATTGTTATTTCATGCATTATTGGAGTTATAATTTCTAGTTTGGCCAGTAGATTTAAATTTAAAAATTTTATTCAGATAGTTTCTACTATGTTAGTATTATTACTAGTACTACTTATTTCATATTATATGGATAATTTTTATGAATATGTTGCTAAACATGCTACTAGTATTAATGATATGATATCTAAAATTTATTATCCTGCAGGAGTTTATGCTAATTTAGTTACTAATTTTAATATAAAAGATTTATTAGTATTTATTGCTATTAATATTGGATTATTTGCTTTATTGATTTTTGTTTTAAGTAAAGTATATTTTAAAATAAATTCTAGACTTAAAAGTATTGCAACTACTAAGAAAGTAAAAATAAGTAGTATTGTAATTAAATCTAAGCCAGCTAGTATGTCATTGATAAAAAAAGAATTAAATATGTTTTTTAAGATACCTGTATTTATTATTAATGCTGGATTTGGATTAGTGTTATTCTTAATAATGAGTATTTATACTTCCATAAAATATGATAGTGTACTTTCTATATATAAAGAAGCTTTTCAAACTAACACACTAAATCAAACATCATTAATAATTTTATTACTTTTATTATTTGCTAGTTTTATGACTTCAATTACTAATTCTTTAATTAGTTTAGAAGGAAGAAATATTAATATTCTTAAGTCATTACCTGTTAAAACTAAAACTATTTTAATGGCTAAGATATATGCTTGTTTAATTATTACAACTCCAATATTATTATTAGGAGATATAATATTATTTGTAAGATTAAAAATAAAGCTTATTGAAATGATATTACTATTATTGTTATCGGTACTAGTACCATTAGTTTCACATTTTATTGGGCTAATTATTAATTTAAAGTTTCCTAAATTAGATGCTGAGAATAGTACTGAAGTGGTAAAACAAAGTACTAGTTCATTTATATCAGTTATGCTAGGAATGTTATTGTTATTAGGGAATATAATGTTAATTATAAAAATGATTAAAGTTCTAAGTATTAGTTTAATATTATTAATACTTACAGGAGCGTATATTATTATTGATTTATGTTTATATTTATACTTGAGTTATAAAAGTGTTGAAGATTTTAATAGTTTATCTGTATAGAATTTGCTTATAATAAAATAGCTTTGAAAATAAAAATATGATACAATTAATTTGTAAGTCTTATTTGGGGAGGTAAGGTTATGTTATATATTGATTTTGACGGTGTTATTTTAGACACTGAGGGTTTATTATTTAAAGAGTGGAGGAAGAATCCTGATAGACATTTACTTCCTGAAAGTGAAAAAATTAAATATATTCAAGCAGCTGATTGGGAGTATATTTTAAAATGTTCTGAAATAATGAATGATTCAGTATATTACTTAAAAAACATGGATCCAAATAAGAGTTTTATTCTAACTAAAATTCATTCTTTAACGAACGAAGGTTCTTCAAAAATTAAATGGATTAGAGATCAAGGAATAATGCAGAGTGTTATCTTAGTACCTTATGTTTTGAGAAAGTGTGACGTAGTGGATGCGGAAGGTAATATTTTAGTAGATGATTGTTTAAAGAATTTAGATGAATGGACTGCACATAATGGTCATCCTATCTTCTTTGATTATAATGATGATGATTATGATAGTTGGCAACAACCAAATGTTAAATGTTATAAAAAAATAAAAGATTTATCTAAATTTGTAAAATAGATAATGTAAAGAAAAAAATAACACATTGTGGAAAAACGTAAAATATTGTCAAAAAACTTGAATTCAGTTTGCATTTGATATCATTAATGATAAGATTATACTAGAGAGTAGGTTAATGATATGAAAAATGTTATCTGTGAAAAACTTAATCTTTTATATTTATAAAGTGACACTATGAGTGCCACTTTTTTTAGGGAGGAAAATATGGAAAGGATAGAAAGTTTTGAAGACAAAAATCAATGTGAATATTCAAAAGAAGTTATTGATCAACTATTAGAATTTATTAAAAAAGAAAAAAATATTGATCAAGTAGTTGATACGTTTGATTTAACTCGTCTTGAAATACTAGGATTAGTACAAGATTTACGAGATAGTGGATTCAATATCATAGTTAAAGAATATGATGATGGTTTTCACTTACTTAATCAAGGAGATCCCACAAAACAAGAAGTTAGTCATTATAAATTTGAAACTGATGAGAATAATGAATTTAAATTTGTAGCTATATCTGATGTAAGACTAGGTTCTAAATCACAACAATTGGGTATCTTAAATGATATTTATAAAAAAGCTCAAGAACAAGGTATTCATAATGTTATTGTTTGTGGTAATATTTCTGCAGGTTTAAGACCAATAACTGATACAGAAACTAATTTTATTGATGATACCCAAGCACAAATTGATTACATTGTAGCTAATTATCCAAAAGTAGAAGGAATTAATACATATTTTATTTCTGGTAAATTGGATAAGAAACATATGACTAAAAATAAAATTAATATAGGTCAAAGAATTGCCGATCAAAGGCCTGATATGATTTATTTAGGTGAAGATACTTGTAATATTGATATTGATAGAGTAAAGATGCAAGTAATGAGTACTAAACTTAGTAAGACTTATACAGCTTCTTGTCGTACTCAACAAACAGCAGATGCTTATCGTAGTGAAGATAAACCAGATGTTGTATTATATGGTGGATTACTACAAATGGAAAAATACACTTATCGTGATATTAAATTTATTTCTACCCCAAGTGTGTGTGCTACTGATAAAGAAATGGAAGCTAAAAGATATGCTAATACTATTGGTGCTTGGTATGTTACTTTAAAAGTTAAAGAGAATGGTAAATTAGATACAATTACAGCTATTGATTCACCATATTATGTAACTAAAAAAGATGATTATAAAGGTACTAGTATTTCTATTAATAAAAGTAAGAAATTACCTGATATGGATAGTGCTAGTATTCAATCTGCTTTGAAATTACTTAAGTATGTAAAGAATGGTATGTCTATTGATACTTTTATGGATAAGTTTCATATTAGTTATAAAGAATTACAAGGTTTATTATTAATTTGGGAAAGTTGTAATAAAAATGTAGATATTGTTCAGGTTGGAAAAGAAATGGTCTTTAAAAAGAATTATCAAAGATCACTATCAATGAATAAACCAGGTTTAGAAGAGCTAACTGAAAATGAAATATTAGTTGTATCTGATACACATTTTGGTAATATTCATCAGCAACTACACTTATTAAATGCACTATATCAAGAGGCATATAATAGAGGCGTAAAAATTGCTTTCCACGTTGGGGATATGACTGATGGTAATTATCCAGATAGAAAAGAAAATCCAAGACAACAATTTCTACATGGTTTTGATGAACAAGTTGGATATGTAGTTGATATGTACCCATACGTTGATGGTATAGTTACTTATTATATTTTAGGAAGTCATGATGAATCACATTATAAGAATGGTCAAGCTACCGTTAATAAATGGGTAGGTAAATGTCGTAGTGAAGATATGGTTTTCTTAGGACAAGATACTGGTGAATATGTAATTGATAAAGTTAAATATGTCCTTGATCATCCAGGTGGTGGTTCTGCATTAGGGCTATCATATAAACCCCAAAAGAGAATTGATATTTTAGAGTCTCATATTAAACCAAAAGTATTATTAATAGGACATTATCACAAAGAATATGCTTTTGTTTATCGTAATATTCAATGTCTTGAAGTACCTGCATTATGTGCTAAAACTCAGTTCCAACAAAAACAAGGTTTAGTTAATAATATGGGTGGATACTTCATGAAAGTATATTCTGATAAAAAGGGAAATATTCAATACTTTGAACCAGAAGCAATAATATTTGATCATAATGATATATGGGATGAAGCTGGAAAAGATAGACACAAAGTAAAGAAATTAGAAATTAAACATGGGATTTATTAAAAACGACTATATGTCGTTTTTTATGTTATAATGTACTTGGTGATTACATGGAAACAGAAGTTAGATTTTATTATTCTAGTACTAGTAAAGATAATATTATTAAATACTTAGATACTTTTAAAGAACTTGAATTTCAAGGACGTTTTTATGAAATTACTGATCAATATAATCATCCAATGAAAGAATATGATTTTTATAGTAAAGATATAGATGGTCGCTTTAGGGTTCGTAAAACTATTGGAGATAGTATTTCTAAATGTATGATTACATGGAAAAAAAGATTAAACAGTAATGAGTTAATTCATAATGAGGAGGAAATAGAAATATCAATTAATCCTGAAGAGTATGATAATTTATGTTTAATATTAGAAAAAGTTTTACATTTAGAACTTGTAGAAAGTTATGAAAGATATCGTTCAGTATATAAGAATGAAGATGTTGAAATAGTTCTTGATGAATATCCCTTTGGTTTATGTATTGAAATAGAGAATAAAAGTAGTACTAAAGTAGCTGAAGAAGTTATTAAAGATTGGTTAGATAAACTTAACTTTAATATAAAGGAAGCATATAATTTATCCTGGGATGATAAGTATGAAGAACTTTGTAAAGAACAAAACATAATGGTAGAAAAGATTGTTAGATTTGATAAAGAAATGCCAAAGGTAAATAAGGAGTTTTCAAAGAGGTAAATATGAAAGAAATAGAAATATTAGTAGAAGTATATGAAAGTATTGATAGTATTAAGAAGAAATTTAGTGAATTTGAATATCTAGGTCTAAAAAGAACAGTAGATGAATACTATTATGATCCTAAAAGAAATACTTTAAAACCAGATAAAGATAATCAAATAAATCATTGTTTAAGATTAAGAACTGTTAACGATAAGTATAGTATTACATATAAAGATGATGTTTTTGATAATGGAAAATGGCTATATTCTAATGAATATGAAACGAATATTGAAAGTATCGAAATATTAAGAGAAATTTTTACTAAATTGGGTTTAAAGAAATTTATTGAAATAGATAATTTAAAAGAAGCTTATAAATATAATGATTATGAGATAGTACTTGAAAATGTTAAAGATTTAGGTTTGTTTATGGAAGTAGAATATTGTACTACTGATGATGTTGATGTAAAACAAATAAAGAGTGAGATTCAAACATTTATTGATAAATTAAATATTAAAGTATCAAAAGAACTTAATATTGGAAAACCAGAAATGTATTTAAAAAAGCATAATATAAAACTAAAGTAAATCTATTATTTACTTGATAAATGTGCTATACTTTTTATGAGGAGTGATAATATGCCAATTGGTAATAGAATTTATGAACTTCGAAAAGAAATGAAATTGTCACAAGAAAAGCTAGCTGAAAAGATAGGTGTTACTAGACAAACAATAAGTAATTGGGAATTAAATGAATCTAGTCCTGATTTAAAACAAGCTAAAGAATTGTCTAATATATTTAATATTAGTTTAGATGAATTGGTTGATAATGATTTAAAAGATGTATTATTGGATAAAACTAATAAGAGCAATCACAATATGCTTAAATTAAATCGAATTATGTTAGGAATGCTACTATCTGTTTTGCTCGTGTCTGTTTTCTTGATATTGATATTTTTAACTCTTAATAAATTAATTTCCAACAAAGAAAGCAACAAAAAATATGATGGGTTTCGTAGTGTAATGGCAATTTGCGAATTAAATGATGAAACAGTGTTTATGAATACTCCGCCAGAAGACTTTGAAAAAATTAAGAGTGTATATGAGTCACAAGGTGGAAAGTGTTATGATCGTGATTTAAAATAGAAAAAGATTAGGAAAACCTAGTCTTTTTTATTAAAATACTTGATATTTGCAAAATATATATTATAATTATCTAGTACTAGTTAACCTACACATCCTAGTATAAAAAAGGGAAGGAGATTTTTATGAATATTTTATTTGGGTTTATTAATATTATTGTAACTTTTAGTTTAGTAGTATTGATAGAAAAACTATTTAAAAAAGAAGGATTATATGTTTGGCTTAGTATTGCAACTATACTTGCTAATTTAACTGTTTGTAAAATGATTGGTGTGTTTAATTTTACAACTAGTTTAGGAAATGTTTTATTTGCATCTACTTTCTTAGCAACTGATATTATGTCAGAAAAGTATAGTAAAAAAGATGCTAAGAAGGGAGTTTATATAAGTATTTTTAGTGGCATTACATTTATTATTGTTACTCAACTTACATTATTATTTATTCCTAGTGCTGATGATGTTGTTAATGATGCAATGAAGACTTTATTTAGTATTAGTATTAGAACTATTAGTGCTAGTATGATAATGTTCTTTATAAGTAATATGGCAGATATTCATATCTATAATAAGTTAAAAGATAAATATCCTAAAAAGATGTGGTTAAGAAATAATTTGTCTACAATAGCTTGTAATTGTATTGAAAACTATTTCTTCAATACCTTGGCATTTATTGGAATATTTCCTATGTCTGTAATTATTTCAATTGCAACTACAACGACAATTATTGAAATAGTTATTGCACTTTGTGATACTCCATTCTTATATCTTTCTAAAAAGTTATCGTAATAAAGCTAGCAATAGCTTTTTTCTTTGTCAATTTACAAATAATTAATTTGATTTTTAGAAGTATTAATATTTATTTGATATAATATTATTGAGGTGGAATTTATGAAGGTAGTTTGTGTTGGACATTCAACTTTTGATACTACTTTACCAATGAAAGAATATCCTATTGAAAATATTAAATATCGTTTAGATCATCATATAGAGTGTGGTGGTGGACCTGCTTCTAATGGAGCATATTTATTAGCCAAATGGGGAATGAATGTAACAATGGCTTCTGTAGTTGGTAATGATTACTATGCAGATCAAATAATTGAGGAATTTAAGAATATAGGTGCTGATACTTCATATATTGAGAAGATGGAAAATCATATGACAACTAGTAGTTATATCATTGCTAATATGAGCAAAGGTTCTAGGACTGTTTTATCAGCAAAAGATGAAGCGGTTAGAAAACTATCTAAATCACTTTGTATACCTGCTGATGTTATTTTAATTGATGGAGAACATCCAGAATCAGCTCATGAGTTATTAGATAGTAATCCTAGGGCTTTAAGCGTTTTAGATGCTGGACGATTAAATGATGATACTAGAGCTTTAGGAAAAAAAGTAACTTATTTAGTATGTTCTAAAGATTTTGCAGAAGAATTTACTAATAAAAAAATTGATATTAATAATTTGGATGAATTAGAAAAAATATATAATGAATTAAAAGAGTATTTTGAAACTAATATTATAATTACTTTGGAGGCTGCTGGTAGTTATACTGAAATTGATGGTGTTTTACAAATTGTTCCATCAATAAGTGTTAAAGCATTAGATTCTACTGGTGCTGGTGATATTTTTCATGGAGCATTTACATATTTTATGGCTAATGGTTATTCATTACTTGATACTATTAAATTTGCTTCAATTACATCAGCTATCTCAGTAACTAGAATTGGTTCTCGATATTCAATACCATTATTGGATGAAGTTGTAAATTATGATACAGCTATATAGTAATTTACCTACTTTAGACTTACATGGATATGATCGTGATTATGCTAGAATTCTTATAAATGATTTTATTTATGATAATTATAAAATAAAGAATAAAAAAGTGATTATTATTCATGGGAATGGTACAGGTATTATAAAAAAGACTACTCAAAGTACATTACGAGCAAATAAATTTGTTGAAGAATTTCATATTGATAACTTTAATGATGGTATGACAATTGTATCTATTAGAAAAAAATCTTGACTTTTCAAGGTTTTTTTGTTATTATATCAACTACATGTGAACAGAGGGGAGTTCGGAAATATGCACGTAAATGATTATGAAAGAAGAGGTTTTCCAATTAGAGACTTTATATTAAAACTAATTCTAGTTATAATATTTGTCTTTTTATTGTGTTGGTTACTACCTAAGTTTATGAAACCATCAGTAGTTAACTATAACAATAAAGATGGAAAAGCTTGCACTACTAGTACTTGTGATACTACTGGAATTAGTGCACTTACATCACAAATTTTTGCAGACAACTTAGAGAGGATGAAAAATGCTGCTATATCATATTATACAGATGAAAGATTACCTAAAAATGTAGGTGATTCAGATACTATGACATTAAGTGATATGATTGGTAAGAAAATTATCATTGCATTAATAGATAAGAATAATAAAGCTTGTGATGTTGAAAAGAGTTATGTAAAAATAACTAAAGTTGATGATGAATATATTCTAAAAGTTAACTTAAAAGATAGTGAAAGAGAAGATTATATTCTAGTTCATCTAGGTTGCTACACATATTGTGAAGGAGCACTATGTCAAAAGCAATTAACTACTAATGTTCCTATTAAAGGATCAACAGTAACAAGTTATGTACCAATAAAGGGTTATATTGATAATGGAGTTTATTATCCACCAAAGGATGTTACACCTGTTATTCATGTAACAGTAAAATGTCAATATAAAAATGGTAAATACTATGATAAAAATGGTAAGGTTGTTTCTAAAGCAGAATATGAGAAACAATGTATCACAAAACCAGATAAGAAATATTATTGTGTTAAACATGATGGTAAATATTATGATGATAAGGGTAAAGTTGTTTCATACTTAGAATATAAGAAAGTATGTGATAAACCTGAAAATAAACACTATTGTGTTAAATATGATGGTAAATACTATGATGATAAAGGTAATGTAGTTTCTTATGAAAAATATAAGAAAGCTTGTGAACCTGAAGAACATCACTATTGTGTATACTATAATGGTAAATATTATGATAGTGATGGAAAAGTAACAACAAAAGAGAAGTATGAAAAAGATTGTACTATTCCTGAAGAAAAACACTATTGTGTTAAATATGATGGAAAATACTATGATGATAAAGGTAATGTAGTTTCTTATGAAGCTTATAAGAAAGCCTGTGGTCAAGAAGAACATCACTATTGTGGTAAGTTCGATGGTAAATGGTATGATGACAAAGGTAATGTAGTTTCTTATGAAGCTTACAAGAAAGCCTGTGAACCAGAAATAGAATACTTATATGAGTATAAAAAGACTAAGGATGCAGAGTTCTCAAATTGGACAGATTGGAGTGCTTGGGCAAAGACTGACTGTGCTACTAAAGAAATTAATTGTAGTAACAGTGATGTTAATTGTTTAAGAAAATTACAAATCTATAAACAAAAACAAAAAATTGGTGAATATGATAAAACTTATGCAAGAGAAAGATCTGAATTAAGAAGAACTGGATCTTATACAAAGAAATCATGTTCTAAATATAATTATGTAGAAATTAATAAGACAATCTATGTTACAAAGACAACTACTACATATACTGAAACTGATACAATTACATCAGTAACAAGACATTCAACTGGATCTTGGGTATATAATGGTAGAGCAAGTTATAAAAATCCACCATCTGATACAGCATCAAAGAGTTATAAATTTGTAGGTGCTGACTATAGTAATTGTTCAGATACTTGTCAAACATTACCTAATTATTATTATGATTCATATACATATGTAGGTGGATTAAGTAGTGTATCTTCTACAACTACACCTGGTAATGTAACAAGTTCTACTTCAACTTCTACATCATCTAGTACAACAACAACTACAGAAGCTAGTTGTGGTGAATATGTATATAAAACAATACCAATTTATGGTTATGTAACTGTAACTGATAAAGCTACTAGAAGAGAACCTTTATATGGTACTGTTTGTTATCAAAGTACAAAGACTAGAGATTTAATTAGTGGAGCAATAACTAAATATAGATGGAGTACTGAAAATGACTTAACATTACTTAATAATGGTTGGGTTAAAACAGGAAACAAAAAACAAAAGTAGGGGGAATAAATTATGGTAATAGATGTTGAAAAAATAGTATTCTTCTTTAATGAAGATACTGAAAATAATGAAAAACAAGCATGCGTTTTCTATACTGATGGTAGTAGAGAAATAGTATCTTATGAAGATGCTAAAAGATTAGCTGCAAAAACAGCTTTAGAAAGAAAAATGACTTCTTCTAATTTAAGAAACAATGATATTATTTTCTTTGAAAGATCTAAAAAGGATTTAAAAGAAAAACATAGTTTTGTTGAAGAAGAAACAAATAATATTGATTTAAATGAAGTTTTTGCTAAAAGAGAAGTTAAGTCTGAAAAGAAAAAGAAAAAGATTCCATTTAATCTTAGAGTAGCTGCTGGATTTGTTGCTGGTGTAGTTGGTTTAGGAGCATCTGTGTATGGATTATCTAAAATAGCTAAAAGTGGAGATGTTGCTAATAATATTTTCTCAAGCAAGAATTCAACTACTACTAGTGAAGAAGTAGAAAACGATAATAATTTTTATGATAGTTATACATATGAAGAATTACTTGAAGTAACAAATAATGAAGCTCAAAAAGCTGAAATGCAAAGAGTACATGATGCTTTATATGGCTATAATGTAGATTTTGCTGAAAATTACTTAGAAGAAGATAAAGATATTAGAGCAGCTTTATCCTTTGAAGAAGTAGTAGCTTTATCTCAAGCTTATAATGATTTTACACCAGAAGAAATTAAAGCTATATTTAATGGTAAGGCAATTACTGCAGCAGAATTAGATAGCGATTATAAGACAGCTACATTACAATTAATGGGAGCTCACGTTATTGAAGATAGAGAGCATCCAGTTGATATGAGTGGTCTTATTATTGATGAAGAAGGAAAAGCTTTCTATGAAAAATATCATAATTTATTCTTAAGAGCTAAAGAAGCAACTGGTGATGAGCAAATTGCCATTGTTAATGAAATGCATAGTGAGTTGTTATCTGATTTCCCAATCAATCCAGATGAACGTGAAGTTGGTATATCTCACTCAGGTGCACATGCTAAAATTGAATCATATAAGTTAGCAATTACACCAATTGTTGCTGCTTCTGAAATGTTATTCCAAAACTTAGAAGTAGATGAAACATTACAAGGAGCAGTTACTGCATATTTCTTAGGTGATATTAATGTTAATGAATTATCTAAGGAAGAATTAATTGAAATTATTTTAAATGGAAATGTTGGCGTTGCTAAAGGTGAAATAGATTATTTCAATGATTTAGGATTATGCAATGTTGCAGAAGCTAAATTTGAAATAATTCAACAAATTACTATGGGTGCAATTAGTAATAGTGATAAAACTAATCCAAGATATGATCAATATGAAAGTGCTATGATTAAGGATTTAACTAATAAAGGTGCTTATAATATCGATGATGCACATAGAGAGTTATCTGCATTAGATAGATTCCAAGAAATAGTAAATGGTAAATTTAGTTTGGATGAAGAAGGATATTATGTTGGATCAGTATACTATACTACTAAAACATATACACGTACTAGATCATGGAAGAAGACAAAGACAACTACAAGAACTGAAGAAACTCGTACAGAAAAAGAAATTCCAGATGAAGAAAAAGATAAAATCGATCAAAAAATAGAAAAAGAAAACGAAGAGGCTAAAGAAGAAGCAGAAAAAGAGGCAGAAGAAACTCGTCAAGATATGCAAGACGAAGAAGACAAAAAAGCTGATGAGATTCAAGAAGAAATCAAACAAGAAGAGGAAGACCTTCAAGATAAAATTGAAGATGCTAATGATAAAATTGAGCATAATCAAGAAATTAAAGAAGAAAATGAAGGTAAGCCTGCAGAAGAACAACAACCTACAACTCCAGTTAATGAATCAGACTTTGGTGATCATAATGTTACATTTGATGATGAACATAAAGATGATCAAGGTAACTTAAATGATTCTGTAGAAAATATTACTACTGATGATAGTGATGTTAAGACTGAAGATGATTTACCAGATCCAAATGAAACTGGTAAGAAGTTTGATGAAGAAGGAGAAAAACAAGCTGCACCTAAGGCTGCCGCTCCTGCTGAACAACCAAAAGCAGAAGCACCAAAAACTGAGGCTCCAAAAGAAGAGCCTAAAGCAGCACCAAAAGCTGAAACTCCTGCTCCTGCAGCTTCTAACAGAGCAACTAATGAAAAAATTGTTAATGACTTCGTTGAAGAAATGGCAAATACATCTGATAATGAAGATGAAGATGCTAAAGAGTTACATAAATAAGATAAAAGAAATTTCTTTTATCTTTTTTATTATTATAATTGACAATAAACAACATTTGTGGTATAATGTATACACATTGAAGGTACAGTGGGGATTCAAACTTATAGGGGGTTGAATATATATGAAAAATGGTTATATATTTGAGTATCTTGATGAAAATGATTTTAGAAAAAAAGAAAGATCAGTAAGAAAGTATAATATGTTAGCTTACAAGAAATTAACATTTACTTATTATCCAGAATTACGTAGTGGTAAGTTTTTAGGTGAAGAAGTTAATCGTAATGACAAAGATAAAACTGTAAGTTATGAATTACAATTACCAACTGATGAATTATTTAAAAAAGTTCATGGTCCAATTGTATTACACTATACTGTATATACTGAGAAGAATATTATTCTTTTAACTAATATTACTCCAGAAGGTATTTTAGATGAAGGGCATAGAGCTGAGTTATCTACATACAAAGGTGTAATGATTTCTAAAACAAATCCAGAAAAAGATATGTTTAAAATCAATTTATTAAATATGTTAAATAAATAGAGTTAATCTCTATTTTTTTAACATTTTGGTTGCAACAAAGTCTAATTTATGCTATTATTAAATAGCACGGACCCTTAGCTCAGTTGGTTAGAGCATCCGGCTCATAACCGGGCGGTCATAGGTTCGAGTCCTATAGGGTCCACCATTACAAGCGAGTATGGCGGAATTGGCAGACGCGCTAGACTTAGGATCTAGTGTCTTAGACGTGCAGGTTCAACTCCTGTTACTCGCACCAATTAAAAACAAACAGCTATTCAGCTGTTTTTTTGTTATACAATTGAAATATAAATAAACTTGTACTATAATATAGCAACAGGAGGGTTTGTATGGAAAATCAAAATATCAGTGAAGAAGTAAGATGGTTTGATTTAGGAATAATACTATCACTTACTACTTATAGAATGTATGCTGAGATGAAAGATATACAGAACGCATTAAAATATATTGTAAATGATTCAATATATACACATCAAATACCTAGAGTTGCGGATTTAGTTGGACCATATATTTTATCTTTATATCCAGAATTAGAGGGTGTAGGGGTACATGATAATGTTAGAGGTAAAGAAGCAGTTCTTGAATTTGTTTCTAGTCAAAAAGAAATATTTGGTGATAGTTTGCCTGTAGCAAAAATGCCAAAAGATTTTGGATATACTCATATAGATCCAGTCAATGAATTGATCGAAATGAAATCTGGAAGCGATACCAAAGTTATGGTAATTAAATAGTCACACATTATGCGTGACTTTTTGTTTGTTATTTTATATAAATTATGATAAAATCGAATTGAGAAATACGTATGATGAAAATGATGATAATACAATTGTCTTATATTTTGAATCAGGACATGCAGTAATTTCATCATTTACTGAAGAACCTAAAATAATAGATTTTTAATAGGAGGGTTTATGTATATTAGCGATATTTTAAATGAAATGCCAACTAGTTATACTAGTGATTTAGAAAAGAAAGTTTATGAAAAATTAAATGAATTATCTATTGAATTTAATAGAGTAGATAATGATACAGTTGAATCAATGGAAGAATGTCTTGAAATAGATAAAAAGTTAGGTACTGAAATTAGAAAGACTATAATAGTTTGTAATGATAAAAAGACACAGTTTTATTTAGTTGTTTTACCAGCAGATAAAAGATTTGATTCTAAACTATTTAGAGATAAAATGGGATGTTCTAGAGTATCTTTTGCAAAAGCTGAAGATATGCAAGCAATACTAGGAGTAGTTCCAGGTAGTGCTACAGTAATGAGTGTTGTAAATGATAATGAAGGCAAGGTAAAAGTAGCTATTGATAAAGAAGTAGCTGATGATGAGTATTTTGGATGTAATACTGGAGAAAATACAAGACATATAAAAATTAAAACTTCAGATTTGATTAATGTATTTTTACCTAATGTAAATCATGAACCTACAATAATTGAATTATAAGCATACGTTGTATGCTTTTTTAGTGCAAAAAAAGCAATATTATGCTAGAATGAAAGAGAATGGAGTGATATTATGATGCTACTTGTTGATACCCAGAATTTATGTAATAGTGCAGATCTGAATTCTATTTTATATATTACCAAAAATATTATAAAGCTTATTTTAATTATTTCTCCAATCTTAGCTATTATTAGTCTTACTATATTGTTTTTTCAATTAATGAATAAACCTGATGATAATAAATTAATAAAGAAACTTGGTAACGCAGTTAAAGCTCTAGTCATCGTATTCTTTATTCCATTATTTGTTACAGTAGTTATGAGTTTAATTGGTAATAGTACAGAAATTACTAAATGTTATAATAATGCTACTAAACCAGAATTATATGTTGAATATATCAAGGTCAATGATACAGATAATACTCCAATAGTCGTTGATCCTACAGCTTATGAAGAAGGAACTTTCCGCCAATTAAACTTTAGTTGTAAAAGTAAACATATTAAGGCTCAATTTTCTTGTGATACTATTCATATAGTAGAAAGGCATATGAATGATTTTAATTATTATACATTTAATAATGTAATTAACTCATATGGTGGCTTTGATAAGTATATGAAAAGTTTAGGAGGCTATTTTTCTAAGTATTATGGTGAGCAGCCAAAAGTAACTACTGTCTATGAATTTCAACAAGTTGCTGAATATGTTTTAGGAATGATAGTTATGTATGGATTTGATTACTATAATGGTGATGATGGAAAGTATTGTAAATGGGGTGGCGGGTGCCAGCCTATGTCTAAAATAAGACAAGGTAAACTTCCTAGTTCTGCTACTTCTGATGCCTTTTATCCTGATCAATTATTACACACTCAAGACGGTTTGTCTGATCGAACACACTTTGATAGATTAATTTCAAATAAAGGTGAAATCAATATGACTACATGTTGTAATTGGACAACGGATATGGTTTATTATAAAGCTGGTATTTTTGGTACTGGTAGAACTGCCGTTAATTCTTCTGCGAATTTTTCAGGATTAGCTAAAGCTAAAACTAATAAAATAATTACTAATTATGAAGAAATAAAACCGGGTGATATAATTGAATGGTTTGATAATCCAATTAATCTTAATAATCCAAATTCATGGTCATCAAGTGGTTGGTATCACGTATCATTTGTAGGTGAAGTAGATTATAAGAAAAAGACATTTACAGCATATGAAACAGGTAGTGGCTTGACTGGTTCTCGTAACCATAAAGCAGTTCATAAGATGAGCAAAAAATTAAAAAATGCTGCAATAATAAGAGTAATAGATTTAAAATAATTTTTAGGAGAAATTATATGATTTATAATTTATTAGTAAAAACAAGATCTGGAGAGGATTACGCATTAAGTAATTTAAAAGGAAAGGTTGTGGTTGTAGTTAATACAGCTACTGGTTGTGGTTTTACTCCACAATATGAAGGATTAGAATATCTATATGAAAAATATCATGATAAAGGTTTAGAAATATTAGATTTTCCATGTAATCAATTTGGTCATCAAGCACCTGGAGATGATAATGAAATTCATGAATTTTGTACTGCAAAATATCAAACCCAGTTTGATCAAATGAAAAAAATAGATGTTAATGGAGATACTGCTGATGAATTATTTAAATTATTAAAGAGTAGTAATTTAGAAGATGAAATCGAAGGTATTAAAAACAAAATGTCAATGAAAGCAATTATGAAAATTAGTACAACTTGTAAAGAAAAGAATGATATAAAATGGAATTTTACTAAATTTTTAATTGATAAAGAAGGTAATGTAATTAAGAGATATAGTCCAACTTATGATCCTAAAAAGATGGAAGAAGATATTTTGAAATTACTATAGGAGGTTCGAATGGAAATAGTTAAAGTTACTAATGATAATTTTGAAGTAGAAGTATTAAATAATGATAAGCCCGTTTTAATTGATTTTAATGCTACTTGGTGTGGTCCATGTAAAATGATGTTTCCTATTTTAGAGGAAATAGCAGCAACTGATAAAATAAAAGTTGTTTCAGTAGATATTGATGATAATGATGAATTAGCTGATAAATATCAAGTTAGCTCAATTCCTTGTTTAGTTATATTAAATGAGGGAAAAGAAGTAAAAAGAAATGTTGGAATGATTTCTAAAGAAGATTTAGAAAAATTTATAGGTAATTAATATGTATGATATTATAATTATTGGGGCAGGTCCTGCTGGTATGACTGCTGCTATCTATGGTAAAAGAGCATTAAAAAGCGTTTTAATCTTAGAAGCAATTACTTATGGAGGACAAATTATTAATACTTTAGACATTGAAAATTATCCTGTTGAAGCTCATATATCTGGATTTGATTTTGCAACTAAATTGTATAATCAAGTTATTGATTTAGGAGCTGAAATAAAATATGAAAAAGTTACTGAAATAATTGATAAAAATGAATATAAAGAAGTAATGACAAGTAAAAATACTTATCAAGCAAAAACAATTATTATTGCCACTGGTGCCGATAATCGTAAATTAGGATTAGAAAATGAAAACGATTTAATTGGAAAAGGTATTTCTTATTGCGCAACTTGTGATGGTAATTTCTTTAAAAAGAAAGATGTCGCTGTAGTAGGTGGTGGCAATACAGCTCTTGAAGATGCTTTGTATTTATCTAGTATTGCTAATAAGGTATATTTAATTCATCGACGTGATCAATTTCGTGGAGATCAATCTGTAGTTGAAAAATTAAAAGAACAAGATAATGTTGAGTTTGTCTATAACAGTAATGTAACTAAACTAATTGCAGATGAATCATTAGCATCTATTGAAGTTACTAATAAAGATGGTTCAACTAAAAATATTCCAGTAAAAGGTTTATTTATCGCAATTGGTAAAGTACCAGAAAATGAAAACTTTAAAAATTTAATTAATGTTGATGAAGCTGGTTATATTATTGCAGATGAAAGCTGTCATACAAATATACCAGGAATATTTGTAGCTGGTGATACTAGAAATAAAGAATTAAGACAATTGGTTACAGCTACAGCTGATGGTGCAATCGCTGCTACTGAAGCTGTTAAATATTTAAATAATTAGAATTTCAAATTAGGAATTCTTTTTTTTATATCTATGTTATAATATTTTTGTGGTGATAATATGAATATTTATGAATATATTGATAAATATGGAGATTATACATTTGATGAAAAGGAATTTAATCAAGTTGATAAAGTTATTTTTTCTTTTTTATCGTATGCTAATTTAGAGAAAGTATTTGAAGATGATCTTTGTTTAACAATTGCCGAAGCTGGTAAACAATACTTAGAATTACATCCTGGTAAAGATATAAATATTATCGCAATCAAAGAAGGTAATAAGCTATTAAAGTATCTAAGAAATAAGAAAAGATACATGGATTGTAAATTATATAATTATGAATATATTGGTAATGATGAAGTACAATTTGGAGTTGTTTCAATTGAATATTTACCAAATCAAGTCTTTGTTTCATTTGAAGGTACTGATTCTTTATTTAGTGGATGGAGAGAAGATTTTATACTAGGATACCAGTTTCCTACTATTTCTCAGAAGTTAGCTATTAAGTATTTAAATAAGCATTTTACTTTTAAAAACCAATCACTTATTGTAGGTGGTCATTCTAAAGGTGGTAATCTTGCATTAGTAGCTAGTATGTATGCAAATGCGATGGTTAGAAGTAAAATAGTAGAAATAATTAATGCAGATGGTCCGGGTTTATTAGATAATGAATATAAATCTGTTCGTTATTCATATATTAAATCTAAATATACGCATATTATTCCTAATTATTCATTAGTTGGATTGTTTTTAAATAATTCAAATAATTATGTAGTTAGTGCAACCAGTAAAAGTATTTTGGCACATAATATAGTTTATTGGGAAATAGATGAAGATAAGTTTATTAAAACTAAATTGTCTGACTTTTCTCAAGAATTAGATGTTTCAATAAAAAAATGGTTTAGTAAATATAACAAAGAAGATAAACAGAATTTTATAAATAACTTAGACTATATTTTAAAAGAAGCTAATGTAACTAGTATCTTAGATATTAAAACTAAGAAGAGAAATTTATTTAACTTAATAGCAAAATCAAAAGATATGAATAGTCATACTAAGAAAGTTTTAACAGAGTTTATTATGTTAATTATTAAATGTTTTGGTAATGTAAAAAAAGAGGAATTAAAAGATTTCTTATCTAATATGTTTAAGATTACTAGTAGAACTTTTCAAGATTTGCCATTTAGAAAACAAAATGATTGATTTTTCAAAAACCAATATTTATAATAAATATATTGTTAGGAGGTACTTATGAAATTTATAGTACAAAAAGAAGTGTTCGATAAACTAGATGATTTATTTATAGGAGTAGTTGTTGCCAAAGGAATTGATAATTCTAAAGAATATAAAAATATTGATAAAATGTTAGAAGAATCTATGTCTGCAGCTAAAAAAGAATTTTCAGAAGTAAAAGCTAAAGAAGATCCAAGAGTAATTCCTTATCGTGAGGGATTTCAAAAAGTTGGAATTAATCCTAATAAATTTCAATGTTCAGTAGAAGCAATGGTAAATAGTATTTCTAAAGGAAGAGATGTTCCACATATTAATCCATTAGTTAATTTAAATAATGCTATTTCATTAAAATATACATTACCTATGGGAACTCATAATTTAGGATTAAGTAAAAATGATATTGAATTACGCTTTGCAGTAGATGAAGATACATTTACTCCAATGGGATCAGATGTTCCTGAGAAATTAGAAGAAAATGAATTAGTCTATGTAGTTGATAATAAAGTTAGAACTAGAAGATGGGCATGGAGACAAAGTAGAGAAGGTATGATTGATAAAGATACTGAATATGTTTTCTTCCCAATAGATGGATTTAAAGGGTTTAATGATGATAAAGTACTTGCTGCTATGAAGGAATTAGAAGAAGTGCTTAAGAAAGAATTTAAATGTGAAACTAGATCTGGGTTCGTAGATAAAGATCATCTTGAATTTGAATGGGATTTATAAAAGACTTCGGTCTTTTATTTTTTTCTTAAAATATGATATTCTAAATATAGGAGGTAATATGAAACGATTTATTAGTAGTTTATTCACAATATTATTTTTACTTTTATTTTTTTATGTTGCCTATGGTTCAGATATAAATAATTATTATCAATCTAATAAGAAAGATAATCAGAAAAAAGTTATATTAAATGATAAAGATGAATTTAAAATATACTTTTTTGATGTTGGAGAAGCTGATTGTATTTTAATAAAAAATAATTCAGAGTATGTATTAATAGATTCTGGTAATAATGAAGATGGCTTAAAGTTAGTTAAATATTTTAAAGACTTAGGTATTACTAAATTTAAATATGTAATTGGGACACATCTACATGAAGACCATATAGGTGGAATGGATTATATAATTAATAACTTTGATATTGACCATTATTATATGCCTGATGTTAGTAGTGATTATTTAACTTTTACTGAAGTAATAGATGCATTAAATAATAAAAATATTAGTTGGGAAGTACCTAAAATTGATGATACTTTTATAGTAGGAGATGCTAAATTTAGAATAATTTGGATTAGTAAAGATGAAGAAGATTTAAATGATACTTCTATTGTAGTAAAATTAGATTTTAAAAATACAAGTTATTTATTTACTGGAGATGCGACAAAAAATGTTGAATTAAGAATATTAGATAAAGATTTAAAAAGTGATGTTTTAAAAGTATCCCATCACGGATCTAGTGATGCTTCATCAGCACAGTTTTTAAAACAAGTTAATCCAGAATATGCAGTTATATCAGTAGGTAAAGACAATGATTATCATCATCCTCATGGTATAACATTAAATAAATTAGAAAGTATAGGTACAATAGTATATAGAACTGATAAACAAGGAACTATTATTCTTACTTCTGATGGAGAAAATATTTATATTGATACAGCTAATACTGATACTAATGGAAATTAAAAAGAATTAAGTATTTTTGCTTAATTCTTTTTTTATATTTTTAACATTAATAATTTTTTTAAAACTACTATTTTTATACTTAGAACAATTAGTAATTAATACGTCTTTATTTAAATAATATTTATCATTCTTCAATAGACTATTAAAATTATTATTATATTTATGTATTATATACTTATATTCAATACCATTATCATCTTTTAAAGGAATAATTTCTTTTAAATAAATAGTATTATTAGAGCAGTCAAATCCAATTTTTTCAATAATTATTAAATGGTTTAATTCTTTATATTTTGGTATTTTTATAAATAATAATGGAATTAGTATAAATATTAATAATATTATTTTTTTCATTTTAAACTACCTCTCTTAATATTATTAGTTAATTTAGAATTACGATATTTAATATTTGTATCTAATTTAATAATAGAATCTTTAAGTTCATTTTTATCTAATGACAAGTAACTGTATCCAAATATTTTAGTAGTTAAAATATTATAGATTAAAATTACTAATCCTATATAAACTCCATATATTCCTAGAAAAGTACTTAATATTAATAAAAGTATCTTATAAGTTCTTAGAGTATTACTTAATTCAATAGAAGTAAATATTAGACCAGCAATTGATGATATAGCTATTATTATAATCATTATAGGTGATACTATACCAGCTGCTACTGCAGCATCTCCTAGTATTAATCCACCTAAGATTGAAATGGCTGATCCACTAGTATTAGACATTCTTAAGTCAGATTCTTTTAATATTTCAAAACATATAATCATAAATAAAGCTTCTATATAAGCTGGAAAAGGTACAAAGGTTCTTCCGGCTTTTAACATTAATAATAATGGTAGAGGTATTAAATTATAGTTTCTAGTCGTTACTGAAATATAAAGAGCTGGAATAAATATAGCTATTATAAAAGCTAATAATCTAATTATTCTAATAAAACTAGTGTTAATTGATTTTTGATAATAGTCATCTGTTGTATGAAAGAAATCAATAAAAAAACTAGGTAATATTAGAGCAAAACAACTATTGTCGACTAATACTATGATTTTTCCTTCAAGTAAGGCCATAGAGCATTTATCAGGCCTTTCTGTAAGTATTATAGTAGGGAATAAATTAAATTTATTTTCTAAAGAATATTTTAAGTAACTAGAATCAATAATTCCATCTATATCTATTTTAGATAATCTATTAGTTACATGATTAATAATACTTTCTTTACAAATATCATCTATATATAATATTCCTACTTTTGTATTAGTATATTTACCTATATTTAATTCTTTTAGTTTTAATTTAGTACTAGTAATTCTTTTCTTTATTAATCCTAGATTAGTATCATATATTTCAGTAAAACTATCTTTAGGACCTGCTAATGATAATTCTGAAGTAACAGTAGATATATTTCTACCAAGTTTACTAAATAAAGGCATAAAATCACCATTATTAGTATGGATACTAATTATATTTATATGTATTTATGCTATAATGTTTTTGAGGGATAATATGAGAGTTAAAATAGAAAAACTAGATAATTTTGGTAGAGGTATTACATATCTTAATAATAGAATTTGT
Source organism: Bacilli bacterium (assembly GCA_017450205.1). Taxonomy (GTDB): domain Bacteria; phylum Bacillota_I; class Bacilli_A; order RF39; family UBA660; genus UBA6985. Next base: position 34,253 of record JAFSVF010000024.1, on the reverse strand, counting down.
TTTGTTGAGAATGCCTTACCTGGAGAAATAGTAGATATAGATATAATTAAAGAAAAGTCTAAATATATAGAAGCTAAAGTAGTATCTATTATTGAACCTAGTAAAGATAGAATTAAAGTAGATTGTCCTTATTATGATTTATGTGGTGGTTGTAGTTTAAGACATTTAAGTTATGAAAAAGAAAATCTTTTCAAAGAAGAAAAAGTAAAAGATTTATTAAATCATATAGGTAAATTAAATGTAAAAGTAAATAGTATTATCTCTGGACCGGAAAATAACTATCGTAATAAAGTTACTTTTCATAAAAGTAAAGGTAAAATAGGATACTTTGCTAAAGGTACTAAGAATATTATTCCTATTGATAATTGTTTATTACTTGATAAAGTAATTAATAATAATATTAAGAATATTAAAGCAGATAGTAATGAAATAGTAATTAGAAGTAGTAATGATAGTAGTGAGGTGTTAATGAATGGTAATAATTCTATTATTACTAGTATTGGAGATAAGAAATATTATTTATCTATAGATTCATTCTTTCAAGTAAATAAATATTTAACTAAAGAATTATATGATTTAGTTAGAAAATCTATTAATAAGAAGTATTCTAATTGTTTGGATTTATATTGTGGTACTGGTACTATAGGAATATATATTAGTGATTTAGTAGATAGTGTTATTGGAATAGATTATAGTGAATCTAATATTAAAGATGCGAATAGAAATATTGAATTAAATAATACTAATAATATAAGTTTTATTTGTGATAAAGTAGAGAATAAGATTGATACTTTTAAAGATGTTAATTTAGTAATTATAGATCCTCCAAGAGCAGGACTTGATTCTAAGACAATTAAGTATTTAATAGAAATTAATCCTGAAAAAATAATTTATGTATCATGTGATCCAGCTACATTGTCAAGAGATTTAAATGAATTAAATACTAATTTTGATATATTAGAAGTAACTCCAGTTAATATGTTTCCCAGGACATATCATTGTGAGTCCATCGTAGTTTTAGAAAGGAAGTAAAGATGAAGAAAATAATTATTATAATAACAATTATAGTATTAATTTCAATAATAATATTTCTATATAATAGAAAAAGTGAAAAAAATGGTTTTACTGGTACTATATATACAATAAACTATTGTGAAGGAAAAGATCATTGTGATAAGCTGATTACAATTGGTAAAAAAATTCCAAGTAGTATAAAACAATACAAGTCAAGTGAAGTTGCTATAAAAGATTTTAACAATAAGAAAATGTATTATAAGCACATTATAAAAAATGATATTGTAAAAGAAAGTTATGTTGAATTTATTATTGATAATAATATGGTTTCATTAAAAGGAGCTGATTCATCATATTATGAACATAATAAAAATGTTTTATTAAAAATATTTGATAGTAATAATTGTACAATTTCAGATACCAATATTCATTGTAGTGCTTATGGAATGTATGCCAACGCTTTTCAAAATGGTTATGTAGAAGTTGGTTATAGTTATTGGAATTGTTATGTTTCTGAAAAAGGAAATTCACTATGTTCTTTTGGAAAATAAAAATGTAATTGTTAAAACTTGTACTGGGAAACATATTCTATTGACCTAGAACTAGGTTAAACGATATGTTCTTCGCCCCAGGACAGGGCATGTTGAAACTGTATCAGTACTATGTCGTAAAACCATTGAAAAATAAGGAAAAGTTATATTATTTAAAAATATTTATAATCCCTTTTTGCTAAAAATAATTAAAAAAAGGGATTTTTTAGTATTTAACTATGTTATAGGGAATAGGTCATAATTAGTATGAAAAACATTTTCATATAATAGTGCATATTAAAATTATTTGAAACTCTACTAACACTGTGGATACAATTAGTAATTTTTATATTATAATCAATTTTGAATAGAGGAGGTATAATTATGAATCAAGAAAAAATAGGAAAATTTATTGCTAAGGTAAGAAAAGAAAAAAATATGACTCAACAAGAATTAGCTAAGAAACTAAATATTACTGATAGAGCAATTTCACATTGGGAAAATGGAAGATCTATGCCTGATGCTGGAATTATGTTAGAGTTATGTAAGTTGCTTGATATTAATGTCAATGAACTATTATCAGCAAAGAAAATTATAAAAGAATCTTACAATGAACAAGCAGAGGAAAATCTTTTAGAGATGAGGCGTGAAATAGAAAGCAAAAATAAGAAAATTCTTATTTTAAATAGAATCATAACATTTCTTGGAGTTGTTATATATTTATTAATAGTTCTTTCAACAATACTTATTGAAATGCCTATGGAAATAAGAAACACAATTATGGCACTTGCTTTAGTAATGTTGCTTTTATTCGGAGTATACAATCTTAATATCATCCGAAAAACAGGATATTATGAATGCCAAGAATGTAAGCACCAATATATTCCAACTTTTAATCAAATGTTTTTTGGTATTAGTGGAATAACTAAAGGTGGCATATGGCGAATGAAATGTCCGAATTGTAACAAAAAATGTTGGCATAAGAAAGTCTTAACAAAAAATAAACAATCGTAATGTTTTCTCTTTTAAGAACAACTAAGCAGATGAAAAAAATCTGCTTTTGTATGTTATAATATAATTAGAAATGAAAAAAGCATATGTTCCTGATACGCAATCAACCCTGGCAGTTTTATGTATAGGAACATGTTTTTAAATATGAAACATGGTTAAATGATCTATTCCTGAATAGGTGTCCACCCATTGCGAGGACATCGCAATTTTAGAAAGAAAGAATAAAAAAAGGAGAAATGAAAATGAATAATTTAGAAAATAGTAACGGAAAAATTAAATATTTATTAATGGGAGGAATAGGTGGCTTTTTCTTAATAATATGTTTTATATTATTTATGTATAAAGCAAATAATGTTGTTGAATATCAAGATCTATCTAAACTGGTTAACGTAGATTTAAATGACTTGTATATTAAGGGAAGAAGAAATGATGATTTTATCTTAAATGGATTATATGGTGAATATGGTAATAGTAATAAATCATCTGGTTTATGGCCTGAAAAATATATTTATTATGATGCAAATGGTAATGAAAAGTTAAATATTGAATATCAAGGTAGTATAGTTAAAGTTAATGGTAAAAAATATTTGTTTGAAAAAAATGATAATAATAAATATAAATATACAGCTAAAGAAATATATCCAGACAAAAATAAGAATGATTGTGAAAAACTCTTATATAATATTATTAAATTATATGATAATGATGATGAATATAGTTGGTATAATTTAACACATAATAATACTGATGCAGTAAAGAATTATAAGAATGGGGTTTTGTTTAGTAACTATGGTTTTACAATTCGTATATATGAATATGAAAATGGAAATAATAGCATTGATGATGATTATGTGAGTGAATGTAAATATGTAGAAGAGGATGATTATAAATTTTTAAATAATTATAAGAATGCTAATGGTGAAGTAAGTGAATATGTACATAAAGTAGTTGAATTCAATAAATATTATGTTATTAAATATAATAATTTATTAATAACTATAAGTTATATTTCAGTAGAAGATCCGGAAGAAAAGGATAATATTAATGATAACATTAAAATACTTGAGGATTATCTTAAAAAAGAAAAAATCATATAAATTATTTCTGTATATGAGTTGTGCTGAATGTGTGTATTATAATTAAAGTAGAGTCATATATATGTAATTAAAAAATGACATAGCAATCATACAAGAACTACCCTGAGTAGAATATGTGTTGTCACTATGTCATCGTACAAGAACACTATTTTTTGACATGGCGATCGTACAAGTACAACCCATTGCGAGAGTGTCACGGTATTAGAAAGGAAATAATTATGGTTAAATGTAAAATAGATAATATAGAATTTAAATTAAAAGAATATCAAGATTTTTCCTGGATAAATGATTATGGAATTGTTTTTTCAGTAATAGATGAAACTGGAAGTGGATGCATATCATTTGGGGTTCAGAAAGATAATAAGAAGTATTTTATAAAAATAGCTGGAGCTAAAACGGTAGAAGCTGAAATTTCAGAACAAGAGTCAATAGATTTATTAAAAGATGCAGTAGAAAAATATAAAAGTATTCATCATCAAAATTTGATTAAGTATATAGATTCGTTTGATATTAATGAATTCTTTGCAGTTATATTTGAATATGCGGATGGAGAGTGTTTATTTGATCATTGGAATTTTGAAAAGTATAAAAATGATTCAACTTTAATAACACCTATACAAAAATTTAAAAAATTAGAGATTAGTAAAAGATTAGATGTTGTATATAAACTATTTTCTTTTTTTGAAACATTTATTAATGCTGGATATGTTGCTGTAGATTTCTATGATAGTAGTATCATTTATAATTTTGAAAAAGAAGAAGCAACTTTTTGTGATATAGATTTATTTAGAAAACTTCCAACTAAAAATGATTTAGGAAAAGATTATTATGGTACTAAAAGACTTAAAGCTCCTGAAGAAAATGAGTTAGGGGCAACTATTGATGAATTAACAAATGAATTTACTCTAGGAGCAATTATTTTTGATATATTTAGCAATGTAAGTAATAATGATAAAAGATATGAAATAGGGATGTTTATTCCTAATGATTTAGAAGAATTTGAATTAAATACTAAAACATATAATGTGCTATTAAAGGCTACAAATTATGATAGAAATAATAGATATACTTCAATAAATGAATTTGAGGTAGAATTTAGAAAAAGCTTAGAAGAAAAAAAGTGAATCAATTATTCTTAATACGCAAACAACCATGGTCAAGCCACTACGAGTCCATCACAGTTTTACAAAGGAAGAAAGAAATAAAATTTATCAAATGATGAAAGAAGAATTTAATAGTCATGAAAAAGTGATTGTAAAATAATGAAATACTATTTATAATAATGTAAAGGAGGAATATATATATGGGATATTATAAAAACCCAGAATGGTATATACATTCAGGCTCAACTAATCTTGAAGATATAGATTTAGACTTGATTAATTATTTTATGGAATGTGTTTGTTCACAGCCAGGAAAGGATCTTAAAGATATAGCAGCTAATTTAGGTGTTTGTGTAATTCATGATTCAAATACTGGTTACACGTTAAGTGAAAAAATGCCTGATAGAGATTTAGTGGCAAATAAACTAATGGAATATGCACAAAATAATGGCGCAGAAATCTCTCGTGAAGAAGCATTAAAATATACTGATGATACTATATATAACAGTGCTGAAAGTATATTTGATCATTATGAAACATTATCTCCTACTTTTGCTAAAATTATAAGAACTGGAGATAATTACACTACCATTGATAGTAAGTTTCCTATTATTGAAGAGTTATTAAGAAGAGGAGTTCCAGTTGATATAGAAAAAGCATGTAAAATAAGTCCTAAAAAGGGAATTTCTGATCAAAAAATTGTACATGAAGGTAGGGGTTATACCATAACTGCTGGAATAATTGATTCTCCTTCTAAAGAATTAGAAGCTATGCTAAATAGTGATTTAAGAGAAATGATTAATGAAAATAGTGAAGAACCTGATACTAAAATAGAAGGAAGAAGTATTTAATAATATGAAAAAAGAATTACTAGAAATAGTAGTTTTTTTTATGTTTATATAATTCTAAAGAATCAATTAACATATAGATATTAACATTATCATTAATAGAGTAAATAAAAATAAGAAATTTGAAATATTTAAAAGATGAAACAGTAATAATTGAAATGTAATTAATAGTTATATAAAAAGCAGAGTAAAATCTGTTTTTTGTATGCTATAATTAATTTAATGATATTGATATTATCTTCACCCTAGAAATGGTATGGTTCTAGGTGTTTAAGAATAACTTCTGTTGACTTAGAACGAGGGTTGATGATATGTTCTTCGTCCTAGGACATGCATTACGAAAATATCACTATATTTAAGAAGAGATAAAATAAGGATGTGAAAAAATGATTAAAGAATTAATAAATGATCCATTCTTTATAGAATATAAAAAGTATAATAGATGTGTGCTAAATTATTTTATAATAGAAAGCAACTTAAATCATAAAGATGTTTTGTTATATGCTATGAATAAAATAAAAGAAGACGATGATTTTATAACAATAGATAAAGATAAAATGTTATATAAAGAAATTGATCCAAAAGAACTATTTCAATTACCAAAAGATTATGAAAAAGAAAGAAAAAATATAGATAATGGATACAAAAGACCATATTGGTTTTTATTTCTAGATCCACCTCATAAGACAAATTATAAAATAGAAGATTTTATTAAAATAAATAATATTTTATTTCCTAAAGGAAAAGATAATTTAGAAATATATGACTGGAATGTGGAATGGTCTAATTATTTTGATGATGGTTTAGAATGGTGGGGTGCTGCTGCTATATCAATTTATGATAAATTATTGAATAGATATGTAATAATACTTGCATCCTCTACTGATTAATATATATAGTGTTGTAAACTAATAATTATAAGGAGATAATTATGAAAAGAAAAGTAATTTAACAGCAATATATAATATTTGATTTAAGAATTTAATAATATAGTAGGTGATTTAATGGTAGAACATAAAATTTCAAAAGAAGAGTTTCTAAAAATTAATGAAGATGATGTCATGTTCATTACTAATCCTGGAAGAATGGGGGATGAAGATGGTTCGACATTTATTATTAGGCAAGATAATGAATATAAGATATATCGATTAGATGGCTGGATGTATAGAAAAGAAGGACAAAAAGTAGATATTTCATATGACGACGCATTGAATCAGTTTCCTAAGTGGTTAGATACTTTGAAGCATCTTAAAGATGAGTTATATAATGGTAAATATAAACATTTATATATGGGATTTGGTAATGGATTAAGTATAGATAATTCTATTTATGAAGAATTTGAGCCATATTTAAATGAGAAAGTACAGGAATATTTAAAAGGAAAAGAATCCCAAGATTCTCTTAAATATGCGGCAATATTTAATACCTGGCAAGAAGCATTTATGAATATGGTAAAAGATAAAGGATATATATTAAAGAAATAGTAAAATTATAATTTTATTATTTTTTTATGTTATAATTCTTATGGGTGAAAGATATGCAAGCTATAGCTACATTATTAACATTTTTATTTTGGGGAATTGCTGATTTATTTTATAAATTAGGAAATAGAGGAGAAGGTAATAGAAATCATTTAAAGACTGGTATCATGGTTGGTCTAGTAATGGGTATTCATGGTACATACTTATTACTTACTACTCATACTAATATTCAAATACTAGATATTATTAAGTATTTGCCAGTATCATTTTGTTATATTGCTAGTATGGTAATTGGTTATAGAGGTCTTAAATATTTAGAATTATCTATTTCTAGTCCTATTCAGAATACTAGTGGTGTTATAGTAGCTTTATTATTTATTATTTTCTTTAAAGAACATTATGATTTTCCATTCTATATAGCATTGGTTTCTATTTTTATAGGAATTATTTGTTTATCTATTATTGGTTTAAATGAAAATAAAAAAGAAAGAAAAGAATTTAATAAAAAGAATACTTTTCAAAAAATATTAACTTTAACTATACTTTTTCCTTTAGGTTATTGTTTACTTGATGGATTAGGTACTTTTTTAGATGGAATTTATTTAGATAAATTAGAATTAATTGGAGAGACTGCTTCTTTAATTGCATATGAATACACATTTGCTTTATATGGCTTGGTTACATTTATCTATTTAAAAATAAAGAAAGAAAACTTTTCTATTATTAAAGAAAAAGTAAAACTAGCTGCTGCTTTATTTGAAACAGCTGGAGAAATATTCTATGTAACTGCAATGAGTGGTAATTCTACTGTAGCTGCTCCTATTATTGGTAGTTATTGTGTATTATCTATGTTATTATCAAGAGTATTTTTAAAAGAAAAACTATCCAAAAAAGAATATGGTTGTATATTTCTAGTACTTATTGGGGTAATTATATTAGCACTTTTAGATGTATAAGTCATAAATAAGTATTAGAATAAAGCAGAAATAAAAAGTGATAAGAAATAATATAATTAAGAAGCTAAGTGTCATTCAAATTGACAAATCACCCAAAATATGGTATAATGTGTGGCGTTAAGGGGTGAAGGTATGATACGTTTTACGGGACTGTTTTTTACAGGCGAAGAAGAACAAAAACTAATTAGATTAGAACCAATACGACTTATAAGAAGCCCAAGATCTTTTCACTGTACATTCGGATATAAACCTTCACATGAAGATATAATTAGATTTAATGAAATAGTAGGTGAAACTGGAACAGTACTAGTGGATGGACATGGACAAGATGAAGATAATACAGGATATAGAATTATAATTCCTCAGGAATTTAGAGAATATTTTAGAAATTATGATAAAAACGGCATTTTAAAAGTACCACATATTACAATGTCTTTATCTGAGAAAGGTAAAGCTGTCAACACTTGCTATTTAGATTTCAATAAATTAGTTGAGCCATTTGAAATAAGTGGAAAGTTTGGCTTCTTTATAGATGGTCTAAATGAACCATCATATGAAAAACAAAAGGTGTTGAGATAAGAAATCAATAAAAGAGTAGTTTATTTTAAGATTACTCTTTTTATGTTATAATGAATTAGTAAAAATAATAACCTAAAGGATGATCGGAATGGAATTAGATAAGTATAAAATAGTAGAATGTCTTAGAGTATATGCATCAGTATTAGAAATGAGTATAGATAAAGATATTTCTCTTTACGAAGCTTTTTCTAGATATTTAATGAATAATGATACATCATTAACTATAGATGATTATGATGTAATGATGATAGTAAAATCCTTTTATAGTACTTCAATGTTATTGTTTTATTTTAAAGATACATTCGAGAAAGGCTTAGAAGGAGTATCATTGGATGAAGCATCACATTTTCTTGATACTAGTTCAGACATAAATAAAAAATGTTTTGAAAACTTTACTGAAAGAGATATTGTTACATATATTAGAAATGCTCTTGCGCATAGTAAAAACGATTTATATAAAATGCATATTGATGGAGATAATTCAAAACTTAAAATAAAATTAAATAATACTATTGCTTCTAAAGGCCCAAATCAAGGGACAAATGTTCCTTTTGAAGTTGAATTGGGTGTAGCAAACCTATTAATGGTATCTGCTTTTTGTACACATCGTTCTAAACTTGTTAATATTTCAGGTGTTGATTTTGATTCTGAACCAGTTAAAAATTACAAAACTGGAAGTGTTTTAGATTTACTAAAGAAGACAATTTATACAACATATTATAAATATGATTTATTTAATCAAATGAAAACTCAAGATAGAGATAAAGTAATAAAAGCTCATATAAAAGGAAACGTTGATAAGAATTTTGATGATTATCATGCTGAGAAAGCAAAATTTATTAGAAAAACAGAAAGAATTAATCTAGATGTTTTACAAAAAAAAGTTATATATAACGCATTGAAAGAAAAGGCAAATGCAGTCTTGTCATTAAATAGACTAAAGTATATAACCGACAAGAATACCGACATGGCAAATGTTAAATCTATAACTGGAGTAATAATGGAAGAATTTTTTGAATATGAAGCGTTAAAAACCATTCCGCTTGGAAGAGAAAAGAATAATCTTCATTTAGTATCTCTTCTAATTAATGGGTCAACTAACAAGAATCAAGTTTTCAGTAAAAAACAAAAGAGTATCTTAGATAGTTTATATAAAGGCGACGAAGTTTATAAAATAATGAATATGTTTGTAGAGTTAGATGAAGAAGAACGAAATATGTTCATACAAACTGTATATGATACAAACTACTTAAAACAAGAAGCATTAGTAAATTACTATAATTATGTATTTGAAAACTTTATAGATGAAAATGAACAAGTGACTATCGGTAATAAAACATATAATTCTGATAGGATACGTAATTCTTTTACACACGGTCGTTGGTTCCCAGATAACAGTGGTTATTGGGTTATGTATGACAATAAAGATAGTTTAAAAAAACCAGATCATTATAGATTTGATTGGAAAGAAGCAATATCTTTTAAAGCGATGAGTAAATTCATTGCTAAAAAGTATAGTGAAATTATTGCTGAAAATGAGAATATTATAGAAAATGAAAATCATATTTCTAAGTAATTAAGATGTTAAAGACTAAGTTTTTAGTCTTTTCATTTTTTAATATTATGTTATACTTATTTATGTGGAGGGTATAATGAAAAAAAAGATTAATAAGGACAATTTACGATTAATGGTTTTCTCAAGTGCTAAAGAATTAGGGGATAAGGTAGATAAACATCTGCTAAAAATGTATAATTTAGATCCGGAAAAATATACATTTCAAATTGATTTTAAGGAGTTATTCTTCGAAGATGGACATCAGAAGATTGAAATTAATGAAACAGTAAGAAGTATGGATTTGTATTTATTAACTGATATAGGTAATTATTCACTAGAATATAAAATGCATGGATTTATTAATCATGCTTCTCCAAATGATTTATTTACTCAATTAAAAGATGGTATTGGTGCATGTAATGCTCATGCTGATAATATAAATGTTGTTATGCCATTACTATATGCTGGTAGACAACATAGAAGGAATACAAGAGAGAATTTATTATGTGGAGCTAGTTTATGGGAAATAGATAATTTGAGTCGAGTAAGAGGTTTTATTACTTTTGATGCTCATGATCAAGGTGTAGAACATGCTATACGTAATATGGAATTTAATAATTTTTATCCAACTAATTCTATTTTAGAGAATTTAATAAATGATCTATCAAAAAACAGATTAAAGAAAATAGTTTTTGTTGCTCCAGATAATGGCGCTACAGGAAGAAGAAATGTTTATTTAAATTCATTTAATTCTAAATTTATTCATAGAGAAGCTGGTGGCTTTGTAAAACAGAGAGATTATAATAATTTAGTTGATGGTAAATATCCAGTTATTAGTCATGATTATACTGGAAATAAAAATCTAGAAGGATATACTGCTATAATAAGTGATGATATGATATCTTCTGGTGGAAGTATGTTTGATTGTATTGAAGAATTAAATAAATATGGAGTTTCCCATACTTATGTCTGTGTAACATATGCTTTATTTACTAGAGGAATTGATAAATTTAAAGAATTATATGAAGAAAAGAAACTATCGGGAGTATATACTACTAATCTTTCATATATACCTGAAGAATATAAAGATGAAAAATGGTTACATATTTGTGATGTATCAGAATATTTAGCTGAAATTATTTATAATATACATAATGATTTATCTATATCTACTTTAATGACTGATAAATCTTACCCAGTACGATTATTAGAAGAAAAATTTACTAAGAGTGAATAGAGGTTTTATGAAAAAGAACAAAAAAAAGAAAGAAGAAAAAGATAATAGTGCAATTGCAATTGGTATGTGCCTAGGTATGTCAATTGGAGCTGGATTAGGTGCTGCAACAAATAATTTACCTATGTGGTTATCAGTTGGTTTATGTATGGGTTTATGTATAGGGACAGCACTTTCAAATGAAGATGATGAAGATAAATAGTGAAGTTTCTGAATATAATAATAAACGGTCAATTGACCGTTTTTTGTGTTATAATTAATATAGTAAGGAGTATAATATGAAAAAAGGTTTTGATAATGCTAAATATGTAAAAATACAAAGTAAAAAGATTAAAGAAAGATTTAAATTATTTGATAAATTATATCTTGAAGTAGGTGGTAAATTATTTGATGATTCTCATGCAAGTAGAATACTACCTGGTTTTAAGAGTGATGTAAAAATAAGTATGTTTCAAGAATTAAAAGATGACTTAGAAATTATCTTTTGTATTAATGCTGGTGATATTGAAAAGAATAAAACCAGAGGAGAATATGGTATTACTTATGATCAAGAAACACTATCTTTAATTAATAAATCTAAGAAAATGGGATTTTCTGTAAATAGTGTTGTCATTACTTTATATAAAAATCAAGTTAGTGTTGATAAATTTATTAATAAACTTAATAGAAATGGAATTAAGACGTATGTTCATACTGCAACTAAAGGATATCCTACTGATGTAGATATGATTGTTAGTGAAGAAGGTTATGGGGCTAATTCGTATATTGAAACAACTAAACCTTTAATACTTGTTAATGCTCCTGGACCTGGATCTGGTAAATTAGCTACTTGTCTTTCTCAAATTTATCATGAAAATAAAAGAGGAGTTAATGCTGGTTATGCAAAATTTGAAACTTTCCCAGTTTGGAATTTACCGCTTAAACATCCAATTAATTTAGCTTATGAAGCTGCTACTGCTGATTTAAATGATGTTAATATGATTGATCCTTTTCATCTAGAAAAATATGGTATTACTGCAGTTAATTATAATCGTGATATAGAAACATTTCCTATTTTACAAAGTATTTTAAGAAAAGTATCTAATAAAGATATTTATTGTTCTCCTACAGATATGGGAGTTAATATGGTTGGTTTTTGTATTACAGATGAAAGTATAGTTGAAGAAGCTTGTAAAAAAGAAATAGTTAGAAGATACTATAATGAATTAAATAACTATAAGATGGGATTATGTGATCAAAGTACTTATAAGAAAATAAAATTATTAATGAATGAATTAAATATTGATGAGATGTATTTAGATGTAATAAAACCAGCTTTAGATAAAAAGAAAAAAGAAAATGGACTTCCAGTAATTGCAATTAAAGTAAATAAAAAAATAATTACTGGTAAGCAAACAGATTTACTTACTCCTGCTGGAGCTGTTGTTTTAAATGCTATTAAGTTTTTAAGTAAAATACCTGATGATATTTATCTACTTAGTCCAACAATATTAGAACCAATATTACAATTAAAACATACTATGGGTACCGGTGATAGATTAAGTCTAAGAGAAGTTCTTATTGCTCTTAGTGTATGTTCAGTTACTAATCCTATCGCGGCTAAAGCAATGTCAAAATTGCCTAATTTAAATGGCTGTGAAGCACATGCTACATATTTAGTTACCGGGACAGATATGAGGGCTTTAAAAGACTTAAAAATTAATATAACCTGTGAAAGTGAGTATATAGATGGATAATTGTTTATTGTTATCTGATTATTATTATGATAAAATTTTGATAATGAAAGTGTGATTTTATGATACTTATGGAGTGTAATAATGTAGTACTTGGAAGTTTTTTATATTTCTTTAAGAATTTTTTAACTTTAGTTTGGATAGTTGGTCCAATTCTTGCAATTATTAGTTTAACTATTAATATTATTCAAATGTTAAGAGAACCAGAAAATAAAAAAACTCCTAAGAAAATATGGAATAGTGTAGTGGCTTTAGTAGTCTTATTTATGATTCCAACTATTATTAATGCCGCAATGGCACTTGTTGATGATAAATCTGAAATTAGTGCTTGTTGGAAAGGCGATATTACTAAACCAGATACAAATGCTTCATATATTAATCCATATACTGATGAGCAACAGTCAATTATTTCTGATCCATCAGGGTATGAGGTTGGTAGTGGAGGTGGCAGTGGTTCTGCTGACGATATGCAAGTTACTTCATGTGGTAATTTAGAGTATTGTAATAAGTTTTTAACTAGTTGTTATAATAATTCTAGAAGACTGAGTGATGCTATTGCTAAATATCAACCTCCAGTAGAATACAATTATGGTGATTCTAAAAAGACATGGGCTGAAGCTATAAAAGCTGCTCAAAATAGAAAATTGGTTGCTACAACTTGTGTTGTACCTACAAATTGGTGTGTTACTGATGCGATTGGAAAGCATAAAACTTTAAATTCAGTAGGTTATGGTGGCTTTCAAGGATATAGTGGGCCAATTACTAATTATACAAAACAATATAAGTTTAATTGTACTATGAGCGTTAAAACAGCAATTCAAAAGGGAATGATTCTGCCTGGTGATATTATCGGAGTAAAAGCTCATACTTTTTCAATCTATAGCGTTGATCAAAAAACAGGTAGTGCTGTAGTATTTGATGGAGGCCATAGATTTACAACAACTTGTAAAAAGACAAGGTGTTCTACAATGATTAATTATTCTGCTCGTTCTAATGCTAGTATGAAATTATGTCAACTTATAAGGTGGGTAAAATGATGAAAAATAAAGAGACCATAATTCCATTATTAATATTTATAACTACATTTGTACTTGTTATAATAGTATTCTTTGTTTTTAATAATTCTAAGAAGAATGAATATTCATGCTATGATTCTGAAAATAATATTACTTATAGTTTTGATACTGAAGAAGAAATGCATGAGGTATGTGACAACTTGAATAACACTGAAACTGAAGAAGACAAAATATTAGATAGTTATGAAATATATAATGATTTATTAAATGTTGAAGAAGACGACTTTGCTTTTTACCCATATGTTAATAGTGATAAATCATTAACTATTATAATTGCAATATCTGATTGTAATAATCAAGCTGCTGCTAAAGCACATGCTGAAAAATGGTTCAGTGATCATTCGTATAATATTAATGATTATACTGTAGAGTATGAATATCCTTGCGAAGTAAATTAAAAATAAAAGATATCTTTTGATATCTTTTTTTGTAAACCTTTAGTAAATTATTAAAATAATATGATATACTTATATAGAAGATAATTATTAGTATTGGAGTGATTGGATGAATGGATTATTAGTAAAGAAAAATTCTAATAGTTTAGTAATTACTGGTGATAGTACTGATTTACAAGAATTAAATAGATTAATTTCTACTTTAATAGAAAGTAATAATAAAAATAATCATATTCATATTGATGATTTAACTATTTTAAATAATGACTCTGATTTTAATGAAATAATTATTGAAAAAAATGATAATTAAGGAGATTCTTATGAAGACTGAGAAAAATATATTAATTGCATTTATACTAAATCTTTCATTTTCAGTGATTGAATTTTTTGGAGGTATATTTACTAATTCAGTAGCTATTATATCTGATTCAATCCATGATTTTGGAGATGCCTTATCGATTGGTATATCTTATTTTTTAGAGAAGAAAAGTAAAAAACATGCTGATAAAAAATATACTTATGGTTATACTAGATATTCAGTATTAGGTGGAGTAATTACTACAACGATTCTTTTAGTAGGATCTATACTAGTTATTTATGGAGCTTTTAAAAGACTATTAAATCCTGTAGATATTAACTATCAAGGTATGATTGTCTTTGCTGTAATAGGTGTTATTTTAAATTTTATTGCTGCTTATGTTACTAGAGATGGTGAATCAATTAATCAAAAAGCTGTTAATCTACACATGTTAGAAGATGTCTTAGGTTGGGTAATAGTTTTAGTAGGAGCTATTATTATGAATTTTACCAATATCAGAGTTTTAGACTCACTAATGTCTATTGGTGTAGCTTTATTTATATTAGTTCATTCACTTAATAATATGAAAGAAGTATTAGATTTATTTTTAGAAAAAACTCCAAGTAGTATTGATATTGATGAATTAAAAGAGCATTTGTTAGAAATAAAAGATATTGATGATATTCATCATATACATGTTTGGAGTATGGATGGAATAAATAATTATGCTACTATGCACATTGTATCTAAAGCTAAAGATATTACTAAAGTAAAAAAACAAATACGTAAGGAATTACTTGAATTTAATATAAGTCATGCAATATTAGAAACTGAAGAAGAAGCATGTGATGATATTGAATGTCATGTTGAAGTAGGTGCTAGTCATCATCACCATCATCATCATTAAAAGAGGTGAAGTATGAAATTTGGAAATGATAGAAAAAAACTTACTGAGTTTTTAACTGAATTAAAGATTAATAAAAAAACTATTACAGCAGTCATTGTCTATTTAAAAGATCATAAAATTAGTTATAAAGATTATTTGATAGAACTGCAAAAACATAAACCAGAGGAATTAACTAATGGTAATTTAATGGATATTGCTATATCTTTTTATGAAGGAAATTTGTTTGAAAAAGAAGAGCAAAAGTTATCTATTATTATATATGAAAGAGAATTGATGATTAGAGAAAAATATAAAAATTCAACTGATCCTGAAGATAAAAAATTAGAAGAAGAAGAATTAGCTGAAAATAAAGAATGGTATACTGAAGAATTAAAAAAATTAAAAAGAAAATATCAGGGAGAGTAATATATATGTATATTGGTTGTAATCATGTAGGTAGGTCTTATTTAGGAGGAATTATGTCCTCATATGATAGAGAATTTACTGATCAAGAAGTATTAATTGAGACAGGTATAGCTGATATTGTTCCTTGTGTAATGGGAGATGTTAGCGATGCTTATAAAATTTTAAAAGAAAGAATATCAAAACTTAATAGTAATGATTTTCCATTAGTAGCTACTGAAGTTTTTAATACTGTTTGTGATTATTTTGGAGATTATTCTAACATTGATTCTAGGATGGATAATTATCCAGATCAAGATTCTATTGCTTATGATCATGTAGAAATGGGTAAAGTATCTAATTTAAAAGGTCAAAATAGTGCTATGTGTGTTGAAAGAGCTATGCTTGCTCAAAATTTATTAATTAACTTAGGATATAAAAGTTATTATAAAGCTAGTGAAATTATAAAAAATGGAAAATCAGAGGTACACGCCTATAATTTACTTGATATAAATGATAAATATTATTTGTTTGATGCAACAATCCCAACTGAAATAAATGGCGAAATGACACCTCTAATTACTGAATTACCTAAAGAAGTTTTTGAAGAAATAACTAGTCCATTATGCAAAGAAGGTTATTCTGTTTTAGTAGAACACTATAATCCTTTAAGAAAAGAAGATGTTCATATTACTTATGATGCTAATAGAGACAAAATACTTAATAATACAATTAATAAAATGTTATAGAAGGAGTATATATGAAAGAAAAAAAGGGACTAATTATTTTAATTGCAATATCGATTATTTTAATTTTATTAGGAATAATTATAAGTTTTAAAAATAAGGATCAAAATAAAGAAAATGTTGTAAAAAAAGAAGTTAAAACAGATACTTTAGCAACTATGACTTCAATAGAACCTCAAACTGTAGTAGATAATAAAATTGCTAAAGTGGAGTTTCTTTCATTGGAAATCAATGATTTAGATTATGAGTATAGTTTAAAATATAGGGTAAAAAATAAAACTTCTCAAAAAATCGCAGTTTATATTTTTGGCCGAACGATAAATGATATATGTATATATCAAACTCTTAGTAT
This sequence comes from Bacilli bacterium, assembly GCA_017450205.1. Lineage (GTDB taxonomy): Bacteria > Bacillota_I > Bacilli_A > RF39 > UBA660 > UBA6985. The sequence continues at coordinate 16,957 of JAFSVF010000024.1, read as the reverse complement.
AAACACTGAAATTGAAGCAAATAAAGAATTTGAAGATGAAGTATCTATATTCACTTCTGAATTAAAAAAAGAAAGAATTGAAAATATAGGTAATATGTCCTTTAAAATAACAACTGAATTATATCCCAATAATGATGTTAGTGAAAGTGATATTGTTGAACTTAAAACAAGTATATATGACAAAGTAAAACAAAACTATGAGTTTGGTGATATAGTTTTTAGTGATGATAAAATTGATGTTCAATATGTTGAATTAGGCAAGAGTGAAACAGGGACTGATATAGTAAGATTATTTTTTTATAATAAATCAAATGATGAAGTCAATTTATGGTTAAAAGATAGAATTTTAAAAGATAAACTTAATATAAATATTGATGGTAAAGATTACTATTCTACTTTTAATGTTACTATTCCTAGTAAGAAATATGCTTTGTCTTATGTTGCTATTCCTTCATATAATGGTAATTTTGAAGATGTTGAGAAAATAAGAATGGGTTTTAGTTATTTTGAGAAAGAAAAGTATACTATTACTTCTAGTACAAATGATTTTGAATTTTATACTAAGAAAAATAAAAGTGAGGATTAATGAATGAATAAATATATGGAAATAGCTAATGATTTAGCTAGAGATAATTTAAATACAAAAGTAGGTGGTCCATTTGGTGCTTGTGTTGTTAGAAATGGAGAAATAATCGGTAAGGGTTCAAATCATGTATTAAGTGATAATGATCCAACTGCTCATGCAGAAGTAATGGCAATAAGAGATGCATGTAAAAATATCGGAAGTTATGATTTAAGTGATTGTGAAATCTATACTAGTTGCTATCCTTGTCCAATGTGTTTAAGTGCTATAATTTGGGCTAATATAAAAACTGTATATTATGGAAATACTAAAGAAGATGCAGAAAAAATTGGCTTTAGAGATGATTTTATATATGACTTTATTAATGATTTAAAGAATAATGAACATGATTTAAATATATTAGATCTTAAATCAATTGATCATGAAGAAACAATAAAAGTTTTTGAAGAATATCAAAAAGATAATACAAATGAAATATACTAATATTGAGGTGAATTATGAAAAAAGATAAGTTAATTAAGATAACAATTATTATGATTGTTATTTCAATTGTATATACTATTTTAGTAAAAACAGTTGATGTAGCTAGTATTGGACCATATGATAGTAAGGTTGGTTTTGCTAGTATAAATGGTTATTTTAGAGACTTGATTGGTTATAATAAGACTTGGTATACAATTACAAAGTATTTAGGTGTTTTACCTTTCCTTTTAGTTGGAAACTTTGCTTTAATTGGTGCTAAACAATTATATGAAAGAAGAAATATATTACTAGTTGATAAAAGAATCTTATTTCTAGGTGGTTTTTATATTCTACTTGGACTAGTATATATCTTTTTTGAAAAAGTTATTATTAATTATCGACCATTTCTTCAAGAAGGAATATTAGAAGCATCATTTCCTTCATCTCATACAATGCTAGCAATTTGTATTTGTCTTACAGCACTTTATTTAGGAAAATTTTATATTCAAAATAAAAGTTTTTTGAAGTTTTTTAATACTTGTACTTTTATTTTAATGATAGTATTAGTATTAGGTAGAACCTTATCTGGAGTTCATTGGATAACTGATATTATTGGGGGAATAATAATTTCAATTACATTAGTATTAATTTATTTAACTTCAGAAAAACTTGTAGATCATACAAAAAAGAGAATATAGTAAATTCTCTTTTTATTTGTTATAATTTTATAGTGAGGATAGAATATGTTAGATGATGTGAAATTTGAACTAAAAAAAATTGAAACAATTGATAATTTGCATGAAAAATATGATGTATCAGTAAAAGTACCATTAGCATTAGGATGGATTGAAAGAATGAGTTTTATTGTTGAAGATAATCAAAGGCGAATTCTTTTTAATATGCATCATACAAATAATACTTCAGAGTATGCATGTTTTGAAACACAAGTAGTATTAGATACTAGTGCTTTATATCATTACTATTTTTCTTTAGTTGCTAATAATAATTATATGTATTATAAAAAGAAAAATAATGATAAACCTAATCAAATAGTACCAGATGATATGTGGAAATTGAGTGTTAATTTCGAAGTGCCGGATTGGGCTAAAGGTAAAATAATGTATCATATTTTTGTAGATAGATTTAATAGAAGTAATAATGATTTGCTTAAAGAAATGCCACATCGTACAATTCATACTTCTTGGGATGAAGATGTTGTTGTAGGACCAAATGAAGAAGGTATTTGGAATGCTGACTTTTATGGAGGTAATTTACAAGGAATAATAGATAAATTAGATTATATAAAGTCTCTTGGAGTTAGTATTATTTATTTAAGTCCAATTGTTTGGTCTCAGTCTAATCATCGTTATGATGCAGCTGATTATGAAAATGTAGATCCTTACTTAGGTACTAATAAGGACTTAAAAGAGTTATGTGATAAAGCTCATGAACTAGGTATTAAAATTGTTTTAGATGCTGTTTTTAATCATACTGGTAATGATAGTAAATATTTTAATCAATATGGTCACTTTGATAATTTAGGAGCTTATCAAAGTAATGAATCAGAGTATTATGATTTTTATCGTAAATATATCCATAATAATCAGACTTTTTTTGATTATTGGTGGGGTATGAAAAACTTGCCTGTTTGTGATGGTAATTCAAAAAAATGGCAAGATTATATTTATGGTGAAGGTGGCATAATAGACTTATGGTTTGATTTAGGTATTGATGGTTTAAGATTAGATGTTGCAGATGAATTATCAGATGAATTTATTGAAGGAATAAGAAGTGCGGTTAAAAGAAATAAACCTGATGGCTTTATCTTAGGTGAAGTTTGGAAGAATCCAATGCGTATGAATCGAAGCTATATTTCATCTGGTAAAGGTATGGACACTGTTATGAATTATACATTGGTTGATGCTTTAATTAGATATATAAAATATCGTGATGTTAATAAATTAAGAGATGTTATATATCAACTAAAAACAGAATATCCTGATGATACACTTAATAGTTTGATGAACTTTACTTCTACTCATGATATTAGTAGAGCTATTAATATTTTTGGTACTAGAGAATTTCAATATAATGGGGAATGGGCTTGGAATTTATCTAATAATAATATTTATTGGCAAAAAGATTATAAATTATCACCAGAAAATTATGAATTAGGAAAAGACATCTATAAAGCTTATTTATATACATTAACTTATTTACCTGGTATTTTATCTATCTTTTATGGTGATGAAGCAGGATTACAAGGAATGGGTAATTTATCTAACAGAAGGCCTTTTCCTTGGGATAATATAGATAAAGATTTATTAGAATTTGTTAGAAAACTTGGTAAAATTAGAAACACTGAAAAGTTTTTAGAAATAGCTGATTTAGATATTATTGATATAAATGATAAATATTTTATGTTTACTCGTTCAAAAGAAGATGAACAAGTCTTATTTACTATGAATAGATCTAGTAGTAAAAGTAATTTATATATACCAGAAAAATATCGTGACTATAAAATAATTCATAGTCATAAAGATACTAATAAAGAAGAGATTGATAGTCATGGTGTATTAGTATTAAAAAAATGAGTAAAAAACACATTAGGTTGTACTATAATTTTATGTTATACTATTAATAGGAGGGATACTATGAAAGCTAAAGTATATTTTTGTAAAGAGGTAACACCTGAGAAACTTGTTGAAATGTATAAAATGCTTGGTAAAGAGTTACTCGGTAAAGTAGCAGTTAAAGTTCATTCAGGAGAAGAAGGTAATCAAAATTATTTAAAACCAGAATTTATGAAACCAATGATTGATTATGTAAAAGGAACTGTTGTAGAGTGTAATACCGCTTATGCAGGAGAAAGAAATACAACAGAAAAGCATTTAAAAACTATTGAAAATCATGGTTGGAGTAAGATGTTTGATTTTGATTTAATGGATGCAGAAGGACCAGATATTGCTATTCCAGTAAGAAATGGAGTTCATTTAAAAGAAGATTATTTAGGTAAAAATATTGAAAACTATGATTCAATGTTAGTACTATCTCATTTTAAAGGACATCCTATGGGAGGTTATGGAGGAGCTCTAAAGCAATTATCTATTGGTTGTGCTTCTAGTGTTGGAAAGAGTTGGATTCATTCTGCCGGAACTAATAAAGATCAATATAGTTTATGGGATAATTTGCCTCCTCAAGATCATTTCTTAGAAAGTATGGCTGAAGCTGCTTCAGCAGTAGTTGATTATTTTAAAGGTAATATGGTATTTATAAATGTCATGGCTAATATGAGTGTTGATTGTGACTGTTGTGCAGTTGCTGAAGATCCTTGTATGAAAGATATGGGTATTTTAATATCACTTGATCCTGTTGCTATTGATCAGGCTTGCATAGATATTGTTGAAAATAGTGATGATCCAGGTAAAGAGCATTTTATGGAGAGAGTTAATTCTAGACATGGTATTCATACAATCGAACGTGCTGCTGAATTAGGAATTGGTTCTAGGGAATATGATCTTATAGAGGTTTAAGATGAATAATAAAGTATTAGTTAGAACTGAAGAATTAAAAGTAATTACTAATAATATAATTCAAGAAAAAAACGATATTTTAGATCTTTATACTGAATCATTGGTTGATATTTTAACAACTAGTGAAATAAAATTAACTAATTATTCTAAAGAAGTTAATGAGGTTAGCAAAGAACTAAAAAAACTTTTTTCAGAATTAGATACTAATGTTACTGACTTGACTAATGTTCTTTTAAATAAAATTATTCCTAATTATGAAAATTTATCAACAGAAATTAAAGCGTTATTTGACAATAATTTTGCTGATAAATTAACTCAATTATTAGAAACAGATACTAAGTAGGTGATTGTATGAAAGAAAATGATGAAATAATTGCAAAAATAGATAAGCTTTCAGAAAAGATACATAAAATTTGGTCTGATATAAATATCTATGATATTGAAAATTTAAAAGCTTCATGGAATGATACAATATGTGATGAATTTATTAAGAAAATTAAAAATACTGATACTACAATTACTAGCATTATTGATCAATTAGAAATATTACGTAATTTGTGGCAAATAGAAAAAGTAGATAATGAGCAGGAGGTAGTTTAATGCTTGAAGAAATGAAAGATGAATTAAATCATGATGTGAAAGAGTTTAAAAATTTAAAGAAACAAATAAAATCATTAAAAAAAGAAGTAAAAGAAGATGAGGCAAGTGATTTTAAGTTATTAGATGGTGAAAATAAAGAAAATTTTGTTGAAGCTTTATCTAATGCTTCTGATTTTGTTGATAGTATTTCTGATTATTATGAAGCTCTTGAAAGACAACAATTATATTGTTCTGCACATAATTATAATGATTTAGATGATAAATTAACAAAAAAGGTGGTTAAAGCAAAGAAAAAAGACTTAGATATAACTGCCGATACTGTAAAGGAATTAATTAAACATCCGGTCTTAAGTAATTTATTTTTAGAGGTTACTTTAAGATGTAATGCTAAATGCGAACATTGTGGTAGTAGTTGTGGTTATAAGATACCAAAAGATGAAATAAGTGCTGAAGACTTAAAGAAAACGTTATTGGAGATTCATGAACATTATGGAGCAAATAATGTCTTCCTAACTGTAACTGGAGGAGAACCTCTAATGCGTAAAGATTTGTTTGATATTATGGAATATGCTGTAAGTCTTGGTTTTAGATGGGGTATGACTACTAATGGTATGCTTATAAATAAGAGAATTATTGATGAGTATCGTCGTACTAATATGGAGAGTATTTCAATAAGTTTAGATGGTTTAAAAGAGACACATGAAAGTTTCAGAAGAGTTCCTGGTTCTTTTGATAAAATTATGAATGCGATAGATTTATTAAAAGATTTAGAAACTTTAAAATCTCTTCAAATAACTACTGTTGCTAATAAAAAGAATTTAGATGAATTAGAAGATATATATCAATTATTATTAGAAAAAGGTATAAAAGAATGGCGTGTAATGTGTGTTGATCCTATTGGAAGGGCTTATGATAATGATGGAATATTACTTGATAAAGAAGGTCTTATTAAAATGTTTGAATTCATTCGTGAAAAACGTCTAGAAGGTAAAATGATTGTCGATTATGATTGCAGTCATTATCTAGGGTTAAAGTATGAGCAAATATTAAGAGATCATAGTTTCATTTGTGGAGCCGGTATCTTTATTGGTAGTATTTTAGCTAATGGAGATATTTGTGTCTGTCCTAATGTTAGAGATTCATCACTTGTACAAGGAAATATTAAAACTGACAGTTTTGTTGACACATGGGAAAATAAATACGAAATATTTAGAAAAAAGAGACTTACAACCAATGAAAAATGTAAGAATTGTAAGAGTTTTAAGTATTGTCGTGGAGATTCTTTTCATACTTGGAATTATCAAGAAAACAAACCTAATATGTGTATGAAAGATATTTTGTGTGAACAATTTGTTGAATAACAAAAAAAAGTATGCTAGAATGTAAGAGTAGGAGAGTGTTAGTATGAAAACAGGTACTTATATAAATAGTGCAAAAATAACATCTGTAAATATTGGTTCAGTTGTTCAAGCACAACCAAAATATGGAGTTGTTCCAGTTCATATTCAACCAAAATATGGAGTAGCTGTTCCACCAACAGGTTCTACTGGGACTATATATCCGCCACAAATGCCTGGTGCTGGTGGTGTTTCAATTCAACCTGCTTATGGTGTTCAAATAGTGCACTTGGATTTAGATATAACTTATGATCAATTAGAAAGAATAATTCAAGACTTAAGACAATCTATCTCTAAGATTAAGAGCTCATGGGACGGCGAAACAAAACGCAATGTTTCTATTCTTAATAATTCATGGGTTGGTGATGATTGTGCTGTATATACATCAAAACTAACTAGTATGGATGGTAAAGTTCATAATACAATCGAAGCTTTAGAATTATTATGTAGTACTTATGAACAAGCAAGAGATATGGTAAAAGAAAATCAATCTAAAACACTTGCTTCAGTTGAGAGTATAAAATAGGGGTGAGTATTTATGAATATGTCAGGAAAAAATTCAATTAGTGCTGCTGAATTAAAAAGAGTAGTTGAATCGTTAAAAGAACAAAGAGATATTATATCAAAAGGATATTATAGCTCTATTAGAAAAGATTTAATTGAGAGTGCTGCTTGTTTAAAAGTATCAGGATTAGATTATAAAAAGATAATCTATGCTTTTGATGATAATTTTTACTCAATTTTACAAAAATTCGAAGATTTAATTTATGCTTTAGAAAATGATATAATTAAGAATTATTCTGAATTAACAGAAGCATTGAGACAATTATTTGGAGCACAATTTGCTAATAAATTATCTAGTTTATTAGGACTTAATAAGTAATTATAAAATAGAAAGTAGAAATACTTTCTTTTGTTTGTTATAATTTAAGTGGTGATTGTATGAAATACATCTTTTTGCTCAACCAATTTAGTTTAAAAACTGAGCTTACTCCATTGAAAAAGAAAATTGAAAAAGTATGTAATAAAAGAAAAATTGATTATATCATTGAAATTAATAATATTGATATTAGTACTGAAGATATATTAAAAAAATATAAGAAAACTCGTAACATTATCATCGCAGTTGGTGGTGATGGTACTATTAACCGAGTTTTAAATGGAATAGCTAATACTAATAATATTTTAGGATATATCCCTTTTGGTACTGGTAATGATTTCTATCATACAAATAAAGAATTATTAGATAAAGGCACTCATACAATTGATTTAGTTAAAATAAATGATAAATATTTTATTAATGTAGCTTGTTTTGGAATAGATTCTGAAATTGGTAATAGTGAAGAAATTGTTCATAGTAATCTTATTCCTAAAAAGTATCGTTATAAGTTAAGTTTACTAAGTAATTTTCTCAAATATAAAGCTAGATACTTTGAAGTAGAAGTAAATAATAAATTATATAAAGAGTACTTTACTACCATAGCTGTTTGTAATGCAAGATATTATGGAGGTGGTTACAAAGTATCTCCAAATAGTTCTCTTACTGATGGTAAATTAGAAGTTATATTAGCCTTTAAAACCAATAAATATAATATGGTTAAGATGATTACTAGTATGAAGAATGCACTGCATTTATATTATCCGCAAATAAAGGTTATTCAAACTGATAAGATAATTATTAAATCTCCAATTGAAATAACATGTAATATTGATGGAGAAAAACTAACTAGTAATAATTTTAAAATAAATATTATAAAGAATGGGTTACAAATATATTATGATCAAGATTTAATAGATGATATATTAAATAAATAAAAAGGACTTAAATAGTTCTTTTATTATTCAATTTTATTTGATATAATTACTTTATGATAAAGAGGGATTTATATGGGGATTTTTTTAAAAGCAATTAAAAATGTTTTAGTAATAATCATTATGTTAGGTTTCTTATCTGCTGGTGTTGATTATGTTAGAATGAATTCTGGAGATGTTCCAATATTTAATATTAGTAGTTATGATCAAACAAGTAATATGGAGACATTTCGAGGTTTATTTTATATAGCTCAAAGAAAAGTAAAAGCTTCTGTTAATGAACCATTAGTTGATTCATCAGATATGCAATATAAAATACTAATTTTTGATTTAAAAGTTCCACGTAAATTTAATAGTGCTGATACTTTTACATTAGAAACTAAAGTAATTGATAATTGTCATGACAGATCAGTATTATATTTTGCTAATACTAAAATAAAAGTTTATACATATTGTCTTGAAAGTATTAATATTACTGATGGAGGAAAAACTAAGGATTTACTTAGTTATTTAGAAAAAGACCATAAAATAATTGATGATATTGATAATAAGTTAGATTTTACTGGTATTTATAAAGATAAAACTACCTTAATGTTTCAAGCTAAGAATGATGAATTTACTAATAATGGGTTAACTATGTATCGTTGTAATAAAGAATATATTAATGATGTTTATTTAGCTCCTAATGATACTCCATTTATGAGTGAGTTTTGTACTTTAAAAGATGATGATTTTAAATTTGTATTTGAAATAGAAGATAAATCTGAAAAACCAGAACCTGAATTAGATGAAGAAGGTAAAGAAAAAGAAATTCCTAAGGAAACATTCTATTCAGATGAAGAATATGATTATGTTTTTGATTATTCTAAAAGTGATCAAATATATATAATTAATCCAGCTATTAGAGGTAGAGCTGAAAGAAGATATAAATTAAAAGAAATTTTAGATAAAAAAATGTTAACAATTGAAGAATTAGAGAAAAAAGGTTTAAAATTTGAAAAAGTAAAAAAGACTACGGAATAATAGTCTTTTTTTATGATTTTGTTTGTATTTTGCATAATATAATAGTAAAATATAATATGAGATTATATGGAGGTTTAATATGCTAAAATTAAAGAAAATTACTAAAACTTATGTTACTGAAGGATTCAGTCAAAAAGCTTTAGATGAAGTGAGTATTAATTTCCGAAAAAGTGAGTTTGCTGCTATATTAGGACCTAGTGGTAGTGGTAAAACTACTTTATTAAATATTGTAGGAGGATTAGATCATTATGACAGTGGTGATTTAATAATAAATAATATTAGTACTAAGAAATATGGGGATCGTGATTGGGATACATATCGTAATCATAGTGTGGGATTTGTTTTTCAAAACTATAATTTAATACCTCATCAATCAGTACTTAGTAATGTCGAATTAGCTTTAACTCTTTCAGGAGTATCAAAGAGTGAAAGAAGAAAAAAAGCAAAAGAAGCATTAATTAAAGTAGGATTAAAAGATCATATTAAGAAAAGACCTGCTCAGCTATCTGGTGGACAAATGCAAAGAGTAGCAATTGCTAGAGCACTTGTAAATGATCCAGAAATTGTTTTAGCTGATGAGCCTACTGGAGCTTTAGATACAGTCACTTCTAAGCAAGTGATGGATTTGTTAAAAGAAATTGCTAAAGATAAACTGGTTATAATGGTTACTCATAATTCTGAATTAGCTCATGAATATGCTACTCGTATTATTAAACTTAAAGATGGAAAAGTAATCAATGACTCTAAACCATTTGATGGTGATGAAAGTAAAGAGAAGAAGGATAAGTATTCTAAAAAAACTTCTATGAATTATCGTACAGCTTTAGCACTTTCTTTAAATAATTTAATGACTAAAAAAGGAAGAACTTTCTTAACTGCTTTTGCTGGTTCAATTGGTATTATTGGTATTGCTTTAATACTTTCACTTTCTCATGGTATAAATAAATTTATTGAAAAGACTGAAGAAGAAACATTAAGTTCTTATCCATTGATGATTCAAAAAGACTCAGTAGATATGTCTACAGTTTTACAAACGTTATCCGGAAATAATAAAGATAAAGAATATGATGATAATAAGATACATTCATCAAACATAATGGGTGATATGTTTGAAACAATATCAAGCGAAGCTAAACATAATGATATGAAGAGTCTAAAAGAATACCTTGAAAAGAACAAAGATATTAATAATTATGTATCAGATATATCATATGGTTATAATACAACTTTAAACTTATATAAAGCTAATACAGATAAAATTGTTAGAGTTAACCCAACAACGGTTTTAGATGCTCTAGGAATGGGTACAGATAGTATTTCAGGTGTATATAGTACAATGATGTCTAGTAATGACGTGTTCTTTGAAATGATAGATAATGATAAACTAAATAAGCAACAATATGATTTAGTCGCTGGACATTGGCCTAAGAATTATAATGAATTAGTCCTTACGGTTAGTAAAAATAACACTATTAGTGATTATACATTATATAGTATTGGAGTACTTGATCAAGATGAATTAAAAGAAAAATTTACTGATATGACTAGTAAAAAGAAAGTCAAATTTGAAGAAACAACTTATTCATATGATGAATTATTAAATTTAAAATTTAAATTAATTCTAAATACTGATTATTATGTTAAGGAAAAAGGTATTTGGATGAATAAATCAGATGATGAAGAATACATGAAGGATTTAATTAATAGAAGTGAAGAAGTAAAAATAGTTGGTATTATTAAGCAAAATGAAGAAGCTATAGGTGGTTCTAATAGTTATGGTATGGTAGGATATCAAAAAGACTTAATGGAGCATTTAGTTAATAAAATCAATGAGCAAGAAATTGTAAAAGAACAGAAAGCTAATGAGGAGATAAATGTATTTACTGGTAATAAATTTAGTAGTACAGCTAGTTTTGATATTAATAATTTAACTCAAGAGCAAATGATAGCATTACAAAACATGAGTCAAGATGAATTAGCTCTTTATATGAAGAATTATAGTGAAAATATGACTTCTTCATATGTAGAGAATTTAACTAAACTAGGTATTTCTGAATTAGATAATCCTGATACTATTAATATTTATCCTAAAGATTTTGATTCTAAAGAAGAAATAGTAAAAATAATAGATAAATATAATAAAGGAAAAAAGAAAAAAGATCAGATTGAATATACTGATGTAGTTGGTATTATGATGAGTAGTGTTTCTACTATTGTTAATGTTATTAGTAGTGTATTAATAGCTTTTGTAGCAATTAGTTTAATTGTATCTAGTATAATGATAGCTATTATTACTTATATTTCTGTAATTGAAAGAACTAAAGAAATTGGTATTTTAAGAGCTATTGGAGCTAGTAAAAAAGATATTTCTAGAGTATTTAATGCTGAAACTTTAATTGAAGGATTAGGAGCAGGAGTATTAGGTATTGTAGTTACATTACTTTTAAATATTCCAATTAATATTATTATTAAACATGTGGTTAATATTAGTAATATTTCAGTATTACCTACAGATGGAGCAATTATTTTAATAATAATTAGTGTATTGCTTACAGTAATAGCTGGATTTATTCCTGCTAAAATTGCTAGTAAAAAGGATCCAGTTGAGGCTTTAAGAAGTGAATAGATGTAAATGGGTTAATTTAAATAATCCAATATATGTAAAATATCATGATGAAGAATGGGGAGTTCCATCATACGATGATAAATACTTATTTGAAATGCTTATTTTAGAATCATTTCAAGCAGGTTTATCATAGGAATGTATACTTAATAAGAGAAAAGCCTTTTATAAGGCTTTTGATGGTTTTAATTACGAAATAATTGCTAAATATAAAGATGATAAGATTAATGAATTAATTAATAATAAAGAAATAGTTAGAAATAAAAGAAAAATACTAGCTACTATTAATAATGCTAAAGTATTTATTAGTATTCAAAAAGAATATAAATCATTTAGTAATTATATATGGTCATTTACTGATAATAAGATAATTTATAATAATGGATTAGTTACTTCTAATGAATTATCAGATACTATTTCTAATGATTTAAAGAAAAGAGGTATGAGTTTTGTAGGTACAACAATAATTTATTCGTATTTACAAGCTGTTGGAGTAATAAATGATCATGAAGATATATGTGATTACAGAAAGAAGGATTAGATGATTAGAATATTTAAAAATTTAGAAAGAAAAGATATATCAATTGTTTTAGTAATTGCAGTTTTAGTAATAACTTCAGTATTTTTAGATTTAAGAATACCAGAATATATGAGTGAAATTACTAGACTTGTTCAAACAGAAGAGAGTACTATGCAATCTATATTAACTGCTGGTGGACATATGCTTTTATGTGCAGTAGCTAGTTTAATATGTACAATTACAGTAGGTTTCTTTTCATCTCTTTTAGCTGCTAAGTTTTCTAGAACAATGAGAAGAAAAATCTTTGAAAAGGTAGAATCTTTTGGAGTAAGTGAAATAAAGAAGTTTAAAACTAGTAGTTTAATTACTAGAACTACTAATGATGTTACTCAAATAGAGATGTTACTTGCTATGGGATTACAATTACTAATTAAATCTCCAGTAATGGCTGTTTGGGCTTTAATGAAGATTATTGGTAAGAGTGGTGAATTAAGTTTAGTTACTGGAACAGGAGTAATAATTATAGTTGTAACTAACTTAATAATTATTAGTATTGTTTCGCCTAGATTTCAAATTATTCAAAATTTAACTGATAAACTTAATGGTGTTACTAGAGAAAATATTTTAGGTATTAGAGTAGTTTATGCCTTTAATGCTGAGAATTTTATGGCTAAAAGATTTGGAAAAGTAAATGATAAATTATCAGATACACATTTAACTATTACAAAAACATTTGCTTTATTTGATCCAATTATGAACTTTGTTATGCATTTCCAACATTTAGGTATTTATGTAGTTGGAGCTATGTTAATTATTAAGAGTGGAATGATGGATAAAATTACTATGTTTAGTAATATGGTAGTATTCTCTAGTTATGGTATTCAAGTAATATTCTCATTCTTAATGCTTACAATGATCTTTATGATATTACCTAGAGCTAGAGTATCAGCTAATCGTATTAATGAAGTATTAGATGAAGAACCATCTATTAAATCCGGTACTTTTAAAGGAGATACTAAAGAAAAAGGTACAGTTGAATTTAAAAATGTTAGTTTCAAATATCCAGATGCTGATGAGTACTTATTAAAAGATATTTCATTTAAAGCAGAGAAGGGTGAAACAGTAGCTTTTATAGGATCTACTGGTAGTGGTAAAAGTACTTTAATTAATTTAGTTCCAAGACTATATGATGCTACTCTAGGAGAAGTATTCGTAGATGGAGTAAATGTAAAAGATTATGACTTACATGAATTAAATAATAGAATAGGTTATATTTCTCAAACAGCTTTTATGTTTACAGGTTCAGTTTATGATAATGTTAGTTATGGAGATAATGGTAAAGAAAAACCTACTCTAGATAAAGTAAAAGAAGCTATTAAAATAGCCCAAGGAAAAGACTTTGTAGAAAAGATGGATAAAGACTATAAAGCTCATATAGCTCGTGGTGGTACTAATATAAGTGGTGGTCAAAAACAAAGATTAAGTATTGCTAGAGCTATAGCAAGGGACCCAGAGATTTATATCTTTGATGATTCGTTTAGTGCCTTAGACTATCAAACAGATGCTAAATTAAGAGAAGAATTAAAGAAACATATGAAAGATGCAACTAGTTTAATAGTTGCTCAGCGAATTGGTACAATAATGAATGCAGATAAAATTATTGTTTTAGATAAAGGTGAATGTGTAGGAGTTGGAACTCACCAAGAACTATTAAAGACTTGTGATATCTATAAAGAAATAGCTTTATCACAACTTAGTGAGGAGGAGTTACAAAATGCATAATCGTAATCAAGAAAAATCAAAAGACTTTATTGGAACAATGATCAAATTATTTAAGAATCTAGATCATTGGAGATATATGTTAATAATAGCAGTATTCTTTGCCTTTTCAGCAGCTATTCTATCTACAGTAGCTCCTAATAAACTAGCTGATGTAACTGATGTAATTACTGAAGGAATAAAACCAAATATGGAAGAATTAGAAAAGGTATCTACTGAAATATTTGCTAATGCTATTAATAATTATGCTCCACCTAAACCACAAGATTTTAATGAACTAGTAAAAAATGATAAAGAAGCTAAAGACTTTGTAGACGAAGGCCAAAATGATTTTATTATGTCACTAATGAAACTTCCAGCTAAAGAAAAAGAAAAAATATTTACTGATATAGAAGTAGATGGAGTAAATATTTCTACTAAAGATCAATTAGAGTATTTAACTTTAATGAGTACAATTACAGAAGATGTAGAAACAGATGATTTATTAAAGAAAGCAGAAAAATTACCAGATTCAATTAAAAGTTTAATTGAACCTAAAATGAATACAGATGAATTAAAAAGAAGATCTATTATTCTAGGTATAATTTATTTATTAAATTCTATATTTGCTTATATAGAAGGTATTATAATGGCATATGTAGGAATAGGTTATGCTAGAAAATTAAGAAGTGATATTAGTCATAAGATTAATAAATTACCATTAAGATATTTTGATTCTCACGAAGCAGGAGATGTATTATCTCGTGTTACTAACGATGTAGATACTATTGGTATTAATATAAGTGATGCAGTTACTTCTTTAGTTACTAATATTACTTTATTCTTAGGGTCTATTGTTATGATGTTTGTAACTAATTGGATAATGGCTCTAACTGCTATTGCATCAAGTATTATTGGATTTGCTTTATCATTTATGTTACTAAAAATAAGTCAAAAATACTTTGTTCAAAGACAAAAAGAATTAGGTAATTTAAATGGTCATATAGAAGAAATATATTCAGGACACAGTGTTGTTAAATCATATAATGGTGAAGTTGAAGCATTAAAAGAATTCAACAAAATAAATGATAGATTATATGAATGTAATCGTAAGAGTCAATTCTTATCAGGTATTATGCAACCAATTATGTCATTTATAGGTAACTTTGGTTATGTAATGGTCTGTGTAGTAGGGGCAATACTTGTAATGAATGATTATATTACTTTTGGTGTTATAGTAGCATTTATGATTTATGTAAGACTATTTACTAATCCATTATCTCGTATAGCTCAAGCTTTAACTACAATGCAATCTGTAGGGGCTGCTGGAGAAAGAGTATTTGAATTCTTAGAAGAAAATGAATTAAGTGATGAAAGTAATATTAAAAATAAATTAGATAGAAATAATGTAAAGGGTAATATTGAATTTAAAAATATTAAGTTTGGTTATAGTACTGATAAAACTATTATTAAAAACTTTACTGCTTCAGTTAAATCAGGAGATAAAATAGCTATTGTAGGACCAACTGGAGCTGGTAAAACTACTATGGTTAACTTACTTATGAAATTCTATGAAATTGATGATGGAGATATCTTAATAGATGGAGTTTCAATTAGAGATTTAACTAGATCTAATATTCATGAATTATTTGATATGGTATTGCAAGATACATGGTTATTTGATGGTACAGTAAGAGAAAATTTAATCTTCAATAATAAGGGTATTACTGATGATGATTTATGGAAAGTATGTAAAAATGTTGGAGTAGATCACTTTATTAAAACTCTTCCTAAAGGTTTAGGAGCAGATGTAGGTGATAATAACACTGTTTCATCTGGACAAAAACAGTTATTAACTATTGCTCGTGGTATGATAGAAGATGCTCCATTCTTAATTCTAGATGAAGCAACATCTAATGTTGATACACGTACTGAAGAATTAGTACAAAAAGCAATGGATAAATTAACAGTAGGTAAGACAAGCTTTATTATTGCTCATAGATTAAGTACTATTAAAAATGCTGACTTAATTTTAGTAATGGATGAAGGTAATATAGTAGAACAAGGTAAGCATGAGGAACTATTAAAAAAGAATGGTTTCTATGCCAAATTATATAACTCACAATTTCAAAAATAAGACTGCTTAATGCAGTTTTTTATTTACTAAAAAATAAATTTATATTACAATCAATCTATATAGTAGGTGATAATATGTTTGGTAGAAAGTTTTCATCTAATATACGTAGAAAAAAAAGAATGATTATATCAAGTATCATTCTTTTAGTAGTGTTCTTAGGAATGGGTTATTCAGTATTTACTACTAATCTAGGAATAAATGGTACTATCTCTGTTTCCAGATATATCCCTATCGCAAGCGAAATTGGTTATGATAATACAAACACAGGTATAAATTGTGATAATACACAATGTGCACTAGATTATTTATATGCTCACCCTCTTGAAATTAACACAAATAATACTTCCTATCCTTTTAATGTAGGAGATTATGTTACTCTTGTTCCAGATTCAAGTAGTTATACAATTTCAACATCTGCAACTGGTTATAGTTCAAGCCAGACAATTAATCCTAGTGAGTTGACATTATGGAGAATAATTAAAAAGTATGGTGATGGAAGTATGGATGCT
>JAFSVF010000023.1 GCA_017450205.1 Bacilli bacterium | reverse complement strand
TATATGATTAGGTATCATCATATCTAATGCTTTTTTATCAGCATGTGATTCAATATCATCATCATGAATTATTGTTTGTTTTTTTAATTTCATATAATCACTCATAATATGAGATAACTCATGATATAAAGCATAATAGAATGAATGTTTATTTTTTAAATAAGTAGACATATATATTACAGGAGTATCTACTTTAACACGGGTACATCCCCTAACTTTAGATCCTTTTAAAGTATCTTCAATAAATAATATAATTCCATATTTATTAAATAATTTAATCAATCTATCTTTATCAAATTTATTACATCTTTCAATCTTTAGTTCTTCTAATAATTTATAATTATTTTCAGGTATATATTTATTTATATTAATTAAATCAATCTTACTATTACAATAATTTATCCATTCACATGTTTTAATTAAATCTTTTTCTCCAGCTTCTTTAAAGTAATAATTATTCTTTACATAACTAAAATAATTATCTAAGTTATTTGTTTTAAAGAATTTTTTTAAATCCATATACGTAGTTGCTGAATCTTCTATATGTCTAAGTTTAATCCACTTCTTTTCTTCCATTTCTTTAAGATTAAATTTTTCAAAAAATTTATTAATATCTTTATTACTTTTAAACATATCATTTAATTCATCTTCACACTTTTTATGTTCATTAAAATGAATTAATACATTTATATCATTATCAGTAACCAAACTAATTAGTATTAAAGTATCTAATGATATTCCAGTCTTACCATTTATAATTTCATTAACATGTTTTTTAGATAAATTATACATTTCAGCAAACTCAGTTTGGCTAATCTTATTATCTTCTAAATATTCTTTTAATATACTTCCAACCGATATCATATTATAAATTTTTGTAATGATCATCATTAACTTCCAATAGTTCTATTTCATCTATTTCAATATAGTTATAAGGATATTCACTTATAGGTTTAAATATAAGTCTAATCTTATATATTCTAGCAGCAAATATTTCTTTAAGATTTTGTTTCTTTTGTTCTACATAATATCTAGCTTTATCTGAACTATTCATAAAATCTTGTAAATTATTATAAGATTCTAATCTTCCAATAAAGATTTTGATTTTTTCTATTTCTTTATCTTTATGTTTACTGACTAAATTCTTCTTATAACTTTTCTTATAATTAGAACTCTCTCTGATGATCATACAAAACTCCTTTCGTATGCATTATAACCTTTGAGGTTATAATAGTCAACAAAAAGTGAATGTATAATTCATTCACTTTCAATTTAATAAAATTAAATTATAATCAGCAGCAATTTTATATAATCTTTTTTCTTTAATTATTTCATATCCACACCAAATAGCAATTCTATAATCAACAACTTATTTAGCAGATTCATCTTTATATCCACTTTCTGTTAAAACTTTATAAATACTATCATGAGTAGTAACTATATTTTTAATTTCACTACTATCTTTAGCTTCATTTATTGTAATAGCATTTATTAAAATATGTTTATTAGAAATTGAATTAGAAAATCCTTTTAATTCTACAAGTGATCTAGAAGCTTTATTTAATGCTTCAAGAATTCTTGGTGTTTTTAAATCAAAATCATTAAATGGTAATAACTTCATATTATCATCTCCTCATATATAATATTACACTATTTTTTAACACATATAAGAAATATGTTAAATTTTTAATATTTTTTTAACATATTATAAAAATATTAAAAATTTTTTATTTTTTTTATTATCAAAAAAAGACTAGATTTCTCTAGTCTATGACACTTGTGATACTTAAAATTAGTACCCCTAAATTTAAGTGACGCAAATGACGCAAAATTATTTAGATACATCATCTAATAAATCTTGTTTTTTATAAATGAATAATGTTGAAATACTAACAATTAGTAATAAAACATAAGATAGAATAGTATCTCCAGTCTTTGGATTAGTATTAGATGTATCTTCATATACAACAAAGAATTCTGAGAACTTACCATTCATAAATGTAAGAGTTTTTATATCCTCATCTACATCATCTAATATATCCCAAGTTACTACATCAGGAACTAAAGTATGATGTCCATGAGAATCGACTTCATCTTTGAATGTTTCATGTTTTCTAACAACATAGAACTTTCTTCCATCTTTAGCTAATGATTCAGGGATAGCAACTTTTATTTCAATAGCTTTTTCCATATCTATAATATTTTTTACGAATTCATTATCTACATATAATTTAATTTCTACATCGAAAGCAAATCCAAATGATTTACCATCAAAATGTTTTTCGTCTGATGAATCTTTAGTAATGGATACAATATCAAACATAATTCTAACTTGTTGACCACCATCTACTGCTTCTTTAACATCTGCATCATTCATAACTGCTTCATATAAAGCACCACTATTGAAATAAATAGTAGGAACTACATCAATTATATTAATATCAATTTCTACATTATCTACATCATCTAATGCAGAATCAACATGTTTTAAAGTTTTAACAACTAATTCTGTAGTTTTACCATACATTTCTTCATATGTTTCTTGAAGTCTACCAAGAATAGTATATTCAGTATCAGGTGTTAATCCTGTGAATGTATTATCAGCAGTCCATGTAACACCATTATCCTTTGAATATTCGTAACCACTTACAGCTTTAAATGAAACTGCTGTATCAGTAACTGCAACTAACTCAATAGCAACTGCATCTTTACCTGATCTCTTAGTTGTTACTTCAACTTCTTTAGCTTCACTACCGTCTGATTCTTTTCTTAATTCAACAGTGTATTTTGTTTCAGGATTTAATCCAGTAAAGACACCAGTAGTATTTTTAGTTACCCAATTATCAATTGAATATTCAAAACCATCTTTAACATTCATTTCAATAGTTTTGTCAGTTCTCTTTTTAACATATTCAGAAACACGATAACTTAATACATCTTTTAGTCCTGTATGTATATCATTGTCTAAAGAAGTATATAATATTGTACTTTCTTCAGCACTAGTATTAATATCTCCTAATTTAATTGATATAGCTATATAAGCTTCATCATAATAAATCCAGTCATTTACATCAGTTGGATCTGGATAGAAAATTGACATTCTATCATCATCAGCATAATTTGGAACTCCAGTTGTTGTTTCATTCCATATTTGATTAATATAACGGATATCCATATTAACGATATCATCAGAAGCTGGCCAATAATCAAATGCACCTTCTTCAGGATCAAGAATTGCTACTCTTGCATTATTACTATCTGAAAAATAGAACCATCCATCATGAGTAATTGCTCCTCTTGAAGAAATCATAGCAAAGTTCTTTTCTCCACCTTTTTTAGAACTTGAAGGATTGCTTAAAACTTTCATATAACTTGATTGTGTATGATTAATTACTTCATCTATCATAGGCCAATTAAACTTTGAGAATCTTACATCTTCAATTTTACTTGATGAATTATTAACTACTTTAATATCAGTGATAAAGAATTTATCATTAACACCAAAAGAAATATCCATTATTAATATTACATTATCTGGTGTAGTACATTCTACTTTAGCTTTTAGAGTTGTAGAATCTGTAGTTTCATCTGTTACATTAACACTTGTAAATCCGGAATCTGCTAAAGAAGCCATTGAACTAATTGAACCAAATACTTTATAAGTATCTCCTTTTTTATATGATAAGAAGTATGCATCTGCTTCTGAATCATATGTAAAGTCATTAGTATTAGGATTAGCTTCACCCCAAATGTGTTCATTATAATATAATCCTAGCCTTTTACCAGATTGACCATTTAAATGGAAAGAATCTAAACCAGTTTTACCATTTAAATCATCAGTACGAAATGCTCCATACGGATGTATTCCTATTTCTAGGTAATTACCTCCTAATAAAACATTGACACCTTTAGTAGTTGCAACACTTGTATGTCTTGCTCCTAAAGGTGCTGCCCCTACTAATATAGGCATTAAAAAAAACAATGCGAATGTAAATATAATTCGACCAAAATTTCTAAAATTCACTTTTATATCACCTTCCTATACAACTATATTCACTATCCTAATTTAATTATATCTATTTTTATGTTAATATCAATATATTTTTTTATAAATAAAAATTTTATAAAATAAAAAACTAGGCTACGCTAGTTTTCTGGACATGGATTTTCTACTTCTTCTCCAATTACACCATTTTCATATTTAAAATATCTTTTACAGGTATTACAAAAAACATATTTTCCATCTAGCATAACAGTCATATCAGTAGATCCACATACTGGACATACTAATTCCATAAATACTCCCTTTTCTTTACTATAAGTATCCATTTATAAACTTATACTTTTTACAATTAAAGTATAATATAAAAAAGACTAATTATTTAGTATTTTTTCGGTTGTGTTATAAATAGTGTTGGTGAGAATTTTACAACACTATTTTTATTTCACAAAAAAAGACATTTCTAAAAGACTTGATGTTTCAGTTTCAAAAATAGATAGAGTTTTAAATGATATCTCATGTCATACAATAATGAGACACCCTCATTTACCTCAATATATGAATTGGGATGAATTTAAAGCTACAAAAGATACCAAAGGTAAAATGGCATTTATGATCGTAGATAACAAAAAAGGAACCATTTTTTATATTAAAAATTCTAGATGTAGTAAAGACTTAGAAAAATACTTTAGAAGATATCCTTGGTATGAAAGAAATAAAGTTAAATTAATTTCAATAGACTTCTACTCAGGATTCCGTTGTTTATTTCATATTTAAACGAGTTTTCAATATATTTAATATTATTTTTATATAGGTTAAATGCATGGCGCATTTTAGGATGAATTAATTTATTTTCATGATATATTATGTTTTTAAATTTTGTTATGTCCTTTGCTTTTATTGCTTTGATAATACCTTGATATAATTCGTATGTAATTTTAAATGACTCATTTGAATTTATTAAATAATTAACTATATCTCTTTGTGATACTTCTTTCTTAAAATATTGTGAATACTGTTTTATATTTGTTAAATCGTCTTCATTTTTTAATATTAACTTCCAATAATTTTTAAGTTTGTTATAGTTAGGATTTGACTTTTTACATAACTCAATTCTCGCTTTATTTAAAACAACATATACTTGAGTTACAATATGAAATCTATCAATAACTATATCAGCATTTTTAAATAACTTATTTGCAAGGAATATGAATCATTAAAGGTAACAATAATCTAGTTAAAGCAATTAAAAGAATTGCTTTTGGATATAGAAGATATGATCATTTCATATCTAGAATATTTTTAATCAAAAACAATATAAAAGGATGACTTTCGTCATCCTCTATAATCAATTCATTTATCAGATTTATTGTTCACTAACACTATTTGACAAAGAACCCTTTTTTATAGTCCATTAAGGTCTGTAAATGTTGCTTTACCAGCTATGTATAAACTTAATGGAGAAAGGTCTGTAACTGTAAGAATCTTATTCTTATTCAAATCATATAGAAGTGATGTCATAGGTGTCTTTAATGTAAGACCTGCAAGTAGTGATGATAAAGTAGCATAATCTGTTGATGTAACAATACCATTTCCAGGTTTATCTACTGAGCCATTATCTCCTCTTACAACTATTACTACTTCATCATATATATGATCATTAATAATTAATTGTAATTTCATACCACTTCCTACGAAGTCACCATTGCCCTTCTTTTCTTCATTAGAAATAACTACTAAATTATCAGGATTATTATCAAAGTTTTGAACAAAATCTTCGACTGTAGTTTTATCATTAATTCCAATTACATAACTGAAGTCTACATTAGCTAAATCATTTTCTGATTCACCTAAATGCCATACATCATATACACTTGAAGTTATTATTTTATTAGAAACATAAACAAGTATATAATCTCTAACTGGTTCTGAAACTGTTGAAGTTATATAAGCATAAGTTATACCTTCTCCAACACCAGTAATTTTACCATTTTCATCTACTGTTGCAACATCAGGATTCATAGAAGTCCAATAGAATTCAGTATAATCAGTATTAAGAGGAGTATATTCATATTCAGCTAGGAATTCTTCTCCTACTCCAATTGCAGCACTCTCTTCAATAATGTTAACACTTTCAATATGTTTATAACGATATACATGAATCTTTAATTCTTCTTGAGTTGTTCCGTCTTCTGCGATAACTAATATAACAAAATTATTATCATTATATTCAAGATTATATAACTCTTTCATATCAACAGTAGCATCAGAATCAGTAGTTACTACAGTAAATTTAATAGTAGCTACATCATTATCAACACTGATATTATAAACACCATCTTCAAGAGTTAAATCACCTTGATTACTTGTAATAGATACAATAGATGCATCAGTAGAACCAGGTCTAACAATAGTAATATTATAATTATTTACTAAACCTGAATCGTTAGTAACAGATACTAAATGAGTAGTTTCTCCTACTTTAATATCAATAGAACCTAAACCAGTAACAGTTGAACCAACAGATACTGTACCACTAAATACAATATTCTTTGTTTTAGCAGGTACTGTAATAGTATACTCTTTAATAACTTTATCAAATGTCTTATCCCAAGTTCCTAAGTTACTTGTTAATGTTAATAAGTAATTATCTTCATTTAATAGTCTAGTTACTTTAATAACATAAGTTCTTTCAGCACCTATATCAGTAAGAACATTTACATATACTTTATTCTCACCATAAGCAAGATTAATAGTATTCTTATCACCATTCTTACCATTTATAGATACTGTAGCTTTATTATTTTGAGCAATTGCATGAACTACTACACTTTCAGTAGAAGATGAAACACTTAATTCATAATATAAAGTATCTTCATCAAATATAGGACTAATTGATTGATTCTCTACATAAAGATCAATTAAGTGAGTATTACCATCAATTGATCTAGTTACATAAACAAAGTAATTAGTATAATCTCCATTCGTAGATGTTACTTTAATATTGACTATATTAATACCTACTTTAAAGTTAGAATTATTTAAAATTTCAACTGTAGCATCATCACTTTCAGGAAGAGCTTTATCTAAAGACTCAAAATCTAAAGAAGTAATTTCATAAGGAACAGTTAAAAAATATTTATAACCTTCTTTATTAAACTCAGGGGATATCTCACCTTCATTTATATCTAAAATCTTTAATTTACTTGAAGGTATTTCAGCCTTAACAAAAGTGACAGTATATTCTCTTTCATCACCAGATTCTGCTTTAACTTTAATAGTAACTATAGTTGAAGAACTTGTTAAATCATATTCACCATTACCTATGACAGTAGCTCTTGAATCATTCTTAATTCCTATAATACTAATAGTATCAAGTAATGCTAAATCTCCATCTAAATTAACAGTATAATTTAAAGTTTCAGGATCAAACTCTGAATCTAATTCTCCATCACTAATAATTAAATCTTTAAGTCTATTATCAGTTGAATAACTTCTAAAAATATTTAAAGTATATAATTTTATATCACCTGAATCAGCTGTTACTTGAACATTAACATAATTATTACCAGGTTGTAATTTTAATAACTTACTAGTAGTTTCATATTCACCACTAATAGTAACAATCTTAACACTTGATGATTCTTTATCAGGTGTTGCAATAACATGTGCATTCGTTTCTGTTTCATCAACATTTACAACATAAACACCAGTATTAGATTTATCAAATGATGGTGATAATGAATGATCTTTAACCTCTAAATTAGAAAGTAAATTATTAGTAGATAAAGTACAATTAGCAATTATCTTATAATCTTTCTTTGTTGTTCCATCAGCTGCAGTAACTCTTATAAATATTTCATTAGTTCCTTGATGGAAATTGCCATTACCAATGATTTCAACAGTAGCTCCAGGGTCAGTTGGAATTGCAGTTATATCAAGTTTAGATTCACTAGAATCAATATCAATATTATAACCTGTTCTAGAAGAATTAAATGAAGGACTCAAAATATGATCTTTAACTCCAAGGGATTGTAATGTAGCAACTGCATTCTTATTTCTATAAACAATTACTTTATACATCCCAAATGTATCATCACCATTAAGTCTTGAAGCAACTTTAATATTAATAACATTTCTACCAAAGTTAATTGGATAAGTAGTATCTCCAAGTGCAGTTCCACTTTCAGTTGATGCAGAAAGTATTGCATCGTCATCATCATTTAAAGGAATTGCATTTACAGTTATAGATGAAGTTGAATAAGGAACTGTTACTGTATAACTTCTAGTAGCTTGTGCAAATACTGGAGATAAAGAAGCTACAACTGTTTCTTGACCACTCTCTTTTTGAACTTTATAAGAAAGTTTTAAACTCTTTAAATAATGCATGAAGAATTCTTCAGGTTTTAGTGTAACTTCAACTGTATAATTTCTTACATTTCCATTTTCAGCAGCAACTGCAATTGTAACAGTATTTACTGAAGTCTTACTAAATCCAACATAACCAGAAACTGAATAATTAGCGGTTATATCTTCAGGAATAATTGTCGCTTTATCTAAATCTAAAGAAGTATAAGTATCTAAAATATACATAGTATAACTTTGATTAGTTTTTTCAAAAGGTTCTCTTAATATTCCTTCATCAAATTCTAAATATTCAAGATAGTTATTATCTGATTGTTCACGAGTAACTGTTACATGATATTGTTTAAATGTATTATCTGGGGCAGTTACAGTAATAATAACTTTATTTAAACCAACTCCAGTAGTTAATACTCCATCAGAATTAATTGTTGCATATTCTGAAGAACCTGCATCAATTGAATAAGTAACACTTACATTATTCTCTTCAGGAATACCTTTAAACTCAATCTTTTTAACATCATTAGTTACAGTAAATGCATAACTATCTGTTGTTTTAACAAAGTCATCTAAAGATTTGTCATCTACTTTAATATCAGATAAATATAAATCATATGCTCTAAAGATATTAATAGTATATATTTCACTATTAGTCTCATCTTCTGCAAGTACATTTAAAGTAACAACATTATTACCATAATCTAAATAATATAAACCATTACCACTTATAACAGAAGCATCTATTAAAGCAGTAGCTTCCACTTTAACTTTATCAATATTATATGGAACATTTACATTATAAGTCTTAGTATCATGATCAAAATTATTACTACTTACTCCATAAGTTGTTGGAGTTTCTAAAGTATCTTTAACAGTAATAGATTTCAATCTAGCATCAGGACTAGGTAATACATTAACAGTAACTTGATAAGTTTTAGTTAAAGTACTATCTTCATTAACCACAATAATATCAACGATATTTTTTCCAGGTGCTAAAGTATTACCATAAATTCTTACTTTAAATGATTCTTCTCCAGGTGTTGCTCTAATATCTAGTTTCTTAATACCAGGTGATACAGTCAAGTTATAATCAGTTGTACCTCTATCAAATATTGGTGATAAATTATAGAAACCTTCATTATTTAATAATTCTTTTTCTTCACTTGAAGTAATCTTTAAATTACTTAAATAAACATTTGATGATACAGGTCTAATAACAGTAACTGAATAATTAGAAGTAACTATTACACTTTCATTACTATCAAGTAACTCTGAAGTTAAATTAATAACATTAATACCAGTTTGAATAGCATATTCACCTTCACCAGTAATTCTTATATTCTTAGTTGAATCAAAGGATGCTTGTACTAAAGCATATTCACTATAAGAATAAACTTCACTAGTATAACTAAATATTGATTCATCAAACTCTGGACTTAAATCAAAGAATACTCCAGAGAATACAGTAATATTAGTTAAATAAGCATCAAATTCAGGTTTAACTACAACATTAACATAATAATATAATTTAGTTATTTTATCTGGTGCAGTAACAGTTATTTGAACTTGATTACTTCCTTCAGCTAAATTAGTTAAACCTCTAGTTTTATAAGTTGCTCCACTTTCTTCAGGTGTAGCAGTTAAACTTAAAGTTGTAACGTCAAATGAAGCATTAGTTCTATATTCAAATGTATCTCTATCAAATGTAGGACTTAATTTATAATTACCATCTTGAGTAGATGATAAAACTAAACTAGAAAGATGTGCATTACTTGAAGCATTTCTTTTAACAGTAAGTTTATAAGTTTTACCTTCATTATCTAAACCATCATAAACTATTACATCTACAACAGTTTCACCAACTTCTAAATCATAAGTTTTATTATTAATAATTGTTCCATTATTCTTTAGCACAATAGTTTGTTGTTCATTATTTAGAGTATAACCAACATCTAATTTATTATATTCATATGGAACTACGATTCTATATTCTAAAACTAATTCACTAAATGAAGGACTCATAGTACATATCTTAGAAGTACATTTACCAGTTTCTTCAAGACCATTTAAATATAAATCTTTAATAGTAGTACTAGTAGAAATAACTCTATAAATTTTAAATGTATATGTACCAGTAGTTTCTCCATCTTCTGCTTGAACTACTATTTCTTTAATTGTGTATTCAGATTCAGTATCAAGTAAGAATGCATCCATATCACTTATAATAGTAGCTTCATCAGAATTAGGAATTCCTATAATTCTCATCTTAGTAGTATCTTCATAAACATGTATTACATAATCAAATTTATCTTCTTCAAGAGTACCAACCATCTTGCCATCACTTAAATTAACTTCTTTAAGCGTGACATCACTTGAAGCATCAATAAATATTCTTAATACATAAGTAGTAACACTAGATCCATCTTCTGAAGTAACAATAACACTATAAGTTAATTCACCATTCTTACTACTTCTTGCATCAAATGCATCACTCTTAACTACAATTGCATTAACATCATCAGGAACTGCAACTAATGAATCATCATTTAGGTAAGCAGCAGATAAAGGAATATACCAATCATATGTATATTTAGTAGAACTAAATCCTTGAGTTAAATATCCATAATTAACAGTTAATGATGCAAGTGCAGAATTACTAGATTTCTTTCTCTTGATATTTACTATATAAACATTTTCTGTAAATCCATCTTCAGCTGTTACATTAAACTTAAATTGAACATAATTTTGAGTAACAGTTTTAATAATACCTGAATATGTAACTGTAGAATTTTCATCATTTAATTCATAAGTAAAATCACTTATTGAAACTGTAGTTTTATCATTATTAACAAGCACATAATATTCAAAAGTATCTTTATCAAAAGTAACAGTTGTATTAGTATCATGATCTATAAAGTTATAGTTCTTAAAGCTTAATGATTTTAAATATGCATCATAAGAAACAATCTTATTAATAGTAATTGTATAAGTTTGAGTAGTTATAGTATCTTCAGCTGTAACTGTAACAGTTCTAGTTGAAGTTCCATCAGGAACTACTTGATAATCATGACCACTTACTTTACAATTCATATCTTCGCAAATATATTCAAAAGATAACATAGATACACTTGAATCAACATTCATAGTGTAATTTAATCTTCCATAAGTAAAAATAGGTTCTAATTTACCACTACTAGGAATTAAATCTACTAAATTAGCATTATCACTCTTAGCTTTATTAATAATAATTGTATAAGTATTTTTAGTAGTATTATCTTCGGCATTTACTACGATTGAATGAGTATTAGTACCACCCTTTAAATCAATTGTTTCAAATCCTGTTGCTGTAGCAAGTGGACTTATAACTCCATTGAAATCAAGTGTATAAATTTCAGCATCAACATTTAAAGTATAATCATATACATTAGGACTAAATTCGGGAGTTAAAGTATACTTAGTAGATTCATGTGATACTTCTAATTCTTCTAGGATTGCATTACTATCAAATGCTCTTGTTACGTTAACAATATAAGTTCTGGTTTTACTTTCTAAAGTAACTTTTATATAAATAGTATTAACACCTTTATTTAAGTTAAATGTACCAAGTGAATTATTAGAATTACTAAAACTAATTTCAGTATCTACTCCACCATAATTAGTAACTACTTTAGATTTCTTAGTAACTGGTTCTCCAAATAATTGAATTGAAGTAGTATCTGTACTTACATTTAAAGTATAATTATTAACTCTAGAATTAAATGTTTCATTAAAGTCTCCAGTATTATAATCAGTATATAAATAATCTAAGAAGTTTTCTATTTCAGGATTCTTAGTTACATTAATATAATAGTAATTAATTGTAGGATCTCCACCTGAAGAAGTAACTTTAACAGTAACAGTATTTTCTCCTACTACTAAAATATTATCTATTATTTCTACAATAGCATCACTATCAAGTTTAGTATATGCTAAATCAAGTGCATTATATTCATAGTCTACAGTTAAATTATAATTATTAATATATCTATTAAATCCCGGATTTAAACCATATTTTCTATCATATAAATTAGTTAATAAATCACTTACTATTTTCTTCTTAGTAACATTTAAAGTATAAGTTTTAGTAGTACCATTTTCAGCAGTAACTATAATTGTAACTACACCACTAGATTTATTAGCAAAGTCATTACCAGAAATATCATAAGTACTATTTTCATCTTCAAGAAAAATATTCATATCTAACTTATCTTCTTCACCGTCTAGTAAAATATCAAATGTAGTTTTAGTTTTATCAAATGTAGTTTCATCACCATTAGTATCTACAAATATAGCATTATTTAGAATTATATCTTCAATATTATTGACATCAGAATAAGCTCTAACAACTTTAACTACATAAGATTTAATATCACCAGATTCTGCAGTTACTTTTACTTCAATATAGTTATCACCTCTGCTAACTTCAATAACTCCATTACCTTCAATAGTAGCTTTTGTATCTTGGGTAGTAGCTTCTACTAAAACATTAGTAACATCGTTTTCTACATTAACAGTATAAGAAGTAACATTAGGACTAAATGCAGGAGATAAACTATAACCTACAACTTCTAATGAAGATAAGTTAAAGTTTTTACTTGCTACTTTTTTTACATTTAAAACATAATCAAGTGAAGTATGTCCATCAGGAGCAGTTACTTTAATAGTAACTGAATAAACTGTACCATTTTCTACGAATGTATTTTCTTCATTATTAAGAACTACATAAGTAGATTCTTCCATAGTAGGAGTAATATCATCAAATACTAAATTACCATTAGTAGTAGATAATTCATATAAAGTAATATTTGAATTAAATGATGGAGATAAATTAGTCCTATTAACTGATAAATTTCTTAAAGTAGCATCAGTAGATTTTTGTCTAAATACTTTAATTACATAATCTCTTGTATAACCATCAGTAGCAGTAACAGTTACTGTAATAATAGTATTTTCTCCATCTTTAAGTGTATACTTACCTTCTCCAACTGCGGTAGCATCTACATCTTCTAAAGTATAACTAACAACTGTAGATAAAGTTTCATAAGGAACAGTTACTTCATAATAATTAGTAAGTTTATTAAATGAAGGACTAAGAGTACCATTAGATAGTTTAAGATTAGATAAATAATTACTAGCTTCTCCTTCTTCTTGTCTAATAATATTAAATGTATAAACATTTACTACTCCATCTTCAGGAGTAACATTAATATTTACATGGTTATTACCATAAACTAAATCTTTAACATTAAAGTTACTAATTACTAAATTACTATCTCCACTTAAACCAACATTTCCACTATCATGTTTCTTTTCAACTACAAAATTAACTTCATCAATATCAAAAGGGACTTTAATAGTATAGTCATTAGTATTTTCTTTAAATGTAGGAATTAAACTAGCTTCTAAAGTATAAATATTCTTTAATGTATTAATAGGACAACCATTCTTATTAATAGTTAAAGTATAAGTTTCAGATGATACTCCATCTTCCGCTAAAGTAGTAAATGTAAATAAATTAGCACCTCTAACAAGTTGAACTAAAGTAGTTGGTTTAATGACAGTACCTTGATCATTAGTTATTACTACACTTGTTGTATTTACTTCTGGAGTAAATGTTAAATTAGTAGATTCAACTGTATAAGGAACTGTAATTGTATAATCAAAGCTTGTTTTAACAAATGATTCATTTAAACTTAAATTCTTAGCACCTAAGCTAGAAAGATAAGCATTGCCATTTTTAGTTCTAGTAATATTTATTTCATAAGATTGTACTTCACCATTCTCAGCAGTAACAGAAACAGTTATATTATTAACTGCTTGAGTAGATAAATAATACTTTCCATTACCTTTGATAGAAGCAAACTTAGACATACTAGAAGAACTTATAGTTACATTACTTACATTATTTGGAACAGTAATGTTATATGGAGATTCTTCAGTCAAATCTACACCATATTCTATATTATCATTACCAGTAACTTTTAATGATAATAAGTTATTATTTGCTGAAGCTGGTCTAGTAATATAAAGTGTATAAATACTATAACTTCCATCTTCTGCTGTAACTAATATTCTTTTTATATTAGTACCTAACTTAATAGTATTATTATCTAAATACTTAACAGTAGAAGTACTTCTAGTAGCAACTCCACTATAAAAAATAGATGTCATATCTGAATCGATTTGTGCACAATATTCATAAATATTAGGACTAAAAACAGGAGTTAATCCATAAGATGAATTATTATAAGAAACATCAATAGAACTTAATGTAGAATCACTATTATATTTTCTAAATATTGTTAAAGTATATAATTGAGTTTCATTATTTTGAGAAGTAGATAATATACTAACTACTGTTTTACCTGTTTTTAAATTACTAATAGTAGAAGTATAGACATGTGATGATTCACTTGTTGAAATACTAGCACTATTATTTACTGAAATAGTTTCATTAGTAAATTCACTTTCAGGTCTGCTTACTAAAATAATAGAATCCTTATTATTCTCGATTGTAATACTATAATCAAATACAGTTTTTCTAAATTCTTTATCTAGACTAATAATATTGTTTTCATCAACTGAATCTAAGTAAGCTTTCATCTCACTTACAAATATATTAGAATCTTTTTCTCTATATACATGTAATTTATAAGTTGATGTAGAAACACCATCAGGAGCAGTAACTAAAATATTAACAATATAAGTTTCTCCTCTGAATTCAAAAGAACCAGGATTATTACCAGTTATTTCTACTGTTGCTCCATCAGCATGAGCATCAGCTATAGCAACTAAATTCTTAACATAAGTCCATTCACTAGGAACAGAGAAATAATAATTATATACATCCCAGTCAGTATAATTTAAATCAAAGTCTACTCCATAACCAGGATCAGTTGAATCTAAGTGTTCAGCATCAATATATAAATCACTTAAATCACTATCATCTGAAACATCTCTATAAACATTGTATTTGTATGAACTAATACATTCTTCAATTAATGCTGCTGAATTGGATATTTCTTCATCAGTATAATTTCTAGCACAAGCTTCACTTTTAACTTCAATAGTAATAGGATTATAACCACTCTCTAAATTATTAGTTAAACCTCCAATAATAACTTGATTAACTTGAGCTTTTTCTACATTCCATCTTAATTGTTTAATACGAGATGGAACAGTTATATCGTATTCGTCAGTATATTTATCCCAAGATATTTGATTATTATCTCTATCACTTAAAATACATAATCCTTCTTTTCTACTACATAAAGAATTAACTAATCCATTGATAGTAATATTATTAGGATATTTATTAGTATCAGCTTCTCTACTAATAGAAATTGTATAAGTTCTAACATCATTATTTTCTGCAGTTACTTGAATAATAAATACATTAACACCAACATCAATATAGAAAGTACCATTACCACTAACTGTTGCTTTATCTTCATCTGGTCTACCATTTAATTTAACTGAAGTAACATTAGAGTCTACTTCAAAACTGATATTTTCATTAATTGCAGTACTAGTACCATCTTCATTTTCAATAATGTTATAAGATTTAATTAATGTAGATGTTTTAGTAACATCGTATACATTTAAATTATTTAAATAATTATTTTCACTTAAGTTAAGCATAGTAATTTTTCCATAACCATTACCACTATGACCTACACTATAACCACTACTTGTAGATGGTTGACTAGATGCACCAGCAAGCATAGAAATATTTTTAAATGCATAACCACTATAATGAGTTTTATCAGAAGTAATTGTCATACTACTTGTACTAGTAGAAGATTCACTAATAGACATACAACCTGAACAACCAGATACATAAGAAGAACCACCAGTACCAACTTGACCATAATTACCATAGTTAGAAGAACTTGCAGCAGTAGATCTACCACCGAAGTAACCTCCACCTCCACCGGCAACGTCTATATTACTTTTTCTATAAACACCAGTTTCACCTAAACCAAATCTATAACCACTATTTTGGTTAACACCTGAAGAGAATCTCTTACTTTGAGAACTAGTAGTTCCACCATGTCCACCTTCGTAGATATCAGAACCACCACCTCCACCTGCAGCAACCATTATTCTAGATTTTAAAGAATTAAATTCATCCCAGGTCGTTTTAGCAGATGTATTAACAAGTCTAACATCACTTGCACCTCCACCAGCTCCAGAGGCTTCATCATCACTATGGTCATAAGTACCACCGCCTCCACCATTCCAAGAACCAGAAACATTTTTATATTTAACAGCATCAGGTCCTCTTTGACCTATATAGAAGTAAAGTGTTGTATCTTTCTTTAAATAAATCCAACCAGATGTATAGGAACCAAATCCACCACATCCACTTCCATAAGCACTACCTCTGTTATAAGAACAAGTTTTATTATTATTTCCTTTAGAGTTACCACCTTGAGCTCCCCAAAGTTCAATTTTATAGTATGAAGAATAAGGTGCAACAAATTCTTGATACTGTCCTGTATAAGAATAATTATAAGCAACCTCAATTTCTTCATCACCTTTTAAAATCTTAACATTATAAACAGTATCAGCATAACCAGGTAAAGAAACTTTAACATATGCATTAATACTTTTTCTAATATAACTAAATCCAAATAAAGTTACTTCTGCTCCATCATCAAATGGAATTGCAGTAACATTTAAACTTAAAGTTCCAGCAAAAATATTAACCATATAATCATTTTCATGTGGATCAAATTCTACTTCTTCACCATTTGTATCTAATAAATCAAAGTTTTCAATTTCTAAAGTTTTTAAAAGTGTAGATCTTTCTTTATAAAAATTCAAAGTATAAATAACAGTAGATGTCATATCTTCAGATACTACTGATATTTGAATAGAATTACTTCCGGATTTAATTTGAGTAAGCCCATCACCAGAAACTATTTAAGAAGGTCTACCAACAATACCTTTGATATCAATACTTTCAACAGTAGAATCTAAATTAATATCATAACTAAATTTAGTTGGAGAGAAACCATCGATCTCTACATCATCTAAAGTAATATTTTTTAAATATTTATATGATGAAGGAGTTCTATAAAACTCAATAGTATAAGTTTCAGTTATACCAATATAAGAAGTTAATGTAATTACATGAGTTGAACTACCAGCAGGTATATCAAATAAACCAACTCCACCAGTAATATCATTATTTAAGTTTGTTAATTCAGCAGCAATAGTAGCTCTATAATCTTCAGCATCTAATGCAAAAGAATAAGATCTATTATCAGAAGTAAATGAAGGTGTTACATCTTTTCCATTAACAATTAATGATTTTAATGTTGGATGTAAATATTCAGGTTCAAGTACTAATGTCGAGAATGTTACAGTACCTGCTCCACCAGTTCCACCATTTCTGTTAGAAGCACCACCAATACCAGCAGCTCCTCCACCAGCATTTGGAGAACCCTTAGTAATGAAGTTAGTACTTAAAATATTAATTGATCCACCACCAGATCCACCACCACCGGAAGAAGCATTACCACCTCTAACTCCTTGTGAAGTAATTGTACCTTTATTATCAAAACTTATTGAGAAAATAATTAATAAACCACCAGTTCCACTTGGTGCACTATAATTACTATCAGCAGAACAAGTAGTAGAACCAGACTTAGTGTAATAACCTGTACCACCAGGGTTACCTGCTCCGCCACCTCCAGAACGAGCAGCCCAGCTTGAAGAACCTCTAGCACTCCAACCATTACCACCAGCACCACCATTAGCAGCTCCTCCACCTGCAGCACGTGTACCATTATAGTTCATATTGATACCACCACCACCAGTACCTCCAGAATAAGAAGTGCCAGCACTACCAGCACCTGAAGTGGCAGTAAATGATGAGTAATCGTGACGTCTTGTTTCAAGACCACCAGATCCTCCACCACCAGTTCCTCTATTAGAACCGGCTTTACCAGGATCTCCAACTAAATAATAGTCGCTTGATGTATTTATAGATTTATTAGTATAAGTTCTAGCAGCTCCTCCACTGCCTCCAGTAGCAGGAACAGTAAAACCAGTATATCCATTCGTAGGATCTTTATATAAATAAACAGGTTGGCCAGCAGCTCTAGCTCCTCTAGCAGTCATTGTTATAGTTCCATTATTAGTAAGTTTTCCACTAGAGAATAAGAAGAATCCTTTAGGACCGCCATAAGTTGAATTAGTAGTAGTTACAGTAACACCACTATTAATTGTTAAGTCTCCTCTAACTTTAACAACAATCATATGTTGGGCATTTCTTGATGAATTTGCTATATCATTACCATCACCAAAAGTCATATTAGAAGTCCATACTTGATCTCCATTATAAGTATATAAACGAATTAAATAAGTTTGACCATTTACAACAAGACTATAATAACCATTTGATAAATTATCTTCTTCTAACATCCAGTTAACTAAACTAGTAGAAGTTTGACTAATATAATCTATAGCTTTAACAGTATTTATCCCACATAAAAAAGTAATAAAGAATACAAAAAATAAAAGTTTAAATATATTAACTATTTTCTTCATAAACCTATACTCACTATTCTAAATAAATTGTATCATAGAATCACTGTATTTTATAGCAAAGTATCCTAAAAAATGCATAAAAAAAGAACTTTTTAAGTTCTTTTAATGGTTGTATTATAAATAGTGTTGGTGAGAATTTTACAACACTATTTTTATTTCACAAAAAAGGACATAAGATTTGATACAATGTAATTGAAAAAAAATATTGAAAGGATCATTTCTCATGTCTAATAATGATTATATATTAAAATTACTAAATATTGAAGATAAAAATAATCTAGTTAAAGCAATTAAAAGAATTGCTTTTGGATATAGAAGCTATGATTATTTCATATCTAGAATATTTTTAATTAAAAACAATATAAAAGGATGACTTTCGTCATCCTCTATAATCAATTCATTTATCAAATTTATTGTTTACCAACTCTATTTGACATAGAACCATATTCCTTAAAAATAATTATAACCTTCTTACTTACCAATTAATTTAGTATAGCAATCATTATGTTTAAATAACATGCAAATGCGCACCATAAAATATATGGTATAAATAGATTAGAAGCAGTTACTGATACTTTTCTACTCCTAACAGTATAAAGAATAATAAATATATACATCACAATTAACCATACTAGAGCTATCCAATATAATGAGAATCTAAAGAATAAAATAGACCAAAAGAAATTAAAACATAATTGAATAAAATATATAACTAATATATTCTTTTTATCTTTATTTTTAGAAGCATATACAAGATAACTAGAAATTCCCATTAGAATATATAGAATAGTCCATACGATTGGAAATAATATTCCAGGTGGACTTAATGGTGGTTGTTTCATACCCTTATATAAAGTCATTGCATCTTTAGTAAAATAAGCAGATATACCTCCTACTACAAGAGGAATAATTATAAACAATATCATTATTCCTATATTTTTCTTTTTCATAAACTTAAACTCCTTTCTATTATTCAATATATCATGTTTAGTAAGAATAAAGAAGAAGTGTTTATATAATAAGAAATATAAATTTACTTATTAATTAAATATTGTTCTACTCTATTTGTAAATGAATTGAACTTTATTTTTTAATAAATAAAGCATAATAAAACTAAGGACGACATCAAATGATCTCGTCCTTACAAAAACGTAAAACGTTTTTTCTTTTATATACAATTTGTCATTTTATATTATTAAAATCAACTCTATATTTTATAATATTCAATATCTTAAGATTATTAATCTTATCATTTGGGAATCCCATTACTTTTAATACTTCAATAATTGTAATCAATATTAATTTTTCATTTAATACTTTTAATTCTTTTTCTATTAAATTATTCATTTCAGATATTTGTTCAGCAGCTAATAATTTTTCTAATGCTTTCATAATAATATACATATTAGTATGTAAGACCTAACTTGGATCTTTTTTCACATTATCTAATCTAAACTTCTATATATAAATAGTCTATCATCATGAGCTGATATATTTCTAACAAATATTAAATTTCCTAATATATTTTTTATATATTATCATTAATATGAAAGTATTTACTAATTTCTTATTTATCCTATTGTTTCATTAAACCATAAAACTTACTAATAGTTCCTAATGATAATATTTTTGTCATTACCCATGGGGCGCCCAAAGTCGGGTTAATCATATTAGTAGAACCCCTGTAAAATCAACGTTTTATAGTATAAACAGTTTAAAAAAATATATATTTTTACACAACAATTTAACTATATTGTTGTGCAGAAACTGTGCAGAGCAAATAAAAAGCATATATAGGTTACGTAGCTATATATGCTCTTTTTTATTCACAAGGAAATTCTATAATAAAACTAAATGACGATTCATTGTTATTAATTCTAGCAATATCTGTTCTATATACATATCCATGTTTATCTAGTATTTCTTTAACCATACTTAGTCCGATTCCTGTACCTTTAGAAACCGCATTTTTGCCACGATAACCACGTTCAAATATTTTTTCATATTCTGTTTCTTCAATCAATGGACTTCTATTACTAATTTTAAATATTGTTTTATCATTGCTTTCCTCAAAGTCAATATTAATGTCACAGTTATGTAAAGAATGTTTAATGGCATTTTCCATTAAAATAAACATCACCAAGTAAATATTTTTAGATAAAATTACCGTGTTTTCCTGTTCATAATCTATCTTCACATTTATTTTTTTCTTCTTTGCCTGATACTTCATCATTATTTGAAGCTTTCTGATAATAGGATATAATTTTCCTCTAATTCGCTTATTATCAGATTCATTAACACCGTAATAAACATTTAATCTATAATTAATTAAATCATACAGTGATAGCATTGCTTTAATATCATCATCTTGTTCAGGCAATTCCGGATGTTTTAATTCTATAGTTTCAGACATACTGTTAAAATATCCACCCATATTTCTCAAATCATGCATACAATCTCTAAGTTCAATATTTTTTGTATACAAATCATCAATGTCTTCCATAATATCTATTAGTTGTTCTTCACTGTAAAAATCATAATTATTGATTTTATCATTTCTCATTTTCAATGTTTTAATTAATTTACTATTATCTTTATCCTTTAATATAATTGATGTATAAATATTATTTTTTTTAAAATATGAATAAAAACCATAAGGACATTGATATAATCCTTCGCTACAATTATCTAAAATATTTTTATAAAAGTTTTGGCATTTTTTAGTATTATCACTAATACACTTTAAACAAAAATCTGGTATTTCTCTCTTTGATTCATTAGTTAATGTATTTGAACTCTTATCAAATTGTATAAAACTTTTCATACATTATTTCGTTAAATACGCCTTTACTATTTCTATTGCACTATCAATGATAAAACTAACAATGCTTGATCTAATACCTGATTTAATATCTTCCATAACTTTTGTTGTATCCTCATGCTTTAATATTCCACGAACATAACAATCTTCTAATAAAGCAATATTTTTTGGGGTAGTTCCTTGTTCACTAATTTTCTTCCTAAAATTTTTCCAACTTTCAATAGGATCATTTATAATTTCAATATATTTATCAATAATTTCAGCTATTTCTGCATTTTTTAGATTTTTGGGGATAATATCATCTACGTCTGGAGAGAATCTATAAAAATCTAAACTTTGATCTTTAGAACTAAATATTATAACTATTTTTGATGGATATGTTTTTTTTATTAATTTGGCTAAAGCTGCTCCCTGATATACAGGATCTATATCCCTAGCTATACCATTGATATCACAAAAAACAATATCATAATTTTCATAATCAGATAATTTTCCGTATTGTTCTTTTATTTCAATATCAAGATAACCCAAACTTTTTAATATTTCATCGTCAAATCCCTCATCATCTATTATGACTATTCTAATATTCTTTTTATCTCTAATCGTAACGGATTTTATCTTATCACGTGAGTTTTCTAAATCCTCTATAGTATATAAATCATTTATTCTCTTTTTTTTCTTAAAAATATTCATATATAATACCTTCCAAACTACAACAATTCTAAATATTTATTTAACATTTCAATTTCTAATTCATTAACTAATTTAACAAAATCTGTATAATCTTCAGTAATATGTGCTTTATCTAAAGCATTATAATACTCTAATCTTTTTTCTTTTTTTACAATTACTGGAAGATATCCGCTATTCATTAAAGATAAATTCATAACTAATCTTGAAGTTCTTCCATTTCCATCAACAAATGGATGTATTTTAACTAATTCTCCATGTAATAATGCCGCTCTAATAATTGGATGATATTTTTTCCAATCTTCGTAATTAATAATTAATTTTTCCATTAATTCTGGAACAATTAAATAATCTGGTGGAATATGTATAGCACCTTTAATCTTTACATTTTCATCTCTATATTTACCAGCATTATCATCATCAATTTCTTTTAATACTAATTGGTGAATATTCTTAATATTCCATTCAGTAACAGGTTCTTTATCTTTAATAAGATCATCCAAAAATAGAATTGCTTGTTCATGGTTAATAGCTTCTAAATGTTCTTTTAAAGATTTACCACCAACGGTAATTCCCTCTAAAACAACTTGTGTTTCTCTTAAAGTTAATGTATTACCTTCTATACCGTTACTATTATAAGTCCACTCCAAATTAATAGAATCTTTTAAAGATTTTAATGTTTCTTTTGATATTGGTCTTTTTGAATTTAATTCTTTATTTAATTCATCAACTTTATCAAAATAATTATCAGGTAAATCAAATTTAAATTCAGTATTATCTAATTTAACACTTCTTTTATCAGCTGGTTTATTAGCATTAATAGGAATATTCCAATTATTACCTACTTTAATAGCGCCTTCAATTCTGCCATCTTGTAATAATTGTCTTATTCTTCTTTCACTAATACCCCATTTTTTTACAGCATCATTTGTAGTCATAAATTCCATAGTTATACCTCCAATTTATATTTTTCTACTATTTCATTATATTTTTCGCATCCACATTTCTTCAATAGATCATCTATGCAAAGTGATTTATAATATGGTATTTTATTTTTTAAATCATCATCTGAAACATTGTCAATACTTGAAAAAGTACCATTTGGATTTGTTAAATAAGATAATTCAAATACTAAAGATTTATCTAAATATTTTGTTTGTAATTTTATTAGTAAATCTTCTAACTTTTTTCTATCAAAATTAACTGTCAAATTATTTAAATCTTTAATATTATCAATTAATTCTTTAATTTCCTTTGTTTCTATTAATTCCATAATTTTCACCTCTGATTACATTATACCGTTATCGGTAGTATTTGTCAATACATTTTATACCACTATCGGTATATTATTATGATATTTCATTATAAAATTATTATGTAATTTATTTTAAAAAATTAGTTAGTTCTTCATTAAACTTATCTGGATTATTTTGCACTTCATCTTTAAATTCATTTATTTCTACATTTATTTTTTTTGTTTCTTTCTTATCTTTTTCAAAGTATTTAACATTCTTATCATAATATAGTAAATCGTTATATTTTGAAAAATCTATTTTATATTCTTGTATCTTATTATTAATATTAACTAATAAAAATAGATAAGTAAAACCAACACTTCCTAATTCTAAATAATGTTTATTATCATTAGTAAAATACTTTAAACATAAGAAAAGAAGCATTTTTAAGAAATAATAATTTTGATATATCAGCAATTGAAATATTTCTTTTTCTTTTGGGCTATTAATTTCGATTACTGTACTTACAATTAATGTACTATGAGTAAAATTACACATTTTATCATATAGTTCAGTTAGCATTGATAATTTTTTTTTACGATTTATATCTTTAAATACTGGCTCACATATTTCATTCATATGTGTTCTAAACTTATCAATTATTTCACAAACTCTTGTCTTATCACGTTCTATTCCTAAAGTTATAAATTCATTATATACATTTTCATCAAACTGAATCATCATAGCCATCATAATATATTCAAAGGAAGATCTTAATAATGTATTTGCATCTACTAAGTTATAACTTTTTAAATTATAATCAACATTTATTAATGTTTTATGTGCTTGTTTTAATAAACTAATTGTTTCATGATGCTTAGTTCTTCTTTCGTTTTCCAATTTTGATACATTATAAATACAACCATCCTTTAATGGTCTAATAAATTTTCTATTTATGGCATTATTAATTGTTTTATTTGATATTTGCATATCTTCACCACCTTAGAATAATTTAATATTTATTATATCACTATTATTTGACAAATTAACATTGATTAACAAAAAAGTATATATAGATAAGTTAAAACGGTTGTATTATAAATAGTGGTGTTGAGAATTTTACAATACTATTTGACAAAGAAACGATTAAAAAATGTGTAGTTAAAATTAACTACACATTTTTAATTGCTTTATTAAATAAATCCTCAAAATATTTTTTACATCTTCTATTTTATTTAATATAATTTATCAAACTCATTCTCTTTTTCAATAATATTTTAAGTATTAATAAGAAAATTATTTCAAATCTTTATGTATTCTTTTAATTCCAAACTTTTTTCCATAACAATACCAAATTCAACTAAAAATCCTTCATTTTGAGGATTACTAAATTAGTTTTTTATAAAATACTACAATTATCTATTTTTTAAATCATAATTTTCACCATTTTTATAATAAATAATAGATTCAATTGCATCTTTTATGTCTTTTTTAAAGTCAATAAATATTCCTAATTGATATTTATATCTTCCATTTTGATTAGTAAGAACTTTTAGTTTTTCTTTTGTATCATCATATTCTTGATTATTATTTTGGTCTTTCTTTGCTTCAATTACTAAATAATTTTTGTCTATCAATCTTTTATGAATAATAACATCAGGTATTATACAATTTCCATTATTATTCTTTTTCGGAGCAAAACCATCTCTATTATATTCACAATCAACATTGTATTCTTTATTATTTAATTCTTCTTCAATATAAAATCCTAATCTATGAGTAATTGCTCTTTCATTAGCTCCTATTTTGATTAAATCAGAATCATTTTGATATATATTACATACAGCTTTTATAAAAATTTTTAACAATTCAAAATCAGTCATTTTATTAATCCTTTCCAACAATAAAAACTATATTTTTTTCTTTAACAATTGTATTTGACGATTAAGCATCTCAATTAAATCATCATAAGTATAAATATTTATAATATTTGCATACATTTTCTTTATTACTTCTAAATCATTTAATTGACGTTTATTATAGTTACTCTTTTTACCAGCAATTATTAAACCTTTTGGATTAATAATCCTAAAACTAAAATCATCACCATAAAATGATGAATATCTTCTATTAAGCAAATCTTCTGATTTAATAGAATTCCTTTGAAGATTATAAATATATTTCTCGGTTTGCATTAAAGTTTTTGATAATGTATTACTAGAAAAATAATTGCCTCTATCAACTAATGAAGAAATAATCGAAGGACAATTTGATTTTTTTACTTCCAAGATATCAACACAACCATTAGAATTTACAAGTAAAAAATCTATTTGCTCTCTCATTTTATTTCTATCACTATTTTCTAAGTTAAAACTAAATTCTCTGTGATAATTTATATATTGAGGAAATAAAAGTAAAATAATATCAGCAATAAGTTTCTTCCAATCCTCTTCACTAATCATATCCTCATGAACTAAATACTCTTCAAGTTTTTCTTTTATTATTTCATATTTCTTAAGTTCATATCTACTAATAGATTCTAATTTTAATCTATCATACTCTTTATACTTTTTATTAATATAATTTGTATATTTTTTATTATAATCAATTAAATCTTCAAAATAATTAGATAATAAATCATATACTCTGGAGTTATAATACAAATCTTTTTCATAACTATTAGGAAATTTATCACATATTAATAAAAAGTCTCTTGAATTAATATCATTTTCCGAATTACCAATGCTTATATCTAAGTTATCATCATTTCTAACTTCCTCAATAGCTTGAAATATATTTAAATTTGAATTAACCATCAAATACTTAATATTCAAAATAGATAAGTTATTAAATTTTACTTTACCATTTGTTTGAGTTACCCTCTTTTTAATATAATAATAACCATCATCTTTTAAACTAGCAAATTGAAGAACTACTTTATCTTCATCTAAAAAAAGAATATCATTTTTATTGAAATAAAAACTTTTTATTTTAATACCTCTTTCTTCATCAATTAAATTCTCATTTATCCATGAAGTTCCATTATATGGCATATAATTCATTAATATTTTTCCTTCTTTAGAAACAAACTCAATCATTTTATCTTCTCCTCATGCTTATTTATTATAATAATTAAAATAAAAATAGCAAGAAAAAAGTAATAACCACTATGTTATTACTTTGATTGTATTATAAATAGTGTTAGTGAGAATTTTACAACACTATTTGACAAAGAACCACACTTTTTTAGTGTAAACTATTTGGGGTTCACTTCATTTGTGTACACTTTTATCTTACAACTTCATTATTATTGTTCTTTCATTTTTGTTTAACAGGATATTTCATAAACTTTGGCATTCCATATCTACCTAGGTTGAAATAATACTCGTATTCATAATGAGGATTAAATAATTGAACCGCTACAGTTCCAGATGTTACACAGCCAACAAAAGCGTTACATTTTGATAATAATACAATTGATATTAGATAATTTAATCCCTTTTTATATACATCTTTATCTTCAATCTCAGATAAAAACATTTTTTTATTTATAGAATATCTTTTTTGTACGTGTG
The DNA here is from genome assembly GCA_017450205.1 of Bacilli bacterium. Lineage (GTDB taxonomy): Bacteria > Bacillota_I > Bacilli_A > RF39 > UBA660 > UBA6985. The sequence continues at coordinate 15,525 of JAFSVF010000023.1, read as the reverse complement.
TTATTAATTTATTACCATATTTTTTTCTAAATACATCATATATATTAGAATCTTCTGTTGCTAAAAAAATTTTATCATATTTATATTTATTAAATACCTCATCAACTTTTGCTATCATTTGGTCTACAGTTGGTTGTACTGGATGTCTAAATGGTTTTAATGCAACATAATCTGTTCCACGTGCAAGAACACCAAGTACTTTATCACCTTTTTTGAAATAGTTTGAATAATGCTTATTTATTAATTCTTCTATTTCAGGTTTTAACTTTAAATATTTCTTAGCAATATTTCTCCATTTATAATTTATTTTCTTATTTAAGAAAAATTTTATTGAATCATTTGGCCTATTTCTTACAACCTTATCAAATATGATATATTCTTTTTCTTTGATATCTTCCATAGAAATCCCAGCTGGTTGTTCAAAAAAGTATTCCCAAGTATTTACTTTACCTATTTGTTTATCAGAGATATATTGATTCTTAACATTCATCATATCAATAACAGGAATATACCCTTTATTATCAAATTTGTTAATTGCACCAAGATTCGTAATAACATAAGACATTAATCCTAAATGATTGCCTTCTCTTTGAATAACTACATATTTATTCATACTTATTCTCCTTTTACATCAACTAATATCCAACTATCATCATATATATCAATTTTCTTACCATTTCTAAACCATTTAGATGGAGCGACAACAATTTTCTTTTTGTTTTGAGAAAGATATTGAGCCCAATAACTAAATGAAGAATTAGACATTACAAAATTCTTACAACCAGACATTAATTTCATATCTTCATATTGATTATTTTTCCAGTCGACAAATACAACTTCATCTTCAAACTTCATATTCTTTTTAACCCAATTAATATCATCACTAAAAACATAAATAACAATACTTTTCTTATGTTTTTTTATTTCCTTTATTCCTCTATAATAATAATCCATACTACATACATCAAAGTTAGATCCTACATAATCTCCCCTTCTAATGTGCACACAAACAGATTCATTATTAGATATATCTTGATATACTTTTTTATTCATACCCTTTAGTTTATCAGTTATTTGTAATTCATCTCTAATAATATCTACAAACTCTTTAGAATATTGAGGCGATTGAAAATAACCAACAGAATAATTTTTATCAGACTTTAATTCTTTTATATCCATATATCCATCAGGTATACATAAAACACCATGAGAATTAGTTAAAGATAAAAGTATATTATAGAGATTAAAACCATATTTTTTACTTTCTAAAAAAACACAATAAAATCCATACATAAAATAAGTAATATATTGTCTAATACTTCTATCTTTATTAATAAATTTAATATCTTTAGAAATATTACAATGATCTAATCCATATTTATTATGTGTTTTATTAGTTATACCTTGTAAATCAATTATACCTTTTGCATTATTATTTAAAGAAAGATTTCTTAAAAAAGCATATTGAAACATTTGATTACCTAAGCCACCCATAAGTCTAACAGTAATATTTTTTTCAGTTGTTACTGTTCTGACACACCAAATATAACCAATAATAAATAATAACAATTGCAATAACACAACAATTAAATATGCATAACATGCTCCACTAATACCAAAGTTCTTTACCATAATTGGAGAAACAATTAAAGTAATAATAAAATTAATAAATAATAAAAATAATTGTAATAGATTCTTCTTTAATGAAACAAACACATTTGATAATAATAAGCAAATAGAATAAATAATAGAACCAAATAAAATAATCATCAAATTCATTCTCATATTATTAAGCGATTGATTATATATAAATTGTAAAACATCTATACCAATAAAATATGCAATTGCAATTGTAATTAATCCAAATGCTATCATTATTCTAGAAATTTTAAACAATAGTTTAGTTAAATTAGAATAATCTTTTTTTTCTATAAATAAGGTAAAATCTTTTAAAAAAGATTGAGTTAAATATAATCCTATTAAAGATAAAAAAGATGCCGGCATAAAAATAATATTGAATATTCCTTGAACAGAATTTGTTGAAAAAGCATCTATTGCATATTTAGAAGAGTTAAAAACATAAACAGATATAAATGAGAATAAACATATAGGTAATCCCGCAATTAATAAATAAATACCACTATATAAAGTAGGTTTACTTTTATCTATATTCTTTTTGACTAATAAATAATCAATAATAAATATATAAAATAAATTTATAAACATAATTACAAACGAACTAAATAACAAATCATGTTTTACATATAAACTAACAACAAAAGATAACATTAAAATAATAGTTCTAATAAACATAGAAATACCTATCTTAGCTATATCATCTTTCTTTTGAATAATGGCATGATAAACTTCTACGAATGCATCGGCACAACGAAATATAGTTAAAACAATAATAAGCAAGAGTTTATCAAAAGAATAATGATTACAAAGTGAAAAAATGATTGTCATAATTATCATTATTCCACAAGAAATAATCTTGTTGATAATATAATCCTTATCTTTATTATCTTTAGATAAATCAGTTACTTGATAGGCTTTACCAATATATGTTCCGATAGCATAAAAAGTGCAAGCAACAGCATAAGCAAAAGCAAACTTTCCTGCATCTTCTACTCCATTAATTCTAGTAATAGAAATCATAAAAACTAATGAAGTAAATCCAAAAAATAATAATCCAAATGTATATAAAATAATACTTTTAATTTTTTTATTCATATTATCACTACCATTTAATTTCTATTTTTAATGTACTTATTACAAATGAATAAACTGCAACAAATAAATAAGTTAATCGAAGTCTAAATACTAACTTTATAATATTTAATTTTAAATTGTTTGTTTTAAATTTCTTATATAACTTATGATTATTTCTAATATTATTACAAATATCTTTTATTAACATTCTTCTATTAAGATCTTTAGATTTATATATCCTACTAGTTAAAGAAATACCTAAATGTATCACAGCCATAAAGTCTATACAAGGCAAAAACATTTTATTGTTTTTTTCAGCATATACTCTTAAATTAAGAAAAGATTCCTCTATACTTTTAATATCACTTGAAGATAAAGTATTCATTATAGAATTATCATTAACATAATAATGATATAAAACATTAGAAACAAAAGATATTTTGCATGTATTAAAATATGCAAACATATTTAATATTAAATCTTCACAAGTACGACTACTAACTTTATAATCAAATACATCATTAAATAATTCTCTTTTATACAATTTGTTCCAATTAGATGTATTAATTAATGGTACTTGATTAATATCATCAAATAATTTTATTGAATCAATAAACGATATCATTTCTTTAGAAAGAACCTTATCATTATTTAAAGAAATCCTATCAAAACCACATATAGAAATATCAGAAACGTTTTTAATAATACTTGAATACAAATTTTTAATAAAAGATTTTGATACAACATCATCACTATCTACAAAAGAAATATACTTCCCAGTAGACTTTTTAATTCCATCTATTCTAGCTTGCCAAGATCCTTCATTTTTTTTGTCAACAATTATAATCCTACTATCTTTATATGATTTTATAATATCTAAGGAAGAATCACTAGAACCATCATTAACAATTATAATTTCAATGTTTTTATAGTTTTGTTTAATAACGCTATCTAAACATCTAGCTAAATATTTTTCAGAATTATAACAAGGAATAATAATCGAAATTAAATCATTATTTTTTTTCATTTTGTTTTTCCTTAACTATACTTAACTCTTGTCCTAAATCTATAACTTTTTTTCTTAATTCTTCTATTTTTTTTGATTGAGAAAAGTTCATAACAAATAATACTACAACAGCAAAAGTTAATACCAATACTGGAGCATAACTAACTCCAAATATTGGAGCTAATAAGTCTATTGATTTAGGCCAAACAGCTAATAAAAGCATAATAATACAAAAAATAATCCAAATAAAAGAATTTGCAATATCTAATCTATTTTTTCTAATGGAATACATAATATAAACTATTACTATAATTGCAGCTATTATAAACAATACAGTATTCATTATTTAACCCTCCTCTTACCAGCATATTTAACAACCAAAACTATACATGTGTAAAATTGTATAATCATATACTTAATAGGTTTCCAAATACCACCGTGCATTGATTCTCCTGTTTCTCTTAGTTTCATTTTCACAGGAACTTCGCAAATCTTATATCCTTTAAGTAACATCTCAATAACTAAATTTGCATCTGGAAATTCCGGATAATTACCACAACCTGCATAATAATTAATTACATCTTTATTTAAACATTGAAAACCAGATAAAGGATCAGCAATTTTTTTGCCAGTAAATAATTTAATCAATCCTGAAAAAAACTTAGTTCCTAATCTTCTAAAGAAAGGACATGGATAACCCATATCAACTAAGTATCTAGATCCTATTACAATATCTGTTTTTTTCTTCTTTATTTCTTTATATAGTTTTTTTGCTTCTGAAGCTAAATGTTGACCATCAGCATCCATTTGAATAACATAATCATAATCATTATCTCTAGCATATTTTATCCCAACTTGAACAGCTCTAGCATATCTCATATTAAATATATTTGTGATACATTTAACCCTATTCTTTTTAACAATCTCAGCAGTATTATCTTTTGAGCAATCATTAATAACTAATATATCTGCATAATTAACATTCTTCTTAATATCATTTAATACTTTTTCTATATTTTCAGATTCATTATATGCAGGAATTACAATTAAAACTTTATCATTATTTTTCACATAATCATCTCCAATAAAAAAATTAGAATATTTTTAACATATAATCTCCAACTATATATAGTATATAAAAAATAAAATAAAAAATAAAGGAAAACTTCCATTATCCAAAAACAAAAAAGAGATATCAATCTCTCTTCTTTTGATACAATATATAATTATCATCTTGGTAACTAATATTGCATTTTTTATCTAATAAACTTTTTAATTCGTAATCATTTCTTACCAAAATAAATTTGATTCTATTCTCATTAATAACATCATTAATATTTTTATTATCTTCATAATAATCACCTAATATATCATAATTGTAAACCGGACTAATTTCACTTAAAGAATAAAACCATAATTTTTGTAATAACTCATTATAATATATAATATCACCAGAGACGACATTATTTTCTTTTAATACTTTAAATATATTTTCTAATGATTTCATTTCTTTTTTAGAATAAATAGGATCTCTTACTTTCACAATTGTTTTATTATGGTTTTGGATACTTTCAATAGTACTAATACTGTTTATCGGATTAAGTAGAAAATTTCTACCAGAAACCTTACCTTCAAAATCTATTCCGTAAAAAAACAATAAAACAACTATAAACAAAGTAAAAATATGATAAATATTAAAACTATTATGTAATTCTTTTCCAATTGTTAAATATATAAGTAAAGCTAATAAATAATACATTTTATAAAAATAATAAGTTCCTGCATCTCCAAAAAATATCCAACAAAATAAACCTAATAGAAACACTAACATAAAAGGAAATGAAAATGTAACTAAATCTAATTCTTTTTTTCTTATATTATTAATCAAAGCATATATAACAAAAGGTATAAAAACAAGAAAATCACCAATTAGATTTCTATATATATATCCTTCTAACATAAATGGATTTATGTTTGGACCATTAGATGGTATAAACCTTGGATAGACAAAAAAAATAATCATACCAATAATAAATGGGGAAACTAAAGTATATAATAAATGAAATAATGCTTCATTAAAAGCTATTTCTTTTTTAAATAACCATTTAACTGATAAATATAATCCTTCACCACCATAGACAATTGGTACAAATAAGTAATATGATGTAAATACATTAAAATTTGCAATTCCTAATATAATATAATAAAACATCTTGTTAGGGTTCTTAACAGAAAAATAATTTTCAAATAAAATGATAATTGAATTAATTATCAAAATTGATAATCCTAAATAATGAAAACCAAAAATCAAGTTATTTAATGGAAAACTAAACATATATACAATAGCTAATATCAAAGTAAAAAACTTTGAAACAATTTTAGTTTTTTCTTTATTAAATGTTAGATAAAATAAATATGAACTAAAACCTAATACAAATAATTCAAAAATAATAAATACATAAGCATTGAATACAGATGAATTATTACCCAAATATTCAAAAACAGTTCCTAATGAAGTATACGAAAAAAACAAATCAAATGCTTTATTATGATAAAATAATTCATTTTTCATATCCATAGTTAATGTTGGTTGCTTATAAAATCTTTGCGCCATAGCAAAATGTGCTGCAGGATCAGTAGTTTCAAAGTAAAAACCACCATCTCTAAATCTATTTACTGCAATAAAAAAAACACATGCAACAATTCCAATTAATGCAATTAAATCCGAAACTTTAAAATAATACATTTGAAGCATTTTTTTCTTAATAATTAAATATAAAAAGTAAATACCTAATCCAAAAAATATAATAGATCTTAACCACATATAAGCAACTATATTAAATATTGATAACAAAAATACTATTATAGTATTAAAGCAAAAGAAAAATATTATTGATAAAAATATCCATTTTATAATATTCTCCTTAGAATTATTCTTTTTTATTATTATAAATGTAACTATCAAAAAGATTGTAGATATTAAAAACAATATATTCATTATCTCACTCCTTATTAATAATTATTATAGAAGATATCGCTAAATGACACCTCTATTGTATAATCTTTATATTTATCCATCATGTAATCTAAATAACTATCTATAAATTCTTGCCTTTCCTTAGATAAATCAGATTTTACAGGGACACGATAAACTGATGTAGTATCATCAACAAAATGAAAATCATATTTCATCGAAAATCTTACCCATAAATCCCAATCTTCTAAAGCATCCATCTTTTCATCAAATCCACCGCATTTTTTAAATACATCTTTTTTAAACATAACAGTTTGAATGGGAAATAGATTACTAGCATATAGTTTTAACTTACTATATTTTTCTTTGTGAACAACCAATGCATCAGTAATTTTATATTTATATGGATTTTTATCAAAAATATCTATTCTTGTTTCAAATGCTGTATCATAGACAATATCATAATCATTCTTTTCTGCTACTTTCAATAAAGTCTCAACATGATTATAGTAGAATAAATCATCATCATCTAAGAAATTTAAATATTTACCTGATGCCATTTCCATAGCCATATTACCAACTTTACTTCTGCCAACATGTTTACCAGCAGCTTTGTATTTAATATTTAAATCAGAAAACTCTTCTCTAATTAATTTTTCAGATTTACTTTCGCCATCTTCAACAATTACAACTTCAATATTTTTATAAGATTGATTTCTTAAAGAAATTAAAGTTTCCCTTAATACCTTTGGTCTTCCACATGTTCTTACAATAATACTTACTAAAGTGTTACTTTTATAAGTAGTACCATCATTTTCATTAAATGGATTAACCTTAACAGCCTCATAGTCTAAATTATTTATGAACTTAGGTTTAAATGATGAATTAAAATGATGAGTATGTTTATATATGCGTGCTCCTATATATTTAAAGATCATTTTAAAAAATACTTTAATAAGTTTTTTGCTTACTACCTTATATTCTTTATTTGAGTAAACATGACCTGCTCTATTATGAATAATAGCACCTAATAAAAGTTTAACTCCTTTTAAAGAATTCTTTAAAGAACCAAATTTACATCTTAAATATAAATTATTAATAAATCCATATATATATGCAGTCTCTTTAAATTGATTAGGTTCCGTATATGAATAATGTATTATTTCAACATCATATAAATATTTTATTTTATATCCATGTGATCTAGCTCTCCAACTTAATTCAACATCTTCACAATACATAAATAAATTTCTATCAAACCCTCTCAATTTTTCAAAAACTTCTCTTTTAAATACTATACAAGCACCACTTGCCCAAGAAACTTCTCCAGTATATGGGTCATAGTATTTTGGATGTTCATAAGGTTCTTGTCTTAATTCAAAAATTGAATACTTATCTTTAGATTCATTTATTTTTTTTTCAAGTTTTTTAAAAGTATCTTTTTTTATTTCAGTATCAGTATTTAAAATGAAAATATATTCACCACTACCCATTTCCGCTGATTTGTTATTACCATATCCAAAACCTTTATTCTTTCTTCCCTTTTTAATACCAAAATTTGCAAAAATTGTTTCATACTTTTCTTTTACTTTTTCCAAATATTCATAAGTATCATCAGTTGAATTATTATCATAATAATATAAAGAAACGTTATTTTTTAAATCATAATCAGACTTTAAAATACTCTCAATATTTTTATCAATCCATTTTTTTGAATTATATGTTACAAATACAACATCAAATTTCATACTTTTTTCACCTCTTTTAATTTAACATTTTTTATAAGTTTATTGGTTTTATTTATAAAAATATTTAGTAAAATAGCAAATATTATAGTAATTACAATAGACAATATCATAAAAATAAATAAATTATATTCTTTTAAATAATGATATATGGTTTGTTGAATCATAAAACCAAATAAATATATATAATATGATATATCTTTAGCTTTAAATCTTGTTTTCAAACACATCAAATACATAATTATATACGGAAATGCAATTTGAAATGCAAAAATAGATAATGGTGTTTTTAACAAAATGATATAAGTTATTATTGAAATAAGAAAATATGACGATTTAATATAAATCTTATCTGAAAACAAATCATATAATACACCAGTAAAAAAGAAAAACAAATTTTCTATAAATAACTTATTCTCATTAAATACACCAATATCACCAAAATACTTTCCAATAAAATCATGATAATCATTTAATAAACCAAAATTAGATAAACTATACATAACAAAGAATATTAAATAAAAAAACATAAAAGATCTATTACTTTTTTTATTCTTTAGAATGTAAACATAAACCGGAATAAAAACAATATAAGAAAAAAAAGTATGTTTTATTGACCATAAACTTCCGTTTATAGCATTTGGATAAGCATTATCTATAAAAACTGTATCAATAGAATAAACTGTATTTTTATATAAAAGAATATTATCAAATAAATATTTCAAATATAATTCAGGATTTCTTAAAAAAACACCTTTTTGCAAACTACTAACAATAGGAGCGATAACAAATACAGTAATTAGTAAAACAGCTATCAAACCTGGAAAAATTTTTTTTATTTTCTTCTTCATATAATCATTTATTGTTTTAGATTTTTTTATGCTTTTTGAAATCATAAAACCAGAAATAAAAAAGAAAGCGCAAACAACAATTTTACCTATATTATATGGTCTTAAAACTTTAGAAACAGGACCAATAACATTCATTCCATAAAACAAAGGATATGAATGAAATAGAATAATCAAAATAGCAAATAAAATACTTATTAAAGAAACACTATTATTCATTATATCAAATTTATTTTTTAATAATATACTTTTATCTACTTTATTCATTATACCGCTCCTATCTACTTTAATTTTCCTTTTATACCCTTTTTATGATCTTTATATCCTTTATACATCATTCTAAGTTTTTTAAACTTATTTTTCTCAAATGCAATTATTCTTTTAACTTGTCCTTTTTGTACTCTTAATAACCAAGCACAATACTCTGGATATAAATCTTTATACATATCATTTATATATAAATTATTTCTAACTATGTAATATCTTCTTATTGGATTATGGTTATAACATGGATATTCTTTTCCAAATAATTTATGAACAACTAAATTTCCTAATTCATGTTTCATAATTACATTATTTAATCTTAAAACCTTATATCCATTTTTATGTAAATTCATACAATAATCAGTATCTACACAATCAATAAACAACCAATCTTTAAATCCACCTATTTTTTCATATGCATCAAGATTAATAATATTGCCTGATGTCATAACTTCAATCATATCTTCTACATCACCATTCTTAATATCATCTTTAGAATCAATATCTTGATATGGTGAAATAAGACCAACATCTTTCATATCATTGTTGATTATATAATCTTTCATGTCATCAATAATATTAGAAGTTATTTTGCTATCTTGATCCATAGTTAATAAATATTTAAACTTATCTTTAATTGCATGTTTTGCTCCTTCATTTAAAGCAAATGCAATACCTTTATTTTTATTTAATTTAATGTATTCTATTTTTTCATTAGATTTAATTCTTTTAATCTCATCATCAGAATTATCAACAACATAAATTTTATCAACTGATTTTGAATATTTATCTAATTGTTTAATATTATTATCTGACGGATTATAGAATACTACTATCGCAGCAAGTTTCATTAGATTTCCTCTGCAAAACGTTTTTCTAACTTTTTAAAAATGCTATAACAAATAGCTAAAGCAATTAAACTAATAATAAATAACATTCCTAATTCTCTATAATTAGGTATTTCATGTAAATAGAATATTTTTCTATAAGCTTCAACTATATATGCAACTGGATTTATTTTAAAGATGAATGCAAATTTAGATCCTTTAAACATGTCTACATTATAAAGTATTGGGGTAGCATAAAAAGCTAAATTAAGTAAAAACGTTACCATATATTCAACATCTTTAACATAAACATTAAATGCACAAGTTAAAAACACAAACGCAAGTTGTACAACATATTGTACAATTGCTACTAAAGGTAAGAATATAATATGCCATGATATTCCTACCCCATCAATAAGTGCAAAGATAAGAATAATAATGCAACTAATTGCAAAATTAACCATTCCACTTGTTACAGATGAAATTGGTAATATTTCTCTTGGAAAGTATACTTTTTTAATTAGATTACTATTATTAGTTATACATGTTGTTCCATTACTCATGCTTGTAATAAACCATGTCCATGGAATAATACCACAAATAAGAAATACTAAATAATGAGGTGTTTGTACTCTCATAATATATGGAAACACGATTGCATAAACAAGTACTTGTAAAAGTGGATTAATAAATGACCAAAGTACTCCTAGAAAAGAAGCTTTATACTTACCTCTAATATCTTTTTTAACATTAGTTCTTAAAAACTCTCTATATTGCCATAATTCCATAAATCTTTTCATTATGCACACTCCTTAAGATAAGCATTAGATACTTCTTCAAATTTTCCATCCATGGCTACTACACCATTATTAATCCAAATTCCTCTAGTACATAATTTCTTTAATGCTTCCATTCCATGAGCAACAATTACAATGGTCATATCTGATTTTGCTAATTCTTCAAGTTTAGCAAAACATTTATCTTGAAAATGTTGATCTCCTACTGCAAGTATTTCATCAATTAATAAAATATCAGCATCTACATTTATTGCTACTGCAAACGCAAGTCTCATATACATACCAGATGAATAAGTTCTAATTGGTGAATCTATAAAATCTCCTAATTCACTAAATTCAATAATATCATCAATTCTTTTATCAATTTCAGCTCTCGTTAATCCAAAAATAGCAGCATTAAAATAAATATTTTCTCTTCCAGTAAAATCTGGATGAAATCCTGCACCTAATTCTAAAAGAGATGTTAATTTACCTCTAGTCTCAACTGTCCCTTTATTTGGATAAATGATTTTTGTCATCAACTTTAATAAAGTTGATTTACCTGAACCATTAACTCCAATTAATGCAACGGTATCACCTTTTTTAATTTCTATATCTATATCTTTAAGAACTGTATGTATTTCATTATTATTCTTTTTCCAACCTCTAACTAATCTTTCTTTCATAGTATTTGGTTTATCAGAATAAAGTTTAAATGATTTAGTCATATTTCTAACTTCAATTGCATTTTCTTTTTTCATTATAACCATCCTTATCACTAATAAGTATAACATAAATAACACTCTCATTAAAGAAAAGAATAATATAACACTAGTATTCTTTTCTAATAAAAAATATTATAATTATTAAAGGATATGATAAAAATGAATAAAAAGAAATTATTTATAATTCTATTAATTATATTATTAGTAATTATTATATTTATTACTTCTTTTATTATCATTAATAAAATTGATAATAAAACTAAAATAAATAATAATAATGTAACTACGTCTACTATAGATATAAATGAGGAAACTACAACAACAACTGAAAATACTACTTTAAGTAGTACAACTACTACAACTGTAAGTACTACTTTAAGTAGTACAACTACAACAACTAAAAGTACTAAAGAGACAACAAGTATAACATCAAAAGAAACAACTAAAAGTACTACTTCTGCTACTACAAAAACTTTAAACTGTCCTACTGGTTATACATTAATAAATAATATGTGTTCAATAACAGTTAATGCAAATTATGTATGCCCAACTGATACACATGAAACATCAAGTGATGAATGTGTAAGTTTCAATGGAAGTATTCCATCAGAAACTGAAGAATGTCCTCCAGGATATAAAGCAATTCTTATGATATCATTTGGTTCTCCAGATAGATATGATTGCTTACCATTATATAAAAAAATATATAAATGTGAAGATGGATATACTCTACACGATACTAATAAATGTACTAAAACAGTTAAACCACAATAAAAGAATATTTGTTAGATATTCTTTTTATTTGTATTATTATCTAATAAATAATTATTCTTATTATTTAATTCAGAAAAAGATTCATTTTTAATTATAATTTCTAATTGTTTTCTTGCTGATTCATTAAGTTTAATTAATCTTTCACTTTGTTTAATACCTAATTTAATATATTCGGAATTAGCTATTTCTAAATTATTTAAAATAATAAGTTGTATTAGATTAGCATAATCTCTAATATTAGAATTATCAGAAATATTTTTATTATGCTTTCTCCATTCACCTGCAGTCATACCAAATAAAGCTACATTTAATACATCTGCTTCATCAGCATATATAGTTTTCTTTTGTTCTTCATTTAATGTAGGAATAATATATTCATTAATAGTATCAGTTTGAATAGAATAATTTATTTTAGTAAATAATCTTGCAATATTCCATTCGATATTTATTTCATTCATTTCTTTTAATTTAAGTCTTTCAAATTCTTTAATTAAATAAAGTTTAAACTCAGGGCTTAACCAACTTGCAAATTCAAAAGCAATATCTGGATGTGCAAATGTACCAATACTATATATCTTCCGATACTAGGTATTATTCCTTGAGAATTAGTTAACCTATACCATTTAGAAGGAGTCATAATAAATTTATTAGTTCCTAAATCGTCTTTTTTAATTCGGCTGAATTCCGCCGAATTAAAACTTTTATTATTTAATTCTTCCCATAATCCATAATACAAAACAGAATCTTTATTTGACATCCATTTTTTAATTATATCATTTGGTTCCGTATCATTAACATCTCTTGCTAAATCAGTTAATGATATATAATCAATACCATTAACATTCATAACTCTAACTTTATTACTTTTAACAATTATTTCTTGCATATACATTCCTCCTTTCTATTACTAATATAGAAAAAGGAAATGTAATTTTTTGTAAGTTTAATAAATTAATAACTTTTTTAAATAAAAAAATAGAATGATTAAAAATCATTCTATTTAGATTATTATAAATTCTTAAATAAACTTAATTCTTTTCTACATAAGAATAATCCAGAAAATAATATAATTGATGAAAATAGTAAAAATACTACGTTACTTACTCCAGTCTTAGGATTAACAATATCTTTATAAACATAAGAATATTCATTATCCCCAGTTCTTTCAATTACTAATTCTTGATTTTGTTTAGAAGCTTTAGTTTTAAACATATTCTTATCAGGAATTTGTCCAAGTATCATAGTTACATGTTTATCTTCACTACTTCCATCTTCCCAAGTACCATTAACTACTTTAATAGTCATTTCAATAGTCTCACCACTAATAACAACATTGGAAGCTTTACCATTTAATAATAATGATTTTTCAACATTGATAGCATTTCCTACTAATTGAAGATTATATTGAACACTATAGTTGTTTGGATTAGCAAAGAAACCATCATCTTCTAAATCTATTTCTTCTAAAGTTAATAAATTATAAGAACCGTTATGCATTACAAAATTACTTTTATCAGAAGTAAAATTATTTCCAAATAATATTGCAGGAACATCACCTAAAGAAATGGCTTTAAAGTTTGAATTAACTAAAGTTACATCTTGAGCAATTAAAGCAGATATTGTAGAACCATCATATCCCATAACTTCAACTGCTCTAGCATTAGGACCACTTTCACAACTTAAATTAGAATTAGTTAAACTTAAATTTATTGCAAATACTGCACCTGATAAATCTAAATCTGAATTTTCAATTGTTACTAAAGTAGAAAAAATTGATAGAATATCAAATTTTTCTAAATCATCAGAATAATACATATTCGAATTATTCATATTAAAAATATTAGAACCCCACATAGCATTTGTAATTACATCACTATTATCAACAGTTATTTTATTAAAAAGTACAACTGAATGATTATAAGAACCAAATACAAATACTATATCATTAAAACTTACTTCTAATTCAGAATCTTTAACTATTAATTCATCAGTTGCAGTAGCAGGATTATTATCTCGATCCGTACAGGCTATAGATGAAACTTTAACTTTTGAATTATCTTTAATAGTTACTTTCTTATTGGTTTCAACATACATTGTACCTTCAATTTTAAATGTTGAATTTTGAATAGTAAAATTACCACTATCTGGATAACCACTTTCATTATACGTATGTGCAACAGCATCATAAGTATATTTTTTATCTTTTAAAATAAATTTAGAATCCTTAACTACTAATTCACCAACATGAACATGTGTCATGATAGGAGTATCAGTATTGTTTTCTTCAAAATAATCCCAAATATAACTAGACTCAGCCATAAATGATTCACTATTTAATTTATTCATTGTAACAATTGGACCATATACCATATTTACATAAGTCTTTTTATCATTTGAAGTAACAATAAGTTCTTCATGCATATTAGACTTAACTATAACATAATGAACATCTTCTTTTAAAGTTAATGTATTAGTAGAAGCATCATATGAATATATTCCACTAGTATCTCCTGTATAATCTACATTTTCTCCATTCTTAACTTTAATATTAGTATCACTTTCAATAATAATACCAAATTCATCCCATGCCATTGCATGATTAATTCCAATTAATGAAATCACCAAAAAAACTAAAAACTTTCCTATCTTCTTCATACTATAAACTCTCCTATAATTATTATATTCTTAATTTTCTTAATTTACAATAAACTAAAAAAACACTTATAAAAAGTGTGTTGTTATACAATTGATGTGAAACATTTCTATATATAAAAAAAGACTTAAGTCTTATATAATTGAGTTACGCAAACAATTAAACAAGAAAGGACTTAAGTCATGACAAGTATAACACAAAATAACATGAGATATCTACCT
>JAFSVF010000022.1 GCA_017450205.1 Bacilli bacterium | reverse complement strand
TTTCATTTCTTAATTCATCCGAATAGTGATTAAAAATTTGTCCTTTTCTCGCCATTAGAAAACACCTCCTTTCGGAAGTGTATTCTAACATAACTAACAATGTGTTTTTTTTATAATGTCTACTCTAAGGGGTTCATTTCAATGAGATGCATTTTTTATTTATTTCTATTAGCTCTATTTCTTTCATTAGGATCAAGAATTGCTTTTCTTAATCTAATGTCATCTGGAGTAACTTCTACATATTCATCATCGTTAATAAATTCTAAAGCTTCTTCAAGAGTAAATGTTCTTGGTGGAACTAATGCAATTGCATCATCTGATCCAGAAGCACGAGTATTTGTTAATTGTTTTCCTCTACATGGGTTAACATTTAAGTCATTATCTCTATTATGAATACCAACAATCATACCTACGTAAATGTCTACTGCTGGTCCTACGATTAATTGTCCTCTATCTTGTAAGTTAAATAATGAGAAACCTAATGATTTTCCTGCTTCCATAGAAACAAGTACACCATTCTTACGAGTTTGTAATTCACCAACAAATGGTTTGAATTCATCAAAACTTCTTACCATAACACCTTCACCTTTAGTATTAGTGATGAATGCTGATCTATAACCAATAAGACCTCTTGTAGGTGCTGAGAAAGTAAGGTGAGTGTAATTATCATCAGTTGTAGTCATACTTTGTAGTAAACCTTTTCTTTCTTGTAAGTCACTAATTACTGTTGATGCATATTCAGATGGAACATTAACAATAACTGTTTCGAATGGTTCACATTTAACACCATTAATTTCTTTTGTTAAAACTTGAGGTTTAGATACACATAATTCGTATCCTTCTCTTCTCATGTTTTCAAGTAAAATAGATAAGTGTAATTCTCCTCTACCTGATACTTGATATCCATCAGAATCTGGTAATTCTTCTACTAATAGACCTACATTTGTTTCAAGTTCTTTTTCAAGTCTTTCTTTAATTTGTCTAGAAGTTGAAGATTTTCCACTCTTACCTGCAAATGGTCCATCATTTACTAAGAAGTTCATTGAAAGTGTTGGAACTTCAATAGAAATTGGAGGTAATGGTTCTGGTTGATCTTTAGTACAAATAGTATCTCCAATAGAAATATCAGAACATCCTGCTACAGTAACGATATCACCATAGAAAGCTTCATTCTTTTCTACTCTATTTAATCCTTCATTAACAAATAATTTTGTTACTTTGAATGATTCTAAAGAACCATCATTTTTACATAATGTAACTAATTCACCAGTTTTAATTTTACCTTTAGTAATTCTACCAATTCCAAGTCTACCAATATATTCATCATATGCAAGTGTTGAAACTTGTAATTGAAGATTATCTTCAACTGATCCTTTAAATGGTTCTACTTGATTTAATAAAACATCTAATAAAGGTTCGATTGATCCACTAGATAAATCTGTTGGATCTAAAGTAGCAATACCATCTCTTGCAATACCATAAACAATTGGGAAATCTAATTGTTCATCGTTAGCATTTAAGTCTACGAATAAATCGAATACTTCATTAACTACTTCATCAGGTCTAGCATCTTTCTTATCTATTTTATTAATAAATAGAATTGGTTTTAAATTTTGTTCTAATGCCTTAGATAATACGAATCTAGTTTGAGGCATTGGTCCTTCAGCAGAGTCAACTATTAAGATAACTGTATCTACAGTTCTAATAATTCTTTCTACTTCTGATGAGAAATCAGCGTGTCCTGGTGTGTCTACGATATTAATCTTATGATCTTTATATCTAATAGCACAGTTTTTAGAATAAATTGTGATTCCTCTTTCTCTTTCAATTTGGTCTGAATCCATTACTTGATCTACTACTTCTTCATGTTCGTTAAAAACACCATTTTGTTTAAGTAAAGCATCAACTAAAGTACTCTTACCAGCGTCTACGTGTGCAACTACTGCAACGTTAATAATTTTGTCCATGAGACTCACTCCCTTTTTTAAAACTATTTAATAATACATCAAAACCTTTATTTTTGCAAGAAAAATAGCAATTCTGTTTAATTTATTATTTTTATAAGATATAATTTAATAAGGTGATAATATGAAATTTCTTGGTAGAATTTACAACTTTTTAGATAAATATAGAGTTATATTACTAGTATTTTTATTTTCTACTTTTATTATAGGATATTCATTCTTTAATAATGAGGTTGTACCATTTGGGAAATATTCACTACTTTGTGTTGATTTATATCACCAATATGGACCTATGACATATGAATATGTTAATAGATTACTAGGAAATGGTAGTATAGTATATTCTTTTTATCAAGGATTAGGATTGCCAATATTTAGAAATTTCTTAAACTATTTAAGTAGTCCTGTTAATATATTACTTCTATTCTTTAATAAAAGTAATCATTTAACTGGTTTATCATTAGTAATTGGTTTTAAAGCAGTATTAAGTGCTTTAACTTGTAGTATATTCTTAAGTAAAAAATTTAAAACTAATTCATTCCTAATTGTTCCTTTAAGTTTATTATATGCTTTTAGTGCTTATTATAGAGCTTATTATTGGAACCTTATGTGGATTGATGGAATGTTTATGTTACCATTAATAACACTCGGAATTGAATCTATTGTTAATGATAATAAATGGAAATTATATACTTTTTCGTTATTTATAATGTTAATAGCTAATTATTTTATAGCATATATGCTTTGTATATATAGTGTTATATATTTCTTAATATATTTAATTTATAAAACTGACTTTAAAAAGAAATTTAAACAAAACAAAAAAAATTTATTAAAGAAATGTTTAATATTTGCTTCAACTTCTCTACTTGCCGGTGGATTAAGTGCTTTTCTAATGCTACCAATGGCTACTAGTTTAACTAGTATTTCTGCGACAGGTGGAACCATACCAACTACTCAATATTATGATTTTAAATTTATTAATTTTATTAAAGCACACTTATCATGTATTGATTCAGTAATATTTAAGAGTGATCCGATTACTACACCAAATGTTTCTGCAGGTATAATTAGTGTATTCTTATTATTTAGTTATTTATTAAATACAAATATTAATAAAAAGAATAAAATTTGTTATTTAACATTATATTTTATATTTATATCAATAATTTTTGTTCCTCAATTAGATTATATAATTCAAGCATTCCATGTACCTAATGATTTACCATATAGGTACTCATTCATATATACATTTATTTTGATAATTCTATCTAGTTATGCATTAATGAATTTAGATAAAGAATCATTATTAAAAATATTATTCTTATTTGCATTTTCTGTTGGATTAGTAATATGTACAATTATTGATACTTATGCTGGTGCTTCTAAAGAAGCTTTATTAATTAATATAATCATTATTTTCTTATTTGTTTTCTTCTTTATACTTGGTAAATACTTTAAAACCTATAGAAGTATATTCTTCTTTGCTTTAATTCTTGTTACTTGTATAGATTGTATTGAATCTTTAAATTATGGATTACAAATTTCACAAGTTGCCGAGAACTTTTATCAATCTACTTCTGAAATAGATGAAAGTATTAATACAATTCATAAATATGATGATTCTTTATTCTATAGAATAGATAGTCCTATTAATCATACATTAAATGATTCTTCCAAATCATTTTATAATGGGGTTACAACTTTTTCTTCTATGGCTTATCAAAATATGGCTGAGTTACAAAGATATCTTGGTAATAAAGGAAATAATATAAATAGTTATATGTATATAGATCAAACACCTGTTTATGATATTATGTTTGATGTTAAATATATAATTGGTTCTAAACTTGATAATATAAGATATTCTATAATTAATGATGTGCAAAACATATCTAGATTCAATTACTCAACTAGTCTTGCATTTGGAGTTAATAAAGATATAGTTAATTGGAATTATACTAATAGTAATCCAATGATTGTACAAAATGATTTTGTTGAAAAAAGTACTAATATAAATAATTTATTTAATAAACTAACTTTAGTAGACCAAGAAGAAATTGAGAATGATTCACTTAGAATTATTAAATATAAATATTTAAATCCGCATGAAATATCATATATTTATACTAATTCTTCTTCAGTTTCTTTTATGATAATTGGAAATGATTTATATGCAAGAGATGAAAACTATGATAAATATGATGAAACAAGTTCTTATTATTATAATGATTATAGTGATGAACATATTATTGGAATTACATCAGAAGATGAATATATAGAAATAACTATTGGATATAATTATTATGATAGTGGTTCAATAGCTCCTTATTATTTAGATAGTAATAAGTTTGAAGAGTTCTATAATATAGTAAAGAATAATACAATGACACTTACTACATTTAAGGAAGATAAGATAGTTGGTCAAATTTATTTACAAGATGCTAGTACTATTTATACATCAATTCCTTATGATGAAGGATGGAATGTATATGTTAATGATTTAAAAGTTGATACATACAGTTTAGGAAATTCTTTGCTTGCATTTGATTGTAATAAAGGATTAAATAAGATTGAATTTAGATATAAAATTCCTAAATTAAAATTAGGATTAATAATAAGTACAATATCGCTTGGAATTATATTTCATTTATTATATGTTGAATATAAGAAAAAAGTTACTGCAAAGTAACTTTTTATTTGTTTATAAATAATTTATCTACATTAACTTTTGGTATTAAAATTTTAATATTAGTCTTATTAACTATAGTATATTTCTTTGATCTTATTTCTAGTTTTTCTCCATCAATACACCATGGCTTCTTTTGATATTCATCGAATGTAACAATTAATTTTGATGCTTTAAACATCATAATGCCATCAACATTTTCTGGATGTGGAGAAATAACAGCTTTTCCTATTGATGTAATAATTTCTTGTCTTTTCTTTTTACTACAAAGAATAACTTCAAATTTATCATCATCTAGTTTAACATTCTTAGCTAAATTGTTTTGACCGGCTATTCTAGTTGAAGAACATATCAACATTAAGGATGCTGGTGTTTCAATTGTTTTTCCATCAATTTCACATTTAATGTTATACCATTTTGTATTTGAAAAATAATCTTTAATACCATTATATATGTAAGCAAAATAACCAAATTTTTTCTTTTCTAATCTTGATGTTTCATATGGAATGTTCATAAATTTTCCAAATCCTGCAACATATACAAAAGGTCTATTGTTTACTACTGGAATATCTATATTCTTTTCTACTCCATTTAAACATAGTTCAATGTTTAATTTTATATCTTTTCCATACCCAAACATTACACCAATATCATTTGTTGTACCTACTGGAATATGAGCAAGTAATAATTGGTTTTTTCTTTGAAGATTACCGTATACTATTTCATTAAAAGTTCCATCTCCGCCCATAGACATTACTAAATCAACGTATCCTAAGTGAGATACTATTTCTTTTGCGTGTCCTCTATATTCTGTCCCAATTACTTTTACTTTATATCCATGAGTTTCAATTAAAGCTTTATATGATTTAATATTCTTTTTATTTAGAATGTGTCCACTATTTGGATTATATATAAGTGCACAAGTTTTCATAACAAACCTACTTAGATATAACTATTGATTGTATGTGATCTACGTTGATAATTTGTATATTTTTCTTAGTACTTACTTTAATCCAATTAGCTTCAAATGATTCTAATACTCCGTTAAATGCAAATGCATTATTAAATAATGTTATTGAAACCTTTTTACCGATATAATTTTTAATCATTTCTTTTGGCATAATATTTACTCCTTTTTTATGTTTCTTTATTAACTTAATCGTGTTGTTATTCATTGATAGTAATACAATGATAATCAGTAGTGGAAAAATAACTTCCATGATAATCACAACCTTCGATTTCATTATATCATGATTTGTATAAAAAAAACTCGGTAAAATACCGAGTTATATACTTATGGAGGAGCCTACAGGATTTGAACCTGCGATCAGGGAGTTGCAGTCCCACGCCTTACCACTTGGCTAAAGCTCCATCAATAAATTGATTATAACATTATATGTTTATATTTTCAACAAAAAAATAGATGTTATTAAACATCTATTTAATAGGTATTTTTACTGTACTATTACGGAAACTAAATACTAAATCTATTTTAGAAGCTTTTGTAGCTTTTCTATCTAATAATATAAATGCTTTACCATTTATACCAGTACTTATTACCTCGCCGTTAGAACTAAATTTCTCTACTCCTACTACATATTCAACATGTGAAAAAGAATTAAAGAATGAATCCATATCGCTAATTGCAGCATAATATGAAGCATCACTATTAACAGAACCAGTATAATCAACTACTAACATTGTATTATTAGTTAGTTTTTCAGGCTTAATTAATTGTGTTTTAGTTATACATTTATCTTCTTCTTCACATATAACATATTTATCATTAAATGCATCAGCTAAATATGCTTTATTAATTAAGAAATTTACTTTATTATCTCTAAATAATACTGAATCATATTTTGTACCAATTTCAATTTCTTCTTCTTTTATATCTTCATCTAAGATGTATCCATTTGCAGCAAACTTTTCAAAATTAAATGTAAATTCATCTTTAGATGTTTTATAGTCTTTGAATACTTTTAATGTGAAGTTAGAAACGTTCATTGATAATGGTATTTCAAATATAATTATTCCTGTAAGGAAAGAATCATTTGGAATAACTGTTTTATCTTTAATATAAACCCCTAAATCATTAAATTCAGATTGTAGGAATGATATTGGTCTATATATAAGTCTACCAGTTTGAATACTGAAGACATTTAAATCAACTAGTTTTTCAGTATTTGTCATATTCTTCATACTTATATTAACAATAACATACTTACTATTAGATTTGATTTGTTTTCCATTTAAATTCCTTGCAGTAACATAAGTATTATTTACTACATAATAAACACCATTTACTGTTGAAATTTCCGAATTAGCAACTACTTTATGATCTTGATAATACTTGTATCCAAATGATACAGCGCCAACTATGATTACTCCTGCAACTGCAATTGTTATAATAAATAAGTGTTCTAGTATTGCATATCTTGTTTCTCTGATTGTCTTTCTTATTTTTCTTAGATATTTATAATTGTTTTGACCAATTAAAATTTCAAATTCTTCTGAATCTTTATCAGTTATTTCTAATTCTTTAATATCTTTTGAGAAGTTAAATTGTTTTATATTAAATCCAATACTTCTTATTAATGACATTATAAGAATTGGAACTGATACTAATAATATTAATGTACTTACATCTCTGATTAAGTTTAATTCATCTATTGATACATCTTTTTGTGCTAGAATATTAATCTTATCAAATAGATAATAGAAACCTGCCATAGAAAAAGCATAATATCCTATTACTAAAGTGTAATATTTTAAGTCTTTCTTTCTAACGGTAAACAACCAATAGATTAAACCAACAGCTGTTAAACCTATTAGACATACAATAAATACTGGTGAATTAGTATAGTTCTCTGCACCAGCATAAGTAAATGCATTTTGGCTTATTAAACTCCTTATTAAAGATCTTATTTGATTAGCATTATACATTATAAATAATGTTGTTAAAAACATTACTACATGGAATGCTTTAAAATGTTTAATAATAAATGCAAAAGGTTTTCTAAAAACCACTACTAATCCACCTCCTTATTCTTAATATAATTATAACATTTAAATTAAATATGTCATAACTATCTATTAAAAAATATAAATTTGTGAATTATAATGGAATTCCCATTCCATGGATTCTAGAAGTAATTTTACTTCATTATTATAAATATCAATTTCATATACATATCCATTTGATAAGAATAATACTTTATTATTAGATTCTTTAATAATATATTGGACATTATCAAATAATTTAATCTTTAAATCACTTCCAATATAAGAATAATATAGACTGTCATTATTTATTGAATAGTTAATAAAATTATCGTTTGTAAATAATAAATTATTATATTTAAATGTATTTAATGGTTTTGTTTCTATTTTTCCATCATAATATAGTGCACCGTCAGAATTACTTGTTTTAGTCACCTTTTTATTTTTTATACCAATTCCATATTGAATTGAATTATTTTTATCAAAGATATATAGTTTATCTTTATAAATTCCTTGGAAATAAGAATCAAAACTAATTGAATCTTTTAATTTGATTTTTTCAAATTTATTAGTTTTAGTATTAAATAAGTAGAATAACTTAAATTCATTCTTATCATCATAGTTAGCAAATATTATATAATCATCAAATTTATAACTTAAATTATTATCATAATTTTCTTTCTTTAGAATTTTATATTCCTTATGATTTATAATGTCTGTAAACCCGTATCCATTCCATTCATAGTATTTATATGATTTATCATATACTTTAACATCTTCATAAGTTGATAATACTTCTTTTTTATCATCATTTAAAACTCTTAATGATGTATATTCCTCTTGATTACTACAAATAGTTTCTGAAGAATTTTTTAAAATATCAACATTTATACACACTGTTTTATCATTTACTTCTTCACTTATACTTTTAATAAGTTTTCTTTTTTTACTAAATGAGTAATTTCTTGCAAAATAAAAGATATATTCATCTTTAACAAGTTTAAATGAATAATATTTATCACTTTTATGATATTCTTCAGTAATTGAATAGTTATCAAGTGAGTACTCTTCTTTATAGTTCCTAGGTTTATTTATATTGTAAATTAATAAACCTGCGATTATTATAATTAAACTTATTACTCGAATATATCTTTTCATTTTATTTTCCTTTTTTTTCTCTTCTTGCGTATTGTTTTTTAGCTTCTTCCATAAATGAAGTTATATAAGTTTCAATTTCAGGAAGAGCATTCTTGTCAATATTTGATATTGTTATTTGTTCTTTAACTGTATCTATAACAATTGTTCCCCAAATAAGTCCTGCTTTTATTGTTAGATCATTATACATATCAGGTGTTACAGTTATAAAATTATAACCATATATTAATCCTTTATGACCAATAATTATTCTTTCTGATGTAAGTGCTATTATAGCAGTATCAAACAAATGCCATTTTCCTTCATTTAATTGTGCAGCAAAGGCAAATAATAATTTTTCATTTGGATTCAAATGTTTTTCAATTACTTCTGAATGTCTTTTAATTCTCCAACAAACTGTTCCAGGAAATTTCTTTTTAAAAGCTTCTACTCTTTCAAAACAAGATTCAAACATAATTACACCTTCTTTATTTAATTATATTATACTTTCTTAATAACTCAATAACAGTTTCTTCACTTTCATATCCCATTAAACAATCTACTGATTTACCATTCTTTGTTATTAATGTTAATGGATACTCACCAAATGTTTTTGTAGTTGTGGCCACTCCATCATTTGTACATTCTGCCTTAATTTCTAAAGCTAAATCTTTATATTTTTTAAAATCAGATTCACTATATTTTGTTTTATCAATATAATGTATATCAACATTATAATCTTTAACAACATTATTAATAACAGGTTGATATCTTGTACACCAACTACAACCTTCTTTTCCAATTACTAATATTGTATATTTTTTACTATTAATTAAATTAATAATATCATTAATTTTTTCATTTTGTTTATAAACAATTTCTGAAGATTTTAGTACTCCATTTAATTGTTTATTTAATTCTTCAGTTAAATCTTTTTCATCTAGTGATTTATTACTTGACCATACAGGAACGTTTTCATTAACAAAGACATATCCAGTATTATCTATAGTATTGACTTTGCTATTTGATAATAAAGTATTCAATTTTTCAATCTCATAATCACTTACTACATACTCATCTATTGTAAATGATTGATCATATTTCTTCATTACCTTTTTTACATCTGAGTCTACTTCACCAAAATATACTAAACCAGTTTTTAAATCTTCAAAATTTTCATAACTTATACTTTTATATATTTCTTTATGTGTTGTTGTTAATAAACATAAGAAAACAAGAATTAAAACTATGAAACCACTTATAGTATAAAACAAATTATTTTTCATACTTCCTCCATTCATCTAATATAATACCATAATTTAAGTTAAATAAAAAAAAGAAAGTTAGAAACTTTCTATATTTTTAGATTACATCAATGTTATTATCATTATTTTGCTTTGGCATTTCCTCTTTAACTACAGGTTGTGTTGGTGTATTTACATATGGTACAGTTGGTGTACTTTGACTTGATAATCCTTGTACATAAGCTGTAATTTCATTAAAGAATCTATCTTGTTCAACATCTTTATATCCTTCATGTAATACTTGAAGTATTTCTGTTTCATTAAATCCTATAATACTATCCGAACTCATATAACCTTCTGGATACGTTACTCCCATATAGTCAGCTGCTTTACCAGTTTTATCATAACCTAGGTAACCAATAACCATTACTTTTTTACCTTCACCCTTTAACATTAAAACTGTTCCAATTGATAAATAAGTATTATACATACGTACACCTCTTTCATATTAATTATAATAAAACTTACTTTAATTTACAATACAACCCAAATTCAAATTAATAGCACTATCCTTTTCTTAGAACTTTCATATTTTTATTTTCGTCAATTACTCTAGCTTCACAATTACCAAAATGTCTTGTTTTATTATACCATTCTGGTGATTCTCTATAGATATTCATGAGTAATGTTTTTATTGTTGTACCATGAGAAACTATAAATATGTTATCTATATCATTACATTCTTTATACATATCTTGTAAGAATATTCTTGTTCTTAAAGCAACATCAGCTGGACTTTCACCCATTGGAAATTTAACATAAAATTTTCCTTCATTTCTAAAGAATCTTTCAGAATATTCAAAAAAATCAGGATATTTTTTCTTATTATAACTTAATTCATTATCACTAAATAATCCATATTGGTGCTCAATAAGCAAGTAATCTTCTATTAGTTTTTTTATATTTAAATATTCATTAATAATATCTCTAGTTTCTCTAGTTCTTACATAAGGACTATTGTAGATAATTGATGAATTCTTATCTAAATTATTTTCTTCCATATAATTATTTAGTATTATTCCACATTCTCTAGCTTCTTCTTTTCCTTTTTCTGTTAGATATACCTTACTATCTGGAAGTTTAATTTTATAATTTTCTTTTGTATTTTGCATAGATTCACCATGTCTAATTAAAAACAATTTTTTCATATTTATCTACCTCTTTTGTATTTTCTACATTATATCAAATTTTTTTAAATAAAAAAAAGCAGTTATCTAATAACCGCCTTTTTTGCTTCTTCTTGTGTCATGTTAATGACTTCACCTGGTTCTTCACCTGGAATAATCATATTCATTATACCTTTTTTATATTCTGATAAATGTCTTAAATCATTAAACATATGTCTTAATTGTCTATGTTTTTTAATCATTTCTTGGTGTTGAATTTCTTGATCTTCATTAGATAATTTATTGAAATTATCAACTAATTCTTCATTTTGTTTATATAAAGTATGTGCAATCTTTTCTAACATTTCATCATCATAATAACTATAGTTATCATAATCTATTATCCAATCTTGTCTTTTGAAAAAAAATACTTCATCAGGTAAATTAAATTCAACAAAGTCATATCTATTATTATCATCTATTACTAATTCTTTACCATTAAATGCTTTTTTTAATACAGTGTGAGGTATTAAATCCCCTAATTGTAGTATATTAATTAAATCATTTTTTTGTACGTAAACACTTTCATCTTTAAACACTTTCATCTTTATACCTACCTTTTTCCCTTGGCAGTAATATAACATTTAAATTTAATTTATGCAAATTTTAGTGTTTTCTTCTTAAAATATGAACATCATTATTTTCAGTTAATACACTATGATTAAATTCAGGTAATGATAATTCACCATTAGCTTTAAGAATTTCTATTTTTCTTTTCATAGCAATTGCATTTATTACTTGATGAATATTGTTTTTATCTTGTACATAAACATCTACTTTTTTTAAATAAGGATCAAATACACGAGAAGTACCTGCATTAGACCACTCCCAAACATATATTTCTTTTATTAAATATGTATGATTTTTTACAAAAACATTATCTACTTCTAAATAGTTTATATTATAATACTCTTTTATTCCTATCTTATATCTATCTGCTGGAAATGGATTATGCTTATTATATTTATATATTTCTCCATCAGTATAAATCTTAGTAAATATTTTTGCAAATATATCTGTTTCATATTCACCAGGATAATCACGTGATATGTAATTAGAAACTTGAAGACCATAATCTAAACTAACTATACTTCCATCTTTTAATTCTTTAATCATATAAACTCCTTTAAATTAGTCTATATAATACATTTTCAATTTAATAAAATCAATAAAAAATACTACTTCAAGTAGTATTTTAAAAATATTTTTTATAATTATATATTCTAAATCCATTAACATCTTTAGATAAAGTTTTTTTCTTTATATTTCCGTAATTCTTAGCTTCTTCGAATCCTTTATCACTAATATGATATAAATCAATTAATGAATCATAATTAGTTTTATAGATATCTAACTCTATTTGTTCTTCTTTATTAGGAATATTTCTATATCTTAAATCTTTTAATTGATGTTCTAGTTTTTCAATTTCTTTTTTAAGAATATCATTACATTCTCCTGATGTATAACATGTTCTATATAATTCATTTAGTTTTTCTTCAATTTGTTCATCCATCATATCAATATACTCTGAATCATATACTTTTTGATAAAAACCTACTTCTCCATTATCTAATCCATATAATTTTGAGTAGTCAAATACTTTAATTCCATAAGATAGAATTTTTACATTATCCATTTCCTCTTGAAGAATAGTATTACTTTTGTCTTCACAATAATGTTGGGCTAAAGAATATATATTGTATGTAACTATATCTTTAAAGATTTCTGAATTCTTAAATGATACTAAATCTAAAAGATTTGGTGTTTCTTCTAATGCAGATTTTTCTAAGTTAATTAATTGCATTAGATAATCATATGTAGGTAAACTTAAATTATTTGTATAATTCACATAACGATTTAATTGAGTAATTAAATCTCTCTTTTCTTTTACTGTCATTCCATAATTGTTTAAAATTTCCATTGTTTATATCTCCTCAAACAGTTAAATATACTATCATTAAGGAAATTTTTAGTCAATAAAAAAGAATCCTTAAAGATTCTTATTATTACAAAATGGTGGAGCCGGGGAGATTCGAACTCCCGTCCAAAATACTCATATATTAGCGTCTACAAGTTTAGTTAGAAATAAAATTTCATAAATCCAAAAGTATCTAACAAACTAAGATTTACTATTCCTAATAGAATTCTTCATTACAACTTAGGACGAGAAGTAATAATATATTCCGTATATATGAACCCATAAAATAACTACGGACGATTACTTTATGAGCACTCCATCACAAACTGTATGTGAAGGCTTTCGACTAGGCGAAAGCTAAAGTCATATTACTGTTATTGTCAGTTAATTTTAATTGTTGGTAATTAGGTTACCGACCACTTGCAACTAATACAGGACTGTAATTTGTCGAAACCAATTACGACCCCATATGTGAAATAATAATAACATAAAAAAAGTCATTAAGCAAATGACTATTTCTTTTCTATATCTATTATTTTTTCTCCCTCAGATGTATATAAATACTTTTCTCTTGCATATTTAGCAACATATTCAGGATCTTGAAGTTTGTTTACTTGACCAGATAAATCATATTCTTGATCTACTAATCTTTCATACTTTTCGTTAAGCTCTTGTACTTTCTTTTCATTTTGGTAAATTTGTGTCCATATATTAAAACATGAAAAACCAAGCATTGTTAAAATACCTGCAATTAAGAAAAGATAAAAACCTACTCTCAATTTATACTTTTTCACCATATTCACCTATAATAAATATAATACAAGGGTTCTTAATGTACATTAAACTAGAGTATTTTTTTATATTCTTTACATAAATTTTTACAAAAAAAAGATGGTTTAAAACCATCTTATTCTTCTTCAGCTTTTGCTAATTCTTTTTTATATTCTTCGATAATAGCATCACTGAACATTTGACGAGCTTCTTGGTTGATTGGATGAGCTATATCTTTATATTCTCCTTCTCCAATTTGTTTGCTTGGCATTGCCAAGAACAAACCATTGTCTCCTTCTAGGATTCTGATGTCATGAACAGCAAACATATCATCTAATGTTACTGATGCAAAACCTCTCATCTTAGAATTCTCTTTCTCAACTACTCGCACTCTTACATTTGTTATTTTCATCGAGCCTCACCTTTCCTATATATATATATTTTTATTATAGGGTATAATGGCTAAAATTGCAATTAAAATAATTTATTGCATATGTCAACAAATATTTTATAATCTAATTCTTCAGCTCTATGAGTAATATCTAAATTATATTCTTTTAGTATTTCATTAATTTTATCTAAATCATATGATTTTAAGTTATTTCTTAAATTTTTTCTTTTAAATTGAAAAGCATTTCTTACAAGTTTATCAAACTTAACCATATCTACTTTTAATCTATCTGGTTTTTGATTTAATGAAATAACCATTGAATCTACATTAGGTGCTGGATTAAAACATTTTCTTCCTACAATAAATTCTTGTTTAATATTAAAGTAATAATTTAAGAAAACAGTAATTGAACCATATTCTCTAGAATTTGGTTTTGATGAGAAGCGTTCTCCTACTTCTTTTTGAACCATAAATACCATCTTTTTTACATCTACTTCTTCTTTTATAATCTTTTCAATGATAGGAGTAGTAATATAATATGGAAGATTACCTACCATATATAAATTGTTGTATTCAATATCTTTTATGTCTTCCTGAATATTTGCTGTTAGAAAATCTTTATATACTATTTTAGTTTTTTCGTTTTCTAAAGGTAATAAATATTCTTTTGTATCTTCATCTATTTCATAACATATTAATTTTGCATTCTTTTTTATTAATCTTTTAGTTAAAGCACCTGCTCCTGGACCAATTTCGATAATTAAATCATCAGGAGATACATTAATAAGGTCAACAATTCTTTGCGTTTTATCTTTATCAATTAAGAAATTTTGACCAAATTTCTTTTTAAAATTAAAATTCTTATTCATTTTATTCACCTATATTAAATAATTTATTAACATTTTCTTCTGTTTGTTTTGATACTTCATCTATTGTTATTCCTTTTAAATTTGCTAAAAAGTCAGCAATTAATGGAATGTTAGCTGGTTCATTAGTTTCTCCTCTTTTTGGAGTTGGTGCAAGAAATGGAGAATCAGTTTCAAGAAGTAATCTATCAAGAGGTAACTTAACAATTACGTCTTTTATATTTGCATTTTTAAAAGTTAATACTCCACCTACACCTATGTAATAACCCATCTTAAGATATATTTCAGCTGTTTCAAATGATCCTGAAAAACAGTGAATATCTCCTTTAACATTAGGAAATTCTTTTAAAATATCAATTGTATCTTTAGTAGCTTCTCTTGAATGTATTATTACTGGTTTATTATATTTTTCTGCTAAAGAAAGTTGATGTCTTAAAATTTTATGTTGTTTTTCTTTTGTTTCTTTAGTCCAGTAATAATCTAATCCAATTTCTCCAATAGCAATAAACTTTCTATTATCTTTATTTTCTTCAATTATTTTATCTAATTCATCCATATCTTCATCAATATTTTCTGGATGAATTCCAAGACAGCAATATATATTATCATATTTACTAGATAACTCAAGAACTTCATAACATGATTTTATTGAATCTGCATCTACTATTATTCTATTTACTTTATTTTCTTTTGCTCTTTTGATTACATCATCAATTGACTCATAATACTCTTTTAATATATGTGCATGACTATCAGTAAACATGTATTTCACCTCGCAAGTAGTATAACATAAAAAAACATCTCTAAAAAGAGATGTTATTTTGTAGTGTCAATTCTAGCAAATAGAATTTCTGGTTTATTTAATTTAGTACCTGATACAAATTTACCAAATTCCTTAGTTGATTCATAATCTTTTATATTAGTATTAATTTGAGCAAAAATCTTTTCTGAAGTTTCTGGTAAGAACGCTTGTAAGTATACAGCACTTACTCTGATGGCTTCAATTAAATTATAAAGAACTGTATTTAGTCTTTCTAACTTAGATTCATCTTTTGCAAGTCCCCATGGCATAGTAATATCAATGTATTTATTAGCTGCTCTAAGAACTTCAAAAATATCATCAATAGAATCAGCAATTCTTAATTTATCCATATGATTCTTAACTTTTTCATTTAATCCTTCACATAGTGTAATAAGTTCATTATCTTCTTCATCAACTTTAACTTTAGTATTAGTAACAATACCATCAAAGTATTTATTTGACATTGATATAGTTCTATTAACTAAATTACCTAATATATTAGCTAAGTCTGAATTAATTCTTTCAACTAATAAGTCTTCAGAGAAAACTCCATCAGCTGCAAAAGGTATTTCATGTAAGAAGAAATATCTTAGTGCATCTACACTATACTTATTAGCAATATCATCAGCATATACTACATTACCTTTAGATTTACTCATCTTTCCATCACTCATGATTAACCAAGGATGTCCAAATACTTGTTTTGGCATTGGTAAATCTAAACTAAATAAGAAGCATGGCCAATAAATAGTATGAAATCTAATTATATCTTTACCAATTAAATGTAAGTCTGCTGGCCATTTCTTTCTAAATTCTTCAGTTTCATTACCATCAACATCATATCCGATATTTGTAATATAGTTAGTTAATGCATCTAACCAAACATAAACAACGTGTTTTGGATCAAAATCTACTGGAATTCCCCAACTAAATGCAGTACGAGAAACACATAAATCTTGTAGACCAGGTTTAATGAAATTATTTAACATTTCATTCTTTCTGGCTTCAGGTTGAATAAAGTCAGGATGTGATTCAATAAACTCTTCTAATTGTTTTTGATATTTAGATAATCTAAAGAAGTATGATTCTTCACTCTTCTTTTCAACTTCTCTGCCACAATCTGGACATTTACCATCTATAAGTTGAGATTCAGTCCAGAATGATTCACAAGGAGTACAATACCATCCTTCATATTTGCCAAGATATATATCTCCTTTATCAAACATTTTCTTAAAGATATGTTGAACAACTTCTTCATGATGTTTATCTGTAGTTCTTACAAATCTATCATAAGAAGTATTCATTAAATCCCAAATACTTTTGATTTCTCCTGCTACTTTATCAACATATTCTTGTGGTGTAACTCCTGCTTCTTTTGCTTTTAATTCAATTTTTTCTCCGTGTTCATCAGTTCCTGTTTGAAGATATACATCATAACCTTCAAGTCTTTTATTTCTAGCAATTGCATCTGCAAGTACAATTTCATAAGTGTTTCCAATATGAGGTTTACCTGATGTATAAGCGATTGCAGTAGAAATATAATATTTTTCTTTCTCCATAATTTTACCTTCTTTCTAAATAAAAAAGCCATGAACTAAGGTTTAAGGACGAGCTATTACCCGCGGTACCACCTTAATTCATGACTTATCATGCAACTTTAAATTTATATCGTAAATTACCCGATTTAAACTCCAGAGCCATGTTCATAAATACTCCCTATTCCTTTTCACCAACCAGGAACTCTCTACGCGTCTTGTATTTACTACTCTTTCCTTCGCCGTTTAACACTTGTTAATATAACATAACATTATCTTAATTTCAATTCTTTATTTTCTCCAATTGTATGTTCTTTAAAGTAATTAGCTCCCAAAGATAATATACTTGCATAATCATTAATATTAAAATAAATATGATTATCTTCTTGAGAAACTTCTTCCTCTAATTCTCCATCTAACGCTCTTACATAGTTTTCTTGCATAATTGCAGCATTTAATACACTTACAAAATTTATACTATGTAAAATAAACCATCTTCCCTTTACAAGATGTGCAATTGGTTCACGATCTACTTCAGGATTATAACTAAATTCAATTATAAATTCATCGTTTATTCCATCTTCAAATACATGTAGTGTTGTATGATTAAACTTCATAGTCAATTACCCCCTCAATGTGAAATATAATAACTCTTTTTATTCTTAAAATCAAATAACAAAAATGATAATTGAATTTTTATTATAATTATTTATAATTAAATAAGAAGGAGTTATAATGAAAAATAAAATAATTTTTTGTATTTTAATAGTATTATTTATTGGTATTTTTACATTAATTTTTAAACATTATAAATCTATAATAAAAGATAATTTAAATTATAATACCAATGTAAATTTAATAAATAATCAATCAAATAATAACAATGAAGAAGATTATTATTTAGTTGTTAATGGTAACGCAACATATAAAACAGGTGATATAAACAAACTATATGATAATGCAGACTTAGTTGTTATTGGAGAATATTTAAATGACGTAGAAGTAAATATCAAAAAAAATTCAACACCTACAACAATATCTTCTTTTAAAATAAAAAAGGTAATAAAAAGTAATATTGATTTTAAATTAACTGACACTATAAACGTTAAATATAGTGGCGGTGTAATTACTGTTAAACAACTTTTAGATTCAAGAGATCAGGATTTTGCTATAAAAATGGGACTAGACAAAATGTCAAATTATGAAACATCAAATTTAAAAGTGAAATTTAATATTGACAGCGAACTAGGAGATAAACCTTTAAACGAATGGAAAACTAGATTATTATTATTAACTTATAATAATAATCAATTTGATGTTCTTCAAAACGGGTATGGAATGTTATCATATAATCCTGACAATAACACAGCGTATGATATTAAAACATCAAAATATATTACATACTCTTTCTTAAATTAGATAATAATAATTAAAAAACAATATTTCACAAAATCACAAAAGACATTAGAAATACTTACTAATGTCTTTTTTATTATGAATTCTTCATATATTTTATTTTTCTAATGATATAGTTGCTAATAAATCTATAATATAATCGTAAGTAAGAGAATCATTATCAAATATAAAATGATATTTTTTTTCTCCAATAAAGATATAAGCATTTATCTCACCATTATATTTAAAAATAACTCCGTGTTTCTTATTACCATCAACTAAGAATATTTCTTCGTATTGAGGAACATAATTACTTATACTTTTTACTAATCTTTTTGCATCTCTTTTTTTAGTAGTTGATGAAAACACTGAAATTTTTTTATCTTTAATACTATCTAAGTTTGAAACTGTATATTGATACATTCGATAATTATCGTTTTCTACTTCTTTTACTTTTAATTTATAAGATATATTATCTTTATCAGTTATTATCCAAGAATCATTTTCTTTATTTATTGATTCAAAATTATTTCTAAGAAATAAATCATCTAAAATATAAATTGCTTTGCTTACTCTTACATTTGGAAACACTTGTGCAGTTAATAATGTACCATTTTCAGTTAAATGAACTGCAGTAGTTCTATATTTTATATAACTATTATAAAATAAAAAATTATATATTAAATAAACACATAATAGTACACCAAGTATATAAAACACTTTAACCATTTTCTTCAATTTCATACACATCACCTTAATTAAATTATATATAAAATAAAAAGAAATTGGAATAATCCAATTTCTAATGAATCATATCTATTATTTTAGTTAATAGATCTACAATATAGAATATGAAATGTTTATCTAAATTTAATAAAGGTAAACTTATATTAATTTTTTTATTAAAATAACTTAATCTAAATTTAGGATGAATATTATATGTAATAAGGAATAGTTTTTCTCCATCTATTTTACTAGAAACATCTTCTGGTAATTCAACTTTTAAAGTATTATTTCTATTTTCTACATTAGTAATATGAAGTTCTTCAGCAAGTTTTTCAAACCATTCTTCATACATATATACTTCCATATCTTTATCAATCTTACCAAATCTATCTTCAATTTCTCTTCTTATTTCTTCAAGAGATTCTTTATCTTTTATTTCATTAATCATTTTATGAATATCAATCTTAATATTTTCATCACTAACATATTCGTCTTTAATATGATTAGATACTTCAATTAATGGATTTTGTTCTTCTTCCTCATCTACTTCTTCACCATTAAGCTTCTTAAGTTCATTATTAAGCATTTGAGTATAAAGTTCTAATCCGATTGCATCTATAAACCCTGCTTGTTCTGAACCTAACATATCTCCTGCTCCACGAATAGATAAGTCCCTCATAGCTATCTTATAACCACTACCAAGTTCAGTGAAATCTTTAATTGATTCAAGTCTCTTTCTTGCAGTTTCAGTTAAAATCTTAGATGGTTTATACATAAGATATGCATAAGCTATTTTATTTGATCTACCTACACGTCCTCTTAATTGATAAAGTTGTGATAAACCAAATGTGTCAGAATCTAATACAATTAAAGTATTAACATTAGGAATATCTATTCCTGTTTCAATAATAGTAGTACAAATCAAAATATCGTATTTTTGTTCAATAAAATCATTTACAACATCTTCAAGTTCATATTTATTCATTTTTCCATGAGCTATTACAACTCTAGCTTCAGGGACTAGTTGTTTAATTTTTGTTCTTATATCTTCGATTGTTTGAACTTTATTATAAAGTAAGAATACTTGACCACCACGAGTTAATTCTTTATAAATAGCATCTTTTATAATCATATCATTTTCTTCAATTACATATGTTTGAACAGGATATCTATTTACTGGTGGTGTATCAATAATTGAAAGATCTCTTAAACCAGACATTGCCATCTTTAAAGTTCTTGGTATTGGTGTTGCACTTAATGTTAAAACATTAACATCATTTTTTATTTTTTTAATCTTTTCTTTTTGAGAAACACCAAATCTTTGTTCTTCATCGATAACTAGAAGTCCTAGATTCTTATATTCTATTTCAGGATTTAATAATTTATGAGTTCCAAATACAATATCAATAGTTCCACTCTTTAATCCCTTTATTATTCGATTTGTTTCTTTTACAGATGTGAATCTATTAAGAAGTGCAATATTAATTGGAAATTCTTTAAATCTTTCAACTGCACTTAGGTATTGTTGTCTAGAAAGAAGTGTTGTTGGACAAAGATATGCAACTTGATATCCATTCATTACTGCTTTAAAGATACCTCTAAACGCAACTTCTGTTTTTCCAAATCCAACATCTCCACATAATAATCTATCCATTGGATGTTTAAGAGTTAAGTCTTTATCTATTTCTTTAATACATTTTATTTGATCATTAGTTTCAGTAA
The DNA here is from genome assembly GCA_017450205.1 of Bacilli bacterium. Taxonomy (GTDB): domain Bacteria; phylum Bacillota_I; class Bacilli_A; order RF39; family UBA660; genus UBA6985. Next base: position 34,451 of record JAFSVF010000022.1, on the reverse strand, counting down.
ATACAAATTGACTATCAAAAATTGCTTCTTCTGCAAAATCTTTAAATACCGGTCCTTCAATTTGAGAACGAGCTGCGTATAACTTAATTAATTCATCACTAATGTCATGAATTCTATTACGAGCTTTCATTTTTGTTTTAGCCCATTGTGCAGAATTTAACTTATTAATTGTAGGTTTATGACCATCTGATTCATTATATTTATATATTGAAGTTATCTTTTCTACAGGAATATATACTTTATCATTTCCTGCATAGTTAATTAGAATATAATCTCTTGTTAATCCTTGTTTTTGAATAGGTACTATTCCACCATAGATACCAATACCATGTTGACTATGTACTACATAATCTCCAGGTTTAATATCATTAAAACTTTTTACTTTTGTACCCATTTTATAATTGTTCTTATAAACACTGGAGATTTTTTCATCACTAATATCATATTCTGAGATAACACAATAGTCTTTAAATATGAATCCTTCATTTATTTTTTTGTTAATAATATTTATTTTATTAACAACAATTGATCCAATATTAACATCATCAAATAGATATTTAATTTTTTCTATTTGAGTATCTTTTGATAGACAGATTACTACCGTCTTATTCATTTTATGTTTATTAACATAATCTACAAAAGCTTCAAAATCACCTTTAAATTTAATTATAGGTTGTGATTCATATGATTCATCATTCTTTAAATTATTAACTGTATCTAAATTAATAAATTCATTAAATTTTATTTCATCGAAATCATACATGTACTTTGTATTAAGATCTAAATCTTTAGATTCATTGTATTCTTTAATATCATCTTTAAGTTTTTTTAATCCTAATTCAATTTGATTTCTATTAACAAAGAAAACAATTGGATTATCTAAATAATCATATATTGATGATTTTTCATTAGTATTTATCTCTTCAAAAGGTAAAATAATAAACGAATCTAAATTTCCTGTAGATAATTGAGTATTTTCATTAAAGAATCTTATTGAATCAATATCATCTCCAAAGAATTCTATTCTTATTGGATGTTCACTTTCAATTGGAAATATATCAATAATGTATCCTCTTACAGCATATTCACCAGTTGCACTTACAATTGAATCTCTTTTATATCCAAATGATTCTAATTTTTCTATAAAAGTAGTTCTATCAAAAGAATCATTAATATGTAACTTTAATTGATATTCATGTTTTTTATCTTTATTAGGAAGATAATGTAATAAACCAGTTAAATTAGTTATTACTATTTTATTTCCTTCCTTTAAAGATTCCATAGTTTCAAGTCTTTTTACTTTTAAATCAGGTGATTGTGCTATTGCTACACTTGATAAAAAGTCATCCATAGGAAATAAACAAGCAGATTCATTATAAGTTTTTAATCTTTGATATAACATATTAGAATCAAATAATGAATTGGTTACAATTAAAACATTCTTTTTATATCTATTAAAATATTCATTGAAATACAAAACGGCTAACTCTTCAGTTAACCCACTTATATTACTTTTATTTTTATAATTAAAATATTCATTCAAAAAGTCCATGATGTTATCCTCTTCTGTTGAAATCTACCATTAGAACTTCAATATTATCATATTTAAAATTTTCTATTAAATTAAATATTTTACTATAATTACTTTCTATAAGTTCTAATTCAGACTTTCCAAATTTACCTAAAACATAATCTTTAGTATCTACTGATCTATCGTGTGACACTCCGACCTTTATTCTTGCAAATTCATCTGTATGAATATTAGCAATAATATCTTTAATACCATTATGTCCACCGGCACTTGATTTAGCTTTAAGTCTTACTTGTCCTAATTTTAAATCTAAGTCATCTTGAATAATTAATATATCTTTAAATTCAATTTTATAAAATTTCATAAATGAAGATACTACTCCACCTGATAAATTCATATAAGATTGAGGTTTTAAAAAGATATACTTTTCTCCATTAATATTAGTTTCATAATATTCACCATTAAATTTTTTAGACCATTTAACGTTACCTAAATATTTATCTAATACCATAAAACCAATATTATGTCTAGTTTTTTCATATTCTTTGCCAGGATTACCTAGTCCTACTATTAATTTCATGCATGACCCCTCCTAAAAAATATTCTTATAACTTTTATATTTATTAATAAAAACTGGCTTAGTTATTTTAACATAATTTTTTCCATTGTAAATAGATTCTACTAATATTGATGTACATTCTGAGTTTTCATCATTATATATAGGTACTAACTTTTTAACTCCAAAATTATATTTATTTAATAAAACTATAATATCTGCTAGTCTAAAATCTTTATGTACTATATAAAATGAACCATTATATTCTATATTCTTAGAAGCTATTTTAATAATATCTTCAAGAGTAATTGTTAATTCATGTCTTGCAATTGCTTTAACTTTATTTTCATTAATATTTATATCAGGGTTTGTTTGAAAATAAGGAGGATTACAAGTAATATAATCAAATTTTATATTATCAGTATATTTAGTTATATTTTTAACATCATCATTTATGAATCTAATGTCTTCGATATTGTTTACTTCTAAACTTTTCTTACCTAAATCATATACTTCTTCTTGTAATTCGATTGCTGTAATATCTAAATCATTATACTTTTTATGTAAAATCATTGGAACAGCACAATTACCAGAACACATATCTAATAATTTATTCTTATTTTTCTTCTTTTTAACTATTTCAGCTAAAAGAATTGAATCAATTGAAAATTTAAAATAATCTTCATTTTGATAAATCTTATAGTCATAATCAAATAAATCATTTAGTACAATATTATTTTTCATTTTTATATTCAGTAAAATCATAAGTATATTGTTTATCATCTATTTCAACAGTAAACTTTTTATTTAATATATCAAGTGATATTACTTTACCTTTTCCATCTTTAGTTTTAACAATAGTTCCTTGTTTAGGTAGCTTACATCTATGATCAGTATATACATTATCTTCATACGCAAGACAACATAATAATCTTCCACAAGATCCATTAATCTTTGTTGGATTTAATACTAAATTTTGATTTTTAGCCATATTTATACTAATAGCTTCCATATTTGAAAGAAAAGTATTACAACATAATGGTCTTCCACATGGTCCTAGTCCACCAATATTTTTAGCTTTATCTCTTACTCCAATTTGATGAAGTTCAATTCTAGTTTTATATTTAGCAGCAATTTCTTTTACTAAATCTCTAAAATCTACTCTTTGATCAGCTAAGAAATTAAATGTTAATTGTTTTTTATCTAAAGTATAAGCTGCATCATAAAATGTCATATCTAGTTTTTCTTTTTCAACTTTATCTTTTACAAATTTTAAAGCTTCTTTAGCTTCTTTTAAATTATTTTCATATTGTTTAACATCTTTAGAAGTTGCAATTGATATTACTTCTTTCATTGTATTAATATCAAGATTATTATTTTTCATATCAACATTAACAACTTTTCCTAATTGATTACCTTTTTCTGTATCAACTACTACTAAATCATCTGATTTTAATTCTAGATCATTATTTTTAAAGCAATAAATTTTATTATTTCCTTTAAACTTAATACCCACTATTTTCATATAATCACTCCCAAATTACTGCTAATCTAGTTAGAGTTAAATCTCTATTTGTATTACTGCTTATTAATCTAATTATTTTGTTAATATCATTAATTTTTTTAACTAATTCATATTCATCTTTAGTTTGAATTAAATTTAATATTTGATCTGTAAATTCAAGTTCATTATAACAACTATGTAATAGATTTTCAAACTTAATAGTATATATCTTTAGAACTAATTTCATTATTTCAAGAATATCATTTCTATCTTTTTTAGAAACTTCTTTTAAAAATCTTAAAAGTTGATATTTTGGCATATTTTCTAGGTTATATACCATTTGCATTGAATCGTTATAATATTTTTCAAAAATATCTTCAGTTATATTTAACAAAGATAATAAATTTGAATATTCATAATTAAAACTAAATACTGTACATCTACTTTTTATTGTAGGAAGGATTCCTCTTATATTATCTGTTATAAGTATACCTACGATACCTTCACTTGGTTCTTCAAGGAACTTTAATAATTTATTAGCTGCTACTACATTAAGCTTTTCGGCTTCATTTATTAAATATATTTGATATTTATTAATTAATGGTTTTGTAATAAATTGCGATGTTATTTTTTCTACTTGTCCTACCTTTATATCTTTTCCTTCAGGTTTTATATCTATAAAATCTGGAGAATTATTTGTTTTGAATAATCTACATGCTGGACAATCACAATCTTCTTCTCCATTTCTATTACAATTAACTATTCTTATTAAATCTAATATATCTTTATAACATTGATCTAAATTATTTGTATAAACTAAAAAAGCATGAGGATTATTATTCTCATGAAATGATTCAATAATAGAATTTTTAACCTCATGTACTTTCATATTAGTCAGTTATTTCCTTTCTGTCTAGAAGAGCTCTATCTAATGTTATTGAATCTAAATAATCAATATCTACTCCAACCGGAATACCATATGATAATCTAGATACTTTTACTTTTTTAGATTCTAATATTTTTTTAATATATAAAGATGTAGCTTCTCCTTCTACTGAAGGTTTAATTGCCATAATTACTTCAGTTTCTTCAGGATTAGTAATTCTTTCAACTAATGATGAAATATTAATATCATCTGGATAAATACCATCAATTGGTGAAATTAATCCATTTAAAATATGATATTTTCCTTTAAATGTACCTGACTTTTCAAACATAATTACACTTTTATAGTCTTCAACTACACAAATTAAATTTGAATTTCTTGTTTCATCACTACATATAGCGCATTCATCTTTATCTGTTAAATTACCACATATTCTACATTTTTTTAAATTATCTTTAACATCTTTAATACTATCAGCAAATAATACTTTATCATCATCATCTAATTTTGATAAAGCTAGTGCATATCTTTCTGCACTTTTTTCTCCAATACCTGGAATTTTTTTAAAAGATTCAATTAATTCATTTAAACATTCAGGGTATAACATAATTAAATTAATCCACCTAATTGTTTGCCATAAGCACCCAATTTAGATTCAGTTTCTTTTTCTACTTTTGAGATAGCATCATTCATAGCTAATTTAATCATATCTTCTAAAATATCTATATCTTCCGTATCAAATGAAGTAATATTTTTAAATTTAACTGATTTTACTTTTTTACTTCCATAAATAGTAACATCTACTAATTCAGAAGTTCCTGTAAATTCACTCTTTTGTATTTCTTCTTGTTTCTTTTGAATGTCCTTTTGCATTCTTTGAGCTTGTTGCATTAATGCTTGCATATTCATAATAATTACCTCTTTCTTATTGTATATCTATATTTTTTCCAAACAAATCTTTTGCTGTATCAATAGATGAATCTTTAACTTGAATAAATTCACTTTCATCTATTAATTTGTATGTTTTATTTTTATCAAATTTGGATACTATATTTTTCCATTCATCAGCCTTAATAAATATAAATTTATAATTTGTATTATTCTTATTATTAAATAATTGTTCAATATCATATAGTTTTGAATTACCTATTGTTTTTAAAGATTCACTACCAGTTTGAAGAATAATATAATCTTCACTTGCAGCAGCTATTACTACTTTATCTTTAAATAATTTATATTCATTAATACCATTATCATTTACATAATTTATAAAGTCATTCCATTTTTCAGAAGCACTAACTTTATTTTCTTTACTTGCACCTACGAATGTATTATTTATTCTAGTTTCAATAAATTTATCATTTAATTTATAATGATTAATTTCTTCTGGTTTAAGTAAAGTGTTGACGTCAATTTTAGTGTCAACTTTAATTATTTCCTGGGAAATAATTTGATTAACTTCTTTCTTAGAAATTTTTATTTCATCATCTTTAATAAATGATATTAATTCAAGTTCCAATAATAAATAGCCATCTGAATTTTGATTTAATTTTGCAAGTAATTCATTGATTCTATCAATCATATTTTTTAGTTGTTTAAAGACATTATTACTAATACCTTTTTTCTTAATACTAATTGCTTTATCAATAAATTCTTTAATTAATTTTTCAATTAAGTTTTTAACATCTACGCCTGTTTGTTTTATATCATTTATTTTCTTAACAAGTGTATTAATGTCATTATTTATTATAGACATATATATCTCATCAATATCTTCTTGAGTTACTAAACCAAAATATTCTCTAATAATATTTAAAGATACTTTTTCGTTTACTCTAGAGATTTGATCTAAAAGACTTAAACCATCTCTCATACATCCATCAGCAAGAATAGCTATTTCCATCAATGCTTGTTCTTCATATTTTATTTTTTCTTTTTTACAAATATTCATTAAATTATTTTTGATTTCTTCAGCATCAATTCTCTTAAAATCAAATCTTTGACATCTTGAAAGCACAGTTATTGGTACTTTTTTAATTTCAGTAGTTGCTAATATAAATATTACACTTTCTGGTGGTTCTTCAAGAGTTTTTAAAAATGCATTCCAGGCACTTGTAGATAACATGTGAGCTTCATCAATTATATATACTTTATATTTATTATATGTTGGTGCAACATTAACGTTATCAATTATCTCTCTTATATTTTCTACACCATTATTAGATGCTGCATCTAATTCTATAATATCTGGACTACTATTAAAATTTAAACAGTTATCACATTTGTCACAACAAATTCCATCTTTTAAATTTTGGCAATTCAATGTTTTAGCAAAGATTCTAGCACTACTTGTTTTACCTGTTCCTCTTGGTCCAGTAAATATATAAGTATGTGCTAATTTATCATTTACTATAGAATTTTTTAGAATTGTTGTAATATGATTTTGACCAATTACTTCGTTAAAATTCTTAGGTCTATATTTTCTATATAATACTTGATAGTCCATATTATTTCACCAATAAAATTATATCATAAAACACATATTACCTGTTAGTTTTTCGTTTAAAAAAGTTAGTTAGTTTATTATTAATTATTTCTATTTTTTCTTTATCTAAAATATTATTGCACGAACAAATGTTTGTTTTATAGTATTCCTTTTTAAAATCTAACTTTTTAGTAATAAAATAAACATTATTGATTCTAGTTTGTTTAATAACTTCTTTGCACATACTACATGGTTCTAATGTAACATACATATCACAACCATCTAATCTCCAATCTTTTATTTTTTTTTCTGCTTTTTTTATTGTTAATATTTCTGCATGGCCCATTACATCATTTTTCTTTTGACGTTTGTTATATGCAGATGCAATTATTTTATCATCCTTAACAATAATAGCTGCTACTGGAATTTCATTCTTTTTTTCTGCTTTGTCCATTAATTTTATTAGTTCGTTATAGTATTTATCCATCATATACCTCTTCAAATAAAAAAAGCGCACACGATTAGAGATTATTATGGCTGCTGTGTTCCCACTCTGACCAGGTTCTAATATAACCGTTGCGCAAGTAAATTATAACATATTCTATCGCATAATAACAATATAAAATTTTATATGTTTCACGTGAAACATTTTGTTGATAACTTTACTATTTCAATATTCTGTTAAATAAAAAATGAGGACCTACTTAACAATATGTTAGATCAACAGTCCTCGTTAATAATATATCATTATCATTTGTATTATTCAATATTAATATAATTAATGGATTAAATATATAGTAGTGATTCTTCTGTCTTTATTATTAATTGTTCATTAGTTATCACTTTTTAACGTTTCATGTGAAACATTATTGTTTATAATTTAATATTTATTAACTATTTTATTGTTTCATCTTTTATTTTTTATTAAAAATTATTATATATTTTATTCTTTTATTTGAAATTATTGTGTTTTTTCTGTCTTTTTTGTTTATAATTCATTATTTATCACTTTTAATGTTTCACGTGAAACATTTTGTTAATAATTACAAATTTATTAACTAATCATTGTATTTTATAACCAATTATTTTAGTAGTTGAATTACATTTTTCTAAAACACTACATTAAAACGTTTTTCTGTCTTTATTTTTCTTTATTCATTGTTTATCACTTCTAATATTTTATATAAAGAATTATATTAATTTATATTATTATTTTCATTTCTCTTTTTGTTAAATTATTATATTTTTTAACTATAGTTTTTTATATTCTTTCTTTTGTCTCTTTTTGTTTATCACTCATTTTTTCTCACTTATATGTTTCACGTGAAACATTTTTTTGTTAATAATTTATAATTTTAATTTTTCTTATTATAAATAATGTTTAATAATATACTTTTTTTATAATATTTTATATTTGTTAATTTTATCTAAGTTATTAACATATTTTTATTATTCATTTATTTCAATACAAGACGTTTTTCTGTCCTTTTTTCTTTCTTTTCATTCTTTCTCACTTTTAATGTTTCACGTGAAACATTTTGTTGATAACTAAAAAAGAGGAATTATTATTCCTCTTCAATTTGTTTATCATCTTTTGTCTCTTCTCTAATTTTTTCTTTTTCTTGAGTGTTTTCACTGTTAATTTCTTTAGATTCTTCTTCTCTCATAGTTAAACTAATTGTTGAAACATATTGTTCTTCTTTAAGATTTATTAATTTAACTCCTTGAGTAACACGACCTAGTTGTGAAACTTGTTCAATTGGTAATCTTATAATCATTCCACTTTCTGTAATAATTAATAGATCTAATCCATCAATTACATTATGGAATGATATCATTTGGCCATTCTTTTCTGTTACATTAACTGCTGTAACACCTTTAGATCCACGTTTTGTGATTCTATATTCTTTTAATAATGTCTTTTTACCATAACCATTCTTAGTTACTATTAAGATATTATCTTCATTATGTCCAATATCCATACCTATACATGTTGCACCTTCATTTAAATTTATTCCTTTAACTCCTGAAGCTGTTCTACCCATAGGTCTTACTTCATTTTCATCAAATATTACCATTTTTCCTTCAGAAGATCCTAATAATATCTTATAAGTTCCATCTGTAAGCATTACATCAATTAATTGATCATCTTCTTTTAATGTAATTGCTATCTTTCCAGATTTTCTTATATTATCGAATTCTTCGATTGATGTTTTCTTAATTAAACCATTTTTTGTTGCTAAAATTAAGTATTTTGCATCATTTTCACGTTTAACACTAATAATTGAACTTATTTTTTCATCTTTTTCGATTTGTAGTAAGTTAATTATTGGTAATCCTTTAGCTTGTCTACTATAAATTGGAATTTCATAACCTTTTAATCTGTATACTCTACCTTTATTAGTAAAGAATAAGATCCAATCATGAGTTGAAGAATTAATCAAGTATTTAACGTAATCATCTTCATTAGTAGACATACCTTTTACACCTACTCCTCCACGATTTTGTGTTTTATAAGTGTCTGTTGATATTCTCTTAATATATCCTTTATCAGTTAATGAAATCATTATGTTTTCTTCAGGAATTAATGATTCATCTTCAATAAAGTCTATTGCTGTCATATCGATATATGTTCTTCTTTCATCTCCGAAACGTCTTGCTATATCTTGCATTTCATCTTTAACGATTGAACATACTCTTGCATCACTAGATAAAATATCATTATAATCTGCTATTTTCTTTAATAATTCATCTCTTTCAGCTTCTACTTTATCTTTTTCTAGACCAGTTAACTTACGAAGTCTCATTTGTAAGATATCTTCAGTTTGAATATCATCTAAACCAAATCTTTCTCCTAAAGTAGTTTTAGCTTCATCATCATTTTTAGAGTTTCTAATAATGTGTACTACTTCATCAATGTTATCAATAGCGATTATTTCACCATTTAAAACATGAACTCTTTCTTCTGCACGAGCTAAATCATATCTAGTTCTTCTAATTATTACTTCTTTTTGGAAGTTTGTATATTTTATTAAAATATCTCTTAATCCTAAAATTTTAGGTACTCCTTCATCTAACATTAATAAGTTAATACCAAATGTTGTTTGTAATTGAGTACTTTTGTATAAATTATTTAATATTACGTTAGCATTTGCATCTTTTTTAAGAGTAATTACTATTCTAATACCATTTTCAAGGTTTGTTTCTTCATGAAGATCAGCAATACCATCAATAACTTTATCTCTAACTAATTCCGCAATTTTTTGTTGGAATTCTTTTTTATTTACTTGGTAAGGAAGTTCAGTAATTATAATTTGTTGATGATTTCCTTTATCTTCAATAGCAACTTTACCTCTAATTGTAATAGTTCCTCTTCCTGTATCGTACGCTTGTTTGATACCTGAGTTACCTAAAATAGTTGCTCCTGTTGGAAAATCAGGTCCTTTAATGTAATCCATTAATTCCATAGTTGTAATTTCAGGATTATCAATAACTGCACAACATCCATTTATTACCTCTTTTAAGTTGTGTGGAGGAATGTTTGTTGCCATACCTACTGCTATACCCATTGTTCCATTAACAAGCACATTTGGGAATCTAGATGGTAATACAGAAGGTTCTTTAGTAGTAGCATCGAAGTTTGGTTCGAAGTCTACTGTATCTTTTCTAATATCTCTTAATAATTCTAATGTTAATTTTTCAAGACGAGCTTCAGTATAACGCATTGCTGCAGCACCATCACCATCCATTGAACCAAAGTTACCATGTCCATCAATTAACGGACATCTATATGAGAATGGTTGAGCCATTCTTACTAATGCATCATATATTGATGAGTCACCATGTGGATGGTAAGTACCCATAACTTGACCAACAGTTGTAGCTGATTTTCTATGAGGTTTATCTGGTGTAATACCATTTTCAAACATTGAATATAAAATTCTTCTGTGAACTGGTTTTAAACCGTCTCTTAAATCAGGTAAAGCACGAGCTACAATTACTGACATTGAGTATTCAAGAAATGAATCTTTCATTTCCGATACTATATCTTTTGATACTATTTTGTTTTCTTCAACAAATTCAGCTTCTTCAGGAGTTTCAGTTACTTCAGTTTCTTCATTTAATTCTAAATCTTTATTTTCTTCCATAAATTAACCTCCTAATAGTCTAAGTTTTCAACGTATCCAGCGTTTTCAACAATGAATTTACGTCTTGGTTCTACGTCATCACTCATTAATAATTCAAATACTTCATTTGCTGCCATAGCATCTTCGACTGTAACTTGTCTTAATACTCTATTCTTAGCACTCATTGTAGTTTCTCTTAATTCGATAGCATCCATTTCTCCTAAACCTTTGAAACGGTTAATAATTTTAGAATTTTGATATTTTTCAGGAATTTCAGCTATAATTTGTGCTAAATGTTCATCTGTTTGAGCAAGTCTAGTAGTTTTACCATAAGTTACCTTATATAGTGGAGGTTGTGCTGAATAAACATATCCTCCTTCAACTACTGGTCTAAAGAATCTATAGAATAATGTTAATAAAAGAGTTCTAATATGAGCACCATCTACATCGGCATCAGTCATTATTATGATTTTATGATATCTAAGTTTAGAAATATCAAAATCTTCACCAATTCCTGTACCAAATGCTGTAATCATACTTTTAATTTCTTCATTATTAAGAGCTCTATCAAGTCTTGCTTTTTCAACATTTAAGATTTTTCCTCTTAAAGGTAAGATAGCTTGAGTCATATAATCTCTACCATCTTTTGCTGATCCACCGGCTGAATCACCCTCGACTATAAATATTTCGCATTCTGATGGATCTTTTGACTTACAATCTGTAAGTTTACCCATGAAGTTAATATTATCTAATCCAGTTTTTCTTCGAGTAGCTTCTCTAGCCTTTTTTGCAGCTATTCTAGCACGTGATGCTGTAGTTGCTTTTTCAATAATAGTCTTTGCATCTTGAGGATTTTCCATTAAAAATCTTTCAAATCCTTCTACAAAGATATCTGATGCAATCTTTCTTACTTCAGAATTACCAAGTTTTGTCTTAGTTTGTCCTTCAAATTGTGGATCTGGATGTTTACAAGAAATAATCATTGTTAAACCCTCTCTAACATCTTCTCCAGTTAATGCATCGTCTTTTTCTTTTAAGATGTTATTATTTTTAGCATAATTGTTAATAACTCTTGTTAAAGCACTCTTAACACCATCTTCATGTGTTCCACCTTCAATAGTATTAATATTATTTGTAAATGAATAGATGTTTTCTTGATATCCATCATTATATTGAAGTGCTACTTCAATTGAAATATCATCTTTAACACCTTCTAAATAAATAATATCATCATGTAATGGTGTTTTTGCTTTATTAAGCATCTTAACATATTCAGAAATACCTCCTAAATAATGGAAAGTTTCTTGTTTAGGTTCTTCTCCTCTTTTATCAATTAAATGAATCTTCAATCCTTTATTAAGAAATGCTAATTCTCTTAATCTTTTTTCTAGAGTTTCAAACTTATAAACAGTTGTTTCTTTAAATATTTCTGGATCTGCTTTAAATCTTACTTCAGTTCCGTGGATATCATCATCACAAGAAGCAATTACAGTTAAAGCCCCAAGTGGATGTCCACCTTTTTCAAATTTTTCATAGTATACTTTTGAATCTCTATATACTCTAACTTCTAACCAGTCTGATAACGCATTTACAACTGATGCACCTACTCCATGTAGACCACCAGATACTTTGTATCCTCCACCTCCAAATTTTCCACCAGCATGTAATACTGTAAAAATTGTTTCAATTGTTGAAAGACCTGTTTTTTCATTTATACCTGTTGGCATACCTCTACCATTATCTCTTACTGAAATAATATCTCCAGGTTCAATTGTTACTTGAATTTCAGTACAAAAACCAGCTAAAGCTTCATCTACTGAATTATCAACAATTTCCCATACTAAATGGTGTAGTCCTCTTTCTGAAGTTGTACCTATATACATACCAGGTCTTTTACGAACTGCTTCTAGACCTTCAAGAACTTGAATCTCACTATCATCATAAGCATCAATTTCATTTTTCATAATTTACCTCCTCTACAATACCATCTTTTACCTTAAATACTTTACTTCCGTCTTTTAATTTTTTAGAAAGTTTAGTAATCTCTGTTGTCGTAATAAATGTTTGAATATCTTCATTTATAAAATTTAAAATATTATTAATTTTAACCTTATCTAATTCGCTGTAGAGATCATCTAAGATAAGAATTGGTATAATACCCTTCTTATTCTTAAACAACTCTAATTCAGCAAGTTTAAGTGCAATAATTGCATTCTTTTGTTCGCCTTCTGATCCAAAATCTTTTAGATTTGTATCATTTAACGTGAAATCAAAGTCATCATGATGTATTCCTTCTCTTGTTTGACCATTTCTTATATCAGAGTTAACGCTTCTTTTATATGATTTTAAAATTTCCTCTTTTGTTTTGTTTAAAAAGTCAGATTTATAAAGAAGTTTTAAATCACTCTTATTTGTAATATTTTCATATATATTTGAAATATATTCTGATATATCATCTATAAATTGTTTACGATATTCATAGATTTTCATACCATAATCAACTAATTGATTTGTAATAATATCCAAATATTCCTTCGAAGCATTACCATTTAAATATAAGGTTTTTAAATACATATTTCTTTGCTTTAATATCTTATTATACAAAGTTAAATATTTTAAATATTCGTTACTAAATTGGGATAATTCCACATTTATTAACTTTCTTCTAGTATTTGGCGTATCCTTTATAAGTTTTAAGTCTTCAGATGTGAATAATACAATATTAATATTAGAAATATAATCACTTATTCTCTTAATAACAGTATTACCCTTTTTAACAATTTTCTTGTTATTATCTAAAATAACTTTAAAGGATTCTTTTCTTTTATCCTTTATTTCCCCTTCAACTCTTGTAATGTCTTTACCATGTTTAATAATGACATCTTCCCTCGTTCCTCTGAAAGACTTAGTAAGTGCTAAAACATATATTGCTTCAACAATATTAGTTTTACCAGATCCATTTCTTCCAATAATGATATTTTTACAAGGATTAAATGATAATTCTAATTTATCATAATTTCTAAAATTCATTAGTTTAATTTTTTGAATTTTCATTTTAACCCCCTTAAAATCAATTTTAACGAGTTTTATTATATAAGTAGTACACCTATACCAATATAATTATATCATAAAATGAGGTATATAAGAAAACAAAATAACAAATTTAAGCGTTATTTTTAGATAAAATTGAAGATAATCTAGTAGCTCTTAAAATTTGATTATTAATTATATTTAAAGAAGCATTAATTTTAATAGAAAATCCATTATTAAACATTATTTTATTAATATTTTTTTCTTGAAAAGCATACTCAACATTATCTAAATTAATCCAATAAGCATTTTTAAATCTTGGTGAACTTGTTGGAAAGAATATAGTATTGTTCTTATCTTCAATTATTATTGGAGCTTTATAAGTATAACCAGTTAGTTTTTTAGTACCATCTAATCTACCAGCATAACTGCTTCCATACATATTACAATTGGCTTTAATAATATTATTAGGATTCTTTTTTACTATAAATTTCCTATCTTTTTCTATTACAATACTTTGATTATTATAAGGTAGTATTACTAAAGTATCCTTATTTATTAAATAATTATTCATTTTCTCACCTCCTTAAATACAAATATACATATTTCAAGTGAGGTAATTTTAGACTTTTTGTCGAAAATAAAAAGATAGTTTAAAAACTATCTTAATATGTTTTAATTGGTAAAATTAATTGAATTAATGACTCATCTTTATCTGATTTAATTACAATTGGAGAGGAATCACTATTCATAAATATTGTAATTTCATCATTTTCCATTGTTCTAAGAGCATCAATCATATATTTTGCACTAAATGAAATAACTATTTTTTCATCATTATTTCTTTCTACGTCAACATAATCTTCTACTTTACCTATTTCAGATGACATAGATGAAATACATAATTTATTATCAATTGCTTCCATTTTAACAATGTTTCTTTCTTTACTTTGAGTTAGTAAAGCTGCTCTATCAATTGAAGCAAAGAATTTATTTAAATTAGTATTAATAATATATTTAAATTCTTTTGGAATAAAGTTAGAAGTATTTGGATATTGTCCATTTAATAAATTAGATTGGAATAATAAAATATTATCTATCTTAAATAAGATTTTGTTAGTAAATACGCTTATTTCAACAATTGAGTTATCATTAATAATTTTATCTAATTCATTCATGTTTCTTCCTGGTACTACTATATTAATACTATCAGTGAAATTTTCTTCTAAAATTAATGTTTTTTTAGCTAATCTATAAGAGTCTGTTGTAATGAATTCTAATACATTTCCATTAATATTAATGTTAACACCTGTTAATAATGGACGTGATTCTTGAGTTGAAACTGCAAAGATTGTTTGTTTAATCATTAGTTTTAACTCATCACCTTTAATCTTAATAGATTTTTCAGCTTCTTCTAATTGAATTTGTGGATAATCATTACTATTTAAACAATTTAAATTATATTTAGTATCGTTACTATAAATAATAATACTTGCTCCATCTACTACTTCAAAGTTAATAATTTCTCCTGGCATTGATTTAACAATATCAATAATATATTTACTTTGAATAACTATAGATCCTTCTTTATCTACTGATTCAATATCTTCTGGTTTAATTAATGCTTTAATAGTTAAATCTGAATCACTAGCAGTTAAATGTAATCCTAATTCATCTAATTCAAATTTAATACCATTAAGTATTGGAATTATGTTTTTTGGAGATATTGCTCTATTAACATTTATTAATTGTTCTAATATTATATTTTTTTTGATTGAAAATTTCATTTTTATCTTCCTTCCTTCATTGATGTTTATATATTAATTATTTTATTTATATTTATTATTAATTATCTTTGTTTATTATGTTGAAAACTTATTATTTATACGGTTTTACGTATGTTTTATTATTTATTTTTTAATTTTAATTGTTAATTATTTTTATTTTTTTAACAATTGTTATATTTTTTCCAAGATTTCTTGTACCTCTTTTTTTAATTGAGGGTTAGTTTTTAGTTCATTTTCTACTTTGTTACATCCATATATTACTGTTGAATGATCTTTATTGAACTCTAATCCTATTTTTTCCCAAGTTTCTTCAGTTTTAATTTTACATAGGTACATTGCTATTTGTCGTGGATTATTAATTTCAGCTTTTCTTTTCTTAGATTTAAGAGTTTCCACTGTAATTCCGTAATAATCAGCAACTGCTTTTTGTATCTTACCTATTGAATTATAGGCATATATATCATTTCCTAAGAAATCTTTAAGTGCTTCTTTAGCAAAATCTAAATCTATTTTTTGAGGACTAAACATTGATATACATGCATATAGTCTATTAATTGCACCTTCAAGATGTCTTACATCGTTTGGTGAGTTGTCTGCTATGTAATCTAAGATGTTTTCAGGTATTTTTTTACCTATTTCATGTCCAGCCATCTTATTTTTTAATATTTTTTTCTTTAATTCTTGATCTGGTGGATTAATTGTTACTGTTAATCCCCATACAAATCTTGTTTTAAGTCTATCTTCAAATTCTTTTAAGTCATTTGGACTTGTATCTGATGCAATAATAATTTGTTTAGATGTAGCATATAAACTTTCAAATGTATTAAAGAATTCATCTTGAGTTGCTGTTTTCTTTGCTAATCTTTGAATATCATCTATTATTAATACATCTACATTTCTATATTTATCTTTAAATTTATTATATATTTCATTTGATTCATTACCTGTTGTTCTATAAATTTGTAGAAAATCATCAGTAAACTCTTCGCATGATATATAAAGTACTTTTTTATTTGAATTTTCAACTATAAAGTTACCTATTGCGTGCATTAAATGAGTTTTTCCTAACCCACTCTTTCCATATATAAACAATGGATTATAAAGTGTTCCAGGATGTTCAGCAACTTGTAGACCATTTAATTGAGCTTCTAGGTTAGTTTTACCAACAACATAGTTATCAAATGTAAGGTTAGGTCTAAGATTAGTTCCTACCCTATTTATATTAGTGTCGATATCTTTATGTTTATCAACACTCTTTTCTATTTGTTTATTAGTAGTTTCTTTATTAAGTTCTAATTCTTTTATATCATCTTCTGTTAGAATTTCTATATTATAAGGAAATTCAAATGCTCTTATTACAAAGTCATATATTTGATCTATATATACTTTTTTTAAATAATCTTTTATATAAGTATTCTCTGTTTTAAATAATAACGTATCATCTGTATAATTATACAATTCTAGGCTTGAAAACCATGTATTATAAGAAATATTTGTTAATTCAGATTGAATTAAATCTTTAAATTTTTGGAAAGAAACTTCCATATTTTCCATGTTTTCTATCACCTCGCCCCGTTATCATTGTTTCACTAAAATAATTTTATATCAAAAGTACTTAAAAAGAAATAAATACTTTTTCAATGTGGATAAATAATGACTTATTAACATAGTTATCCACCATTTAATTGCCTATTATAAAGGACTTTATTAGACTTTTCAACATTTTCCACAAATTATTTAGAATTTATAACTTTTTACGTTGAAAAAGTTATAAACATTGTTGTTAATTTTGTTTATAAATAGTAAATAATACATTTTTTTGTTATTTTAGTTGACTTTCAAATTGTTGATATATTATAATACAAGTGCTTTCAGAAGGAGAGGAGTGTACTATGAAAAGAACTTTTCAACCAAATAATCGTAAAAAAGCTAAGAAACATGGTTTCTTTGCAAGAAAAAATTCTAAAATCTTAAAAACTAGAAGAGCAAAAGGACGTAAGGTACTTTGTAAATAATTAAAGCCACTAAACGTGACTTTTTTTTATATATGTAGGAGAGATAATATGAGAAGATTTGAAATGGTAAAAAAACATTCTGATTTTGATGATATTATTCAAAATGGTAAGTATAAAAAAAATAAGGCT
Organism: Bacilli bacterium; assembly: GCA_017450205.1. GTDB lineage: Bacteria > Bacillota_I > Bacilli_A > RF39 > UBA660 > UBA6985. Next base: position 16,401 of record JAFSVF010000022.1, on the reverse strand, counting down.
TATATTATATATAATAAGGTTAATGAAAAAGAATTTCCTAGATGGGGTCTTGCTGTTGGTAAAAAAATAGGGGATGCTCATATTAGAAATAAAGTTAAAAGACAAGTAAGAGAGATAGTTAGAGCTAATAAAAAATTATTTCAAAATAATAAAGATTATATTATAATAGTTAAGAAATCTGTTTTAGATATGGATTTTGATGAAATGACTAGAGAATTAGTTAGTTTAATAAAATAAAGTAAAGATAGGTGTATTATGAACAATAAAATTAAAAAGTCACTTATAATTGCTTTGGTGGGATCTTTATTATTAACTGGATGTACTAAAACTATGGTTGATGATAATAAAAAAGCGATTATAAATGAACAAACAGGACAAAACTTAACATCTAATATAATTTGTTTGCCTGAAGAACAATCTTTATTAGAGTTATATCAAAAAAACGAATCTCATATGACTGTTGATTTAGAAAATCTAAATAGTTGTAGTAAAATGAAGATTTATGAAAAAAAAGCATATGATGGGTTATGGGTACAATTATTTGTAAGACCTCTTGCTTGGATAATTATTAAAGTAGGTAAGTTAGTTAATAATTATGGTATATCAGTAATGTTAATTGGTTTACTTATAAGATTAATATTATTACCATTTAGTGCTAAAACAGCTAAACAAAGTCAAGCAATGAAGGAATTACAACCAAAATTACAAAGAATTGAAAAGAAATATGCTGGTAAAGATGATCAAGAATCATTAATGAAAAAGAGTCAAGAAACAATGATGATTTATAAAGAAGCTAATGTTAATCCTATGTCTTCTTGTTTAGTATCATTTATTCAATTACCTTTATTCTTTGCATTCTTAGAAGCAATTAATAGAGTACCTGCAATTTTTGAAAATGATTTATGGGTATTCCAATTAGGAACTACTCCTATGTTTGGTATTACACATGGTAATTATTGGTATGTTTTATTGATAGTATTAATAGTATTATTTACAGCTTTAACATTTATGTTAAGTATGGGATCAATGAATTCTGGTAATCCAGAACAAGAAAAACAACAAAAATATATGATGTTATTTATGATTGTATTTATTGGAATTGCATCTGTTCAATTACCAGCTGCAATTGGATTATATTGGATTGTCACTAATGCTTTTGGAGTAATTCAAACAGCTATTATAAAAAAGAGAAGTGGAGAAGGTAAGTAATATGAAAGAAACAGTGTTTAGTGGAAAAACTTTGGAAGATGTAAAAGAAGAAGCTTTAAAAAGCTTAGGGGTTAGTGAAAGTGAAGTTTATTTCTATGTAACTAAGACTAAAGGGGGACTTCTTAAAAAAGAAGTTATAACTCTTCATGTTATTACTAGAGATGATTTAGTAGATTATGTTAAAGATTTCCTTAAAGGAATTACTAAAGATATGGGACTTGATGTAAGTTTTGAATCTAAAGTAAGAGATGAACAAATTACAATTAAAATGTATTCTGACAATAATAATATTTTAATTGGTAAAGAAGGAAAAACATTACAAGCATTAACTACATTAGTTAAACAAGTAATATATAATAAAATTGGAGAATATCCTTATATTTTATTAGATGTTGAAAATTATAAAGAAAAAAATGAAGAAAGATTAATAAGATCTGCTAAAAAGATTGCAAAAGAAGTTGCTAAAACAAAAGTTGAAGCCGAACTTGAAAATATGAATAGTTATCAAAGAAGACTTATTCATAATGCATTAACTGATTTTAAAGGTGTTTATACTGAAAGTGTTGGGGAAGAACCTAATAGACATATTGTAATTAAACCAAAAGAAGCTTAAAAAGATGAATTTTTCATCTTTTTTTATTTATATTATGTAAACACTATAGACATTAATATATTAGTTAGATTATAACTAAAGATGATTATATATCTTCTTTTTGTTTTTTTATAAAAAAGTGATATAATACAATGCGTCAAGAAAGGGGTATTATCATGAATGAAAACATTTGTGCAATATCAACTGCTTTAGGAGTAGGGGCTATTTCTATAATAAGAGCTACTGGTCCTGAAGCTATTGAAATAGTTAATAAAATTTTTAAAGGTAAAGATTTAACTAAAGTTGATAGTCATACTATTAATTATGGTTTTATTGTTGATAGTAAAGAAAAAGTTGATGAAGTTCTTGTTTCAATCATGAGAGCTCCTAGGACTTTTACCAAAGAAGATATGGTAGAAATTAACTCACATGGTGGTATTTCTACTACTAATAAAATACTTGAATTACTTTTAGAAAATGGTTGCAGATTAGCAGAACCAGGAGAATTTACTAAGAAAGCTTTCTTAAATGGAAGAATAGACTTAGTAGAAGCTGAAGGTATAAATGATTTAATTATATCTGAAACTGAATCTCAAAGAAAATTTGCTATGAATAGACTTAATGGTAATTTATCTAGATTAATTAAAGATATGAGAAAAGATATTATGGAACTTGAGGGAAAATTAGAAGTAGCTTTTGATTATCCTGATGAAATCGAAGATGATGAAGATTTAACTTATAATGAATTAAAGACAACTATGATTAATATTAAGAATAAATTAACTAAATTAGTTAATTCATATAAAGATTCTTCAATTATTAAAGATGGTATTAATGTTTCTATTGTAGGTAAACCAAATGTTGGTAAATCATCAATTTTAAATCATTTATTAGATCAAGATAAAGCAATTGTTACTGATATTGCTGGAACTACTAGAGATATTGTTGAAGGTACTTTAAGTTTAAATGGAATTAAAATTAATTTAACCGATACTGCTGGTATAAGAGAAACTGATGATTTAGTTGAATCTATCGGTGTTAAAAAGAGTTTAGATATTATTAATAATTCTGATTTAGTTATTTTTGTTTTAAATAATTCAGAAGAGTTAACTAATGAAGAATTAGATTTAATTCATAATACAAGTGTTAATAAAATTGTATTTATTAACAAATGTGATTTAGATTCAAAGATTAATTTTGAAAAGTTAAATAATATTCCTTATATTAAAGGTAATACTAAAGATGCTAATGGATTAGATGAATTAAAGAATAGAATTATTGAAATGTTTAATTTAGAAAAAATTAATAGTTCTGATTTTAATTATATATCTAATGCTAGAGAGTTATCTTTAGTAAAAAAAGCAGAAAGTGTTGTTAGTGAGTCTATTAATAATTTAAATGCAACACTTCCATTTGAAATAGTAGCTGATGATTTAAGAATTTCCTATATTGCTTTAGGTGAAATTATTGGTGAAACTTATAATGAAGATATTTTAGATGAAATATTTTCTAAATTTTGTGTAGGAAAGTAGGTGAAAATATGAAATATGATGTTATTGTAGTTGGTGGTGGACATGCTGGTTGTGAAGCTGCTAATGCTGCTGCTAAACAAGGAGTAAAAACTTTACTTGTTACTTCAAATATGAAAAATATAGCTGATATGCCATGTAATCCATCTATCGGTGGAACTGCTAAAGGTATTGTTGTAAGAGAAATTGATGCTTTAGGTGGCTTAATGGGTAGAGTAGCTGATATGTCTCATTTACAAATAAAAATGCTTAATTCAGGTAAAGGTCCTGCTGTTAAGTCTTTAAGAGCGCAAGGTGATAAAGTTGTTTATCCAAAAAATATGTTAAAGGAACTTAATTCAATTGAATCATTAGATATCATGGAAGCTATGGTTGAAGATTTGATTGTTGAAGATAATACTATCAAAGGTATCATTACTGATGAAGGTAAAAAAATTATGTGTGAAGCTTTAGTTCTAACTACTGGTACTTATTTAAAAAGTAAAATTTTAATTGGAGAAACACATAAATTTGAAGGACCTCATGGAGAAGTTAGTTCAAAACATTTATCTGATAAATTAAGAGAATTAGGAATAGAAATTCAAAGATTAAAAACAGGAACTCCTCAAAGAATAGATCCTGATACTGTTGATTATTCTGTTTTAACTCCAGAATACGGTGATTCAACTCCTTGGACTTTCTCATTTGATATTGAACCTCAATATGAAATTGATAAACAAAAATTGTGTTATTTAGTATATACAAATGAAGAAACTCATAAGATTATTAGAGATAATTTAAATAGAAGTGCAATGTATGGTGGATATGCTGAAGGAATTGGACCTAGATATTGCCCATCTATTGAAGATAAAGTAGTAAGATTTGCAGATAAAGAAAGACATCAATTATTCTTAGAGCCTGAAAGTGATTATTATCCTGATCTTTATTTACAAGGTTTTTCTACTTCAATGCCAATTGATGTTCAAGAAAAGATGGTTCATTCATTACATGGGTTAGAGAATGCTAAAATATTAAAATATGCTTATGCAATTGAATATGATGCTATAAATCCATTACAAATGTATCCTAGTGAAGAATCAAAAGTAATTAAAAATCTATATACTGCCGGTCAAATTAACGGTACTTCAGGTTATGAAGAAGCTGCAGGACAAGGATTAATTGCCGGAATTAATGCAGGTTTAAGAGTTAAAGGAAAAGAACCATTAATATTAAAGAGAAATGAATCTTATATTGGTGTATTACTTGATGATTTAACTACAAAAGGTACAAAAGAACCTTACAGATTATTAACTTCTAGAGCTGAATATAGACTTATTTTAAGACATGATAATGCTGATTTAAGATTAAGAGATTATGGTTATAAAGTTGGTATTATCTCTGAAGAACAAAAGAGCAGATTAGATTTAAAGAGAAAACAAATTAATGATTTAATTGAAGAATTAAAAAATACAAGAGTTACTCCTAAAAATCAATCAGAAGAATTAGTAGAAGCTATTGGTAAATTAAATAAAGGTGAATCATTATATGATTTATTAAAAAGACCTGAAATTAAAATAGGAGACTTAATTACATATTTAGAAAATGATTATTCTAGAGAAATCCAAGAAATTGTAGAAATTCAAGTTAAATATGAAGGTTATATTTCTAAGACTGAAAAAGAAGTTGAAAAGTTATTAAAACTTGAAGATAAAAAAATACCTGATGATATAGATTATGATAAAGTTAATAATTTAGCTAGTGAAGCAAGACAAAAATTAAAACAAGTTAGACCATTAACTATCGCACAAGCTACTAGAATTTCTGGAGTTAATCCAGCAGATATTAGTATTTTAACTGTTTATTTAAAGAAAGAGTATGCTAATCAAGATTAAGAGGTATTTATGAATATAAATGAATTTGTAAATGAATTAAAAAATATTGGAATTGAAATAAGTGATAAACAATTAGATGATTTAAATACATATAAAGAATTTTTAAAAGAATATAATAGTCATACTAATTTAACAACAATCGTTGAAGATAATGAAATTTATTTAAAACATTTTTATGATTCTTTAACATTAGCTAAATATATTAATCTAAATGAAGTTAATAATATGTTAGATATTGGAACTGGTGCTGGTTTTCCTGGGATGGTTATAAAGATATTATTTTCAAATATTGATATGTATTTAATGGATTCTAATAATAAAAAGCTAGACTTTCTTACACAATTAAGTGAAAAATTAAAATTAAATAATATTCATATGCTACATATTAGGGCTGAAGAATATGCTAAAAGTAATAGAGAATCTTTTGATTTAGTTACTTCACGTGCAGTTGCTGCACTTCCAATACTTTCTGAACTAGCATTACCTTTAACAAAAGTTGATGGTAAATTTATTGCTTTAAAAGCAAATGCTCAGGATGAAATTAGATTATCTAAAGATATAATAAATAAATTAAATGGTAATATAGATTTAATAGATGAATTTAAACTACCTAATTTAGATGATCCTAGAACTATTATTGTTATATCTAAAAAAGGACATACTAGTGATACTTATCCTAGAGAATATGGAAAAATAAAGAAAGATTATGAAAGAATGAAAGGAAACAAATAGTTTCCTTTTTTCGTGTCAAATCAATTGATTAAATGGGTTTTTTATACTAATATTAATATAGAATAGGAAGGTGAAGTCTATGAAAATGGAATCTCAAATTAGGCTAGTTAATATTGAACAAATTATTCCTAATAGATTTCAACCTAGATTAACATTTAATCAACAAGCTTTAATGGAATTATCTGCATCTATTCGTAGTCATGGTATTATTCAACCATTAACTGTAAGAAGAATAGGAGATAAATTTGAAATTATTGCTGGTGAACGTAGATATAAAGCAGCTCAACTTGCAGGATTAACTCAAGTACCTGTTATTATTGCTGAATTAAATGATAATGATTCAGCAGAAGTTGCTATTATAGAGAATACTCATAGAAAAGATATGACTCCAATTGAAGAAGCTAAGTCATATAAAAAACTTTTAGATAGAAAATATGTTACTCAAGAACAATTAGCAGCAAGACTTGGTATGAGTCAATCGGCTATTGCTAATAAATTAAGACTTTTAAATCTTGATCCTGCTGTTCAAGATGCTTTAAGTAATGAAAAAATTAGTGAAAGACATGCTAGAAGTTTATTAAAATTAACAGATAAGTTTAGACAAGTAGAATTGTTAAATAGAACTATTGCTGAAAGATGGACAGTAAAAACTTTAGATGATGAGATAGCTACTATCATAGGAGAATATCAAACTAATAAACAAGATTTAATTGGTGGAATTAATGTTAATAGAAATGATGTAGATGTTGAAAATATCATGGAAAACTCTACAAATATCGATAATCCTAAAAATTTTAATGTTTATCAATATGATTCAGTTAAAAATAATAATGTTTTCCTTAATGATTTAGAAGCATCTTCTGTTAATATGAATGGTGGAGCAAATGGATTTAATCCTTTTGCAGGTGCAGGTTTTAGAAAAGATATCGATGAAGATGTTGATTTATTAGATTTTGATGATGACGAAGATGAAGTAGAAGAAGAAAAAGAAGAAGTAAAACCATCAAAAGAAAAAGAAATTATTATTGAAAAACCTAAATATGAGTCTACTGATGATGTTATGAGAGGTATAAAGGAAATGGTTCAAAATGCAAATGAAAATGGGGTAGAAGTACTTAAAGAAGAATTTGCTTTTGATGATATGTATCAATTTGTTATTAGAATTCCTAAAAAGAAATAATGTAAATAATGCTAACAATTTGTTAGCATTTTTATGTTTATTATATATAATAATTTTAAGGAGTGAGTTATGTATTCAAGAATAAGAATTAAAATGGTTAGAGATGGACAAGTTTTATTTGAGAGTGAATCACAAATGAGAATTATAAATGGTAATTATTTATTCTCTATGGATGGTGCTAAATATCATTTTGATAACGAAAAATTAACACTTGTAAAACATGATAAAGATATATCTCTTACTTTAGATTTTAAAAATAAAAGAATGCTTATTAGACCTAATAATATGCCTGAATTTATTATTATTGATATGAGTAATGTGACTTATGAAGATGATGGAAATGTTATATTTATTCATTATGAGCATGAGATGGAAACATTATTTAAAACAGATATAACTATTAATTTATATTGACAAGACTAAATTCTATGTTATAATCAATTTGTTTTAATACAAATCGATATATTTTGGAGGATTAAACATGAAAAAATTAACTTTAACTGAAGAACAATTAGAGTCTATGTCATATGGGGATGTTGCTCAATATATTTTAGAAAACAATACAAAACCTATTAGTTTACAAGATTTGTTTAAAGAAGTAATTAGATTAATGGGATTACCTGAATCAGATTTTGAAACTCATATATTTGATTTCTTTACATTACTTTCAAATGATAAAAATTTTATTATGTTAGATAAAGGAATGTGGGATTTAACTGTTAGACATCAAAATAAGATTTCTATTAGTAAAGATACAGAATCTGATGATGAAGAAGTAGAAGAAAATCTTGATGAAGAAATTGAAGAGGATGATTCAGAAGTTAATTATGATGATTCTTCATTAGATGATGATCAAGTTGAAGATGACTTTAAAGATTTAGTTATTATAAATGATGATGAATTAGATCAAGAATCTTAGCGTAACTTTTAATTTAAAATAATTAAAAGAAAGAGGTTAAGAATATGATAGAAAGATTGGAAATTATACAAAAAAGATATGATGAATTAGTAGAAGAACTTGCTAAGCCAGAAATCTTAGCTGATTATACTAAAACTATGGAATTATCTAAAGAAAAGGGTAGACTAGAAAATACTGTTAGTAAGTATAAAAAATTAAAGGATACTCAAGAAGAAATTACTGGTTTAAAAGAAATGATTAATGATCCTGAAATGGGAGAAATGGCTAGAGCTGAATTAGAAGAAGCTCAAGAAAATTTAAAAAAGATTGAAGATGAATTACAAATTCTATTAATTCCAAGAGATGAAAATGATGATAAGAATATCATTATGGAAATTAGAGGAGCAGCTGGTGGAGATGAAGCTAACATTTTTGCTGGTGATTTATTTAGAATGTATTCTCAATATGCTCTTAAAAATGGATGGAAAATTGAAGTATTAGATGAAGAACCAGGTGCTGCTGGAGGATATTCTCAAATTGAATTTATGATTAAAGGTGATTCAGTTTATTCAAAATTAAAATATGAATCAGGAGCTCATAGAGTTCAAAGAATTCCAGTTACTGAATCTAATGGTAGAATTCAAACTTCTACTGCTACTGTTGCTGTAATGCCTGAAGCTGAAGAAATTGATTTTAAACTTAATATGGATGAAATTAGAGTAGATATTACACGTGCATCAGGACATGGTGGACAAGGGGTTAATACAACTGACTCAGCTGTTAGACTTACTCATATTCCTACTGGAATAATTGTTTATGCTCAAACTGAAAGAAGCCAAATTAAGAATAAAGAGATAGCTATGAAGATTATGGCAGCAAGACTTTATGATTTACAACTAAAAGAACAAGCTGAAAAGGAAGGTAATTTAAGAAGAAGTATGATTGGTACTGGAGATAGATCTGAAAAGATTAGAACTTATAATTATCCACAAAGTAGAGTAACTGATCATAGAATTGGATTTACTATTATGCAACTTGATAGAGTTATGAATGGTGATTTAGATCCTATTATTGATGCTTTAATTACTGAAGATCAAAGAAGAAAGTTAGCAGATGAAGAAGCCATCTAAATTAAATGATAGAGATTATAAATTATTAAAGGATAAATATGATAATCTAGAACCTATTTTTAAACTTATTGAAGAAGATTATCCAATTCAATATTTGATAGGTAATGTAGATTTTTATGGATATCCTATGATAGTTAAAGAAGGAGTTTTAATTCCAAGGTTTGAAACTGAGGAATTAGTATCTAGAACATTAAAACTTATTAAAGAAAATAATCTTGAAAAAGGTAATGTTTTAGATATTGGAACAGGTACTGGATGTATACCAATTACATTAAAGAAAGAAATGAATTCTTTAATAATTACATCTATTGATATATCTGGTAAGGCTATTAGATTAGCAAAAAAGAATGCTAAAGTTAATGGAGCAGATATTACATTTATTAAAGCTAATGTTTTTAAATATAGACCAATAAATAAATACAATGTTATTGTTTCTAATCCACCTTATGTAGATATAAATGAAGAAGTAGGTCCTGAGATAAAGTATGAACCTAGTAATGCTATATTTGCAGAAGATAATGGATTAAAGTTTTATAAATATATAATTACAAATATGAAAAAATATTTAGATGACGACTTTATAATGGCATTTGAGATTGGTTATAAACAAGGTGATGTTCTAAAAAAACTAGCTAAAGAAGAGTTTAATGATGCTACTGTAAAGGTAGAAAAAGATTTAGCAGGTTTTGATAGATATTTATTCATTATAAATAGTCGTTAAGAACGACTATTTTTGTTTGTGATATAATATAGAAAGAAGTGGTGTATATGAAGAAAATATTATTATTGCATGGATGGGATTGGAGAAATTATACAGAATTAACAACATCTAAGAATGCTTGGCATAATAGATTAAAATTTGTTAATGCGTTAAAAAAAGAATATGAAGTATATATGTTAAATTTTCCGGGTTTTTGTGGAGAAAAAGAACCTAAAAATGAATGGACTTTAGATGATTATGCTTTATATGTTAATAGTTATATAAGAACTCATAATATAAAATTTGATTATATATTAGGTTATTCTTTTGGTGGAGCAGTTGCTCTTAAGTATAATTTATTATTTAATAATTTTCAAAAGTTAATACTTGTTTCTCCTGCTATCACAAGAAATAGTAGTAAATCAATTAAATTTATTCCTACACCAAAAATATTAAAACCACTTAGAAAAGTAGTTAAAGATTTATATTTGAAATATGTAGTTAAAAATGAATATATGATTAATGGTACTAAGTTTTTAAATGATTCTTATCAAAATATAGTTAGAGTAGATTTAACAGAAGAACTTTTAAATATAAAACCATATAATTTGAAGATAATATATGGAGAAAATGATAATATGGTTAATCCACAAAAGGTAATTGATTTTTTACCTAAGGAATATCAAAGTAGGGTATTTGTTATTCTTGATGGTGGACATGATATTGCTAATACAAACTTTAAAGATATATTAAAAATTATGAGAAAGTAATAGACACATTTGTTGTCTATTATTTTTTTATTTTAAATTGATATTTGTTTATTATGCTATAATAATTTTACGAAGGTGATTATATGAAAAAATTAGTAATTGAAGGTGGAAGGGAGTTAAGTGGTACTATTAATATTAGTGGTGCTAAAAACTCTGTTGTTGCTTTAATTCCCGCTTCAATATTAACAAAGGGGAAGTGCGTTATTCATAATGTTCCTGCTATTAGTGATGTAGATGCATTAATGGATATTATGAAATTTTTAGGTTCAGATATTAAGTATGAAAATGAAACTTTATATATTGATAATAAAAATGTAGAAAATAAAAACATTCCAGATAAGTATGCTAGTAAGTTAAGAGCTTCTTATTATTTTATGGGTTCTTTACTTGGAGTGTATGGAAAAGTTAATATTGCTTCTCCAGGTGGATGTGTAATAGGATCAAGACCTATTGATTTTCATTTAAAATCATTTGAAAAGATGGGTGCAAAAGTTAAAGAAGTTGATAATTCATTTAATATTACTTCTAATGGATTGAAAGCAACTGAAGTTTTCTTTGATTTTCCATCAGTAGGAGCAACTATTAATGTTATGATAGCTGCAGTAAGAGCTAAAGGTGTAACAAGAATATTAAATGCAGCTAGAGAACCAGAAATTGAAAATATAGCTAATTTCTTGATTTCTATGGGAGCTCATATTAAAGGTGCAGGAAGTGGAACAATAGAAATTGAAGGAGTAAATACCTTAGGTGATGGTGAAATAACTGTAATTCCTGATAGAATAGAAGCCGGAACTTATGTTATTATTGGTGCTCTTTTAGGTAAAAAGTTAAAAATTAAAGGTGTAATCTCTGAACATATTGATTCACTTTTATATAAGTTAAAAGAAATGGGTGTTTCTTTTAAAATTAATGGAGATACAATTGTGATTTCAAAATGTAAATCCTTTAAACCTGTAAATATTAAAACTACTGTTTACCCAGGATTTCCTACAGATTTAGGACAACCAATGTCTACATTATTAACACAATGTAGTGGAGAATGTGTTTTTGAAGAAACAATATATGAAAATAGATTAAGACATATTCCATATTTAAATGCTATGGGAGCTAATATTAATGCATTAGATAAAAAGGCTGTGGTATTTGGTCCATCTCAATTAAGAGGTAGAAAAGTTAAAGCTACTGATCTTAGAGCTGGAGCATCAATGTTAGTTGCAGGAATGATTGCTAAAGGTAATACTACCGTTACTAATGTTGAACATTTACTTAGAGGATATGAAAGAATTGTTGATAAATTAAATGATGTAGGAGGAAATATTAAATTATTAGATGAATAGTAATAAAAAACTTGCTTTTTATATGTGTTTTGTTATATACTAAACCAGTAATGAATTTCTATGACTTACCTAGGTCATGGCGGAAGGAGGATTTAGATGAAAAAGAATTTACATCCAAATCAAGTTATGTGTACATTTAAATGTTCTTGTGGAGCTACTTTCCAAGCTATGAGTGATAAAGAAGAACAACATATCGAAGTTTGTTCTAAATGTCATCCATTCTATACTGGAGCTCAAGGAAACAAAAAGAAAACAGGTAACATTGAAAAGTTTAACAAAAAATATAATCTTGACTAAGAAGGAATTTAATATTCCTTTTTTTGTTATATAAAAAACACGTTATAAACGTGTTTTTATTGGTTCTTCTTCTAATACTATATTATTAGAAATATCTTGAGATTCTTTTAGATTATATCCTTCAGCCATTTTTACATTATTAATTACTTCTTTAAATATCTCAAAAGATGGTCTTTTTGAATTTAAATAGTAATCTATAATTTTACCTTCACCTTTATCAAATAACTTTTGAAGTGTTTTTAATCCTTCTTCTTTTTCTGTTTCTGGTATTCTTATATTTGGGATTTCATCGAAATTTTCTTTTAAATCTAATGGGTTTATTGTAAAAAATGGTGGTAAATATTTATCTTTAAATAGATACATATATTCATTCTTTGGAATTAGAAAATGTATATATGAAATTAGATTATTAACATTAGCAAACGTAGTAGTGTTTTTGTCATTAAATTTATATGTATTAATTTCATTTGTTCCTGAGTCCCACGTTGAATCCATAGCTGCAACCATATGTATATTATATTTATCATCATCTATTCTAATGATATTTCTTTCATGGTTATTATAATTATCAGGATATTTACCATATATATCTGGAGAATTAAGATCAAAAGTTTCAATTTTGTATCCTAATTCTTGTAATACTTGTTTTAAGAATTGTGAATAACCTACACAAACGATGTTTCCTGTGTTTATTATTTTATGCATTGATCTTGAATCACTTGTATATATTCCTTCGTTATAATCAAAAGATTTAATAATATCATAAGCATATGTTATTTGTTCTAGTGGAGAAAGATTTGAACTTGTAATTAGTTCTTTATAATAATTAATAGTTTCCCTCATTGCTATAAATTCTTCTAATGTGGCATTAGAATATTCATCACCGTAATCTATAATAATTGGATATTTTATTCCTTTAAATTGTTTATAGTCATAATCTTTATTATCCAATCTTAAATATATATTTTTGGGATGGATTCCTAGTTGTTCTATTATACTGATAATTTCATTTATCTTCGTTAGATCTCCATCATACTCTAATTCATTATCTTCTTTTGAATAGCATATATAGTTTGTATTTAATGTTTTTGAAATGATATTAAAATAATTATATGAATTAGGGTCTATATTATGTTCTTTTATATAGTTAACAACATCATTTATGTTTTCATAAAGATCTGGAACATTGAAATAATTTACTTTTGCAGTTAATTTTTTATTAGGATTTCTAATAGTTAAACTAGAATCTAAAAGTTTTATTTCCTCAAAATCGCCATTATAATATAAAGCATTTAAATTATAATCAGTAGTTAATCCTTCAAAATTTATTGCCTCTATATTTTCTATTTTTGTATTATTTTTAATATCTATTATATTTTTTTCACTAATTTCATAGTTATTTGTAACATTAATTGTTGTAAGTTTAGGATATAACTTTAATAAGTCACTAAAGTTTAAGAATTCACCAGGTACATTTAAAGTTTCAATTGATTCACTTAAATTTTCTAATACTATTCTTATTAGTTCTGGTGATATATATTTTGTTTTTATTGTATTTCCTTCAATTTGGATTAATGGAGGTATATATGAATTATTTTTTCTATAATTAATTTCATCTTTGATGGTACTATGTTCTAATACAATTTTTATCTCAGTTTGATTAATAATTGCATTAATAATATCTTCTTTTGATGCTTTTAAAGTTTTCTTCCATTCTTCTATAAAAGATGGTGTATTTAATTCTACATTCATATATATTCACCTAGTATAATTATAACATTATTATAATAATTTTAAATTCTTTAAATGTTAACTATATGTCATAGTTAACAATAAATTATTATTGTAAATAAAAAAATGATATAATTTAATTGGTGATTTATATGGGTAAAGTTTCTTATATGATTAAAAGAATTACTTCAATGAATTATGGCAATATGTTTAAAACTATTGATTTAGTAAAAAAGAAATGTAATAAACCAAAGTTTGTAATATTTTGTGACATGGTTTATTGTGGATTAAGATTTGGAGCTGGTTATGTAGATTATTATCAATTTCAAATGTATAATATGAAAAATTCTGAAAAGAAAACGATAATTACTAGAGGTATTAATAATTCAATTTGTAAAAAATATAATGATAAAACTGAAATATATAAATTTGAGGATAAAGCTATATTTAATAAAATATTTGATAAATATTTAAATAGAGATTGGTTAAAACTTGATGGAGAAGAAGAAAACTTAGATTTCTTTATTAAGTTTTGTAAGAAACATCCAATTATTATTGTTAAACCGCTTGATGCTTCATGTGGTAAAGGTGTAGAAAAACTTGATACTAAGAATATGGATATAAAGAGTTTATATCATAAACTTATTAGAAATAAACAAACATTAATTGAAGAAGTAGCTGATCAAAATCATGTATTAAATGAAATATATCCTTTATCAGTTAATACTTTGAGAGTAGTTACCTTAAATAAAAAGGTTGTAACTGCTTATTTAAGAATTGGTAATGATGGAAATGTTGTTGATAACTTTAATCATGGTGGAATGGTTACTGCTGTTAATATAGATAATGGTATGATTGAATTTCCTGCTATTGATAAAGCAACTAAAATTTATGAAATTCATCCTTATACAAATAAAAAAATAGTGGGAACTCAAATTCCAATGTGGGATGATGTTAAAAAACTTTGCATTGAAGCATCTAAAGTAGTTCCTAAAGTAGGATATGTTGCTTGGGATGTTTGTTTAGGAGAAAAGAAACCTTGTTTAATTGAAGGTAATGATTTTCCTGGTCACGATTTATATCAATTACCAGTACATAGAAAAGGTAATATAGGATTACTTCCTGTATTTAAGAAAGCGATGGGTGAAAAGAAATGAAGGTAGCTATAGCAACTGATCATAATGGAGTAGAACAAAAAATAGAGTTAATATATTTTTTAAATGATTTAGGATATGAAGTATTAGATTTAAGTAAAGATAATAATCCAACTGATGATTATCCTGATTTTGCAGTAAGAGTAGCAAATGCAATTAATGAAAAAAGTGCAGATCTTGGAGTATTAATGTGTGGTACAGGAATAGGTATGTCTATTGCAGCTAATAAAATTAAGGGTATTAGATGTGCTAAAGTATCTAGTGAAGAAGAAGCATTTTTAGCAAGACAACATAATAATGCTAATATTATTGCTTTAAGTTATAAAGAATCAATTGAGAATTTAAAAATCATGATTTCAAAATTCTTGTCAACAGAGTTTTCTAATGAAGAAAGACATGTTAGAAGAGTAGAAAAGATAGGAATGCTAGAAAGATGAAATTAGCACTATATACTCTTATGCTTGCTTTAAGTATTTATGCTGTTTCTGGAATTAATTTTAATGGTATTATTAAAACTAATTACAAATGGCAAGCTGTATTTTTACAAATAATTTTAGCATTATCCTTAGCATATTGTAGTAGTAGTTTTTTATTAGCTATTATTGATGCGAGTGTACTTGGATAAGTTTATTTTAAAAAAATATATAATAAAAATCTAGATTTTTGAAGTGAACCCCAAATTGGGTACTTTAAAAAAACATCTATTTGCTATAGAATAACACCTCAAGAAAGTGAGGTGTTATTTTATTATGGGAATACATTATGACGATAAAATTAAGTATGAAGTATTGGATGCATACAAAAAAGGATTATTCGGTGGAAGAAAGTGTACTGCAGAACACTTTAATATACAAGAAGGAACTTTATGTGTTTGGATTAGAAAAGATAAAAAACAAGGCAATTTAGATAATGATATTCATCACAAAAGAGGTAGATTAAAGGAAAAAGATATTGACTATAAAGAGAGATATGAAATATTAAAAAAATACCAAGCCTTTATAAAGGCACAACGAGAGAAAAAGTAACATTTATTAATTTATATATTAATAAATACAAACTTTCAAACATGTGTGCCGCATTAGATATAAGCCAAAGAACATATTATAAATATCGTAACAATGAGGATAAAGATTATTATGATTATTTATTGATAAAAGAAATATTTGATGAATCAAAAGGCACATATGGTTATCGTAGGGTTTGTGAAGGTTTATGATCAAATATGGTGTAATATTTAATCATAAAAAAGTACAAAGAATAATGAATAAATA